>JAGXGZ010000049.1 GCA_024636495.1 Roseobacter sp. | reverse complement strand
ATTCCCTCAGAATTTTCCCGCTACGTAAATCTCCAAAACCTCTCAGCTCCGTCAACCCCGTCTAGCGCCCCAGACCCGCATCTCTGCGTCTCCGGTAGGGGCGTTCTAAGGTTAGTTCCAAATACCCGCAACCCCTTTTTTGGATTAAAGTTCATTTTTCTCTAATTCCTGAATTTTACCTTAATATCAGCGCCTTGCTTACGGAATGCTGCGCAAACAGGTGGCAAGCAAGCAGCATTATTACTCTTACCATGGGTAAGCTTCTGCGCCCTGCTGCCATCGCCTAGACTTATCCACAAGACCAACCGCTATATCTAGTGGTACGCGGATTGTTTGCGCCAACAGCCTTGTGCGAAACGCCGTTTATCACGCCCAAGATTCGCCCGCACGAACAGGAATCAGGTAGGGACTGCCTGCCGTTTGCGACGTTTTGGCAGTCGCAAGGCAAGCAAACCCAGGATCATGGCCATGTAAATCAGCGGCTCAAGCTGGAAACCTTTGACCAGCCAGATGAAATGTACTCCGCCCAAAACCACTGCCAGATACGTCAGCTTGTGCAGCGTTCGCCATTTCGGCCCCAGCTTTCGCACAGAGTAGTTATTCGAGGTCAGCGCCAACGGCACAAGGCACAAGAACCCGGCCATCCCTATCGTTATATAGGGCCGCTTGATAATATCTGCCCAAATCTGGCTGATAATGCCTACGTCCAACACCAGCCAGACAAGTAGATGTAACGACACATAGGTGAATGCCAACAGCCCAAAAGCCCGGCGAAATTTAAGAAAGTTCAGCCCGATATGCCGACGTAGAGGGGTAATCGCCAATCCTATGATCAGCAACTGCAGCGCAATTTGACCCAGCTCGTGCTCGAGCTCCTTGATCGGCTCGACGCCAAGGCCCCCTGTCTGAGCCAGATACAAAAGCCAAGGCACGGGAAGCAGGTACAGTATATAGATGGCCCATGTTGGCACTTTGCGCACAAAGCCATTCACATGATTTACGATATTAACCATGCCGCGGCCCTGCCCTAAATCTCTTTGCTTAGGTCCATACCGGTATAAAGGCTCGCAACCTCTTCTTCGTAGCCGTTAAACATCAACGTCGGGATGCGTTTAGAAAACAAACCACCGCCGATCATGCGTTCTGACGCTTGAGACCAGCGGGGGTGATCGACCTCGGGGTTCACGTTACTATAGAACCCATATTCGCGGGCGTTAGCCTTGTTCCAGCTGGTCGCGGGCTGCGTGTCTGTCAGCGTAATCTTAACAATCGATTTGATCGACTTGAACCCGTACTTCCATGGCACGACAAGCCGAAGCGGAGCGCCGTTTTGGTTTGGAATGTCCTTACCGTAAATCCCAGTCGCCATGATGGTCAGCGGGTTCATCGCCTCGTCCAGACGCAATCCCTCGACATAGGGCCAGTCCAGCACATTATAAGCGACGCCGGGCATCTCGTCGGGACGAAGCGCTGTCTCAAACGCCACATATTTCGCGCCCGATTGCACACCAGCCATGTTCAGCAGATCGGCTAGCTCGAACCCGTTCCAAGGGACAACCATCGACCACGCCTCGACACAGCGGAACTTGTACAGCCGCTCTTCGATGGTCATCGCTTTCATGATGTCCTCGAATGCGTAAGGGCCGGGTTTGTCTACCATGCCCTCGATCTGCACGGTCCACGGCTGCGTCGTCAGGCTGGCTGCGTATTTGGCCGGATCATCTTTGCCGGTGCCAAATTCATAGTAGTTATTGTAGCTGGTTATTTCTTCAAAGCTGTTCGGCTCAAGCCCCTCTGGCGCAGCCGATGCCGCTTGACCCATACCGACCAGCCCGATCCCCGCCAGCGCACCGCCCATGATCTGCCGCCGGTTCACAAACAAGTCTTCGGGCGTGACGTCATTGTCATTCAGCGTATTGATCCAGCGGTTGGCCATTTGGGAAACTCCTTAAATCTTTATAATGAATAGATAGTACGCCCGCCCGTTCATACCAAATGTTAAGACTTACATTTCAGCAATCACACCGCTTTGTTAGATGGATATCAGAAAGGCCGAGGTGTGATCCCCGGCCTTTCTTGCGTCTATAAACCGTCTTTTTTCGTTAGTGAACGGTCGCCTCATGCGGCTTGGGTCTGTTGCTGGCGGCTATGCGGTCACCGATGATCAGCCCCTCGCTGCCAGCAGACACAGGGATCAGATCACCATCCAGCACATCACCGGCAAGGATCATTTCGGCCAGCGGGTCTTGCAGCGCACGCTGGATCACCCGCTTTAGCGGTCGCGCGCCGAATACCGGATCGTATCCCTCATCGGCCAGCCATTGCTTGGCACCGGCGTCCAGCTCCAACCCGATCTTGCGACTGACCAGCCGTTTGAGCAGACGGTTCACCTGAATTTCGACGATTCCGGTCATGTCAGCACGCGCCAGACGGTCAAAGATGATCGTCTCATCCAGACGGTTCAGGAACTCGGGCCGGAAGTGCCCCCGCACCGCATCCATCACGTCACGCTTGGCCTGCGCCATGTCGCCCCCATCGGGAAGCTGGCTTAGCGCTTGCGCCCCAAGGTTGCTGGTCAACACAATGAGGGTCTGCTTAAAGTCGACCTTGCGGCCCTGACCATCAGTCAGCACACCGTCATCCAAAACCTGCAACAGCACGTTGAAGACATCCGGATGCGCCTTTTCGACCTCATCGAACAGCACGACCTGATAGGGCCTGCGCCGCACGGCTTCGGTCAGCACACCGCCCTCATCATAGCCGACATAGCCCGGAGGGGCACCGATCAGACGCGACACGGCGTGTTTCTCCATGAACTCAGACATGTCGATCCGCACCATCGCGTTCTCGTCGTCGAACAGGAACTCCGCCACCGCTTTGGTAAGCTCGGTTTTACCCACGCCGGTTGGCCCAAGGAACAGAAAGCTGCCCAAAGGTCGCGCTTCGTCGTTCAGACCAGCGCGCGCACGGCGCACTGCGTTAGCAACAGCGCGCACTGCTTGGTTTTGCCCGATGACACGGTTGTGCAACTGGTCTTCCATCCGCAGCAGCTTGTCACGCTCGCCTTCCAGCATGCGACCGGCGGGGATACCTGTCCAACGCTCGACCACACTTGCAATCTGGTCGGGCCGCACGGCCTCCTCCACCATCATATCGGCTTCGTTTTCCTCGGCTTCGCCCAATTGGCGCTCCAACTGCGGGATAACGCCATAAGAAAGCTCACCCGCCTTCGCGAGATTGCCCTCGCGCTTGGCGATGTCCAGCTCGGCCCGCGCACGGTCGAGCTGTTCTTTCAGCTCGCGTGCGCCTTCCAGACGGTCGCGTTCGCCCTGCCATTGTGCTGTCATGGCGTCAGCTTTCTCTTGAAGATCGCCCAACTCTTGCTCAAGCTTCTCCAACCGGTCCTTGCTGGCGGCGTCGTCTTCTTTCTTGAGCGCCTCTGCCTCGATCTGCAACTGCATGATCTGACGGTCCAGCGCGTCCAGTTCTTCGGGCTTGCTGTCGACTTCCATCCGCAAACGGCTGGCCGCCTCATCAACAAGGTCGATCGCCTTATCGGGCAAGAAACGATCAGTGATATAGCGGTGGCTTAGCGTTGCCGCTGCGACCAACGCGCTGTCACTGATCCTTACACCATGGTGTAGCTCGTACTTTTCTTTAATACCGCGCAAAATGCTGATCGTGTCTTCGACAGTAGGTTCGTTCACCATCACCGGCTGAAAGCGCCGCGCCAACGCTGCATCTTTTTCAACGTATTTTCGGTATTCATCCAAGGTGGTTGCGCCTACACAGTGCAATTCACCCCGCGCCAGCGCAGGTTTGATCAGATTGGCCGCGTCCATCGCGCCATCTGCCTTGCCCGCGCCGACCAGCGTGTGCATCTCGTCGATAAACAGAATCACCTCGCCCGCAGCTTCGGTGACCTCGGTCAGCACGGCTTTTAGACGCTCTTCAAACTCTCCACGGTATTTTGCACCGGCAATCAGCGCGCCCATGTCCAACGACAGCAAGCGCTTGTTGCGCAGGGATTCAGGGACATCGCCATCAATGATGCGCAAGGCCAACCCTTCGGCAATCGCAGTTTTACCTACGCCGGGTTCGCCGATCAGCACCGGATTGTTCTTGGTCCGGCGGCTTAGCACCTGCATGGTGCGGCGGATTTCTTCGTCACGACCAATGATCGGGTCGATCTTTCCCTCGCGGGCGCGCTCTGTCAGATCAAGGCTGTATTTCTTTAGCGCCTCATAGCCATCTTCGGCACTGGCGCTGTCGGCTTTGCGGCCTTTGCGAATATCGTTAATTGAAGCGTTCAATCCTTGGGCTGTCACCTTGCCGTTCGCCAATGCGTCTTTTGCCCCAGATTTAACCATGCATAGGGCCATCAGGATACGCTCCACCGGAACGAAACTATCGCCTGCCTTCTTGGCAATGACTTCGGCCTCGGCCAACACCTTTGAGGTCGCATTATCCAGATAGACCTGTGCGGCATCGCCCGACACTTTAGGCAGCTTGCCCAGCGACAGCGTCAACGCCTCGACCACACGGCTTGGCGTGCCGCCAGCAGCTGAAATCAGATTGCTCGCAAGCCCCTGATCATCGTCCATCAATGCTTTTAGCAGATGCTCGGGCGTTAGCCGCTGATGGCTTTCGCGCGTCGCGATTGTCTGCGCGGCCTGGATAAAGCCACGCGATCTTTCCGTGAACTTGCTCAAGTCCATGGGTCTCTCCTTTTTCAGTTAAGCGCCCCGATTTAGCTACGCCTGTCTAGCAGCGCGTCGCCATGTGGGCCTTGTTCTAAATCAAGGAGTTGAGGTGCTGCGTTTCAAGAGGGAAGCGGTGGAATAGTTCCATGCCAGCACACACCGAACTTCTGCCGCCGGTGCTGGTTTATCAGATCTTTCCATGATCCGAAGTGGTTGTAATTGCTGCGCTAAAACGTCATTCGCAAAATTTCGCTTATGGCAAGAAAAAAGTAAGGACATGTCAATTGACTGTTTTTACGTGGTAAATTATATTTATCCACAGGTTAGGAGAAAAATTTGGAACTTTTAAGCCACACTATCGTTTCTATTTTGAAGACAAGCGAACGAATCGCTTCGCAACGATGACAAAACGTCGGAACCAACGAGGTACAGACAATGCATACGCGCCCAATTCAGATGAATGATGTTATTTATAACGCGGCCGAGCAATGCTTTGAGGCACTGGTAACAGTCCATGATGGCGATAGCGCACGCAAATATGCCTGCTCTATCCATGCTCCCATGTCGACTAGGTTCGAGGATGCTGCGGCCGGTCTGCGCAAGCAAGCCGAACGGCGCCATACCGGGCGCGGCGGTGTATTCAGTGAACTGCAGCTAGACACTGCAAGCCCACGAGCCGGACGCCAACGGTTTGATGCAAAGACATGGTTGGCTCACGTTGTAACACTACCCGGCTTGCGCGCCGCCTGAATTTTTTGAGTTTGCGGAACTGCCTTTGCACCTGTCCCGGTGCATTCTCCGCATCACCAGAGACCCCTGCCTGCCTGCGATGTCTCTGACGACTGTGCCCGGAAAACGCTGCCACGTTTTCCGGGTCTTTTTCATTTCCGTGGACTTCGGCGTACTGACGCCCTAAAGCAAATTCGTTTGCCATTGCCCAAGAAACCGGAGCCCCTCATGTCTGATAACCGTCTGATCGTTGCACTAGATGTCCCCCATGCTGTTGCAGGGCTTGAGTTGGCCCAGAAACTTGGTGACAGCGTCGGTTTCTACAAAATCGGTTTGGGCATGCTGACTGGTGGTGGCTTGGGCTTGGCGAATGAACTGATCCAAGACCACGGCAAGCGCATCTTTTTGGACATGAAGCTGTTTGATATCGGTGCCACGGTAGAGGCAGCCGTGAGGGGCCTGTCAAAATTTGACCTTGATTTCCTTACCGTGCACGGCGACCCCCATGTTGTTCGCGCCGCGATGGAGGGAGCTGCCGGATCGCGCACTAAAATCCTCGCAATCACGATCCTGACCTCGCTTGACCGCGCCGATCTGGATGCATCGCTTATTCAAGAAGGTGATATCGCCGATCTGGTTGCCACCCGCGCAGCCCGGGCCTTCGAGGCCGGCGCAGATGGCGTCATCGCATCGCCACAAGAAGCCGCACTGATCCGAGCACTGCCACAGGCGACTGGCAAGCTAATCGTGACACCGGGCGTGCGTCCGCAGGGTGCAGCAATGGGGGATCAAAAACGCGTTGCAACACCCGGCCAAGCCATCATGGACGGCGCAGATCACATCGTTGTCGGACGACCGATCTGGCAAGCAGCAGACCCTGCGTCGGCGGTCAAAGACATATTGGCAGACCTTCCCTGACCAACCTTCCCGCCACGGTTGAGCTGTGTTAATTCTGTAACAGAACAACATTTACCTGTTTGTGCTGCAAATTTTGGCTAGTTGAAATAACATTCGTATGGCAACCTTACTTTGGTGATACTCCCCGACGAACTGGTTCTTCCTGAAGTTCGTCACCTCCCCCCGCATCGTAGCGGGGGGTTCTTTCCCCCAGATCCTCTCCTGTTAGATATAGCTTCAACCGTTCCTGAAACATGGGAACTGCTTTGACATGGTCGATATATGCTTGGTCAGGCATCAAGGCCCATCTCTGGCCCTCGTCCCCAAAAACGATGCTGCCCGCGCAGGCCGCAGGCAAATATCCCACAAAGAACCAGTTGGTCACACCGTTTTGCGCAAAGCTGCGTTGCCACTTGATCGCGGCCTGTGGGACCTCAAGACCCAGCTCTTCAAAACACTCGCGCTGGACGCAAGCCAACGGGGTTTCAGTGTCTTCCCGCCCGCCACCCGGCAAGTCCCAACAGCCTGCATATGGCAGGCCCTCGTGATCATCGCGCAGGATCACGACCAGTCGATCCCCAAGATAAAGCGCGATCTTCGACCCGCCAAATGCCATGTTCAATCCTTACCCCATGCGCTAATATTCAAATGATCCTCCGTAGGCCCATATATCTGTCATGCCCGCTCTTTGCCGCGACTGTCTGTCCCAAATCGCACCTGCTAGCCGATGTTCGGCTTGCGGCAGCCCGCGTGTGACCGCGCACCCCGAATTGTTTGATCTGTCCATCGCCCACATGGATTGCGATGCATTTTATGCGTCCGTCGAAAAGCGTGATAACCCCGCACTCAACGGCAAGCCGGTGATCATCGGCGGGGGCAGGCGCGGCGTTGTATCGACCGCATGCTACATTGCCCGCATCAAGGGCGTCAAATCCGCGATGCCTATGTTTCAGGCGCTCAAGCTGTGTCCCGAGGCGATCATCATCAAACCAAGAATGGACGCTTATGTCGAAGCCTCGCGTGCAATCCGCAGCATGATGGAGGAACTGACGCCCGCACTACAGCCCTTGTCATTGGACGAAGCATTTTTGGATATGACCGGCACTACCAAACTGCATGGCGCGCCGCCGGCTGTGATGCTGGCGCGATTGGTGCGTCGGATGAAGACAGAACTTGGGCTCACAGGGTCGATTGGGCTGTCACATAACAAGTTTCTTGCCAAAGTCGCGTCAGATCTGGACAAACCGCATGGATTTTCGGTGATCGGCCAAGCTGAAACGCAATCTTTCCTCAAGGAGAAACCGGTCAGCATGATATGGGGTGTCGGTGCTGCAACGCTGGCATCTTTGAACAAGGCCGGCATACAGACATTTTCAGATCTTCTGCGATGGGAGCAAACGGATCTTATCGCCCGTTTTGGTGGCATGGGCGACCGGCTTTGGCATCTTGCGCGCGGCCAGGACAAACGCCCGGTGTCGGCTCACGAGCCGATGAAATCCATAAGCAACGAGACGACCTTTAACGACGACACCTCTGACCTTGAACTGTTGGATGGGCATCTTTGGCGCATGGCGGAAAAAGTGGCTGACCGCGCCAAGGCAAAAGGTCTGGCGGGGCGTGTCGTCGTTCTGAAGTTGAAAAGGTCAGATTTCTCGCTGATCACGCGCCGTGTTTCGCTTTATGATCCCACCCAGTTGGCTGACCGGATTTATCGCACAGCGCGCAGTTTGTTCGATCAGTTGAATGACCCCGGCCCTTACCGATTACTCGGATGCGGCCTTTCTGATCTTAGCACTGCGGATGGTGCGGATCTGTCAGGCGATCTGTTGGACCCCGACGCAGGTCGGCGCGGCAAAGCAGAACGTGCCACCGACGCGATTCGCGAAAGATTTGGAACAAAGGCAATCGTCAAAGGCCGCGCCCTGCGGTGATTATTCAGCAGCCAACGGGACGCGCCCCTGGCCGATCATCGCGATTTCGGCAAGAACCTTTTGCAGCGCCGTTTGAACGTATGCGAAGTTGCCATTCGGACGCACCAACGCCTCGTCCATGTAAAGCGACCGATCCAATTCGACCTGAATCGCGTGCTGCCCCCGCGACGGCCGCCCGTACGCCTGCGTGATATAGGCGCCCGCAAAAGGCGTGTTGCGGGTCACGTTGAACCCTGCCCCGACAAAAGCCGCCTCGACCCGGTCCACGACATCGCCACTGGCAGCCGCGCCAAAGCGATCCCCCAAGACGACATCGGGGCGCTTCATCCCCTGCAGCGCCACGCCATCCATCGCCTCGTGCGGCATCGAATGGCAATCAATCAGCACTGTCTGGCCGTGCCGCTGATACGCGGCATCAAGCAGCTTTTGCAGCATGCCATGGTAAGGTCGCCAATATCTGTCGATCCGCGTCTCGGCTTCTTCCAACGTGATTTTACCGCGATAGATTGCACGGCCATTGGCCACAACACGTGGAATCACCCCAAGGCCAGAGGCAACACGCGGATTGTGCCCTTGCCGGCGCACCCCTTCGATCAATGCCGGGTCCAACTCGTCACACGAACGGTTCAGATCAATATAGGCACGCGGCGCTCCGGCCATAAGAAACGGCGCGCCGAATTGAGGCGCGGCATTGAAAAGCAGATCAACGAATGCATCCTCGGACGAGCGGATCATATGATCGTCCAAAATGCTCGAACCGAGGAACGAGGGGCTGTAATTGCGCCCCGAATGGGGGGATGCAAACACCACACAGGACCGGTTGCGATCCGGGTGTAAAACTTCGTAAGCATGGTGTGGCATGAACGCACCTTTCGAAAATGAACATAGCGCATGTTTTTACAAAGCCAAAACCCCTTGATCATACCTGCGACTCTATTTATAGCCCCCCTATCGGCGCGGAAATTTCGCGCCCCGTTTTTGTTTGGGGCGTTGGTTTTCGGGCTACATAGGGGGTGATTAGCTCAGCGGTAGAGCACTTCGTTGACATCGAAGGGGTCACTGGTTCGATCCCAGTATCGCCCACCACCTAATTCATTGGTTCAGCATCCGCTGAACTGCCCGCAACCCGGCGCTGGCCCGCGCCACGACACAGGAGAACGACCATGAAGGTTCGCAATTCGCTCCGCTCGCTCAAAAATCGGCATCGTGACTGCCGCGTTGTGCGTCGCAAAGGCCGCGTTTACGTAATCAACAAAACGCAGCGTCGGTTCAAAGCCCGTCAGGGTTAAGAGCTGCTTGCACCGAGCTTTAAAAAGCCGCTCCTTCGGGGGCGGTTTTTTTGTTTGGACTTGATGGATTGTGATTTTTGCGAAGTGGTCAAACTAGAGACTATTCCTCATAGTCAAATATTGCCTTGGAATGCCAGGCAGGAGATAATTTCAATCCCCAAGGTGATTACGTGAGATACAGCATTTCATCTCCAGCACTGGCTGTAGAAGTCATCAGCGGCTATGCCGCTGCTGGCGCATTGGGCTATATCTATATGAAGGGTCTGGTGGTTATACCTCAGATCACCGCGGGACGGCGTTTGAGTGTTTTCGTTTGGTTGAACGAAAGCATCGGATTGATGGCCTTGATCCTGTATGTGTGGGTAACTCTATACTTTTTTTATGAAAGCCTATGTGTTTGCCAGACGCAAGTTTCCTAAGTTTATCTGTTTAGCAGTTTCTAGTCTTGCTACGATAATCGCTGCCACAATTGCGTTGATGAGTTTCATAGTCATATTTATCGAACGATTCGACCTTCTATCGATGCAATGAGAAGCGAATTGGTGTGGCCTGCGATGAGCCCCAATTTGATCTTTATACCTGCTGACCCAACTCCTATCACAGACCTCCCGGTACCTCCCCTTGCGCTCCCCCCCATACAGCCTAGGTTCTGCATCAGACAGAAATAGCTGAACCGAAAGGGACCATATGACCGATCTGCCCGACTACACGCCCCCCGCCGTCTGGGAATGGGAGCCCGGTAACGGCGGTAAATTCGCCAATATCAACCGCCCCATCGCGGGCCCGACTTCGGAAAAAGAGCTGCCTGTGGGCAAGCACCCGATCCAGCTTTATTCGCTGGCGACCCCCAATGGCGTCAAAGTCACGGTATTGCTGGAAGAACTG
Source organism: Roseobacter sp. (assembly GCA_024636495.1). GTDB lineage: Bacteria > Pseudomonadota > Alphaproteobacteria > Rhodobacterales > Rhodobacteraceae > Sulfitobacter. Next base: position 12,868 of record JAGXGZ010000049.1, on the reverse strand, counting down.
CTGGCCGCTGGCCACACAGGCGCTGAATATGACGCTTGGCTAATCAACATCGGTGAGGGCGATCAATTCGGGTCGGGTTTTGTTGATGTGAACCCGAACTCGAAAATCCCCGCAATGATGGATTACTCAGGCGACAAGCCCCAACGGTTGTTCGAATCCGGCTCGATGATGCTGCATCTTGCGGAAAAATTCGACGCGTTCCTTCCCAAAGACCCGTCGCAAAAAACCGAATGCATGTCATGGCTGTTTTGGCAAATGGGCAGCGCGCCCTATCTTGGCGGCGGCTTCGGGCATTTCTATGCCTATGCACCGGTTAAGATCAAATACTGCATCGACCGTTTCGCGATGGAAACCAAGCGCCAGTTAGACGTGCTTGATCGCCATTTGGCGGATAACGACTATATGGCAGGCGAGTATTCGATTGCGGATATGGCGATATGGGCGTGGTACGGTCAGCTAGTGCTTGGTCGTCTGTACGAAGCCGCTGAATTCCTTGATGTGGCGTCCTACAAAAACGTTGTGGCATGGGCCGAAAAGATCGACGCACGTCCCGCAGTACAGCGCGGGCGCATGGTGAACCGCGCCTTTGGAGAGCCTGAAATGCAATTGCGCGAACGTCACGACGCCAGCGATTTCGATACGCAAACTCAGGACAAGATCAGCACAGACAGCTGATCTTGCGCATCTTGCCGCCGATTCTGGCGGCAAGATGCTTACCAAAGTCTTTTAGTCAGGAAATGCTTGCACACACACGTCGAATCTGTTTCTTACTGTTTTTGTAAGTTATGCAAAAACAGATGGACATCTCTATGAACCTGACAAAATCCGCCCTCACAGCCGCGTTGATCGCATCAACCGCCCTGCCTGCTTTTGCAGAAGGACAGTTGAACCTTTATTCGTCGCGCCACTACGACACTGATGAAAAACTGTATTCAGACTTTACCGAACAGACCGGCATCACGATCAACCGGATCGAAGGTAAAGCGGATGAATTGCTGGCGCGGATGCAGGCCGAAGGGGCCAATTCACCCGCCGACATTCTGGTCACCGTCGATACCAGCCGTCTAAGCCGCGCCAAAAACATGGGTTTGTTGCAATCGGTTGATAGCGAAATCCTTGAGGAACGCATTCCATCCAACTTGCAAGATACCGAGAACGAATGGTTCGGTTTCTCGCAGCGCGCGCGGATCATCTTTTACGCCAAAGACACCGTTGATACGCCGCCACTGACCTATCTTGATCTGGCCGATCCCGCCTATGAGGGCAAAGTGTGCATCCGGTCATCTTCGAATGAATACAACCAAACCCTGCTGGCCGCGATTGTCACCCATTACGGTGAAGAAAAGGCCACAGCATGGGCACAAGGCGTGGTCGACAACATGGCGCGTGCACCGCAAGGTGGCGACACCGACCAACTGCGCGGCCTGGTGTCGGGTGAATGCGAAGTGGCCGTTTCCAACACCTATTACTTCGCCCGCGCGCTGCGCACTGATGTGGATGGCGTCAGTGGCGAGATCGACAAAATCGGCTGGGTATTTCCTGACCAAGAAGACATTGGCGCGCATATGAACCTGTCAGGGGCAGGTGTGGCTGCCAATGCCCCCAACCGCGACAATGCCGTAAAGTTTCTAGAGTATCTGTCGTCTGAAAGCGCTCAGGTTTATTTTTCGACCGGCAACGATGAGTTTCCTGCGGTAAAAGGTGTGCCGCTTGCAGATTCGGTCGCCAAGCTGGGACAGTTCAAAGCGGATGATGTAAACCTGTCGGAAGTCGCAGAAAACATTCCCACAGCGCAGAAAATCTTTGACGCGGTCGGTTGGGAATAAATACCCTTCCTTGCTGACTAAACTATAAAATCGGACCGTATTGATATCCCCCATCAATGCGGTCCTTTCTCTTTGACATACGCCATTTCGAGCCCGGAAAAGCAATTCACGTAATGCAAACGTTAGCGTTGCCGCCCGACCTGCCGGCAAATTAGGATCACCGGCAAAAGCCCCATCGCCACGATCACCAGACTGGGCACCGCCGCCCCATCCAACCGCTCGTCGCTGGCAAGACGGTAGGCTTGCACCGCAAGCGTGTCGTAGTTGAAAGGCCGCATAATCAAAGTTGCGGGCAATTCTTTCATTACGTCGACAAAGACGATCAACAGCGCGGTCAGCAGACTGGGGGATAGAATCGGCAAATGTACGCGTCGTAGGGTGCCGACCGGCGTTTCGCCCAAGGACCGTGCTGCGGAATCCATATTCGCGTGCACCATCGCCTGCCCCCCTTCATACGCCCCCAAAGCTGCAGCAAGGAACCGAACCAGATAAGCCACGACAAGCAGCCAGATCGACCCCGTCACCAGTAACCCAGTTGAGACGTCGAAAGTGCTGCGCATCCACGCATCAAGCGCGTTATCAAAGGCCGCAAAGGGAACCAAAAGGCCTACGGCAATGACGCCACCCGGCACAGCATAGCCAAGCCGGGCAATATAAGCCGCGCTGTTCGACAGCTTGCCGGGACGCAAACGCTGATAGAACCCAACACACACCGCAGCCATGACCGTCAGCACAGCCGCAATTCCGGCAAGCGTTGCAGAGTTGCGGATAAAACCAAGGTAGCGCGGGCTAAGCAGGTCCTGCTCTGATCCGATGCCCATTGAGAACAAGATCATGACAGGCAGAACCGCCCCCAAAAGCACAGGAACGCCGCACGCGATCAACGCAAGTCCCGCACGCCACCCCTTTAAGGCGACCGGCGGCATCGCCACCGCACGACGCGAAGGGTCGTGGTACTGCGCTTTGCCGCGCTGGATACGTTCAAGCATCGCCAAAAGTAGCGCAAAGCTGAGCAGACAAAGCGCCAGTTGCGCGGCACCGGCCCGATCAAACAGGGAAAACCAACTGGTGTAGATCCCCGTCGCGAAGGTTTGGACACCAAAATATGCGACCGTTCCAAAGTCTGCTATCGTCTCCATCACTGCCAATAACACACCACCTGCAATCGCAGGCCGGGCCAGCGGCAGACTCACCTTATAAAACGCCTTCCATGCACTGCTGCCCAAGGCCCGAGCGGCCAAGAATGTTGTAGCAGATTGCTGCAGGAACGCGGCACGTGCCAACAGATAGACATAAGGATAAAGAACCAAGACCAGCATAAGAGCCGCCCCGCCCAACGATCTGATCTCGGGGAACCAATAGTCACGCGGACCCCATCCAGTCACATCACGCAATGCAGATTGCACGATGCCGGGATGGTCCAGCACATGGGTGTAGGCATAGGCCAGCACGTAAGCAGGGAACGCCAATGGCAGCACCAGCGCGATCTCAAGGAATTTCGCACCGGGAAAACGGGTCATTGTGACCAGCCAAGCTGCACCGACACCCACCAAAAACGTACCAGAGGCAACCATCACGACCAAAAGTAACGTCGTAGCGGCGTAGCCAAGCAAAACAGTATTGATCAGATGACGTACCGTTTCCGTGCCGCCAACCAACGCAGCAAGCAAAACCGCCAACATCGGCAAGGCGCAAGCCCCTGCGACCGCCACAGCAGCGCCCGCAAGCAGACGCAACCCATCGCGCGGGGCTTTGACGATGATTTCAACCGGGTTTTGCGGGCGTGTACTCATGGGCTTGGTTTCGACTATTTTAGTCGGAAATACCAGCGTCGGGAACGAAAATATCGTTGTTCGATGGGGCGACGTAGTGCCGCCTGCGGCGCGGATATTTAAGAGCCAGAGAAGAGCGGACGCGTCAGTCGTAGCTGCGTTGGTCTTCGATCACGAGTCCATCTTTGGCCAGAGTTCCGGGGGCCACAAGGACGATCCTACCCTTGAGTTTCAGCACATCAATAATGGATCGCGCATAGGCATCAGGGTCGGTGGCCGTGGTTTCAAGATGCACGGTCATCACGTCTTGTTCGGCTTCGCGGGTGGCCACGACGCGGGCTTTAGAGACGTCGGCGTGATGGGCAACAAGGGCTGCGACCTGTTCAGGGCGCACGAACATACCTTTGATTTTGGTGGTCTGGTCGGCGCGGCCCATCCAGCCTTTGATGCGAATATTTGTGCGCCCACAAGGCGATGTACCGGGCAGGATCGCACTTAGGTCGCCTGTGGCGAAGCGGATCAGCGGGTAGTCAGGGTTCAGCGTGGTCACAATGACTTCGCCGACTTCGCCATCAGGGACGGGAGTGCCGGTGCCGGGGGTAACGATCTCGACGATGACGCCTTCGTCGACGATCAGCCCTTCCATCGCGGGGGTTTCATAAGCGATATTGCCCAGATCAGCGGTGGCATAGCTTTGCAGGCAGGTGATGCCACGGCCCGTATAATAGTCACGCAAGGACGGGAACAGGGCACCGCCGCCAACGGCAGCTTTGGTGATGCCAAGGGTCACGCCCATCTCGTCGGTTTTTTCCAGAATGATCTTTAGGTAATCAGGCGTGCCGGCATACGCGGTGGTGCCAACGTCCCGCGCGGCGATGACTTGCAGTTCAGTCTGGCCAGTGCCCGCGGGCAGCACGGCGGCACCAACGGCCTGCGCACCGGATTCAAAGATCATACCAGCCGGGGTAAGGTGGTAGCCAAAACAGTTCTGCACAATGTCGCCCGCGCCGATGCCCACGGCATGCAAGAACCGCCCCATCCGCCACCAGTCGGGTGCGTTGCTGGAGGGTTCATAGATCGGGCCGGGGGATTGGAAGATGTGGGTGAACGCTTGCGCAGGCTTCGTGGTAAAGCCGCCAAAGGGGGCCGAGGTGGCCTGCGCCTTGCCCAGTTCGGACTTGCGCAAAACCGGCAGGGTCGCGAGCGCCTCGGCGCTGATGATGGTGGCAGGGTCGATGCCGTCCAGTGATCCGGCATAACCCGGCAAGGATTGTGCACGAGCTATTTGTGCAGGCAAGGCTGCGGCCAGATCGGCAGCTCGGGCGTCGGCGCTGCGGGTTTCTAACGCGTCGAAATGGGACGTCTGGGCCATGGTGCTTGCTCGCGGGTTTGGGAAATTCAAATGGGGGGAGGGTAGGCTTAGCTTAGCCAGCGCTTCCGGCGGCGGTAGCTGCGCACGTCACGGAAGGATTTGCGGCCGTCGTCGGACATGCCAAGGTAGAATTCCTTGACGTCCTGATTTTCGCGCAGGTCTGCGGCAGGGCCGTCCATCACCACGCGACCGGATTCAAGAATATAGCCGTAATGCGCAAAGCGCAGTGCCACATTCGTGTTCTGTTCGGCCAACAAGAAGGTCACGCCTTCGTTTTCATTCACCGATTTCACAATTTCGAAGATCTGTTCCACCAGCTGCGGTGCCAAGCCCATTGATGGCTCGTCCAGCAGAATCGTTTCGGGGCGTGACATCAAGGCGCGGCCAATGGCACACATCTGCTGTTCACCACCCGAGGTATAGCCCGCCTGAGATTTGCGCCGCTCGCGCAAGCGGGGGAAGTAATCATACACCATCTCGAGATCGCGCGCGACAGCGGCCTTGCCGTCGCTGCGGGTATAGGCACCGGTCAGCAGGTTTTCCTCGATCGTGAGATGTTCGAAACAGTGCCGGCCTTCCATGACCTGCACGACACCGCGCTTGACCATATCGGCCGGGTCAGATTTGTGGATCGGCTCGTTGCGATATTTGATCGACCCTTTGGTGACCTCGCCACGTTCTGAATGCAGCAGGTTCGAAATCGCCTTCAGGGTCGTCGTTTTGCCCGCGCCATTGCCGCCCAGCAACGCGGTGATGCCGCCCTTGGGCACGTTTAGGCTGACGCCTTTCAGCACAAGGATCACGTGGTTGTAGATCACCTCGATGTTGTTGACCTCAAGCAGGTTCTCGACCTGAGAATCGGGTTTTGGCGTGGCGTCCAGCATGGCGGTCTCTTTCAACTAGGGTTGAGGGGGATGCGGCAACTGTTGCTGCCGCATCCCTTTGGTCAGTCTTAGCAGCCCGGTGTGATGCCTGCTTCGGCAGCAAAGGCGGCTGCGTCTTCAGCAATCAGCGGCTCAAGCACGTCTTGGTCAGACTGGACATAGTCTGTGATCAAGCTCCAGCTGTCTGCAGCTGCATCCCACTGCGACACGGCCACAAGACCGTTACCACCATGGTTTTCGCACGACACTTTGAACTCGGGACCAAAGTTTGGCAGGCCAAGACCGGCCATTTTGGCTTCTGTGATCTCGAGCGCTTCCATACCGTCACGCATTTGTGCAGGTGTCAGGGCCTTTGTGTTGTGGATGCCTTGGGCTGTTTTCGCAGCTTCGGCAGCCAACATCGCGGCATAAAGACCACGGTTGTACAAAGCCGTACCGATCTGGTCGCCTGCACCGGCAGCTTTGCCCGAATCAACAACAAACTTCTGGATGTCCGCAAACACTGGGAAGTCACTGCCCACATTGTGGAAGGTCAACGCCTTGTAGCCATTGGCCGCTTCGCCAGCAGGACGCACGTCGTTTTCAGAACCGGACCACCAGATGCCGATGAACTGATCCATAGGGTAACGGATGTTCGCCGCTTCCTGAACTGCAACCTGGTTCATAACACCCCAACCGTACATGATGACGTTGTCAGGCTTTTCGCGGCGAATTTGCAGCCACTGTGATTTCTGCTCCTGACCGGGGTGGTCGATTGGCAGTAAGCTAAGCTCGAAACCGTGCTTTTTGCTCAGCTCTTCCAACGTGCGGATGGGCTCTTTGCCATAGGCAGAGTTGTGGTAGACCAGTGCGATCTTCTTGCCCTCAAGGCTGCCACCGTTGATGTCCAGCAGGTGCTTGATCGCGACCGAAGCGCCATCCCAGTAGTTCGCAGGGTAGTTAAAGATGCTCTTGAACACAGCGCCATCTTTGGCAGAGGTGCGGCCATAACCCATCGAGTGGACAGGGATGCCGTCAGCGGTCGCTTTCGGGATCAACTGATATGTGATGCCCGTGGACAGCGGCTGATAAACCAACGCGCCTTCGCCCTTGGTGCTTTCATAGCATTCAACGCCTTTTTCGGTGTTATAGCCGGTCTCGCATTCGATCATGCGGATCGGCTCGCCACCGATACCACCGTCACGTTCATTCAGCAGCGTGAAATAATCCGCATAGCCATCCGCAAACGGAATTCCGTTCGCCGCATAGGGGCCTGTGCGGTAGCTGAGCGATGGAAAGACCAGCTCTGCCATTGCGGGGCCAGCGGCCAACGTGACGCCAAGCGCCACAGTCGTCAGTTTAAGTCTCATCTTCATGTTCATCGGTGTTTCCTCCCTGGATATGTCCGATAGTGCCGGTTTGCCCGGTCGTCTTCTTCGACAGGGGTATCCCCCCGCCATGCGCCTGCCCCTAGTGCGGGAAAGGCCACAATCTCAGTTTTTCCTTGGCCACACGCCACAGCTGCGCAAGCCCGTGGGGTTCTGCGATCAGGAACACGATAATCAGCCCCCCGACGATCACAAGCTGCAAATGCGCCACGATATCCGTGGGCCAGCCCAGCCAGTCAACGCCGACGATCTTCAGCACCACAGGCAACAGCACCAGAAAGGCCGCCCCGGCAAAGCTACCAAAGATCGATCCAAGCCCGCCAATGATGATCATGAACAACACAAGGAACGACTTCTGGATACCAAAGACTTCGCCCACTTCGACAGCCCCCAGATAAATCGAAAAGAACAGCGCCCCCGAGATGCCCACAAAGAAAGAGCTTACCGCAAAGGCCGTCAACTTGGCGCGCAGCGGGTTTACCCCGATGATCTCGGCGGCGATGTCCATGTCGCGGATCGCCATCCACTTGCGACCCACCGACCCACGGGTCAGGTTGCGCGCAATGTAGGCGCTGAAGATCACGAACATCAGACAGAACAGATAGGTCGCCCAGGCTTGCGTGTTCGCGCCCGTGATGTTGATGCCAAAAAATGTCCGCTCGGGCGCACTGATCTGGCCAGAAGCCGAGTAATTGTAGAACCACGGCACGCGGTTAAAAAGCCACACCAGAAAGAACTGCGCCGCCAGTGTCGCCACTGCCAGATAGAACCCCTTGATCCGCAACGATGGAAGGCCAAACAACACGCCAACCGCCGCGGTAATCAGCCCCGACAGTAAAACATGCACCAACATGCTGATATCGGGGAAACTGGTCATCAGCTTGTAGCAGGCATAGGCCCCTACCGCCATGAAACCGCCGGTTCCAAGGCTGACCTGCCCGCAATAGCCTACCAGAATGTTCAACCCGATCGCTGCAATGGCATAGATCAGGAACGGCAGGAACAGCGAATTCACCCAATAATCGTTGATTATGAACGGGATCACCGCAATTGCGATAAACAAAACAAAATAGTAGCGATACCGGTCAAATTTGATCGGAAAGGTCTGACTATCCTGCGGATAGGTGGAGCTGAAATCCCCTGACTCACGATAAAGCATCAGACGCCCCCTTCATTCCAAATGGTCTTAAATCCCGGGGTGTGGGGCAGAGCCCCACTCCGACATCGCGTAAACTCAAACCCGTTCAATGATCTTCTCCCCAAACAGGCCCTGCGGACGAAACACCAGAAAGATCAGCGCCAACATGTAGGCAAACCAGTTTTCGGTCGCACCGCCAAGGAAAGGCGCACCAATCAGAAACTCGAACAATTTCTCGCCGACCCCGATGATCAACCCGCCGACAATCGCGCCGGGGATCGACGTAAAGCCCCCCAGCATCAGCACCGGCAACGCCTTGAGCGCGATCAGCGACAGCGAAAACTGCACGCCAGATTTCGTGCCCCACATGATGCCCGCAACCAAGGCGACAAACCCCGCCAGCGACCAGACCAATATCCAGATAAAGTTCAGCGATACGCCCACCGACAAAGCTGCCTGATGGTCATCCGCCACAGCGCGCATGGCGCGACCTTGCTTGGTGTATTGCGCGTAAATCACCAACCCGATTACCAGCAGCGCCGCGATGATGCTCGCCACGATATCAAGGTTGTCGATGAAGAACCCATAGCCGAACAGCTCGAATGTGGTGTTGTCGATCCAGCCGTTGATGCCCTGCGGCAGTCCCACATCCATCGACTTGATGTCAGATCCCCACATCAAATCGCCCACCCCTTCCAGGAAATAGGCCAAACCGATGGTCGCCATGAACAAGATGATCGGCTCTTGGCCAACCAAGTGGCGAAACACCAGCCGCTGAACAGCATAGGCCAGCGCAATCATCACCACCATGGTCAGCAAGATCGCCAGAAACGCTGGCACATTCCAACCAAAGTAATGCACGTCAGTGCCGAAAATCGCATTGATCAGATGGCTGAACGGCACCTGCCCGTCCATGATCCCCGCAAGGGTAAGGGCAGCGAAAAGCGCCATGACCCCTTGGGCGTAATTGAAAATACCAGAAGCTTTGTAGATCAGAACGAACCCCAAAGCGACAAGTGCATAAAGCACCCCCGCCATCAGACCGTTCGCGGTTACCTCTAGGGCAAAGGCCAGTTGCTCAGGCATCTTGGACCCTCCAGTTCACAAAATCCAGATCAAAATCAAGCATCATGCGCGACCCCCAAATAGGCGTCGATAACCGCCTGGTTGTTGCGCACGTCGTGGGGTGTGCCGTCGCCGATCTTTTTGCCGTAATCCATCACGACCACGCGGTCGCTCAGGTCCATCACGACGCCCATGTCATGTTCGATCAGCACAATCGTGGTGCCAAATTCGTCGTTCACATCCAGAATAAAGCGGCTCATGTCCTCTTTTTCCTCGACGTTCATGCCTGCCATCGGTTCGTCCAGCAGCAAGATCGACGGCTCGGCCGCCAAGGCGCGCGCAAGTTCGACCCGCTTTTTTAATCCGTAAGACAGCCGCGATACGGGTGTCTTGCGGATTGCCTGAATCTCAAGAAAATCGATGATCCTTTCGGCAACTGCACGATTAGCAGTCTCTTCGGCTTCGGCCTTGCCTTTCCAGATCGACTGCGCAAACAGCCCTGTCTTCATATGGGTCAAGCGCCCGGTCATCACGTTGTCCAGTACCGTCATGCCTTCGAACAAGGCGATATTCTGGAAGGTCCGTGCGATCCCTTGCTGCGCCACCTGAAAGGGCTTCATCGGCGCACGGCGCGCACCCTTGTACCAGACTTCACCTTCCTGCGGCACATAGAAGCCCGAGATCACGTTCAGCATCGACGACTTTCCAGCCCCGTTCGGCCCGATGATCGCGCGAATTTCGCCCTCGCGCACATCAAACGAGATGTCCTTTATCGCCTCGACGCCGCCAAACCGCAAAGTGATGTTTTTCATTTCCATCACCACAGGGCCGATCTGACGACCATCCGCCGTGACGTATCCGTCCGCCTGATCCTTCATGCGACACCCTCATTCCAAATGGTCTTAAAATCCACTGCACTACCGCTGCGCCCGAACACTCCGCTCATGGTGCTCATTCCGCAGCCATCTTGCGCGTATCGGCGAATACCTTCGCGTCGCGCACTTCCAAAGTGGCCGAGATCGACCCCTTGCGCCCGTCCTCATAGGTCACTTCCGTGACCGTGCTGACCGACGGCGATCCGTCGTACAAAGCATTGATGATGTCCTCGAACTTTTCGCCAATCACCTTGCGGCGCACCTTGCGGGTGCGGGTCAACTCGCCATCATCAGCGTCCAGTTCCTTGTGCAGCACAACAAAGCGATGCACCTGACAGCCAGACAGCATCTCGTCTTCCGCGATCGAGGCATTGACCTCCTCCACATGGCTTTGAATCTGCCCCATGACCTGAGGATGCCGCGCCAGTTCTTGGTAAGACGCATAGCCGATGTTGTTGCGCTCTGCCCAATTGCCCACGGCCGTCAGGTCAATGTTGATGAACGCCGTGCATTCCGTGCGGCCATTGCCAAAGACGACGGCCTCAAGAATATTCGGGAAGAACTTCAGCTTGTTTTCAACGTATTTGGGCGCAAACAAATTGCCATCGGCCATTTTGCCGACGTCCTTGGCCCGGTCGATGATGCGCAGATGGCCCGACCCTTCCTCGATAAAGCCCGCGTCTCCCGTGGCGACCCAACCATCGGCATCCTTGGTATCGGCGGTGCTTTCGGGGTTCTTGTAATACTCGACGAACACACCGGGGCTGCGGTAGAACACCTCGCCATTCTCGGCGATCTTTAGCTCGACACCGGGGCAGGTCACACCAACCGTATCACTGCGTACTTCACCATCAGGCTGAGCGGTGATGAACACCGTCGCTTCGGTCTGGCCGTAAAGCTGTTTCAGGTTGATCCCAAGCGAGCGGTAAAAATCGAAAATCTCAGGCCCAATTGCCTCGCCTGCGGTATAGCCAACGCGGACGCGGCTGAGGCCCAGCGTGTTCTTGAGCGGGCCGTAAATCATCACTTCACCCAAGCCATATTTCAGCTTGTCCATGAACCCCACGGGCTTGCCATCCAGAATGTCAGGCCCGACGCGGCGCGCGACGGCCATGAATTTGTCGAACAGCCATTTTTTCATACGGCTGGCGTCTTCCATGCGGATCATGACGCTGGTCAGCTGCGTTTCGAACACGCGCGGAGGGGCGAAATAATAGGTGGGCCCGATTTCGCGCAGATCCACATGCATCGTATCGGCGGATTCAGGACAGTTGGTGCAGAACCCGGTCCACATCGCCTGACCGACCGAAAAGATGAAATCCCCGACCCATGCCATCGGCAGATAGGCCAGAATATCGTCAGTCTGGCGCAACTTGTCGAAGGCCGAGGACGACTTGGCCGTCTCGATGATATTGCGGTTGCTCAGCACAACGCCCTTGGGCTTGCCTGTGGTCCCAGAGGTATAGAGCATCACGCCCGTGCTGTCATAGGTCAGCTTGGCCTGACGTGCCTCAAGTTCGGCGATATGTTTATCACGCGCTTTACGGCCCATATCTTGGACGGCGGTATATTGGTCCAGCTTGGCATGGTCGTATTTGCGCAGGCCCCGTGGATCAAGGTAGATGATCCGTTCGAACTGGGTCAGCTGGTCTTGGACTTCAAGCACCTTGTCGACCTGCTCCTGATCGCCCGCCACGACAAACCGCGCGCCACAATGATCAAGGACATAGGCCATCTCTTCGGCATTGGCGTCTTGGTACAGCGGCACGGGCACGACGCCGACCATCTCGGCTGCCATCATTGCCCAGTACAAATAGGGACGGTTTCGCCCGATTATGGCGATGAAATCACCTTCGGCGGCACCTAGCTCAAGAAAGCCAAGCGCGAGCGCCTCGACTTCGTCGCGGGTCTGCGCCCACGTCCAGCTTTGCCAGATGCCAAATTCTTTTTCGCGATACGCAGGCGCATCCGCGAATTGCTTTGCATTACGATGCAACAACGCCGGAACGGACTGGGGTCCGTCGGCGCTTACAAGCGTGTAAGCCAAATGTCTTCCTCCCAATGCCTGCTCTTTAGTGGCAGGTCGATCGCTGGTGCGATTCTGATGTCGCACCATGATGTCGATCAAATGCTGGGCGTCAACTTTTTCCTAATGATTTCCCAAACCTTGCGAATTGTTACAAGCGCGATTTTCTTGTGCAGGGCTTTGCGGAGCCATCACGATGGTGATATTCAACACGCAAGGACAGGGGACCAAATGCAGCTGAATGATACGCAAACAAGCGCTATGACCGCCGCTGGTCTGAACTTGATTGCGCAGGCTCTCACGATCTATGACGCTGATCTGCGGCTGGTGCTGTGCAATGCGCCGTTTCAGCAGATGTTCAATCTTCCTTCGGCGCTTGTTACGCCCGGTGCAACCTTTCAGGACAGGGGAATCGCGTTTGGAACTTAGTGCGTAAAGGATCGCTCTTGCGGGTGATGGCGGGATAGATTCTGGAGGGGTTGTTGTTCTTATCGGGTGATCATCTCCATGCACATTTTTCTATCCGCCTTTGGCGAAGTTCCT
>JAGXGZ010000048.1 GCA_024636495.1 Roseobacter sp. | reverse complement strand
GTGTTGCGAAGGGCAAACGCTTTTGGGTGCTGCAGCTGACTATGGCAGTGTCGCTCGGACGGAACAACTTCTGCCATCCCTCACCAATTGCCCCAACACGCCTAGAAGAATATTGCCAAATTTCATCAAGTACTTGACTCTAGCCGTGGTACAGATCCGAAATATGCATGGTTGGCGTCGGCACTTTGAGCATTGATCTGGATTTTTCAATAAAATCAATGATATCATTAAGTTCCCTTACAACGCAAGCGCCGTTTCTTATTCCAGTTTCAACGAATTCAGTTAGCACCATCGCGGCATCGGGCGTGCCGACAATAATTGTTTTGTACCATAGGTTCTCGCTCGATATATACTTAAGTTCAGTTTCGATGTGTTCTGTAGCCTTGGTCGCGTCGAGAATGATAAGTTTGCAAGTGGTTATGTTCGCTTTTACCGCTGCCTCCCAAGGCATCGCTTCGCTCATCCAACGATATCCAGAATAGTATTCCGCTGCGTCATCAATGTTGTCCTCAGTGAAAAATTCTAGAAACGATACACAATTTAGAGGTGGTCCTGCTTTTTCGACCAGTTTGCAGCCTTGCTAAGATGGATCAGGTTTTCATTTAGGCTGCTAATCTCATTTGTTCTGTTTTGCTGGCATAGGCTTCGTCAGGGGTCAAGATGCCGTGGGTCGAGTGCGGGCGCTCGGAATTGTAATAGGTCAACCATTTGCCGATCCCGGCCTTTGCACCTGAACCTTTTTCAAAGGCATGCAGATAGACACATTCGTATTTCAATGACCGCCAGAGCCGCTCGATCATACGATTATCACGCCACGCGCCTTTTCCGTCCATGCTGACCTTGATCTTCGCGTCGGTCAGGACGCCGATCCAATCGCCGCTGGTGAATTGGCTGCCCTGATCTGTGTTAAATACCTCTGGCGTCCCGTGCTTGCTCAGGGCCTCTTTCAGCGCCTCGACGCAGAATGCGGCGTCCATGCTATTTGACAACCGCCATGCCAAAACCTTGCGGCTGTACCAGTCCATGATCGCCACGAGGTACAGAAAACCACGCCGCATAGGAATGTAGGTAATATCAGCGCACCAGACCTGGTTTGGGCGGTCGATCACCACGTTCCGCAGCAAGTATGGCCAGATCCTGTGCTGTGGGTGCTTTCTGCTTGTGTTGGGTTCCTGATAGATTGGCACCAATCGCATGGGGCGCATCAACCGGCGTACCCTGTGACGGCCGCTTTTGTGGTTGTTACGCTGCATAAAGCGCGCCATTTGGCGTGACCCATACCAAGGCGTTTCCAGGAATTGCTTGTCCCCTCTCGGGATCATGCTTCGCATAACCCTGCCGGGCAGTGGATGACTTCCATAAATCGCAGGTTTTCGGCGCTCTCCCCGACGGGCCGATAGTAAAGTCGCGACCGCGAAAGCTGCAACAGTTCGCACTGTTTACGCATACTTAACTCGTGGTCCCGGCTCACCATTTTTTGTCTCGCATCCGGATCAACTGATGCGAGGCTTCGGCTAAAAAATCCCGCTCTACCACCAGCTGGCCTATCTTCGAATGCAGCTTACCGACGTCAGCCGTGCTTACCTGTTCAGGGCCTGAACCTCGGCGTGCGAAGGCCGTCGCCATATTCGCTATCGCCGCCCGTTTCCAAGTGCCAATCTGGGTGGGATGAACGCCGTACTTCTTGGATAACTCGGCCAACATTTCCGCGACCACCTCTCTGCTCCAAAGAGACCGGAATTAAGCCAGAACAAGACTATTAGAAACTGCGAAAACTATAGGTCCTGTGAAGACTTTCCATCAAGTTCTTCGTCATCCAATAGAAGTCGCGCAGCGCTTCCTTCTGCGTCGTCGTATTGGCCGCTGCGCAATGTCCACAGGAACCCGCAGAGGCCCAGAGCGCCGAGAATGACTGATACTGGAATCAAGATGAGGAGGATATTCATTTAACAAACCTCACACGCATCGCGTTTGCGATAACGGTTATGGATGATGCCGACATTGCAATTGCGGCAAGTAAAGGGGTCGCATACCCTAGAAGGGCGATGGGAATAGCGATGGCATTATAACCCGCCGCTATCGCGAAATTCTGTTTTGAAAGCCGTGAGGTTGCCCGTGCAATACGGATCAAGGTCGGAAAGTCATCCAAGTTCTCGCGCAACAGGACGACATCTGCTGCGTTGCGCGATGCGTCCAAAGCCGTGGAGGGCGCAACCGAGGCGTGAGCGGCGGCAAGAGATGCCGTATCATTCAGGCCGTCGCCGACCATCAACACATGACTGCCCTGCTGTTGTAGTTCCATTAGATAATCGTGTTTGCCAGTGGCGCTGATCTGAGCCTGAACGTCATCTACACCAAGCCGCCGCGCCAAAGCGTTGACGGCGTCTTGAGTATCGCCGCTCAGCATTCTGGTAGGGATTCCCAAAGCTCTGAGACCGTCAAGCGCTGTTTTGACGCCTTTGCGTGGCACCTCATGCAAGGGAAGTGCTATGGCATCCTCTAAGCCTACTCTAAGACCGACGCTGCTGAAATTCGCCCCCAGCCAAGGTCCGCGCCCTAATCTGACGGCTTGCCTCTGGAAGATACCCTGCATGCCGTTGCCAGGGCTCTCGGAGATATCGGTCAGATCGGCGATAGGTCCGCTTGGCAACGCAGCCAGAAGGCCGCGTGAAACCGGATGATCCGAGGCTTGGGTCAAAGCGCGCGCAATTGATGTGTGGGTGGCGCTCAGGTGATCCAGATTAGCGGCGCGCCCGGTCAGGGTCAGCGTCCCGGTCTTATCGAAGATCGCGATGTCAACTTCGGCAAGACGCTCCAACGCAGTCCCAGACTTAACCAAAAACCCCATTGAATAAAGCCGTCCGATGGCCGCTGTGGCAACCGCCGGAACCGCAAGACCCAGGGCGCAAGGGCAGGTGATAATCAAAACCGCGACTGCGACGTTCAGTGCATGTCGAATGTCACCATCGATCCAGACCCACATAACAAAGGCCACGAAAGCCAGCAGGTGCACCGCAGGCGCATAAATACGTGCAGCGCGGTCTGCCAGATTGGTGTAGCTGTTTCTGCTGTTCTCGGCCATCTCGACAAGCGTTGCAACGCGGCGCAAAGTTGTGTCGTTGCCTACAGCAGTTGCCGTCATCTCGAATGGGGCACCAAGATTGATTTCGCCGGCCTGCACTATCTCGCCCATGGTAAGGGAAATGGCGGCAGACTCTCCGGTCAAAAAGGAACGGTCTGACAGCGCATTCAGGCTGTCCAACGTGCCATCCACCGGAACACGCACCCCAGATGGGATCAGCACCCTGTCGCCAACAGCCAAGCTGGATACAGCGGTTTTTACCGCCTTGCCATCTTCCAATCGCTGGGCAGTGTGCACTTCGAGTGCCGCGAGTTCTTTGGCAGCGGACCTGACTGAGCTGCGCGTGTGATGATCAAGATAACGGCCGATCAGCAAAAAAAACGTGAGCGAAAGGGCTGCATCAAAATAGGCGTGTTTGCCGCCGTTCATGACCTCGTAAAGCGACATGGCGGTAGCCAACAGGATCGCAAGAGAAATGGGGACATCCATGTTCAACCCGCGCACCCGAAGGGCGGTCCAAGCACTGCTAAAGAAAGGCTGACCGCAATAGAGCACAGCGGGCAAAGAAATCGTAGCCGAGATCAAATGAAACAGATCGCGTGTCGTATCGGATGCGCCTGACCAGATCGCAACAGAGAACAACATCACGTTCATCATGGCAAAACCGGCAACTGCCAGCCTGATCAGAAGGTTGCGCCCGACACTGTCTTGCCGTGTCTCCAGATACGCCAAGTCCAGCGGATAGGCGTCATAGCCAACAGACTTTAATTCAGCAACAATACTGTCGGCATCGATATCATTCCCCTGCACAGAAACCTGCTTGAGTGAGAGGTTGACGCGAGCATCGTTAACCTCTGGCAGGGCGTTTAGCTTACGTTCGACCTTGCCGATGCAAGCGGCGCAGTGGATCCCTGGCAGGGATAAAACCAACGCTGGCGCCGCGTGGATTTTTGCGTGTTCAATCGCCAATGGTGCGGCTGCACAACCCGGGCAAGCGGCCGCCATTGTCATTCGACCACCTGGACGATCACGCGCTGCTGGAACAACGTTCCATCTATGGCCCGCATTTTCAGGCGCAAATTCCAGTTGCCGCGTCCAGCCTCGACTTCAGCCACATAAGCTTGCCCATCAAACGTGAACGCAGGAGTTTGGTCTACAGCCACGCTTGTTGCGCGGCCAAATATGGCTTCTTCAATCGCGGGTGACAGGGCTTTGCCATCTTGCAAGATGGTCAGCCTTAAGGTGTTGCCCCTAAGAGATCCCGCGAGATCCCAGTCCAAGGCTTCTTGGGCGGCGCGGTCCACATCAAAGCTTTGAGAGGCAACGTATGAGTTTTTAACCTCAAGTCCGGGGAACGTATTCACGGCTTGAAAGGCCAGTGTCAGATTGACGGCTACGATCACCCCAAAGGCCATCGCGAAGCCGGTGAATACATGCCATCCTGTCAGTTCACGTTGCATTTAATTCGCCTTTCCGTTGAAGTTTGTTGCCTTTGAGGCGCGTGTTTGGGCGGTGGTATCTTCGACCCAAAGCCTAAGCGGTGTTGTCGCGGATGTAGCTGCGCGGTCTTGGGGGCGGGCCGTTACATAGACGCGCTGCAAAACCGTCGTATCGGCAGGGACTTTGATGGTAAGATCGTCCGTTCCTTCAAGCCCGATGCGCAAAACATCGTCGCTGGTCAGTCTGAGCCTGAAATCACGCGCTTGCCCGGATTTGTTGCGCAGCCGCACGTCATAGATATTGCGAACAGCCCCGTCCGAGAGGGTCACGTACGTAGGGTTGCGCACAGGGCTCACAGTCAGTTCGATGTCGGACCGGACGAACAGCGCGTATACAAGCCCGATACCGATCAGGGACCAGATCAGCGTGTAAAGGATCGTGCGGGGCCGCAAAATATGCCTCCACAACGGTTTGGAAGGCTCGCCCGCCCGTTCTGCCGTTTCATCCGACAGCGCCATATAATCAATCAACCCACGCGGCTTGCCGATTTTGTCCATCACATCATCACAAGCGTCGATGCACAGCGCGCAGGTAATACATTCCATTTGTTGGCCGTTGCGGATGTCGATGCCCATGGGGCAGACATTGACGCAGGCCATGCAATCGATGCAGTCGCCGGGACCGCTATCGGGCTGTGTGGCGGAGGCGACGGGCTTTGCCGCCTCACGGTAAAGGGTGCCGGGATATCGCGCCTCGTTTGCGCCTGTTGCCTGCTGGTCTGCCTCGATCTGAACGGCTGTGGCCTGACTGCGGCGGGTGTTGCTTTTGCCGCGCGGCTCACCGCGCCAGTCGCGGTAAGCGACGGTGATCGTATCGGCGTCCATCATTGCAGCCTGAATGCGTGGCCAAGGGCACATGTAGATACAAACCTGTTCGCGTAGAAAACCACCAAAAATAAAGGTCGTCGCGGTCAGGATCGCGATGGTGATGTAAGCGGCAGGATGTGCTGTTAGACGGACCAGATCGCGCGCTAGGGTCGGTGCATCGGTAAAATAAAACACCCAAGCGCCGCCGGTAGCGACTGCGATGACCAACCATATGGCCCACTTTGTCAGGCGAAGCCGCCATTTATGCAAGCCCCAGCCTGCCTTGTGCAGCCGAACGCGGGCGTTGCGGTCGCCTTCGATCCAACGTTCGACCAGAATGAACAGGTCGGTCCATACCGTTTGCGGGCAGGTATATCCGCACCAGACCCGGCCAAGCGCCGAGGTGAACAAGAACAGCCCAAGGCCTGCCATGATCAAAAGCCCGGCGACAAAGTAAAATTCGTGCGGCCAGATCTCTATCCACAGGAAATAAAAGCGGCGGCTTGCAAGATCGACCAAGACGGCTTGATCTGGCAGGCTGGGGCCACGGTCCCAGCGTATCCAAGGCGTGACATAGTAAATGCCCAGCGTGGCGATCAGGATCGCCCACTTGAAACGCCGAAAAAATCCGGTGACGCGACGCGGGAAAATCGGTTCGCGCGGGGCGTAAAGGGACGGAGGGTTTGTTTGGTTTGTCATAATATTCATCCTGTTCGCCCCTCTTCTTTAGCGGGGTTCAGGGGCGCAAACCTTGATCTTGATCAACAACCTCCCCGAGACGGTACGTTTTGCGAACAGGCCGTCCCGGAGAGTGGACCGATTATGATTAACCGGTCTCTATCGTGCTACTCTCCGCCTCCCAAAGAGTGCACGTAGGCTGAAACCGCGCGAACATCGGCTTCGGTTAGGCGCGGGCCCCAGGCTGGCATGATGCCAAACCGGGCGTTGACGACCGTGTTGGTCAATGTCTGCCGGTCGCCGCCGTAAAGCCAAATCGCATCAGCGAGGTTGGGCGCGCCCTGAGCGCGATCACCCAAGCCGGTCTCGCCGTGGCATGCCGAACAGTTCCCGGCAAAAACTGCCGCCCCCGCTGCGGCAATGTCCGCGTCATAGTCAGTGCTGGACAAAGATACGACATGTTCGACAACCGCTGCGATTTCTTCCTTTTCCAGAATTTCGCCAAATGCGGGCATCTGGGAATAACGGGCATCGCCGTCTTGTTCGTTGCGGATGCCGTGGCGCACGGTGTATTCGATGTCAGCCATCTGACCGCCCCAAAGCCAGTCGTCATCCAGCAAGTTCGGATAACCCTTGGCCCCCGCAGCACCTGACCCGTGACATTGCGAACAATTGGCCCGGAAAACCGAACCACCGCGCGCAATCGCATACCGGTTCAAGTCAGCATTTGCAGGCAATGCTTCCATGTCAGTGCCCAGTAGTGCTGTAACCAGTTTGGCATTCTTGGCCTCGTGTGCCGTGATCTCTGCCGCAACATTCGCGCGCGTGGACCATCCCAAGACGCCCTTTGTCGCCCCTGAAACCATGGGCCATGCGGGATAGGCGATTGTATAAATAATCCCCCAAATGATGCAAAGATACAGGGTCCACAGCCACCAGCGGGGCAGGGGCGTGTTCAGCTCTTCGATGCCGTCCCAGCTGTGACCCGTTGTTTCGGTGCCGGTGACGTCGTCTTTCTTGCGATTAGACATTTTTGTCCCCTTTATCTGTGGTGTTTTTGGGTTGGGTGTCATCGCCCAAGGGGATCTTGGCCACATCGGCGTAGATTTTTGTGCTTCCGGGTCTGAACGCAAACATGATCACGCCTGCAAAAAACAAGAACATCGCAAGCAAGACCCAGCTGTCAGCCAGTTCGCGCAGAAAGGAATAGGTGTGCATATCAGATCTCCCTAGCGGCTGGCGTCTGGTGTGAAGGTCGAGAAATCAACCATGGTTCCAAGGACTTGCAGATATGAAATCAGCGCGTCCATCTCGGTTAATTCGGGCTGGCCATCAAAGTTTGCCACAGCTGCGCCGGGGTAGCGTTCTAGCATGGCGTCATAATCGGCATCGGGGTCTGCCTGAACGCGGAAATCTGACTGCGCCTCTTCGATCTGTTCGTCCGAATAGGGCACGCCGACAAAACGGTGGGTTTTAAGCAGCGCCTCGATGTGGATAGGCTCGATCGGCGTTTCCTTGAGGAACGCGTATTTGGGCATGATCGATTCCGGCACCACAGATTGCGGATTGCTTAGGTGATCCACATGCCATGCGTCGGAATAGCGCCCGCCCACGCGCGCTACATCCGGTCCGGTGCGTTTAGACCCCCACTGAAACGGATGGTCATACATCGATTCAGCCGCCAGCGAATAGTGGCCATAGCGTTCTACCTCGTCGCGCATCGGGCGGATCATCTGACTGTGGCAGACATAGCAGCCTTCGCGCACATAGATGTCGCGCCCGGTCAGTTCGAGCGGCGAATAAGGCCGCACGCCTTCGACTTTCTCAATCGTGTTTTCCAGCCAGAACAGGGGGGCGATCTCTACGATCCCGCCAACTGAGACCACCAGCAGCGATGCCACAAGCAGTAAGGTGGGGCTTTTTTCAAGGATGGCGTGTTTGTCGATAAGTGCCATGATATCAGCTCCTTATTCTGCTGGTGTTGCGTTGGAGGGCACAGATGTGGCGGGCAGCGCCGTGGTGGCAGGTTTCGCACCGCGAATGGTCATCCACATGTTCCACACCATGATCAGCGCACCGCTCAGATACAGTACACCCCCCATGCCGCGCACCACATACATCGGGAATTTGGCGGCTACGGTGTCGGCAAAGGAGTTGACCAAGAAGCCTTGATCATCGACTTCGCGCCACATCAGGCCTTCCATGATGCCTGTAACCCACATGGAGGATGCGTATAAAACAATGCCGATGGTGGCCAACCAGAAGTGCCAGTTGATCGCCGACATCGAATACATCTTGTCACGTCCCCACAGTTTCGGTGTCAGGAAGTACAGCGCGCCAAAGGTGATCATGCCGTTCCAGCCCAAAGCACCCGAATGCACGTGCCCGATGGTCCAGTCGGTGTAATGCGACAGCGAATTGACAGCGCGGATCGACATCATCGGGCCCTCGAATGTGGACATGCCGTAGAACCCCAGCGAGATGACGAACATCCGCAAAATCGGGTCGGTGCGCAGTTTGTCCCATGCGCCTTGAAGCGTCATCAGACCGTTAATCATGCCACCCCAGCTGGGCATCCACAGTACGATGGAAAACACCATGCCAAGGGTCGCGGCCCAATCGGGCAGTGCGGTATAGTGCAAGTGGTGTGGTCCGGCCCAGATGTACAAAAAGATCAGGGACCAAAAGTGGATGATCGACAGTTTATAGGAATAGACAGGGCGGTTGGCTTGTTTCGGAACGAAGTAATACATCATCCCCAAGAAACCGGCGGTCAGGAAAAAGCCAACGGCGTTGTGGCCGTACCACCACTGGGTCATCGCGTCTTGAACGCCTGCAAAAAGCTGGACCGACTTTGACCCCCAGAAACTGACCGGGATCGACAGGTTGTTGACCAGATGCAGCATCGCAACGGTGACGATGAAGCTAAGGTAGAACCAGTTGGCCACATAGATGTGCCGTTCGCGGCGGCGGATGATCGTACCTAAAAACACCGCAAGATAGGCAAGCCAGACGATGGTCAGCCAAATATCGGTGTACCACTCAGGTTCGGCATATTCTTTGGATTGTGTCGAGCCAAGCAGATACCCGGTGGCTGCCAGCACGATAAACAGCTGATAGCCCCAGAAGACGAACCAAGACAGGTTGCCACCGAACAGGCGCACAGAGCTGGTGCGCTGGACCACGTAGAACGAGGTGCAAATCAACGCGTTGCCCCCAAAGGCAAAAATCACTGCCGAGGTGTGGAGGGGGCGCAGTCTGCCAAAGTTGGTAAAGGGCTGGCCCCAGTCGAAATTCAATTCGGGAAAGGCCAGTTGGAACGCGATGAAGGTGCCCACAAGAAATCCCGTGACGCCCCAAAAGGCAGTGGCAATCACGCCCGCGCGTATCACCCCATCGGCATAGCCCACTTCGGCAACGGGCGCGGGTTCATCAATGCGCCGCAGCACCCAGACGAACATCCCCGCAGCAACGGCCATGATAATAAAGGCATGAACCTGATAGGCCAGATCATGGCCCCAGTTCATGCCCATAGCGGCCACAATGGCGATGATCCCCAAAATAACGAGTTTGAAATAGTTCATATTGCACCTTCTTATTGCCGCTGCCCCGGCGGGCGCGCGCATCTGTTCGCAATTATCGGATAGCCGCTGGGCAGATGGTCGACCTTGATCCACATCAAGTTTTCAGGCCGGGGAGACTTATCTGATCACGTGGACCGCACATTTTGCGTGGCGCACAACGTGATGGGCGACAGATCCCAATAGAATGTCCGAAAATACCGGCTGGTGGGATGCGATCACAATGCAATCAGATCCGTTTTCCTCGGCCCATTTCAGGATGCGTGATCCTGCGCGGCCTTCGGTCGTTGCTGCATGGCAGTTGGGCAGCGTCTTGGCCAATGCTTCAAGCTGAGCCTGAACCTTGTCCCGCGCTTCAATGATGTAATCGGTGGGAATGTAATCGGACACATAGACCGGGATCGCTTCGATCACGTGCAGCAGCGTGAAATGCGCCCCCTCATCGGCAAGCGTGCGTGCCGCTTTAAACGAGACTTCGTTTTTGTCGGTGTTATCCAGTACGACGGGGATCAGAATGTTGTTGTACATCGCGATGTTCTCCTTTGGGTTTAAAGGAGATAACCACTTTGCGAAATTTCACGCTTTGATGCAGATCAAGTCGTGGGGCGCGACATTGCTTGGCGGTCGCATGATCCCGATCTAGACAAGCATACCGCCGTCAGAATCGTCACCAGTTGCTATTTGCAAGGCGGGAAAATCGACAACCTTGAAATGCCGACGATCAGAAAAGTGCACGATGCCTTCTTTCTTCATGGCGCCTAACTGGCGGCTGACTGTTTCCAGCGTCAGCCCAAGATAGTTGGCGATTTGTTCCTGGGTCAGTGGCAAAACCAAATCTTTTTTGGTGTCTTCGACACCGCCCAAATGCTGGCGCTGTACAAGCATATGAATGAACGTCGCGATTTTTTCACGCGCGGTTTTACGACCCAAAAGCAGCATCCATTCGCGGGCCACGTCCAGTTCGTCCAGTGCCATTTCAACCAAGCGCTGTGCGATATGCGGCGTTGACTGGATCATTTCCTCAAACGGTTTGCGCTGAAAACAGCACAATGTCACATCGGTCACAGCAACCACATCGAAATCGATCTCGGCTCTGCCGGGGCGCCCGATGAAATCCGAAGGCAGCAGCAGGCCCACCATTTGCGTGCGACCGTCTTCCATCGTTTTGCCAAGGGTCGCGACACCTTGCACCAGTGACGCAACATAGGTCAGCTTGTCGCCGCGCCACAAAATAGGATCGCCCGCTTTAAAGGACTTGTAGGTCTTTAGTTGCTCAAGCCGGTCAAGTTCACTGGGGCTGCACCGCGCGCAAACAGCCCGATGCCGGATAGGGCAATCGCTACATTTTTGTCGTGAAAGCAAATCGACTGTCATGATTTGATCTATATCAAGGAAAATTATCGTCGCTTTTGCAACCTACCTGCATGACACATCTTAAGCAACTCCGCCGCTACGGCATTTTTGACGCCAAAGTCCCTCGTTATACCAGCTATCCGCCGGCCAATCACTTTTCCGATCAAGTGGGGCCAACCGACCAAGCGGACTGGCTGCATGCTGTCCACGATGGCGCAAGCGTTTCGCTTTACCTGCACATCCCGTTTTGCAAACGGCTTTGCTGGTTTTGCGCCTGTCGGACGCAAGGCACCTCAACGCTGCGTCCGGTCGAGGCATATATCGAAACGTTGCTGAAAGAGATCGATCTGGTCCGTGCAAACCTGCCCTCGCGGGTTTCGCTGTCAAGGTTGCATCTGGGCGGAGGGACACCGACGATATTGTCCCCTGATCTGATGGCTCGGCTGTTGGATAAGGTTTTCGGGGCGTTTGATGTGGGGTCTTCCTTCGAATTCTCGGTCGAGATTGACCCGACTGAGGCCTCAAAGCCCCTTCTTGATACCCTGCTGGCTTATGGCATGAACCGTGCAAGTATCGGGGTGCAAGATTTTGCACCTCGGGTGCAGCAAGCTATCGGGCGATTGCAATCTTTCGACCAAACCTCCGAAGTTGTCCAACACCTGCGGTCTGGCAAACTGGACAGTCTGAACATGGACCTGCTGTACGGTTTACCCTATCAGACCGAAGAAAGCCTCAGCCTGTCTTTGCAAGAAGTATTATCCCTGCAACCTGACCGTATTGCGCTTTATGGCTATGCGCATGTGCCGTGGATGTCGAAACGGCAGGTTTTGATTGACGAAAGCGCCCTGCCCAATGCCGAGACGCGGTTTGCCCTGTCTGAACTGGCGCAAATTTTGCTGACCTCTGACGGGTTTGAACCGATAGGGTTTGATCATTTTGCGCGCCCCGGCGACGGGCTTTCCAAAGCCAAGGAAAACGGCAGTCTGCATCGCAATTTTCAAGGATATACCGATGACACGGCCGAGGTTCTGATCGGACTTGGCGCATCTGCCATTTCGAAATTTCCACAAGGCTATAGTCAAAACCAACCAGCCACAGCAAAATATCAGGCAGCGATCGAGGCCGGAACGCTTGCGGGATCTCGCGGGCATGCGTTGTCTGATGCGGATCGCTGGATCGCTTCTGCGATAGAGCAGTTGATGTGTGGGTTTGCGATTGACGTCGTACAGCTACAGGCAAAATTTCCCGCGTTCGCATCGATGATTTCCCAAACACTGGCGCAGCTTGCAGCGGCGTTCCCCGATGGTGTTGAGCTAAGTGATCAACGTCTTTTCGTCAAAGACGGGTTCGAGCCGTTGGTGCGTATACTGGCAGGGCAGCTGGATATGTTTCAGCCCGCCCAAGCAGCACATAGCAGCGCCATCTAGGGCTAAGTGATCTGGAAAAGTGACTTGCGCAGCCGCCCGTGAACACCTTTTTCCTGATTGACCGATTGCGTCACGGCAAAATCTGCAGCTAACGAGCAAAGCTGATAAGCTTCGGTTTCGCTGATATCGACCCTCTCGCGGATCATCGCGATCATTTGCCGAAGAGCGATTTGCAAAGCAGTATCGAGGCTGGCATGAAACCCCATCGAGATAATCTCGTCCTTGGTTTCGGCCCTTGGATGATCAATCGCCGTCGTGCCTGCCTTAAGTAGATCAAAACGGAATGTGCCCGTCAAAGCGGTCTCAAGGGCGGTGATGCAAACCTCGCCGTCCCCTTGGCACCCATGACCGTCACCACAAGAAAACATCGCTCCTGCCACATGGACAGGCAGATACAGCGTGGCACCTTCGGTCAGCAGTTTCAAATCCATGTTGCCGCCGTGCAACCGCGGCTGGATCGACGTAATCTCGCCCCATTCGGGCGGTGGGGCGACGCCCATGACCCCAAAAAACGGGGTCAGTGGCAGCGTCGCGCCCCATGGCAAACGGGCAGTGTGTTTGGCCTGATCAATGGGAATATGGGTCATTGTCTCGGACGATACAGGGAACTCACCGGGCAATGTGCCGGCTGCGGGTCGGACAACGTTGAACCCCCAATCGGCCCCCAACGCGATCTTTTCTATCGTAATCTTCAAGACATCGCCGGGTAGGGCCCCCTTAATGGCAATAGGGCCAGTAAGAAGATGCGCCTGACCGGGCAGGCCTGCATCCAGAATTTCACAATGTTCAGGTGCTACCGTCATGCCTGATCCGGCGGGTGGTAACGTGATTGCGCGACCAGAAAACGTTTGAACCGTTGCGCGATCTCCATCGGCAATCGTAAGAACAGGCGGCAGATCTGACCAAAAGCGGCCCCAATGAACAGTGCCCGGTTTGGCGGAAACGGTGTGGTCGGTCATGAAGGTGCTTTCCTTGCTAGCATACCCTGCGACTGTCGCCGCAGAACGCTGCGCCGTAAAGCGCTTTAGCTGTCTTGCTGGTCGTCCGCCACTTCACGCAGATGAACCCCCAGCAAGACAAGCGCTGGCCAAAGCATATAGGCTTCGATCTCGAGGTTTTCGCCGAATGACAACAGGACAATGGTCATCAAGATGCCCATCGGCAAGCGCCCTCTAGGATGACGGGCGGCATCTGCCATCGCGAAAAGAGTATGCCAGACCATCGGCACCAACAGGGCACCAAACCCGACCAGCCCTTTGACGAA
Organism: Roseobacter sp.; assembly: GCA_024636495.1. Lineage (GTDB taxonomy): Bacteria > Pseudomonadota > Alphaproteobacteria > Rhodobacterales > Rhodobacteraceae > Sulfitobacter. The sequence continues at coordinate 139,772 of JAGXGZ010000048.1, read as the reverse complement.
CAACAGCCCGTACCACGTGTGATGACTGCCAATGGGCATGTATTCGACCACATGGGGGCCGGGATGAACGGTGCCATGACCAAACCAAACCGCTTCGTTCTGCCAGCGTTCCCATGCGATACGTTGCAACGTTTCACGGACCCGGGTGCTGTCAGCCCGTGCGCCTTTGAACGTCGAAACCGCGTCATTTGCCAGCGTAATCGCGGCAGTTCCCAGTACGGCGGCAGAGGCTGCGACAGATGCTGTGACGTGCCACGCCCAAGTTTTCAGAAGCAGCGGCATCATCCGTGGGCCAATCGTGCAGGCGACCAGGCCGACCAGCCCCATCCGGGATTTAGAGGCAAGGATCATCAAGATACCAGCCGCAATCCCTGCCAGCATGAACTTGCGATCTTTCTCTTCAAGGGCGAACAGGACCATGACTACACCCAACAGGGCTGCGAAGGGGGACCAAGGCGCGTAGAACTGCCAGCGCGGTGTCCAGCTGGCGGGATCAAAGGTGAACAGGTAGACGCTGAAATATTCTGGGCCAGGGCCGCCGACGGCCTTGAGGGGCGAGACGAAGATGCGTTCGGGCAGGCCAATGTAGGGTGCGATCAGCATTAGCGGTGCCAAGATCAACGTGCCCATCCCGATCATGCATTGCCCCCGCACCAGAACCTCGCGGCGGATGGGAAGCACTGCGCCGATCAGCGGGAAAAGTGCCAGCAGCGCCCACCCCTTTGCCCAGCCGATCGAAGACTTGATGGTTTGCTTTGTGCCAAGCCCCCAATCCATATGGCCAACCCAAAGTGCAACCAACATCACGGCCATGCCAATGAACCAAACCCAGACCAACACCGGAACGCGGCCTGTTGCGCGCAAATCCTCGCGGATGGCTGGGCCAAGATAAAGGGATAGCGCAGCCAGCCCGCCCAAGATCCACGCCAAGACAGGCCCAACGACGTAAAGCGCGCCAACGGCATAAAGCGGCCATGTAAATATCATAGCCTTGTAGATCATACGCTCGGCAGGGTTGTTGGTGATCACTTTGCCACCTCTGGTTTATTGAGCAGGCGACCGATCACGGCTGAGCGTGTCCAACCCAACAACAGGCCCATCAGCATCAGAAAGGTTGCAGCCCCCCCCGCCGCGATCGCAAGTTTGCGGTTGGGCGAAGATGGTGCGTCGGGAAGTGACGGGTTTTCAAGCACCTGAACCAAAGGATACGAGGCGTAGACGTCCGATTTAGTCGATTGCGCGCGTGCGATTGCGCTGGCAAAAACGGCTTCGGCTACAGAGAAGTCGCGTTGCAAGTCCTGAAGTCGTGCGGCGGTTGTGGCCAAACCTTGTTGATGCGCCAGATCTTGGGCCAGTTGGTCAGATAACGTTTCATGTTGCTGGGCGACCCCGGCCCGTTCAGCGTCCATTCGAACCAGTTGTGCCAGCAAGTCAGCACGCGCGCCTGCGGGAGCCAGATCAAGATTGCCAAGCGCCGCCTTGTCCAGGCCTGTGACAAGCGCCGCCTGCTGTAAGGCTGCTGCCGTTGCAGCGCGGTAGGCAGCACCTGCGTCCTGCACCTTTGGGTGGCCGCCGCCAAACAAGGACCGCGCCTCGGACAGTCTTGCAGCATGGGTGCCAACCTCATCTGTCATGCTGATAAATTCGGCATCTGCATAAAGCTTGAGGGTCGCGGCGGCTGCGTGGGCGGGAATGCCCAACGTTGTTTCCAGCGAGGCAACGCTTTGGTTTTTCTCGCTAAGCGTGGCGGCTAGATCCTGAACGCGGCTTTGCAACAAACGGGTTGTTTCAATCATCGCGTCATATTGTGTGCTCGAGATCAGCCCGGTTTCTCGTTGCAGTCTGGCGATGTCTGCGCGGGTTGCCGTGACCGAAGCTCGATAATCCGCGATTGCCCCCAGCCCGCTGTCTTCGCGTGTGCTTTGCTCGTCTGCGCGCAAGGCGTCGATTTCCACAAAGAATGCGGCCAGCAAAGCATCCCCGCGCGCTTGCGCGTCCTCAGCAGAACGCCCTGTCATCTCAAGGTGGATCAGGCTGGTTTGGTCGACCAGATTTATTCGAGGTTTGCCAAATTCCTGTCGGCTCAGGTTCATAGAATTGGCCGCTGCCTCAAGAATACGGTCCGCACCGATCAGACGTTTATAGGTTTCGGTCGGGCTGACTGAATTGCTGGCAAAGGCCGAATTCGCGAACGACGACGCCTGCCCGATACCGTTGAGGTTCATTGAGGCCGATGCCCCCGAACCCGGCAAAATCAGCGATGTGGATGATTTGAAAGACAAGGGCGCGGTCCGCAGATACCCCGTGATAGGGGCCCAGATCAACGCGCCACCGATCAGTGAAAAGGCCAGATAGCGCGGAAAGCGACCAAGGTCGCCAAGCCTTCCGCCGACCAAAATGCGCTTGATCGAAATCTGGGTTCTGATTGGTCCGCGAATTAAGGGTCGCAGCAGGGTGGCTTGAAGGGTCATCGGGCGTCTCCTTTGCCCGGATACCTATAGGATCGCGGTGGGAAACGCCTGTGCGCGCTGGTGGTAACGCGCTGGGCATCGGGGGCGGCGGGCTATCCGTTGGGATAGGTCAGAAAAGGCCCGATTCGCGCGCAATAAGTGCGGCTTGCGTCCGGTTTGCAGCACCTATCTTGCGGTAAAGCGTTTTCATGTGCAGCTTGACAGTAGGTTCGGTGATATCCAGATCTCGCGCGATTTCCTTGTTGGATTTCGCTTCGGTCAGACCTTTGAGAACTTGCAGTTCGCGGGGAGACAGCCTGTCTGCCAGCGGATGGTGCGGGACCTCGTCAAGGGCCGTCATGAAATCGATGGGGGCGTATTGTTCGCCCATGGCCATGAATTTGACCGCATTAATCATGGATTTGGCTGGCAATGTCTTTGGAACGAATCCCGCAGCGCCGGCCTCAAGCGCGTTCTCGGCAATCTCGCGGGTGGCCTCGCCAGACAAAAGAGCAACCCGTTGCCCGCCCTTCATGGCAATTGTGGCCTTTAGCCCCTCAAGCCCGTTCATCCCAGGCATATTGAGATCAAGCAGGATCAGATCATAGGTCTCTTCGGCTTCAATCAGCATGTGTGCCGCGCTTAGGTTGGCGGCTTGACTGACCTGAATATCGCCTTGCGCCTGAAGAAAAAGCACGAGCGTGTCACGAAGCAGGTCATGGTCGTCGGCGATTAATACGCGCATGAAGGTCTCCTTTGTCAGCATTACACGTAGACGCTGATTGTGGCTGTTGCACGCTAAAATTATGGCGAGCGCGTGATCGACTAATGGCACTTTCGGATAGAAGACCCTTCGTTTGGATAGGGTTCAGCCCCGCCAGAGCCAGCCTGTTAACCAAAGTGCTAACGATCTGTCCGTCCGCTCAGTTGAGCGACGAGCGACCATCAAGCACATATGGGGCAACTTCTGAACCGCAAGGATTGCCCCGATGACACATTCCAACTTTACCACTGAATTCGCCGACTTTACGCCAATAGCCAGTCCCTTGTCGACGCGTCACATCCCGGCTCTCGGACTTGATCTGGTAGATGCAACTGTTGATCATACAATCGCTGCATTGCTCGCCCCCGGTCGTAGGCGTGCGTTTTTCATGAACGCGCATTGCTGCAATGTGCGTCGCAAAGACGCGGGCTATGCGGCTGCGGTGGCGCAAGCGGATATGCTTTTGCCGGACGGGATTGGAATTGAATTGGCCGCGCGGATGACCGGTATGCGGTTGGCGGAAAATTTGAATGGGACCGACCTTGTGCCCGCGTTGTTAACCCAAGCGGCGCGGCAAGGAAAGTCGGTCTATTTGTTCGGCGGCACCCCCGGAACGGCAGAAGCGGCTGCAAGCAGGTTGGCGTCTCGGATCGCGGGCCTGTCGATCGTCGGTACACGGGACGGGTTCGCTGGCGCGTCTGACGCCGAAGCCGCAATTGCGGACATCAATGCATCAGGCGCTGACATCGTGTTGGTCGCGCTGGGTGTGCCGCTGCAAGAAATCTGGTTGCACCAGAATGCCAAGCACCTTGATGCGCCGCTTACATTGGCGGTTGGTGCTTTGTTCGATTTCCTTGCGGGTTCGGTAGTCCGCGCGCCCAAAATCATCCGCCGTGCGCGGATGGAATGGATCTGGCGTTTGGCGCAAGAGCCAAAGCGTCTGGCCAGCCGCTACCTTGCGGGCAACGTCGCTTTTCTGTCACATGCCGCCGCCAAGGCGCTGGGCCAAATTTCTGCCGCAGACATACAGCGCCGCTTTCTGGACATCACCGTATCAGCCAGTGCGCTAATCTTGCTGTCGCCAGTTCTGGCGCTGACCGCGTTGGCCATCAAGGTAGACAGCCGTGGACCGATCATGTTCAAACAGACCCGCGTCGGTCGCAATGGCAAGCCCTTTACCATCTTCAAGTTCCGTTCGATGACCACAGATGCCGAGGCGCGCCGGGCTGAGATCCTTGGTACATCTGACCGCGATGGGGTTTGCTTTAAATCCCGCCAAGATCCTCGCATCACGCGTGTGGGCCGTTTTATTCGCAGGTTCTCGATTGATGAGTTGCCTCAGATTCTGAACGTATTGCGCGGCGAAATGGCCATTGTCGGCCCCCGCCCAGCCCTTCCAAGCGAAGTGAGCGTTTATCCGAAACGTGCGATTGGTCGTCTGTCAGTCAAGCCAGGTATTACGGGCGTCTGGCAGGTGTCGGGGCGTGCCAATATCGACTTTGACCATATGGTCGAAATGGATTTGTCCTACGCCGACCGCCAGAGCCTTCTGATGGACATTGTGCTGATTGCACAAACCTTTCGCGCTGTATTTTCCGGGCGCGGTGCCTACTGACCCGGCCTCTCGCTGAACTTCCTCCTCACACATTCCAAGATCACAGGACCAAGAACATGACACATATCCGCAAAGCCGTCTTTCCCGTCGCTGGCATGGGCACGCGCTTTCTGCCCGCAACCAAATCCATCCCAAAAGAGATGTTGCCCTTGGTTGATCGCCCCCTGATCCAATACGCGGTGGACGAAGCCCGCGCTGCGGGGATCGAAGAGTTCATCTTTGTGACCGCAGCGGGCAAGGGCGCGTTGGAAGACTATTTTGATACCGCCGCGGCACTTGAACAGCGCCTGACCGACGCAGGAAAAACCGACGCGTTGGAAGCGCTGGAACGCACGCGAATGCCAGAAGGCGCGTTGGCCTTCGTGCGTCAAAACAACCCCAAAGGTCTGGGCCATGCCGTGCGTCTTGCCCAGCGTCTGGTCGGAGATGAGCCCTTTGCCGTACTGTTGCCCGATGACGTAATCCGTGCGCCGCAGGGCGCGTTATCGCAGATGGTTGCGGCGCATGCAGAAAACCGCGGTCACATGGTTGCAACGATGGAAGTGCCCCGCGCCAAGACGTCATCTTACGGTATCCTTGACGTATCCAGACAAAATGGTCGCCTTTCGTTTGCAAAAGGGATGGTGGAAAAGCCGCAGCCGGATCAGGCCCCCTCTACAAATGCTATCATCGGGCGGTATATATTGGAGCCTTCTATCTTCGGTCGTCTTGCGAATCTGGGGCCGGGTGCAGGTGGGGAACTTCAGCTTACGGATGCGATCAACGCCGACCTTAAAGAAGTAGGCGTGATGGGGTTCCAGTTTGAAGGCGAACGATTCGACTGCGGATCAGTTCAGGGCTTTGTTCAGGCCACCGCAGCTTTTGCTTTGGACCGCGCGGACCTGCACGCAGAGCTTGTTGCGTTTTTGCGCACGCGCACGGCACCGCTGCGCCAAGTAGCGTAAAGCGATAACCTATCCGAAAGGATAGGTTCATATCCGTCTGCCTGTTATGAATGACTAAAGCTCTATGTAATATATCCCTCAGTCGGGAAAAGGATCATTCTTATGTCGCTGTCATTTTTCAAAGCTCTACCTCTATTAATTAGTTTGGCGTCGCCAGTTTGGGCCGAGGAACTTGGCATGCCCGAAGGTGATGTGCTCTTGACGGTCTCGGGTGCCATCCAAACGCAAAACGTTGAAAACAAGGCCCAGTTTGATCTGGCCATGCTTGAGGCGCTTGGTGAAGCAGTGGTTGAAACATCAACCATCTGGACGGATGGCATCCAGACTTTTCAGGGTGTCGGCTTGAATGTGCTGGTAGACCGCTTGGGCATCACGGGCGACACATTGCGCGCAACCGCGATCAATAATTACGCGGTTGAAATTCCGGTGTCGGACGCCGTCGAAGGTGGGCCAATCATCGCCTACAAGCTGAATGGCGAGACAATGTCCGTACGCGACAAGGGGCCGCTTTGGATCATCTATCCCTATGATCTGGATCCGGCTTTTCGCAGCGAAGTGATCTACTCTCGCAGCATCTGGCAACTCGACCGCATCGAAGCGATGGATTAAAGGATAGGGGTTCTGCGGCGCCTTTGGGTGCCGCTGGCTATAGGAGCCTTGCCCGTGCCACGCATCGGAAATATTTACTTACGCTTTCGGTGGTGGCTTTCGGTGCTGCTGGGAGCGATCGGCATTGCGCTGATCATCTATCTGGCGAACAACGTCGCCCGCGACCTAAAGCTGTTGAATTCAGCCAGCTCTGACAATGTGCAATGGACGTTGTCCCAGACAGAAGTCGAATTCGTTGATTTCGAGCTATTTTTGACCACCCTGACAGACGAGGGAGCGGACGAAATCAAGGCGCTCAGGCGCAACTACGATATCTTCTATAGCCGTATTCGCACGCTGAAAGAGGCATCGATCTACGCGGGGTTGCGCAGCCAGTTTGAATTCGCAAACAGCCTTTTTCGGGTGCAAAATTTTCTCGACGAGTCAGTTCAAATCATTGACGCGCCTGACGCCGAACTGATCGCAAGGCTACCTGAACTGCGTGATCGCGCATCTTCAGTGCGCTCAAACGTGCGCAGGCTTTCGAATTCGGGTCTGAATTATTTCGCCCGCGATGCGGATATGCGGCGCAAGAATGTATCGGTGACATTGATTCAGATGGCCCTTGGCGTGACCGCCCTGATATTGGCGCTGCTGCTGCTGTCAGTCTACCTAAACTTTCTGAACCGGATAAACATTCGCCGCCGCATCGAGGTGATCGAGGCGAGCCGGAGGATGAAAATCGTCACTGGTACCTCGCTTGATGCAGTCGTTGTCGCTGATTCAGAAGGCAAAATTCTGGATTTTAACGCGGCTGCGGAGCAGATTTTCGGCTACAGTGCGCGAGAGGCGATTGGTCAGGATTTGGGTGCGTTGATCGTGCCTGATCATCACCGCACGGCGCACGAGACGGGCATGCAAAGAATGCGGGACAGCGGAGAAAAGCATGTCGTTGGCAAGGGCCGTGTGGTTCTTGAGGCCAAGCGAAAGTCGGGCGACGTTTTTCCGGTGGAATTGGCGATCCAGTCCGCAAAAACGCAGGAGGGCGAAATTTTCATCGCGTTCCTGCGTGACATCTCAAACCGCAAAGAGGCCGAGCGCCAATTGGTCATGGCGCGGGACCGGGCCTTGGCAGGAGAAAAGGCGAAGACTAATTTCCTCGCCACAATGAGCCACGAAATTCGCACGCCTTTGAATGGTTTGCTGGGCAATCTGACCTTGCTGAAGGATACGCGCCTTAGCGCAAAGCAGGCCCGCTATACCAAGAACATGGACACGTCCGGCAAACTTTTGATGAGCCACATTTCCGACGTTCTGGACATAACAAAATACGATGCGGGCAAGCTAAGGCTGAAGCCCGTGGCGATGAACATCAGTCTGCTATTGCAAGATATCATCGACAGTCAAAGCGGTGCGGCCTCGTCAAACGGGACCACGCTTGAATGGGAATGGATCGGAGAGCCGATGAACTGGATCTGCGCCGATAGTGACCGGATACAGCATGTCTTGATGAATGTGATCGGCAATGCGGTAAAATTTACCCAAGATGGGCGGGTCGTGGTCCATGCCGAAGTGATCAAAGATACCAACACCGTCCCCGAATTGCATCTTTTGGTGTCAGACACGGGTCGCGGTATGTCACCAGAACTTCAGACACAAATATTCGACGATTTTATGACGGGCGACAGCTCTTATGATCGCGACGTTGGCGGTACGGGCTTGGGGTTGGGCATCGCCCAGCGTTTCGTAAAAGCACTGGGCGGCGAGATTGATGTGGAAAGCACCTTGGGCGAGGGCAGCACCTTTAGCATCCGCTTTCCGGTGGAACCCATCGACGCGCCGGATGCGCAAATCAAGATGCGCAAGACGGTTGATCCATCCAAACCCCGCCGGATCCTTTTGGTCGAGGATAACGATATCAACCGGTCGGTTGCCCGCGAGCTTATGAGTGCGGTGGGCCACCATGTGATCGAGGCCCACAACGGTCGTGAAGCAGTCGATCTGGCGCAAACACAGCGCTTTGATCTGATCCTCATGGACATCAGCATGCCGGTGTTGGACGGCCGCGAGGCTACGCGCGCGATCCGTGGCGGTCACGGCAGGAACAAGAACACGCCTATCGTCGCGCTGACAGCCAATGCCATGGCCGATGAGCAGGAAGCGTTTCTATCTGACGGCATGAACGATATTTTGACAAAGCCCCTGTCGCGTGACGATCTGTTTCGGGTCATTTCGCAGATTTCGGATGCAGATCAGGCTGATCGTCGGCTTACCCCACGCAAGTCGTCTGCTGTGGCCGCTCAATACCTTAGTGATCTGCGTGAAACCCTTGGTGTTGATTCGTTACAGACCTTGCTGGACCGGTATGCAGTTGAAATCGATGATGCGATTTCGGAGTTCACCGCGAACACCCAGATGCCTTTGACCGACGTCGCGCAATTGGCGCACCGGCTGGCGGGATCATCCGCCACGCTGGGTGCGACGGACATGCGCGGCGCATTGATCGCCCTTGAAACTGCCGCCAAGGCAAATGACCACGCTTTAGTTCGGCAGGCGATCCAGGACCTGCCGGATATTTGGGGGACGACCCGGCCTTTGCTGCGCGCTGAACGGCGCGATGCCGACAGGGACTGAAACCAGATCGGCGTTAGAAAGCAATCTGGCCCACCATGCGCCCGATTTCGCCGACGTTGGTGACTGTACTGTCATAGCAGGCGATGGCATCACCCGGCAGCAGATAGGGGTCATAATCGTCGCGGTCAGCGCGGCGGAGCAGGTTTTCGATATCCCGCTCGATTACGACCGAAACGCCGGTGGTCGGATTTCGCGAAAACAGAACCGCAGAGCGGTGCGCGCTGGTTGCGCGTGCGCCGCCGACGCAATTGGTATCAACCACGCCTTGCAGATACCGCGTGCCATATGGCATCTCGCGCACTTCACGGCCCACGGCGGACACCGCATTGCCTGCTGCCGGTTGGGTCAGGTTTGACAAAAATAGCGATACACCCGGAGGGCTGATCGGGCTGGGCCGCATCAGGTCTTCCTGAAAGCACTGGCGCGAAGGTACGAAAATCTCGTCGCCGCTGACCAACATGATATCGACCGCATTGCTGCCTTGAAAGACGCCGCGCATATCAAGGGTATAGGTCTTTGCGCCGCGCCGCACCTCGACCGCAGATATGTCTGCATCGGGGCGCACCCCGCCTGCGGCACGCAGAGATGCTGACAGGTTGCGCGCTTCGGTTGACGCACCAAGTGCACTTTGGCGCAAGCTATCGACCTGATGACCCGCCACACCGCCGATTTCCACTGAATGGGGTTCAAACACCGCGCCCGACACAGCCACATTGACTGAAGCGAAATCTGCCACACGTACCGAGATGCGCGGGCGGCTGGAAAAGAAATCACCGCTGACAAGCTGGGCCGCAATGTCGCTTTCAACCTCGTGGGTCTCGCGGCCTTGGGCGCGGATCGGTTTTAGAAATGGCAGCTTTAGCGTGCCATCGCGCGATACCACGTAGTTACCGCTGAATGTATCATCGTCGCTGACACGGATATCGACCAGATCGTTGCGCGTCAGACGCTCGCCTCTCAAGGCGGCTTGATCCACGCCACCGCCCTTGCCACCCGACGCGCCGATGCCGCCGCGCAAGGCCAGGCATTTGCTGGCGTTGATTTCCGCAGAGCGCAAGAATTCAGCATTTCGCCTGCTGACCGTCGGATCACGGTACTGCGCCTGATACCCATCGCCTACATTTACGGGTTCGAGGTTGTCGGGCGTATCAAGAGAGGCGCAATTACCAAGCACCGACACTGCAAGCAGCGTGGCCCCTAATTTCAGTGCGGTAATTGGCATTGGCGCTGTTCCTATGCGTTAAAGTTGCACCCTTGATAGACGCTGCATCTTTGTCGGTCCAGCACGCCTTTGGCGCAGATCCTATCCGTATGGATATGTTCCGTGCCGATTGCGCCTATGGCCTGTCCCGTGGCGTCCAAGACCTTTTGCAGATCACTGGCTAGAAAGGGTCCAACAGATTTGATTGGACCGACCCGATGCTTGCCGCACCAACTAAAACATCAAAAATAGCCCAGAACCTGTTTGCTTATGGTGCGTCGGAAGTCGCAGCCAAGGCATCGCGTCTTTTGGTGGTGGTTGCGGTGGCGCGTTCCCTTGATCTTGCGCAGATCGGTGTCGCGGCAGCAGCACTTGCTGCGGCTGATATCCTAAAGGCGCTGACAGAAAATGGTGTCGGACAACGGATCATCGCAGCAGCTGATCACGACCTGCCTCAGACTACTGCAACAGCGCACCGGATTTTCTGGATTTGGTGTGTGGGGTTGTTTGTGGTGCAATCCAGTATCGGTTTCGCGATCTATGCGTGGGGCGGCAGTGTCGAGTTGCTGCTGCTGATCTTGCTTCTGGCGGGCGAGTATCTGTTCATGCCCGCAGGTCTCGTGCAAACGGCACTGGCGATGCGCGCAGGAAAACTGCGCCAGACGGCTGCGATATCAGGGGGCCAGATTGTGGCAGCCAACATCATGTCGGCGGCGCTGGCGCTGGTCTGGCCTTCGGCACTGGCGCTGATTTTGCCGCGCTTGCTGACCGCGCCGTTCTGGCTGATCGCCATGCGCCGCCTGCACCCCTGGACGCTGGATTTGCGCAATGGCCGCGCGCCTTTGCGCCCCTTCATCCGCTTTGGCGGGGCCGTTCTGGGCGTAGAGCTGGTCAAGGCGTTGCGTTTGCAGGCAGACAAGCTGATCGTAGGTACATTGATGGGGGCCGAAGCGTTGGGCCTTTATTTCATGGCCTTCAACGCAGGGCTCAGCCTTGCGAATTCCTTCTCGGTTGCGTTCTCTACGGTGTTGTTCCCCCATCTTTGCGCCAGTGAAAACAAGGGTCTGGCCCTGCGTCAGGGATTGGTGCTGGCAATGACGCTGATCTCGGTTGCGGTGATCACCCAAGCCCTTGCCGCACCATACTATGTGCCGATCCTGTTTGGCCCGGGTTGGGATGGTCTGGCCCAGATCGTATCAATCCTGTGTCTTGTCGCAATCCCGACCACCCTTTGGTCTGCCACAGCCGGATGGCTGCGTGCGACTGGTCGTGCGGGTCGTGAATTCTGGGTGACGGCGGCTATGACCGTTGCGCTTATGCTTAACACTGTGCTGCTTGCCCCGTTGGGTCTGGTGGCCGTCGCCTCTGGCTATGCCATTGTGGCGACCCTCATGATGGTCGGAGCGTCGTTACCGGCACTGCTTCTGGCCTTTAGCCCCCCCTCAGTAAAGGCCTGAGACATGTCTGATTTTTCGATCATCATACCCTGCTTTAATGCCGAAGCTACGATTGCCGATACCCTTGAAAGCATCAGCGCGCAAAGCCATCCGAATTGGGAGGTCGTCTGCATTGATGACGGATCTACAGATGCGACAGCGATGTTGATCACCGCGGCAGCGCAGCATGATCCGCGTATTCGTTTGGTGCGCAACCCGGGCAAAGGCCCCAGCGACGCGCGCAATGCGGGCGTCATGGATTACGCCAATGGGCGCTTGATCGCTTTTTGCGACGCCGACGACCTTTGGAAGCCGACCAAATTGCGTGAACTTGTAACATGTTTTGCCGATCAAAGCGTTGATGGCTGTTTTGGTCAGATCGGATTTTTCAAAGACACACCGGCTGACGCTACGGTTTTTTCTACCGTGCCGACAGATGATCTTTCGATCGAGATGCTGCTGGCAGAGAATCCGGTTTGTACCATGTCGAACATGGCAATCCGTAAATCGGTGTTTGTGGCGTCTGGTGGATTTGACCGCCACATGATTCACAACGAAGATCTTGAATGGCTCATCCGCGTCGTGGGTGGCGGTGGTAGGGTCGTCGGTTTGACGCCCCTCCAGACGTGGTATCGCACCAGTATCGGTGGGCTGTCGACCGATCTGTCTGCGATGCTGTCGGGACGCGAAAAAGCCATCAAGACCGCTGCCCGATTTGGTGTGAGAGTGACGGGACGTGCCCATGCGGTGCACCACCGCTATCTGGCGCGCCGGGCACTGCGCCTTGGGGCGGGCCGTTTTGAGGCTCTGAAACATGCGCTCAGGGGAGTTATCTATAGCCCTGCTGCTTTCCTACATCCGATCCGACGCGGTGGGCCAACGTTGGCCGCAGCCCTAATTGCCTGCGTCTTGCCCCGCAGCTTGCGCCAATCCCTGTTTTCCTGATCTGCCAGAAAGGCTTTTGAAATGACATTTGCATCAATCATCGTCCCCGCTTTCAACGTCGAAGCGACTTTGCGCGAAACTGTTAAAGCGCTCTTGGCACAAACCTATGCGCCTTTCGAGGTGATCATCGTGGACGACGGGTCGTCTGATAAAACGCCCAGGATTGCCGCAGAGTTTTTGGACGATCCACGTGTCCGTGTGGTCCGGCGTGCCAATCGTGGTCTTGCGGGCGCCCGCAACACAGGTATTTCCCTCGCGCGCGGTGAGGTGATCGGCTTTTGTGACGCTGACGATCTTTGGCTGCCCGAAAAGCTGGCCCGCCATGTCCACCATCTTGAGGTAAACCCTCATGTGGGCGTCAGCTATTCCGGATCTGCGCTGATCGACGGCCAAAGTGCTTTGACTGGCCACGCGCAGCGCCCCCGCCTTAAGGGCGTCAGCCCAACGCATATTTTCAAGCGCAACCCGATTGGAAACGGATCTGCAATGGTGATCCGCCGCGCTGCACTGAATGAAATCGCCTACCGTCCGCGCAGCGAGACCCACCGAGATTGGTATTTCGATGAAACATTCCGTCAATCCGAAGATATTGAATGCTGGTTGCGCATGTCTTTGACAACGGAATGGGTCTTTGAGGGCATCCCGGAGCTGCTGACGCAGTACCGCATCAACAGCGGAGGGTTGTCGGCCAATACCGACCGTCAACTGGCCGCATGGGAGCGGATGATTGAAAAGCTGTCGCCGCTGAACCCTGCTTTTTTCAAGGTCAACACACCTGCAGCGCGGGCCTATCAATTGCGCTATCTTTCACGTCGCGCGGTCAGCGACATGGATGGGGCCCGCGCCCTGAATTTGAGCCGCGCGTCTTTGGCGCAGTCCAAGATACCCTTGATCGAAGAACCTGTAAAATCGGTTATCACGTTTGTGGCGGCGGCAGCGCTTCATTTCTTTGGGCCAAAGTCGCTCAAAACTATGATGCGCCTGAAAGCCCCGGCGCGGGTTTCGGGGACGGTTCAGTGACCAGACCAACCATCGTTCATTTGGTCGATGACACCACAGCGGGCGGGGTTATGCGGGTGCTGGACTATATCAAAACCGCGCCGGCCCTGTCGCAGAACGCGATCCACCACATACGCGGCATTCAGCGCGGCAAATTCTGGGTCGGGCGGGTCAAAGCTGATATCATTGTGTCCCACTTGGCAATCAGCTGGGGTGCCATGCCGATGCTTGTAGCCCTGCGCAGGCTGCACCCTTTGGTCCCGATGATCCATATTGAACACAGCTATACTGCTGGCTTTGTGCAGGAAAATGTGACCAATGCAGTGCGGTTTGCAACGCTTTTGAAAACGGCCTACCGCCTGTTCAACAAGGTTGTGGCCGTCAGTCATGCCCAAGGTGCGTGGTTTGTTCAAAGCGGTGCTATGTCACAAGACAAGCTTGCTGTGATCCAGTCCTGTGTTGATCTGTCAGCATTTCGGGCTGTGGCACCGGTGAAACATCCGGTGCGGGTCATAGGGGCAATCGGGCGTCTAGACCGTCAGAAGGGATTTCACTTGCTGGTGCAGGCCTTTCGCACAACACTAGACCCGTCATTAGCCTTGCATATTTATGGTGAAGGATCGGAAGAACGCGCGCTGCGCCTGTTGGCCGGAAATGACGCACGCATCAAATTTATGGGCTGGGCTGATCCGGTGCAGGCAATTGCTAATGTCGATGCTGTTGCGATGCCCTCGCTTTGGGAGGCCTACGGGCTTGTGGCGATCGAAGCCCTAAGCGCGGGCCGCCAGCTGTCGGTCAGTGGCATTGATGGTCTGGCTGATCACGTCGCACTTGGTGCGCATGTTGTCACCGAGCCCACTGTCGAGGCATGGCGCAAAGAGATTGAGACGCTTGCCCGCATTGACCCGACCCAATTGCCGCAGCCTTTGCAGTCATGTGACCGCCTTGAGGCCGTTTTTGCAAGCCGTTGGCAGAGTTTGATCACGGAGGGTTTCCGGGCTTCTTCAGGCGCTCTTGACCTGCAACGCTGCGGCTGACACCACATGGCCGATGACCATTAAAAAGGTATCGGCCATGCCAACGCGCGCAATTATGATTCAAGGTACCGGCTCAAATGTGGGCAAGTCGATGTTGGTGGCAGGGCTGTGCCGTGCGGCCCTTCGGCGGGGCATATCCGTGGCACCGTTCAAGCCGCAAAATATGTCGAACAATGCCGCTGTGACGGATGAAGGGGGCGAGATTGGCCGCGCCCAAGCGCTGCAAGCGATGGCGTCAGGGCGCACCCCGTCGGTGCATATGAACCCGGTTCTGCTGAAACCCGAGACAGACACGGGGTCGCAGATCGTGATCCAGGGAAAGGCGCAAAGCCGTCTTGAGGCGCGTGATTTCGGGGGCGCGCGTGGCGTGTTACTTAAGCCCGTTTTGGAAAGCTTTGGTATCCTTGCAAAAACCGCCGATCTGATCATCGTCGAGGGCGCAGGCAGCCCCGCCGAGACGAATTTACGAAAGGGCGACATTGCGAATATGGGTTTTGCCCGTGCTGCGAATGTACCCGTGGTGCTGGCGGGGGACATTGATCGGGGCGGTGTGATTGCGCAAATCGTAGGCACACAAGCGGTAATGGACCCGTCAGATACAGCGATGATCAAAGGGTTTTTGATCAATAAATTTCGCGGTGATGTCGCGCTGTTTGATGAGGGATATCTGGATATCCAGCACCGGACGGGTTGGTCTGGTTTTGGCGTGCTGCCTTGGTTCTACGGGGCACATCTGTTACCTGCCGAAGATGCCGTTGATCTGGCGCGGGCCAGATCTGATGGCGCGTTTCATATCGTTTGCCCGATGCTTTCGCGGATTTCAAACTTTGATGACCTTGACCCGCTTGCCGCAGAACCGTCTGTGCGACTGACAATGATCCCGCCCGGCACACCGCTGCCTGCGGATGCTGATCTGGTGATCTTGCCGGGCACCAAGTCCACACGCGGGGACCTCGCGTTTTTACGCGCCCAAGGCTGGGACATTGACCTGCGCGCCCATGTGCGGCGCGGGGGCCATGTGCTGGGAATTTGTGGCGGATATCAGATGCTGGGGCAGGTGGTGGATGATCCGGCTGGCCATGAAGGTGGTTCGGGGCGCGACGCTGGGCTTGGCTTGTTAGACGTTTCCACCCGGATGGCAGCGGACAAAACGCTGACCCGCGTGTGCGCGACCCATTCAGATACGGGCGCGCAAATTGATGGCTACGAGATCCACATCGGCCAGACCACTGGCGTTGATTGCGCGCGCCCCTTTGCGCAGATCGACGGCGTACCTGATGGCGCGACGTCGCGCGATGGCAAGGTCACAGGCACGTACCTGCATGGGCTTTTTGCCAATGACGTCTTTCGAAAGGCATGGCTGGCAAAATTCGGCTTGGCTGCTGCATCGACGTCATACAGTCAAACCGTAGAGGACACGCTGGACCAGCTTGCCGCGCATATGGAGCAACATCTGGATGTCTCGGCACTGCTGGACTGTGCCGGGCCAGTGGGTGTTCCAAACTAAGAGTATCCTTGCGTTTTGGCAGCTTCATGGGGATAGATGCGCGAAATGAACAAAGGACCAATCGAAAATGGAACGTAATCTTACCCTTGTTGCCCTGTTTGCTGCGCTAATCGCGGCCTTGGCGCTGATCCCGCAGTTCACACTTGCCTTTGGTGTGCCAATTACCGCCCAAAGTTTGGGTATTATGTTGTGCGGCACGGTGCTGGGGGCCAAACGCGGCGCGTTGGCAGTGCTTTTGTTTATGCTGCTCGTGGCGATGGGGTTGCCCTTGTTGGCGGGGGGCCGTGGGGGTTTGGGCGCGTTCATGCTGCCGTCTTCGGGCTTTCTGATCGGCTTTCCTTTTGCCGCGTTTGTGACGGGTCTTATCGTTGAAAAGTGGCGCGGACCGTCGCTTGCGATTGTGGCAGGAGTTGCGTCGGTGATTGGCGGGATCGTGGTGCTATACATCTTTGGCATTGCTGGTCTGGCTTTTGCACTTGGTAAAACACCGCTGGAAGCGGCATCTTTGGTGATGGTGTTCATCCCCGGCGATCTGATCAAAGCGGTGCTTGCGGGGCTTATCACTGCCGCACTTGCAAAAGCACGCCCAGCAAGCGTTTTGTCACGCGCCTGAAAACATGGCGAAGGCATCCTGATCAGGGGGTGCCTTCGCCAATATCCCAGAACAGCCCTGCCATAATCTGCAGGCCGCTTTTGCAGACTGATTTCAGCACATGTTCATTCGGTGCGTGTTGATTGCAGCCCAGATAGCTGTGCGGCACCCATACCGTTGGAAGCCCCAAAATATCGGAAAAACATTCGTTCGGCAGCGACCCTGCCAGGTTCGGCAGAACATGCGGGGCCACTCCGGTTGTTTGCGTGATCGAGGTTTTGACGTAGGCGACCCAAGGGTGGTCCGGATCAAGACGTGTGGCTGGAAAGATCTCGGCGTGCGGAACGATCTGGACTTTTTGCAGGCCTGCCGCGTCCAGATGCCTGCGCAAGGCCGGCAACAGCGCGTCAGGGTCGGTGCCCACGACATAGCGCAACTGACAGGTCGCGCGTGCCTTGGACGCAATCGCGTTGACCGGTGCATCCGGCACGCCACTGGTCATTGCAAGAACTGCAAAGGAATTCCAGCCATAGGCGCGTTCTGCCGGGGTCAGCGTTGCCTCGCCCCAGTCTTCGTCTACGGACGGATTGCTTCCTTCGACAATGGGCAACCCGTTCAATGCATCGCGGATGGATTGGGTCAGGCTGTCGGGCCGCCACTCGGGAATGCGCAACTGTCCGCGGGCATCACTGATCGATGCAATCGCGTGGGCCAGCAGCATGGCCGGGTCCGCGAGCAGCCCGCCCCAGTTGCCCGAATGATGCGCACCGTCGCGCAGGTCGACGACCAGATCAAACGATGCTGCACCGCGCGCACCCATGAACATGGTTGCACGGTCTGGGCGCAAGCGTGGCCCGTCAGAGGCAATCAAAACGTCGGCCACAAGCTGCTCCTTGCGATCTTTGATAAAGGCCGCAAGCCCCGGAGAGCCTACTTCCTCGCTCATCTCCAGGATGATCTTGACGTTGAACCCAAGGCAGCCGCGCATCGCCAGCACGCTTTCAAGGGCTGAGATGTTGATCAGATGCTGGACCTTGTTGTCGGCAGCGCCGCGCCCGTACCAACGATCGCCTTCTTCGGTCAGATCGAAGGGGCTTAAGCCGTCTCGCCATTGGTCCTTTTGCGCGCGCGTGACATCGCCGTGGCCATAGGTAAGCACGGTTGTAAATGCCGGGTCTTCGATCCGCAGCCCCACCAACAGCGGGCCCCCCGACGGGTCAGGATTGTCGTGTATTTCGCAGGTGAAACCGATTGCTTGCAATCGTGGCTGGATCGCTTGGCTTAAATAGCGGCCAAGCTGCGGTTTTTGATCCGGCGTTTGGCTTTCCGTTTGAAAGGCGACAAGTCCCGCCAGATCAGACTTTAGCTGGCCGGTTTCGAAATAAGCGGTTGCATGATCAATGGCAGCGTTGCGGGTCATGTTGGTTTCCTGAGGGATAGGACTATTTTTGGTGCTAACGGTATATAAGGGTTTCAAACGCGCCGTCTTGCGTGACTGACCCACGGTACATGCCATCGCAGTTGAAGGGCATCGTGATGTTGCCCCGTGCATCGACTGCAATGATCCCGCCTGACCCGTCATTTTGGCCCAGATCAACGTTCACCACATGGGCGGCGGCGTCTTCAAGCGACTGACCGGCGTGGCGCATCCGGGCGGCAATCTCGGCGGCTGCGGTGTAGCGGATAAACACCTCGCCATGGCCCGTGCCTGAAACGGCGCAGGTGGCGTTGTCGGCATAGGTTCCCGCACCGATCACCGGGGTGTCGCCGACACGCCCCGGCGCTTTGGCTGTCATGCCCCCGGTCGACGTCGCGGCGGCCAGCGTGCCTTGTGCATCGCAGGCGACGGCACCGACGGTGCCGTGACGACGCGCAGGATCATCGTCAACCGTGCCATCTGCGCGCATCTTGAGCGTGGATTGCAGCGCGTCCCAGCGGGATTGGGTAAAGAAATAAGCCGTGTCCTCAAAGGGGAGGCCGGCATCCTGGGCCAGCTTCAACGCGTTCGGGCCGATCAGAAACACATGGTCGGTCTGTTCCATCACCGCACGCGCGGCGCGGATCGGGTTGCGCGGGCCAAAGATACTGCCGACTGCTCCGGCCTGGCGGCCCAAGCCTTCCATGATGGCTGCGTCCATTTCCTGTTTGCCGTCACTGGTGAAAACGGCGCCGCGACCCGCGTTAAACAGCGGTTCGTCCTCGAGCGCGCAAACAGCTTCGGTCACGGCATCAAGCGCGCTGCCGTTTTTCGCAAGAACCGCATGGCCTGCGTCCAACGCGCGGCGCAGACCCGCGTGATACGCGACCTCAAGTTCGGGCGTCATGGAGGATTTCAGGATCGTTCCGGCACCACCATGCACGGCAAGGGAAAAGCGGGTCATGGGGGCCTCCTGTGGCAATGAAAAACCCCGCCCCCGTTGTCTGGGGGCGGGGCGTTTGGATTATCCGATAATCGCGTTCAGCGTGGCTGAGGGGCGCATCACAGCTTCGGTCTTGGCTGGATCAGAGTGGAAGTAGCCGCCCAGATCTACCGCTTTGCCCTGAACCTCGGCCAGTTCGGCCATGATCTGATCCTCGTTTGCGGCCAGCTTTTCCGCGATGGGTTTGAAATGCGCGGCCAGATCGGCATCGCCGGTCTGTGCGGCAAGTGCCTGTGCCCAATACATCGCAAAATAGTAGTGGCTGGCGCGGTTGTCGGGCTGTCCGACTTTGCGCGAGGGCGATTTGTTGTTGTCAAGGATACCTTGCGTGGCGTCATCAACGGCCTTGCCCAAAATCCGCGCCTTTTCGTTGTTCTTTTGATCGGCCAAGAACTTGAGGCTTTCACCCAAGGCGCAGAATTCACCCAGCGAATCCCACCGCAAATGGTTCTCGTCGACCAGCTGCTGAACGTGCTTGGGCGCAGAGCCACCTGCACCGGTTTCAAACAAGCCGCCGCCCTGCATCAGTTTCACAATCGACAGCATCTTGGCCGATGTGCCCAGCTCGAGGATCGGGAACAGGTCGGTCAGATAGTCGCGCAGCACGTTGCCTGTGATCGCGATTGAGTTTTCGCCCTTGCGGATGGTTTCAAGCGTTTGGCGCGTGGCCTTGGCGGGCGACATGATCTGGAACTTGTCTGCCACGCCTTTGGCTTCAAGGATCGGTTTGACATAGGCGATCAGCTCTGCGTCATGGGCGCGGTCTGCGTCGAGCCAGAAAATCGCCTCGCAGCCTTCGGCTTTTTGGCGGTCGATGGCCAGTTGTACCCAGTCTTCGATCGGTGCCTTGCGGGCCGATGCAGCCCGCCAGATATCGCCCGCCTCGACCGCATGTTCAGAGATCACATCGCCATTGGCTGCGATCATCTTGACCGTGCCATCGGCAGGGATTTCAAAAGTGGTCGGGTGCGAGCCGTATTCTTCGGCTTTTTGGGCCATCAGACCGATGTTTTGCACGGTGCCTGATGTTGTCGGATCCAGCGCGCCGGTTTCTTTAAAGTACTTGATGCTTTCGTCGTAAACGGGGGCGTAGGAATTATCAGGGATCACACAGTTGGTGTCATGTTCCTTGTTGTCCGGGCCCCAGCCCTTGCCGCCTGCACGGATCAACGCTGGCATCGACGCGTCGATGATCACGTCGGATGGCACGTGCAGGTTGGTGATGCCCTTGTCGGAATTTACCATATACATGGGCGGCTGCGCGGCCATGGCATCTTTGACGGCTTTCACGATCTCGGGGTGACCTTCGATGCGGCCCATCATGTCGCCGATGCCCGCGTTGGGGTTCACGCCTGCGGCTTTCAGCTCAGCGTCATATTTGTCGAACACGGGCTTCAGAAAGACGCGTACCGCATGACCAAAGATGATCGGGTCTGACACCTTCATCATCGTCGCTTTCATGTGCAGCGAAAATAGCGTGCCATCGGCTTTGGTTTCTTCGATCTGTTCGGCGAGGAAGGTGTCCAGCGCACGTGCAGACATGAATGTGGTGTCAACAACAGTGCCCGCAGGGAAGGTAACACCATCTTTCAACACGGTTTCGGACCCGTCAGCGGCCACATGCACGATTTTTGCAGCACCGGCTTGGGCGTCAGACAGCGTCAGGGATTTTTCGTTCGAGAAGAAATCACCACCGGACATCGCGGACACCTTGGTTTTGCTGTCCTTGGACCATGTGCCCATCGAATGGGGGTTGGCCATCGCGTATTTCTTAACTGCACTTGCCGCGCGGCGGTCTGAATTACCTTCGCGCAGAACGGGGTTCACGGCCGAGCCTTTGATCGCGTCATAGGCGGCGCGGGCCTTTTTTTCGGCGTCGGTGCTGGGCGCTTCGGGATAGTCGGGGATTGCGTAGCCCTGGCTTTGCAATTCTTTCACCGCCGCCACCAACTGCGGGACCGAAGCCGAGATGTTTGGCAGTTTGATCACGTTGGCGTCGGGCTGCTTTACCAGATCGCCCATCAAGGCCAAGTCGTCCGACTGCTTTTGGTCCGCGTTCAGAGCGTCTGGAAAAGCCGCCAGAATACGCCCGGCAAGCGAAATGTCGCGGGTGCCGACTGACACGCCTGCGGCATCGGCAAAGCTGCGGATGATCGGCAGCAGGGAATAGGATGCCAGTTCTGGCGCCTCATCAACCTTGGTGTAAATGATGTCGGGTGTGGTCGTATCAGCCATGTTTTCGCGCCTTTCAGGAAGTTTGGTATGCAATAGTACACTAAAGCAGAAATATCCACCTCAACTGTATCAGATATACTGTGAATTTATCCGGACGACAGGGGGTTTTCTGGTATTGATGCTTGCCTCATCTGCCCCTTGCCGCGCTATACTCCCCCCAAATACAAGGGAGGAGCATGAGATGAACGATCAATCAGCGATGCAGCGGGGGACCGGCTTTGATATTCCAGACCCGGCCGATCTACCCAGCCTGAAAGGCAAAGTATCTGACGCGGAATGGAAGTTGCGCTGCGAGTTGGCTGCGACTTACCGGCTGTGCGCGATGCACGGCTGGACCGATCTGGTGTTTACCCATATTTCGGCCCGCCTGCCGGATGAAGACGGGCAGGAACGGTTCTTGATCAATCCATACGGGTTGATGTTCGATGAAATGACCGCGTCAGCCTTGGTGAAGATCGATCTGGACGGCAATATCTGTCAGGAAACGCCGTATTTTATCAATCCGGCAGGGTTTACTATCCATTCGGCCATTCACGCTGCGCGCCATGATGCAGGCTGTGTCATTCATGTTCACACGCCTTACGGTGTGGCGGTGTCGGTGCAGAAAGGCGGTTTACGTCGCTATACGCAGTTCTCGATGATTGTGAATAACGATCTGGCTTATCACGACTACGAAGGCATCGCGCTGAACCTTGATGAACGTGAACGGATCGTGAATGACATTGGCGATAAAAGCCTGTTGATGTTGCGCAACCACGGCACGCTGACGGTTGGGCCGAACTGTGCGCTGGCATTCCTGCGGATGTATTTCCTCGAAAACGCCTGCAAAACGCAGATTTTTGCGCAGGCCGCGGGCGGTGAAGAGCACCTGCATGAGGAAACGCAAGACATGGCGGATCTGGTGGCGCGTCAGGCGGCGGGGGCATTCACGCCGGGTTCAGGCGATAATCTGGTCTGGCCGGGCCTGATGCGCAAGCTCAAGCGGACCAATCCGGGCTATGATAGCTAGGTCTTGGATTTAGCTTTCGGTGCGGGTGGCCTTCTGGGTGCGGTTGGGTGAAACTGACGGAAACCAGCCGCCTACCACAAGGAACCTCGCATATGAAAACATATCCCAAAGTCTGGTTTTTGCGCCATGGCGAAACCGAATGGAACGCTGAAGGTCGGGTGCAAGGGCAGACACAATCGGTTCTGTCCGCCCGTGGCGTGCAGCATGCACGGCAGCAGGCCGAATTGATGGCCCCGATATTGACCCTAAACCCGCCTTGTTTCGTATCCCCGCTTAAACGGACCCGGCAGACGGCAGATATCGCGCTGGCGGGCCGGGCATACGAAACCGATGACCGCTTAAAGGAGGTCTTTGCCGGTGCGTGGGAAGGGCAATTGCGCGCTGATATCTATAATGACCTGCCTCAAGGGATTACGCCCGACAGCCCGCATATAGAGTTTTACAGCGCGGCACCGGGCGGCGAAGGGTTTGAGAGGTTTCAGGCGAGGGTTCGCGATTTTGTTGCGACATTGACCGAGCCGACTGTGATTGTCGCACATGGCCTAAGTGGTCAATTGCTGCGCGCAGAGTTGTGCGGACTTAGCCGCGCAGAGATGGGGGGGCTGACCAACCGTCAGGGCTGTGTCTATGTGTTGGAAGATGGGATTGAAACGGTTTTGGAACTGGACAACGCGGTCTAGTCTGCTTGGTTATCCAATGCGCAGTTCCCCTTGAGAGGCACCTGAGATGAGCCAAAAGATAACCGTTGCAGTTGTGGGTTGTGGACTGATCGGCGCAAGCTGGGCGGCGCTTTTCTTGCGCGCGGGGCATCATGTGCGCGCTTGGGATCCCAATCCTGATGCGCTGGCGAACTTCGAGAACCGCGTGGCGGTCCCTTTGGCGCAGTTGACCGAGATTGGTGGCGAAAAAGAGCCGCAAGGCGCTTTGGCTATGTGCCCTGACTTGGGCGCTTGCGTGCAAGGTGCTGCATTGGTGCAGGAAAACGCGCCCGAGAATGTTGCGTTGAAACAGTCGCTATACCAGCAGATCGAAGCGGTCGTAGGCGCAGATGTGATCATCGCGTCCAGCACGTCCGCACACCCTTGGTCTGATCTATCAGTTGGCATGCAGCATCCCGCACGCCTGATCACGGCGCATCCGTTCAATCCGCCGCATCTTGTCCCGCTGGTCGAAATTTTTGGCAACGACGATGAGGTCGTTGCGTGGGCAGAGGCGTTTTATGAGGGGCTAGGGTCGGTCCCCGTGCGGCTCAAGAAAGATGCGGTTGGTCATATTGCGAACCGTTTGGCATCGGCGCTGTGGCGCGAAGCGGTGCATATTGTGGCGCAAGGTATCGCGGATGTAGAGGCGGTGGATAAGGCGTTAATTAATGGTCCTGGGCTGCGGTGGTCGGTTTTGGGGCCGCATATGGCCTATCATCTGGGAGGTGGCCCGGGTGGCATGGCCGCTTATCTGGATCACTTGGGCCCAAGTCAGGAAAAACGCTGGGCGAGTTTGGGAAATCCCAGCCTGACACCTGCGGTGCGTGAACAGCTGGTGCACGGCGTAATGCAAGAGGCCGCAGGACGTAGTATTGCCCAATTGGAGGCCGAACGTGACGCCGCATTGATCGCCTTGGCCAGGCTGCGGCAGAAATCAGATTGATTTGCGCGCCCGCATCGCGGCGGTGATCGTGCCGTCATCAAGATAATCAAGTTCGCCACCAATCGGTACGCCTTGTGCAAGCGAGGTCAGGCGCACTTGGCCGTCCAACTGGTCTGCGATGTAATGCGCTGTGGTTTGGCCATCGATGGTGACGTTCAGGGCCAGAATGACCTCGGAGATATCTTCGGTCGACACGCGATCAATCAGGCGCGGGATGCGCAGTTCCTGTGGGCCAATCGCATCAAGTGCCGAAAGTGTGCCGCCCAGCACATGATATCGGCCTTTGAACACGCCGGAGCGTTCCATCGCCCAAAGATCGGCCACGTCTTCTACCACGCAGATTTCACCGTTGGCGCGTTTTTCTGAGGTGCATATATCACAAACATCTGTCGTACCCACATTTCCGCAATTCAGGCATTCCCTTGCGGTGGCTGCAACCGTCTGCATCATATCGGCCAAAGGGGTCAGCAGCAGCGCCCGTTTGCGGATCAGGTGCAGCACCGCGCGCCGCGCAGATCTGGGGCCAAGGCCCGGAAGCCTCGACATCAGATCAATCAGGGCGTCGATGTCGCGTGTGCTGCTCAAGAATGCGATCCTCGCTGGGGGAGTCCAAAAGAGGTTTTATGCCTTCGGAGAGGATTTAGACCCATTTGGAAGATTTAGAACGGCAACTTCATGTCGGCGGGCAGGCCCATGCCTTCGGTCAGCTTGCTCATCTCGGATTGGGCGCGATCTGTAGCTTTGGACTGTGCGTCTTTGATCGCTGCAAGGATCAGGTCTTCGACGACTTCCTTTTCATCGCCGTTGAAAATGGACGGGTCGATGTCGAGTGATTTAAGCTCGCCTTTGGCTGTGCAGGTCGCTTTGACAAGGCCCGCGCCGGATTCGCCCGTCACGATGATGTTGTGCATGTCTTCTTGCAACTGCGCCATCTTTCCCTGCATTTCCTGCGCGGCTTTCATCATCTTTGCCATATCACCCATGGCACCCAAACCTTTTAACATCTCGTCGTCTCCTGAAATTTGTGTTTGAACTTATATGCGGGTCAGGGGGCGACCCGACAAGGGGTCAGTTGTCTTCGAACGGATCCCATTCATCTTCGACCTCGGGCAATGCCTCGGACACGGCGGCGGCGGCAATGTCTTCGGGGGTGCGGATCGACAGGATCTTGGCACCCGGAAACGTGGCCATGACCGCTTGCATCAACGGATGATTCTCAGCCTCTGATTTCAGGGCATTTTCTTTGGAATCGCGAATTTCGGCAATCGTTTTCGCAGGGCTTGTACCCACAACGGAAACGGCCCAACGGTTGCCGGTCCACAATTGCAGCCGCGTTCCAAGGCGCTGCGCAAGATCGCGGGGTGCGGCATCTGTGGGCGCAAATTCAATACGTCCGGGCTGATAGGCAGAGAGGCGGAGCGTCGTTTCAACCTCGACCAGCAGTTTGACATCGCGGTTGGCGCGGATCAGTTCGATGACATGCTCAAAGCTGGGAAAACGGGCGAGGGCCTGATCTATGGCAGGGGCCGTTGCCGTCATCGTGGCGCCAGACGACGACCCAACGCTTTGCACATGGTGGGTAGCAGTGGCATTCGTGGCACCGCTGCCGCCGCTTTGTGCCATTGGCGGGGCAGCGGGCGGCGGCGATGTGTTGCCAAGTTTGCGCACAAGCTCTTCCGGGCTGGGCAGGTCGGCGACATGGGTCAGGCGGATCACGGCCATTTCGGCGGCCATCATCGCGTTGGGCGCGCTTGCAACTTCGTCGAGCGCTTTCAGCAACATTTGCCACAACCGGGTCAGCACGCGCATGGGCAAGGTTTCGGCCATGGTCAGACCGCGACTGCGTTCTTCGGGTGAAACGGTGGGGTCTTCGGCTGCGTCTGGCGTGATCTTGACGACCGACACCCAATGGGTGATTTCAGCGAGATCGCGCAGCACAGCCATCGGGTCGGCACCGTCAGAATACTGACTGCTCAGCTCGTTCAGCGCGCCCGCGGCATCGCCGCGCAGGATCATGTCGAACAGATCCAGCACCCGGCCCCGGTCGGCCAACCCCAACATGGCGCGAACTTGGTTTGCCGTTGTCTCTCCGGCACCGTGGCTGATGGCTTGGTCCAGCAGGGATGTAGCGTCGCGGGCAGACCCTTCTGCGGCGCGGGTGATCAGCGCCAAGGCATCATCGGCAATTTGCGCGTTTTCAGAAGCGGCGATCTTTTGCAGCAGTGCGATCATCACTTCGGGTTCGATCCGGCGCAAATCAAAGCGTTGGCAGCGCGACAGCACGGTTACCGGAACCTTGCGAATCTCAGTCGTGGCGAAAATAAATTTGACGTGCTCGGGCGGTTCTTCCAGCGTTTTCAGCAGGGCATTGAACGCACCTGTGGACAGCATGTGCACTTCGTCGATGATATAGACTTTGTAGCGGGCAGAGGCGGCGCGGTAGTGCACACTGTCAATGATTTCGCGAATGTTGCCGACGCCTGTATTTGACGCGGCGTCCATCTCCATCACGTCGACATGGCGGCCTTCCATGATTGCCACGCAATGTTCGCAAACGCCGCAGGGTTCGGTCGTCGGGCCGCCGTTTCCGTCCGGTCCGATGCAGTTCATTCCCTTGGCGATGATCCGTGCGGTGGTGGTTTTGCCGGTGCCACGGATGCCCGTCATGATGAAAGCCTGCGCGATACGGTCTGCCGCAAAGGCGTTTTTCAACGTGCGCACCATGGCATCTTGCCCGACCAGATCGACAAAGGTTTCGGGCCGGTATTTGCGGGCAAGAACGCGGTATGCGGAAGGTGCTGACATGAGGATCCTTTGGGGATTCGGGTTGCTCTTCAAGATAGGACGGGGGCAGGGCAGCGTCCACCGTTGTTGGCGTGCCGATTCACAAGGCGCATGTCTTAAATGTTGAAAGCAACGGGGCACAGAGGGTAAGCATGATCCAACGAGATTAGAAAACACACAAGGAGCACGCGATGCGGCTGCGGGGGATACGGCGAAGCAAGAATGTCGAAGTGCGCGGTGGCGGCGGTGCGCGCAAGGGCGGAATAGGAATCGTTGGTGTGCTGGCGGTTTTGGCAATCGGCTATTTCACCGGCATTGATGTGTCGTCTCTGGTTGGCGGAACCGGATCCCAGCAAGGCACGACGGTCAGCGAAGGCGATGCAAAGGCCACCCAGTTTTCAGCGCAGGTTCTTGCCACAACTGAAGATGTCTGGGGCAGGGTGTTTCCCGAACAGTTGGGGCGTCCCTATGTGCCGCCGCAACTGGTGGTTTTTTCAAACGTAACGCAAAGCGCGTGCGGGGGGGCATCGGGCGCTTCGGGACCATTTTACTGCCCTGCGGATCAAAAAGCCTATCTGGATACGCAGTTTTTTGACATGTTGGCGCAGCGCATGGGGGCAGGGGGCGACTTTGCCGCGGCGTATGTGATCGCCCATGAGGTCGCTCATCATGTGCAAAACCAGTTGGGTATCTTGCCCAAAGTAGACGCGCTGCGCCGCCAGTCTTCAACGGCCGAAGCAAATGCGCTGACCGTCCGGCTTGAGCTGATGGCGGACTGTCTGTCTGGTATTTGGGCGGCCAATGTCAAAGGTTTGATGGAGCGGGGCGATCTGGATGAGGCGTTGAATGCAGCCCGCAAGATCGGCGATGATTATCTGCAAAAGCAGGCTGGTCGCGCGCCGCAACCGCATACCTTTACCCATGGCACATCCGCACAGCGGTCGGGGTGGTTTCAAAGGGGCTATGACAGCGGGAATGTAGGTCAATGCGATACATTCGCTGCGGATCGGCTTTGAGGGTGGTAAGGCACAATAAGGGACCTACCCCTCGCAAGCTGCTTTAGCGTTTTTGCAGTGCAATAACGCTAAGGTGAGAGGCTGATAACGACCCAAGTGGGGCTCGTTACGGCTGCTTCCTTCCGGATCTGACCGGGTTGGCGAGGCACCTGCCCGCACCAACCTCTCGACCTTCATATAGTATAGCGAATTTCAAAGCGCAAGGATCAGAGCGTAATCTGAATACGGTCAAATCCGGTGTCTGTGCGTCCAAGATTTTTTGGGGACAACGCCCGGATGTCTTCGATATAACGCGCCGCATTAGGGCTGCATTCGAATTCCGCCTGCACCGGTTTTTCGCACGCTAGCCGCCAAGGTGTCGCTGACATCCACCCCGCGAGATCATCCGATAGAAGCGCTTGCCTGATCAGGTCGGTTGGGCTGCGGGTGCTGTAAAACAATGGTTCGGGCAGGTGGATTTGGTCGTACCCACCACCGCCCGCCGCGCGAAAATGGTTTGTCGCAAGAATGAAGGGTTGGTCAGGGTCGATCGGGGTTTGGTCAAACATCAGTGACGTGATCCGCCGTCCCACGGGCTGAGAGGGATCAATCTGATAGTCCAGCCCGTAAATGGTGTCGAATATGAAGCTTGGCTGATTGTCGTCCAACAACAATTGATGCGGATCGCTTGGCGACAAGTAATTGTAAATGCGGGCAGACTGTTCAAGCCACTTTCGCAGATCAGCCCCGGTTACGCGCACTGCGCAAATGCGATTGCCGGAAGGGGCAAAACGCGTCAGATGCCGCCTAAAAACCGGACCTTTCGGGATATGTATATAGTTTAGCGGGTCTTGCATTCCGCCAACGGCCCGCGCCGTTGCGGTGGCCAGAAGCGGAAGACTGCTTTCGGGCCGACCGAGCAGCGCATGCGCAACCTCCATCGCTTTTGCACGCGCCGATAAACCCATAGTGTTGCTGGGGCGAAGCAGCGCAAAATAGCTGTGCAAATCGTACTTTGTCTGGCCTATTTCCTCGGCCAGGTAGGCGCGTGTGGCCTGATGCGCCGCTTTGCTTTTTGTGATGATTTCTGTGTCGGGCCGCAGCGTTTCTGTCTGCGGCCAAAGTTGGCTTTGATGATGGCTGATCTGCCAACGGCCATCATCGCCTTGTACAAGGTCAAGATCAACAAATCCAAGGTCTGCCGCAGCACTTCCCGGCATAACAGTCGGGCAGGATGTCGCGGGTATTTGCCCGGTTGGATCTGTCTGGGCAAATCGCTGGTGTGTATGGCCCGCGATCACAACATCAATGCCCGACATCTTTCCAAGCAACCGCGCACCGTTTTCTCCTGTTATATTAGCCGCACCGGTTTGGCCTAGCCCCATATGCGCCAATGCGATGATCAAATCGGCACCTTGTTTGCGCAACAGATCGGCGGCTTTTCCCAGTGCACGCAGGGGGTCTTTCACGGTTGATCCGCTTGGCAAATCCATCCGATTCCAAACCTCCGTTTCGACCGGCAGCGCTGAAATCATCCCGATCTTGAGGGGCTTGGCACCCTGCGAGGTTTCTACTATCCGCGTAAGGATAGTATTCTTTTCAAGCCCACGCATCCCCTCGAGTTCAAGGTTCGTCGAAATCACGGGCGCATTCAAAGCCTTGATAATTTGAGATAAATAGTCGCCATGATAATCAAGATCGTGATTGCCCAAACCAATTGCGTCATAACCCATCGCGTTAAAGGTCGCGACAAGGGGATGATCTGATGTAACCTTGCGCGTGCTTTGCCAATCGGCCAAGGGCGTGCCTTGCAAGAAGTCGCCGTTATCGACCAGAATGCTGCTCCGCCCCTCTTGGTCGGCTTGAGTGCGGGCCTTTGAAATCAGGGTGCTGATACCGGCAAGCCCCCAGCTTGGCCCCTGATCATCTGAGGCATAATCAAAGCCCGACAAGTTCATGTGAACATCGGTTGTCGCAAGAATGCGTAGTTTTGCAGTTACACTTGGCATTGCCTCACGACGCCCCGAACGGGAACGCAGAGGGAAAACTAAAGTGTCTTATTGCGTAGAGTGGCACGCTGGCCTCCATTTAACTCAAGGTTGAATTAAGTTGTATTAACCAAAGAGACGTTGAAATTATGGCGCTGGTGCGTTCGGGGTGGGCTTGGCTTTAGGCAAGATGCTGACTAGTCAGGGCTCAGCTTTGATGTGAGGGACGCAATGAAACACGCTGAAACGGTAACTTTCGGGGGGTCGGCGCTTGACCGTGCCGGTGAGGTTCGGGCGGACAAGCACGCCGTTGCCGCATTGAAAGCGGACGATTCTGCGCGGGCGATTTTGTTCTGGCGCGGGAAGGTCTTGATCGACCCTGCACGGCCTGCTTCGCTTGTCCGCTTGCCTTTGGATCATCCTGCCCTTGAGGACGCGTCTGGCACACCGATCTTTTTGGGGCGCGAGGACGGATCTGGCCGTTTCGCCTATGATCTGTCGAGTTGGCTGCCGGATGATGTTGATCCGCGACAGCTGGGCCAGTTTCTTGACCCCAGCGAACAACGCCACCCGCTGCTGTCGCAGGAATATGTTTTTGTTGAACTGCGCCGGGTGATGACGTGGTTGAACCCGCGCGATGCAGAATTGGCGGCGACGGGCAAAGCGATCTTGTCGTGGCACGAAAGCCACGGGTTTTGCGCGCGCTGCGGGTTTGAGACGGTGATCAATGATGCAGGGTGGCAGCGCAATTGCCCCGCTTGTCGCGCCTCGCATTTTCCGCGCACCGACCCTGTTGTCATCATGCTGATCACGCATGGAAATTCGGTGCTGATGGGGCGCTCGCCGGGTTGGCCTGCGGGCATGTATTCGCTGCTTGCCGGGTTTGTCGAGCCGGGAGAGACGCTGGAAGCCGCCGTACGGCGCGAAGTCTTTGAGGAATCCGGTATAAAGGTCGGCCAAGTCAACTATTTAGCGAGTCAGCCTTGGCCTTTTCCCGCATCGCTAATGTTTGGTTGTGCTGGTGTTGCAACAAGTCGGGAAATTACGATTGATCCAAAAGAGATCGAAGACGCGGTTTGGGTCACCCGAGAAGAGATGATGGACATATTTGCAGGGCAACACACCACAATATTGCCAGCCCGCAAGGGAGCAATAGCACATTTCTTGCTGGAAAATTGGCTTGCAGATACGCTTGATTGAAGTGATCCTTACGAAAAATGAACGGGCAAGCGCATGAAGTTCTCGACTAAAGAAGATATCGAAGCACCGATTGACGTTGTTTTCGGAATGCTATGCGAATTTGATACGTTCGAGCGGTCAGCGATGCGGCGCGGTGCAGAAGTGCAGCGTGTTGATAAACTGACCGATCCTGCCACCGGCATGAAGTGGGAAGCCGCTTTTGATATGCGCGGCAAACGCCGTGAGGTGAAAATCGAAATGGTATCGTTCGAAAAACCCACCGAAATGCGGCTAGAGACCGTTTCGCCAGGTCTGGTTGGAGAGATGGCATTTGAGTTGATGGCGCTTTCACGCAGCCGAACGCGCCTTGTCTCGACGCTTGAGATCAAGCCAAAGACATTGTCGGCGCGCCTTTTGGTACAGTCATTGAAACTCGCAAAGACCTCGTTGACCAAAAAGTACAAGCTGCGTGTCGCTGAGTACACCAAAGACATGGAAGATCGGTATCAGAAGTCAAAATGACGTGGATCGTCGCTAAGGCATTGTTGGACCGGTCTTAGCCAAAACTCAGGTGTTCTAGGCCCCATGTCTGTCTGGGTGCGACGGATAGACACCCAACACCTCAAGCATATTGGTAAAATATCCCAATTCATCCAAAGCGCGTTTCACGCCCGCATCGTCAGGATGCCCCTCTATGTCTGCGTAAAACTGCGTCGCTGTAAATGATCCGCCGACCATGTAGCTTTCAAGCTTGGTCATGTTCACGCCATTGGTCGCAAAGCCCCCCATAGCTTTGTACAAAGCCGCCGGAATGTTGCGTACTTCGAACACGAATGTGGTCATCATGTTCTGGGTTCTGCGCGACAAATCGATGTTGGGGGCCATCAGCAAAAATCGTGTGGTGTTGTGGTCCAGATCCTCGATGTTACGTGCCAGAACATGCAGCCCGTGGATTTCTGCGGCCACGTCGCTTGCCAACACACCGACATGGCGTTCATCCGAATTGGCAAGCTCCTCAGCGGCGCCGGCACTGTCCGTCGCTGCTTCTGACGTTATGCCATGTGCATCCAGCCAACTGCGCGCTTGCGGGATCAGCACCATATGGGCACGTACATGTTTGATATCTTCAAGCGGCACACCGGGTTTGGCCATCAGGCTGATCCTGACGCGCACAAAAGCTTCGGCGATGATGTGAAGCCCGCTTTTGGGCAGCAAACGATGGATATCGGCAACCCGCCCGTACGTGGTGTTTTCAACCGGAAGCATTGCAAGATCGGCGCGGCCTTCGCGCACGGCATGAAACACATCTTCGAATGTCATGCAGGGGACGGGCGTCATATCAGGACGCGCTTGCAGGCAAGCCTCGTGGCTGTAAGCGCCCAAAGCACCCTGAAAAGCGATCCGAGGTGCAATTATATGGCTCATTTTAGGCGTCCTTTATCAGACTTTTACCGATGGGGGCGTTTCGTCGCGGTAACTACACCTTGCCCCTCCGGAGGGAAAGCAATAGATAAACCGTCAACACGATGCCCGAATACCAACGATGGACCTTCACGCATGTTCGATACAATGACTATTACCAAAGTAGCTGCCGGCTTGTTCGGTGCTTGGCTTGTTCTTTTGCTTGGCAAATTTGTAAGTGAAGAAGTTTACCATAACGAAGTACATGGTGAGGCTGGCTATGTGATTGAAGTAGCCTCGGCGGAAGAAGACGCGCCCGAAGAAGAAGCCGTAGATTTCTCTGTTGTATTGGCTTCGGCCGATATTGGCGAAGGCGAAAAGGTTTTCCGCAAATGCAGCGCATGCCACAAAGCAGTGCAGGGCGAAAATGCCGTGGGTCCGTACCTTTATGGTGTGGTTGGTCGTGATATCGACAGTGCCGAGGGATATACATCTTACTCTGGCAACCTTGAGCAAAGCGCAGACGTCTGGACCCCAGAGAACCTGAACGCCTTTCTTGAAAAGCCAGCGGCTTGGGCACCTGGGACAACGATGGGTTTTGCGGGCCTGAACAAGGTTGAAGATCGCGCGAATGTCATCGCCTATCTCGACAGCCTAGACGAGTAATCTTTCAGATACTGATTTTATAAAGGCCGCCTTAATGTTGGGCGGCCTTTTGCTTTTCTGCGGATAGATTTCACTCAGATAACATATTCGCAACTTGTATCTTGGCGTTCAGGATCGTTAGCTTACATGACATAGTAGAACTGCCATACACTGTTGTTTCTTGTGAAGGATGAGCCTGATGCCACGGACAAACGCCCGCGTAGTAACCCGCTCTCGCGATACGACATCTAAGATTTTGTGGACGACGCTTTTGGTCTTTGGGGCTGCGTTGATCGGTGTCGCGGCCCAGGCCCAAGACGACAAGATGATCCGCAGTCACGGCTATTCGTTCTATGGCGATCTGAAATACCCGGCGGACTACAGCCATTTTGACTATGTAAACCCAGACGCCCCCAAAGGCGGAGAGATTTCGATTTCTACCTTGGGCACGTTTGATTCGATGAACCCCTATTCGCGCAAAGGGCGCGGAGGTGCGCTGAGCACGGTCATGTACGAAAGCTTGCTGGGCGAGGGGACGGGCAGCGAGCCGGCACCTGCTGACGTCTATGGCGAATCCTACTGTTTGCTTTGCGAAAGTCTTGAATACCCCGAAAGCAAGGACTGGGTGATTTTCCACATGCGCAAGGACGCCAAGTTTTCGACCGGTGATCCGGTCACGGCCAATGACATCGCATTCAGTCATAACTTGTTGTTGGATCAGGGACTGAAGTCTTATGCGGATGCCGTGCGCGAACGCATCCCTAAGGTCGAAGTGATTGATGATTACACGATTAAATTTTACTTCACGCCTGGCATTTCCCGCCGGAGCTTGATTGATCAAGTGGGCGGTGTGCCCGCATGGTCCAAGAAGTGGTACGACGAAACTGGCGCACGTCTGGACGAATCGCGTTTGATGACATCACCCGGTTCTGGCCCATATGTGATTGACGACGTCGACGTGAACCGCCGCATCGTCTACAAACGTAACCCTGATTATTGGGGCAAAGACCTGCCTTTCAACGTGGGCCGGAATAATTTCGACACCATTCGGGTGGAGTATTTCGGTGATGAAAATTCCGCTTTTGAGGCGTTCAAGGCAGGCGAATACACCTTCCGGGTCGAAGGAAACTCAAAGCAGTGGGCGTCGGCCTATGAGTTTCCCAAGGTCGATGCGGGCTATGTCGTCAAAGAAGATATTCCCGACGGCTCTCCCCCGTCGCCATCGGGGATCGTTTTCAATCTGGGCCGCGAGGTCTTGCAAGACAAGCGCGTACGCGAGGCTGTTGCGTTGGGTTTCAACTTTGAATGGACCAACGAATCCTTGCAATATGGCTTGTTCAAGCCGCGCGCGTCCTTCACCCAAGATACCCCGATCATGGCTATGGGCGCGCCCGAAGGGATGGAGCTTGCTGTGCTGCAATCCCTTGGTGATCTGGTCCCACCGCAGATGTTGACCGAACCCGCAGTCACGCCTCATACCTCTGATCCGACACGGCTTTTGGACCGTCGCAACCTGCGCCGCGCCATGTCGTTGCTGGACGAGGCGGGTTGGGCCGTGGGCGACGATGGCAAGCGCTATGATGCGAATGGCAAGCCGCTGAGGCTGACATTCTTGCTGAATTCCTCGGGCTCGGCGACCCTGTCGGCTGTGATCGAAAACTTTATGTCCAACCTTGGCAACATGGGCATTGATGCCGTGCTCGAGAAAGTCGACAGCTCGCAATATACGGCCCGCGAAAGGGATCGCGACTATGATCTGGTGTTTGACGCTTATGGTGCGTTCTTGGGCACCGGAACCGGGCTTGCGCAGCGCTACGGATCAAAAGCGGCTGCCTTTTCGCTTTTCAATCCAGCAGGTCTGGCCAGTCCTTTGATTGATGCGATCATCGAGAAGTCGCTTAGCGCCCAAACCAAAGAGGAGGAAGACGCCAGCATGACGGCGCTTGACCGGGCTTTGCGGTACGAGTTTTTCATGATCCCCGCGTGGTACAATGATACCTTTTGGACGGCATATTACGACCAGTACGAACACCCAGAAGGGCAGCCTGCGTATGCTTTGGGATATCTTGATTTCTGGTGGTACAACGAAGACAAAGCAGCCGCCTTGCGCGCTGCTGGTGCGTTGCGGTAAACGCCAAACATGGGCGCCTACATCCTTCGACGGCTTTTGCTAATTATCCCGACGTTGATCGGGATCATGCTGATCAATTTTGCGCTGGTGCAGTTCGTGCCCGGTGGCCCGGTTGAACAGGCGATCGCCCGTATCCAAGGCGGCGGCAATGTGTTCGAAGGGTTCTCTGGCAGTGGCAATGATGCGGGCAACGCGGATGTCGCCACTGCGAACGAAAACTATGTCGGTGCGCGGGGCTTGCCACCTGAATTTATTGCAGAGCTTGAGAAAGAGTTCGGCTTTGACAAACCGCCGCTTGAACGGTTCCTCAATATGATGTGGAACTACATGCGCTTCGATTTCGGAGAGAGCTATTTCCGGTCGATTTCAGTGATTGAGCTGATCAAGGAAAAGCTGCCAGTGTCCATCACGCTAGGCCTTTGGTCGACCGTAATCGCCTATCTGGTGTCGATCCCGCTTGGCATCCGCAAGGCGGTCAAAGACGGCACGGCGTTTGACACATGGACATCCGGCGCGATCATTGCGGCTTATGCGATCCCGGGGTTTTTGTTCGCGATCCTGTTGTTGGTGTTGTTTGCGGGCGGGTCATATTGGCAGGTTTTCCCGCTCCGAGGGCTAACGTCGGACAACTTTGATCAGCTAAGCCCGCTGGCAAAGGTAGGTGATTACTTCTGGCACATCACTTTGCCGGTGCTTGCTTCGACCATCAGCGCGTTTGCGACACTGACATTGCTGACCAAAAATAGTTTTCTCGACGAAATCAAAAAGCAATACGTCATGACCGCCCGCGCCAAGGGGCTGTCGGAACGCAAGGTGCTGTACGGGCACGTGTTCCGCAACGCGATGCTGATTGTGATTGCGGGCTTTCCTGCGGTGTTCATCGGCGTTTTCTTTGGCGGATCACTGATCATTGAGACGATATTCAGCCTTGATGGGCTGGGCCGTCTGGGGTTCGAAGCCGCCGTTGCGCGCGATTATCCCATCGTCTTTGGCACCCTGTTTATCTTCGGCCTGATTGGCCTGCTGGTCGGGATATTGTCCGATTTGATGTATGTTTTCGTCGATCCGCGCATCGACTTTGAAAAGCGCGAAGGGTGATTTGATGGCACTCTCTCCCCTCAACCAACGGCGTTGGCGCAATTTCACCCGCAATCGCCGCGCCTATTGGAGCCTATGGATTTTCGCCATTCTTTTCGGCATCTCGCTGTTTGCCGAATTCGTCGCCAATGACAAACCGATTCTGGTGAATTACCGCGGCGAATACTTTATGCCGATCTTCAAGTTCTATCCCGAGACAGAATTTGGCGGCGACTTCCAGACCGAGGCAGTTTACCGCGACCCGGAGGTCAAATGCCTGATTGCGACCGGCGGCATGGACGCGTGTTT
The DNA here is from genome assembly GCA_024636495.1 of Roseobacter sp. Classification (GTDB taxonomy): domain Bacteria; phylum Pseudomonadota; class Alphaproteobacteria; order Rhodobacterales; family Rhodobacteraceae; genus Sulfitobacter. The sequence goes on along the minus strand of JAGXGZ010000048.1, from coordinate 103,244 downwards.
CGACGAACCTGATCTGTTGATCGAAGATGCACAAGACGGGGTAATAGACGGGGCCGAGATTGAAAAAGGTTGGTCGATCTGGCCGATCATTCCCTATTCGTTCAACACTGCCGTTGACCGTCCCGGTGCTGCCCCCTTGCCGCCTAATGCGCAAAATTGGCTGGGCACCGACGGTACCAAACGCGATGTGATGGCGCGGGTTGTCCATGGCTTCCGGCTGTCGATCATCTTTACCCTGATCGTCACCGGGGCGGCATCGCTGATCGGTATCATCGCAGGCGCTGTCCAAGGCTTCTTTGGCGGCTGGACCGATCTGATCTTTCAGCGCGTGATCGAGATCTGGTCATCCACCCCGTCGCTGTATGTGATCATCATCATGTTCGCCATTCTGGGGCGCAGTTTCTGGCTGCTGGTGTTTCTACTGGTGCTGTTCAGTTGGACTTCTTTGGTGGGCGTGGTGCGCGCCGAATTTCTGCGCGCGCGTAATTTGGAGTACGTGCGGGCGGCCCGTGCTCTTGGTGTGGGCAACGTCACGATCATGTTTCGCCATATGCTGCCCAACGCAATGGTTGCGATGCTGACAATGCTGCCGTTTATCATCACGGGCACGATCAGCACGTTGGCCATCCTTGATTTTCTGGGTTTCGGTTTGCCATCTTCGGCCCCGTCACTGGGCGAATTGACTCTTCAGGCCAAGCAAAACCTGCAAGCGCCGTGGCTTGCGTTTACGGCATTTTTTACCTTCGCGATCATGTTGTCCTTGCTGATCTTCATCTTTGAAGGCATCCGCGACGCATTCGACCCCAGAAAGACGTTTTCATGACTGGTGCTGTTTCCCGCCCTTCCCCGCTGCGTATTTTCGCGACAATTTCCTATATCTGTTCTGTGGGGGTGGCGATTGCTGTGACCTTGCGCATCTGCTTTTTGATCTTCACCGCTCCGGGGGACACGATCGGTTTCTTGTTCAGAGTGCTTGAGACGCGTTTTCTGCCCAGCACTTTCGTAGTCATTTTGGGCTGCTGGAGCCTTGCGTTGATGAGATGGCCCAGTGTCTGGCTACGTATCCTATGCGCACCGATGGCCGCATGGGGCGTATTCGCCTTGATGTCGTTCATACCATGACACAACGCCCCTCTGCCCTGCTTGACGTCAAAGACCTTCGCGTATCATTCCGTCAGGAGGGTGCCCTAACCCATGCTGTAAAGGGCATCAGTTTCACTCTGAACCGGGGAGAGACCGTAGCGCTTGTCGGCGAATCCGGTTCTGGTAAATCAGTTTCGGCGCTAAGTGCGGTGTCGTTGCTGGGCGACAGTGCCGAGGTGTCTGGTTCGGTTCTGTATGACGGGCAGCAAATGATTGGGGCTGACGATAAACTGCTGCGTAAGGTGCGCGGCAATGACATCAGCTTTATCTTTCAAGAGCCTATGACCTCGCTTAATCCGCTGCATACAATCGAAAAACAGCTTGGCGAATCGCTGGCGCTGCACCAAGGGGTTGTCGGCTCAGGTGCGCGTTTGCGCATTGTTGAGTTGCTGGAAAAGGTTGGGATCAACGACGCTGAAAGCCGTCTGGGTGCCTATCCGCATCAACTGTCTGGCGGGCAACGCCAGCGGGTTATGATTGCGATGGCGTTGGCAAACAAGCCTGACGTTTTGATCGCGGATGAACCGACCACGGCGCTGGATGTGACCATTCAGGCGCAGATTTTAGACCTGTTGAAAGAGCTGAAAGACAGCGAAGGCATGGGGCTTTTGTTTATCACCCACGACCTTGGCATTGTACGACGCATCGCCGACCGCGTTTGCGTGATGCAACATGGCGAAATTGTCGAACAAGGCCCGACAGCCGAGATTTTTGATAGACCGCAACACCCCTATACGCAAAAGCTGTTGGCGGCCGAGCCGTCCGGCAGGCCCGACCCCGTGCCTTCGGGTGCGCCGGTGATTGCCAGCACCGATCATCTGAAGGTCTGGTTTCCGATCCAACAAGGATTTCTGCGTAAGACTGTGGATCATGTAAAGGCGGTCAATGACGCAAGCTTGTCTGTCCGGGCAGGGGAAACAATCGGAATTGTTGGTGAATCGGGGTCAGGCAAGACGACGATAGCGCTGGCGATTATGCGGTTGATTGCTTCTGAAGGGGGGATCAACTTTATGGGTCAGGATGTTCGCGGCTGGTCTACGCGGGAACTAAGGCGTCTGCGCAAAGACATGCAGATCGTGTTTCAGGATCCGTTCGGCAGCCTGAGCCCGCGCATGACCTGCATGCAGATCATTAGTGAAGGCCTGACGATCCATAACGTTGACCCAGACCGCAATCCGCGCGAGTTGGTGCATGACGTGATGGTGGAAGTGGGGCTGGATCCGACCACGATGGACCGTTACCCGCATGAGTTTTCCGGTGGTCAACGTCAGCGCATCGCGATTGCGCGGGCGATGGTGCTCCGCCCGAAACTGCTGGTTCTGGACGAGCCTACCTCGGCTCTGGATATGACCGTGCAGGTGCAGATCGTGGAATTGCTGCGCAACCTTCAGCGCAAATACGGTTTAGCTTATTTGTTCATCAGCCACGATTTGAAAGTCGTGCGCGCGATGTCGCACAAGGTGATGGTCATGAAGCGCGGCGATGTCGTTGAATATGGCGATGTCGATACGCTTTATGACAATCCGACGTCGGATTACACACGGGCGTTGTTGCAGGCGACGACCTGATCACAATTGCAGCCTCGTGCAGACCTCATTTTAGATCTTCGGTGGCTTTTCGTTAAACCAATCTGGCAACGATACTGGTTGTCAGAAGGTCAAGAACAGCACGTGACTTTCAGCCGGGTCCTATCATAAAGCAGCTGACTTGGCGTGCTGCCAATCTGCGGCAGGCAAGGTCTGCGGTTTCGCGGGTCATACCCAAAAAGTTTGCATCAAATCCTTGGGGCCGCTGGACGACCTTCCGCAACGTCCCATCCAGGGTCGAAATTTCCGACAGGGCCGTTTTGACAAGCACCGTTTCAGCTGCATTGCGGCTTGGGAAGCGGCCTATGTTGACGCCCCAATGCCGTCCGCCTGATGTCGAGACACGGGTCACGACCTCTTGCTGGGCGGGCTGTTTTTTGGTTTTGATTGGATTAATAGAGTCGATCAGGCCTTTAGGGCGCACTGTTGGACGTTGGGAAACCGAAGCAAGGCTGGCCGTTTTCAAAGCTGCTTCTGGGGCTGTCTTGACGGCTTCTTTGATCGCGGCGGTTATGTCGGACGGCAAAAGCGCCGATGTGGCTTGTGGTGCCTCAGCCGTGGCGACGACGACTTGTTGAGTGGCAGCGGGGCGCAACTGGGGGCGTTTGGAGGTTGTAACGGCGCCGACCAAGCGGATTGTCTTGCCTGCTCCGCCCGGGGTGGGCGCAGTGTTAGCGGCAACCAAGTTATCCTCGACGTCCGCAAAGACAGGCTTCGTAGGTTTGACCAAAGGCGCTTTGGAAGGGGCACGGCGAAAGCCCAAGTCCATCAACTCAGCGACTTTCGCATTTCGCGCGGTGGTCGATGTTCCGCCAAACACGGTGACGATTACACGTTCATTTCCGCGCTCGGCTGACGCTGTCAGATTGAACCCTGCGGCACGCGTATAGCCTGTTTTGATCCCGTCCGCCCCTTTGTACGAGGCCAGAAAACGGCGGTTCGTGTGGCTGACTTTGCGCACGCCTGCATCGGCTGTAATCCGGGAGAATAGATTGTAGTACTCGGGGAAATCATACAGCAGATGGCGCCCCATCGTTGTCATATCCTTTGCCGTTGACATGTGGCCCGTCTCTGTCAGGCCATGTGCGTTCTTGAACGTAGAGTTGGTCATGCCAAGGGCTTTTGCAGTCTGGTTCATCCTGCGGGCAAACTTTGCCTCGGACCCTGAAATTGCTTCGCCAATTGCGGTCGCTGCATCGTTTGCCGATTTTACCGCTGCGGCACGGATCAAATACCGCAGCGCAATCGTTTGGCCCGCTTTCAAGCCTAGTTTGCTGGGGGGTTCAGATGCCGCGTGTTGGCTGATCTTGACTTGGCTATCCAAAGATATTTCGCCGCGCTTTATCGCATCGAATGCTATATATAGCGTCATCATTTTAGTCAGGGATGCAGGATGAAGACGTGTGTCTGCATTGCGCGAATGCAGCACTTCGCCAGTTCGTGCGTCGATGACATAAGCGGCATAGGGCGCTGCCATGGCGCTTAGCGGAAGCACCACCAGGATCCAAATAGCCGCAAGAATAAATAGCCCATAACGGGCCGGCTGCACGCGCCGCGCTCTCATGATAACTGCCTTTGCTCTGCCTTGGACCGCCGATTTTTCGACTGGCCTCTGATTATTGAAATCAGAGTAACACAGGTCGATTTTGCGATAAAGCCTTTGAAAACAAGGATCGCACCAAAAGATGAAAATTCCATGAGCCATATTTAGGGGGTGTGGGGATTGTCAGCACTAGGGGGGCTATTGTGGCAGGAATGTGGCGGGAATGGGGCGTAACTAAAGCGAATCTCGACTGAAATTTTTACCCCGTAATTTGGTCTAAAATTTGTTTCAATTCGGACAAATTATCGATCTGCTTAAAACGCGGTGCATTATCCGGCGTTTCGGCGTGTTCTATAGCCCAAGTCTGACCGTGAGGGACATGTACACCCCAGCCACCTGCATCAATCATCGGGACAACATCCGATTTCATTGAATTCCCCACCATCATCCCCCGTGCCGCCCCGTCACCATATGCGTCAAACAATCGATGATAGACGTCCGGGGTCTTGTCCGACACGATTTCGATGGCATCAAACAGATCTCGCAAGCCGGATTCGGCAAGTTTACGTTCCTGATCCAGCAAATCCCCTTTGGTGATCAAGACCAGGGTATAGTGGCCATGAAGCGCCTCAAGCGTAGTTTGCGCTTGGGGCAACAATTCGACAGGATGCGCCAGCATTTCGCGCCCTGCCTGCAGTATCTCGGCAATCACCGTCGCGGGAACTTTTCCGTTCGTCACATCAATGGCGGTTTCGATCATTGAAAGGGTGAAGCCTTTGATTCCAAATCCATAATGTGGAATATTGCGCCGCTCTGCGGTCAGCAGACGGTCCATCAAGGTATCTGGGTCAGTATGGTCACGCAGAAGATTCGCAAATCTGTCCTGTGTCAAAACAAAGAATCGCTCATTGTGCCAAAGCGTGTCATCGGCATCGAAACCGATCGTTGTCAGTTGTTTGGCCATCTTTGGCGCAGCCTCTTTTCTAATTTTCGATTCAGGCTATATACACCGTCATACGACTCACTTGAAACCTCTTCTCGAAACAGGAGCAGTAATGCGCCTCGATGATATTATGATGGCCGACAAGGATCGCGACGACGAAGATGTCGATCTGTTGACCAAGGTCAAACCAAAGACAAAGCGACCACCGCTTTATAAGGTGATGTTGCTGAACGATGATTTCACGCCGATGGAATTTGTCGTCCATGTCCTTGAGCGTTTTTTTGGGTTGAACCACGCACAAGCGTTCGAGATCATGTTGACTGTTCATAAAAAGGGCCTCGCCGTTGTTGGCGTGTTCAGCCACGAGATCGCAGAAACGAAAGTTGCCCAAGTCATGGATTTTGCACGCAGGCACCAGCACCCGCTTCAGTGCACAATGGAAAAAGAAGAGTAGCGGGTGATCGATTCACGTTTGCAGCTGGCGCTGGAAGGCGACGGCTTGGAATTGCCGGCTGAAGGGACGATTGCCGTTTTTCAGCCGCCACGCGACAGTGATCTGCCGGGTCTGGATAAAGACCGCGTTCAGATCATCCACGATTTCAAACCTGATTTTGATGCATGGGTTGCGCGGGGGTACGATGTCGTACGCCAGATCAAAGACCGCTATGCGGCCTGTATCGTTTGCTTGCCACGCGCGAAGGCCGAAGCGCGCGCGCTGATCGCTGATGCATGCGAAGTGTGTGACGGGGTTGTCGTGATTGATGGCCAAAAGACAGATGGTGCAGACAGCATCCTGCGTGAGATGCGCCAGCGCGTGACGATCAAAGGACCGATTTCCAAGGCACATGGCAAGATGTTCTGGATATCGGAACCTGCCGCGGATTTCTTTGTTGATTGGAAGCAGGGGCCTGCGCAGACAGAGGGTGGCTTTTGGACAGCGCCGGGGGTGTTTTCTGCGGATGGCGTCGATCTTGCCTCTGCACTTCTGGTCGAAGCGCTTCCTGAAAAACTGGGGGCCGAGGTTGCGGATCTTGGGGCGGGGTGGGGCTTTTTGTCAGCGCACATCCTGACGCGTAAAAACATTGAAAAGCTATATGTTGTCGAGGCAGGCAACATGGCGCTGGAATGCGCGCGCCGCAATGTTACCGACGACCGCGCCGAGTTTTTGTGGGAGGATGCAATTACATGGCAACCTCCGCACGGTCTGGATGCCGTCGTGATGAACCCTCCGTTTCACGCGGGCCGAGCCGCCGAACCACAGATCGGTCAGGCTTTTGTTGCGGCCGCTGCGCGGGTCTTATCGGGTCAAGGCAAGCTTTGGATGGTTGCGAACCGACATTTGCCTTATGAGGCGGAACTTAAAACTCGTTTCGCCCATGTCGAAGAGATCGGTGGAGATGCGCGTTTCAAGCTGTTTCATGCGGCGCGCCCTTTGCGTAAACGTCGCTAGAACGCCCTTTGGCGCATAAGGAACAATCTTCATGTCTTTTTCGATCAAGGGCAAAAATGTCATCGTAACAGGTGCTGCGAACGGCATCGGTCTGGCTATCGCGCGTCAGTTCGCCGACAAGGGTGCCAATGTGATGTGCGCCGATACCGATGAAAAAGCGCTGGCAGAGGAATTGGGCGATGCCAAGGACGAAGGCAATATCCGTTTTTTCGCGGGCGATCTGCGCCAGCGCCTGACCATTGCTAATCTTGTTTCTGCAACAATTGATGCCTTTGACGAGGTCGATGTCTTGGTCAATGCCTCGCGGCATTTTCTGCCGACAGATGCGTTGGATGGCGACGACACCAGCGTTGAGACGCTTTGGCAAGAAAACGTGATGACTGCGCTGCAACTGACACAGCAGGTGTCAAAACGCATGATCAAACAGTCCGAAGATCAGCCGGAGGGGGCTGTGGGCAGCATCATTAACCTAAGCTCGATTGCTTCGCGCCACACACGACCCGAATTGATGGCGTATTCAATGGCAGCCGCTGCACTTGAGCAGATGACGCGGTCAATGGCGCTGACGCTTGCACCGCACCGCATTCGGGTCAACGCGGTTGCATTCGGATCGGTGATGAGCGGGTCTTTGAAGGCGGCGGTGGCAGATAACCGCGAATGGCGCGATGACATCCGTGGCCACACACCGTTGGGCCGGATCGCGTCGCCGTCAGAATTGACTGATACGATCCAGTATCTAGCGGCGGACAGCTCCAGCTTTATGACGGGTGAAGTGATCGTGGTGGATGGGGGCCGATCGTTGCTGGATGCCGCCACCGCTCCGGCGCATTAACCGATTGTGTTGCATTGACCTTCTTGCGTTGATCCAGTCAAATTGGTCCAACCCTGCGCAGACTGCGCGAAGATAAGGCAAAGATTGAATGACAGAAAGTTTCGATGCTGAAAAGGCACGCGCGGCGGCGTGGTTTCGCGAATTACGTGATGAGATTGTAGGTGCCTTTGAAGGCTTGGAAGAAAGTCACGATAAGGGGCCCTTGGCGGATGGCGCGCCGGGCCGGTTTGACGTGACCGAGACCACCCGCAGCAGCGATGACGGGTCTGACGCGGGCGGCGGACTGATGAGCGTTATGCGTGGCGGCCGGGTGTTCGAGAAGGTTGGGGTCAATATCTCGACTGTTTATGGCACGTTGGGCGAGCGCGCCCAGATGGCCATGGCGGCACGCAAGGGCATTCCGGGGATGAAAGATGACCCGCGGTTCTGGGCCGCAGGGATAAGTCTGGTGGCGCATATGCAAAACCCCCACGCGCCCGCTGTGCACATGAATACACGTATGTTCTGGACGCCTCATGCGTGGTGGTTCGGCGGCGGATCAGATCTGAACCCCTGCATCGAATATGCCGAGGACACGACGCATTTTCATGATCAGCAAAAGGCCCATCTCGACCCGCATGGGAACGCGCTTTATCCAAAGCTAAAGGAATGGGCTGACGAATATTTCTATATCCCCCATCGTCACCGGGCACGCGGCGTGGGCGGTATCTTTATGGATGATCACTGTACGGGCGATTGGGAAGCTGATTTTGCCCTGACCAAGGATATCGGGCGCGCGTTTTTGCCCGCCTATGTGCCTTTGGTTGAAAAACGTAAAACGCAGGATTGGACAGAGGCGGATAAAGACGCGCAGCTTGTGCATCGCGGGCTCTATGCGGAATATAACTTGGTCTATGATCGTGGAACGAAATTCGGGCTAGAGACCGGGCATGATGCAAATGCTGTGTTGATGAGTCTGCCGCCCCTCGCGAAGTGGGTGTGACTGCATAAGTACAAAAGAGGGGGCCAGCCCCCGTCCTGCGGACTCCCCCAGGATTTATTGCCATCTGGAAGATATTAAAAAGGCCCCTCCGTCGGATGCGTCGGAGGGGCCTTAATTTGGTGTTTAGCTGTAAGCTAAAACTATTATTGCTTTGGCAGCATGACGCCGTTGATCACATGGATCACGCCGTTGGACTGTTTTACATCAGCAATTTCTACAAATGCCGCGTTCTCGTTTTCATCGACCAGTTTCACCATGTCGTCTTCGACAGAAGCTTGCAGGACGCAACCACCAAGTGTGGTAACAGCATGTGTGCCGCCGTCGGCTTCGATCATGCCAACAATAGCGTCAGACATCACGTCGGCTGCGACCACGTGGCAGGTCAGAATCTTTACCAGCATCTCTTTGTTCTCTGGCATCAGCAATGTTTCGACTGTGCCTGGCTCAAGGCGGTCAAACGCTTCGTTCGTTGGGGCAAATACCGTGAATGGACCTTCACCAGACAGTGTTTCGGCCAGACCTGCAGCTTGGACCGCTGCAACCAAGGTGGTGTGATCGGCAGAATTTGCTGCGTTTTCAACAATGTTCATGTCCATGGACATTTCGGCGCCGCCGACCATTGGGTTCATTTTATGTGCATCAGCAAATGCAGCGCCTGCTGTAAGGGCGAGAGCTGCTGTTGCGGTCATCATCTTTTTGGTGAAAGTCATGGTATACTCCTGATTTTCTTTTTCGCGATCGTTGATCGATCATGGTTAAGAAACGCGGCGAGGTGCCGGATGGTTGCAGGAGTAGTGCTGGCCACACGGGAATGTTATCCAGTCGCATGCCAATCGAAAAAATGTGGTCCGGCTTGGGAAAGCAGTTCCTGCGCCAGATCGACCCCCATTTGGCCGCCCTCGCTGATCGGTCCTGTCCGGTCGCCAGAGATGACTTCGGAGCCATCGGGGCGCAGCACTTCACCGCGCAGGTGCAAGCTGTCACCGTCTATCACGGCCAGACCGGCGATGGGCGTTTCGCACGACCCGTCCAGCGTCAGAAGAAATGCACGCTCTGCAGTCAGGCGGTGGCCTGTGGGTGCGTCATGAATTGCGGCAAGCAGCATTTCTACGTCTGCGTCCCCCGCACGACGTTCGATGCCGATTGCGCCTTGGGCAACGGCGGGCAGCATATCTGTGTCCGCAATCGGGGTGGCGGGTACGTTCTCCATGCCCAGACGGTTCAGCCCTGCCATCGCCAGAAATGTGCATTCAGCCACACCGTCAGAGAGCTTTTTCAGGCGAGTCTGCACGTTACCCCGAAATTCAACCACGTTTAGGTCAGGGCGTTTGTGCAGCAACTGCGCCCGGCGGCGCAGGCTTGATGTGCCGACAACGGCGCCTTCGGACAGTTGATCAAGCGCGGATAGCATGGGCGCCACGAACGCATCACGAGGATCTTCGCGCGGAAGGAACGTATCCAAAAGCAGGCCACCGGGCTGGATCGTTGGCATGTCTTTCATCGAATGAACGGCGATGTCGATCTTGCCAGCCAGCAGGTCCTCCTCGATCTCGCGGGTGAACAGGCCTTTGCCGCCGATATCCTTGAGCGGGCGATCCTGAATGAGGTCACCTGTCACTTTGATCACGACAATCTCGAACGCTGTTTGGGGAAGTTCAAACGCGGCGGACAGGCGGGCGCGTGTTTCATACGCTTGCGCCATTGCAAGGGGGGAACCGCGCGTACCGATGCGCAAGGGATTTTCGGGTGTGGGCAAGTTCGGGATCATGAAGTTCTCTTTAAGTATGTCAATTTTATCTGACAATGCGGCGCCTGCGTCTTGACTTCCACCCCTTACATCTTGACCAAAGGCAAAAGATTTCCTGAGGAGCGTACCCATGGCGCAGAACACCCCCCCTACGAAAACCATTTTGCGCGCTTTGGCGGGTGAAACATTGCAGACCCCACCAATCTGGATGATGCGCCAAGCCGGCCGATACCTGCCCGAATACAAAGCGACACGCGCCGAAGCAGGGGATTTCCTGTCGCTGTGCTACAATCCTGATCTTGCAACCGAAGTGACGTTGCAGCCGATCCGGCGCTATGGATTCGATGCAGCGATCCTGTTTGCGGATATTTTGCTGGTGCCCCAAGCTTTGGGCGCTGATCTGTGGTTTGTCACAGGCGAGGGGCCGCGTCTGTCTACGGTGACCACGCAGGCCGATTTCGATAAGCTAAAGCCGGTGAGTGATATTCACGAGACGCTGAACCCGATCTATCAGACGGTGCGCAACCTTTCGGGGGCCTTGCCGTCTGAAACCACGCTGATCGGCTTTGCCGGGGCACCGTGGACTGTGGCGACCTATATGATCGCGGGCCAAGGCACCAAAGATCAGGGGCCTGCGCATCAGTTGCGTATCGACGATAACCCGCTGTTTGAAAAGCTGCTGGATTTGATCACCAAAGCGACAATTGAATATATGTCCGCACAGATCGAGGCCGGTGCCGAGGTCATGAAGATTTTTGACAGCTGGGCAGGTTCGCTGTCGGGAGAGGCGTTCCAGAAATATGCGTTGGAGCCCGCGCGTGAAATCACGCAAGAGCTGAAAAAGCGCCATCCCGGCATCCCTATCATCGGTTTCCCGCGCGAGGCGGGCGATAAATACATTGGCTTTGCCAAGGCGACGGGCGTGGATTGCGTGGCGCTGGATAATTCAGTTTCGGCAGACTGGGCCGCAGCGAATGTGCAGGTTGATGGCTGCGTTCAGGGCAACCTAGCGTCCAGCCATATGGTTACAGGCGGGCAGGGATTGGTTGATGAAACACGCACGATCGTGAAGGCCTTTTCCAAGGGGCCGCATATTTTCAACTTGGGCCATGGCATCACGCCAGACGCCAATCCGGACAACGTTCAGCTGATGATTGATACCGTTCGCGAACAAGCTTGAGGACGATTGATGGGTTTTGGCCCTTGACGGGGGCCGAGGCCTGTCATAATCCGCACAACGATGGCGTTATAGCTCAGTTGGTTAGAGCGAACGACTCATAATCGTTAGGTCCCTGGTTCAAATCCAGGTAACGCCACCATCTAATCCATCTAAACATTGATGCTTTTGCTGTTTCATCAGATGGGTCCAGGATCCGTGCAGTCAGTGATGCTTTATACTGCAGTTTAAGCCCTTTTAATTTGACGATCTCGTCGTCACGCTTGCTAGCTTGCATGAAAGTGCAAAAAGAAAGGGCTGGGGAACGACATGCAATCCCCCTTCAATCGTAGTTTTGTGATTGGCTTAGAATAGTGGATGACAAATATTGTTAGATGGCCTAACAATATTTCAAGACAGACGCAGCGTCACTTTATAAGCCCTATACGTGAGTGTCCGAAGGGGAGACGAGGAAACCAAAGTTTATAGCAGGGTACGCAAAAAATCCTGATGACCGTTTGTTTCTGGCGGTCCGGGGCGGGATGTACCGTTTGCAGCCTTACCAAGGACTGAGGTCAAATTTCTTTAACGACAAGCATGGGCTTGTGTGTTTTTGTGACGAACGAACCAACTGGAACCGAACGTGATAAGTGCGGTCCAAACGACAAACTACTAGGGAGAGACCAAATGATTTTTAGAAGAACCCTCATGGGTGCCGCTGCCGCAGCGCTTGCTGTCGGTTTGGGCGCAACAAGCGCTTTAGCACAAGAAGTGACACTGCGGATGCACCAGTTTCTGCCCCCACAGGCCAACGTGCCAGTGCAGGTGCTAGATGTCTGGGCTGACAAGGTAGAGGCCGATAGTGGCGACCGGATCAAGATCGATCGCTTTGCGTCCATGCAGCTTGGCGGCACACCGCCGGAGTTGATGGATCAGGCAATTGATGGCGTTGCCGATATTGTCTGGACTGTCGTCGGCTATACGCCGGGCCGCTATCCATCGACCGAAGTGTTCGAGCTGCCATTTATGGTGACAGATGCGCGTGCAGCCAGCTCTGCCTATTGGCAGATGTTCGAAACCCACATGAAAGACACAGAATTCAAAGACGTTCACATCTTGGGAACATGGGTACATGGACCGGGCCTGCTGCATACCAACAAAGAAGTTCGCACGCCTGACGACATGCAGGGTTTGAAAATTCGCGGTGGATCGCGTCTGGTGAACCAGCTTTTGGAAACTACCGGTGCGACGCCTGTCGGTATGCCCGTTCCGGCGATTCCCGAAGGTCTTTCCAAGGGTGTGATTGACGGGACAACCATCCCTTGGGAAGTGACGACTGCGCTGAAAGTACCTGAGCTGGTGAAGAACCACACAGAATTCACAGGGGCTGCTCTTTATACGCTGACGTTCGTTCTTGCGATGAACAAAGACAAGTATGACAGCCTGCCAGATGATTTGAAGAAAGTTATCGATGACAACTCCGGGCTGGAATTCTCGATCTTTGCAGGCGGCACACAAGCGGATGCTGATGGCCCCGCACGTCAAATTGCCGTTGATCTGAACAACAATATCGTGACGCTGACCGCAGAAGAAACTCAGGTTTGGCGCGACGCATCCCAGCCGATCTATGAAAGCTGGGTTGCTGACATGCAGACCAAGGGCATCGACGGCCAAGCGCTGATTGACGAAGCCAAATCGCTGATGGACGCTTACGGAAAGTAAGCCATCTTGGAAAAACGGTCTGCTGCGCAATTAGCGCGGCAGGCCCTTCGCCTTGACGATTTCCCAAAAAAAGAGACTTCATATGCATCGGCTGATCCAGTTTCTTGCCCGGTTTACAGCAGTGATCGGGGGTCTTGTTTTGACAGGGCTGATCCTGATGACAACTGTTTCAATCATTGGGCGCACCATCAACAAGGTGCTTCATACCGACTTTTTCCAGTCTCAGTTGACAGGCTTGTCACAGACGCTTCTTGATCTGGGCCTTGGCGAGATCAACGGCAATTACGAGCTTCTTGAAGCCGGTGTTGCGTTTGCGATCTTCTCGTTTTTGCCGATCTGCCAGTTTTACGGTTCACACGCGAGTGTCGATGTTTTTACCTCGTTTCTGTCGCAGCGGGCCAACCGCTGGATCGCCGCCTTTTGGGAAGTCATTCTGACAGCGGTTATTCTTCTGATCATCTGGCGGCTTTTCGAGGGGATGCAGCGCTATATCGGCAACGGCGAGACGACATTGTTTTTGCAATTCCCTGTCTGGTGGGCCTACGCGGCCAGCTTTGCTGCTGGCATCATCTCGTGCATCGTTGCCGTTTATTGTGCGGTCATTCGCGTGATTGAAGCTGTGACAGGTGGAAACATTCTACCCAGCGAACAAGGGGCGCATTGACGTGACCAATCTAGAAATGGGCTTTTGGTCCTTCCCCGTCCTTTTGTTGATGATCTTTTTGCGCGCGCCTATCGGGCTTGCGATGCTGCTGTGCGGTTTTGGGGGCTGGTATATGGCGATGGGGGGAAATCCTACGCCCCTGCTCGCCAAGCTGAAGTCCGAGACCTACTCGACGTTTTCCAGCTATTCGCTGACAATTATTCCGATGTTCTTGCTGATGGGGCAGTTCGCGACCTTGTCGGGCATGTCCACGGCACTTTTCAAAGCCGCTGAAAGTTTCCTAGGGCACCGCCGTGGCGGTGTCGCCATGGCCGCGGTCGGTGCCTGCGCGGGCTTTGGTGCAATTTGCGGCAGCTCGCTTGCAACAGCCGCGACGATGTCCAAAGTCGCCCTGCCAGAGCTGCGCCGCTACGGCTATTCTGGTGGGTTTTCGACGGCCACCTTGGCAGCAGGGGGCACGCTGGGCATCTTGATCCCACCATCGGTGATTTTGGTCATATACGCCATTCTGACCGAGCAAAACATCGCCAAGCTGTTCTTGGCTGCCTTCGTCCCGGGGATTCTCGCGGCACTGGGCTACATCCTCACGATTTCGATTTATGTGCGCTTGAACCCCAATTCCGCAGGCACACGCCCTGCCGTTCCCATGGCAGATCGTTTTCGTGCTTTGGCCGATACGTGGCCTGTGCTGGTGATCTTCTTCATCGTGGTGGGGGGCATCTATCTAGGGTGGTTCACGCCGACCGAAGGATCAGCCATCGGGGCAGCTGGCACGGGGCTGGCTGCCTTGTTGGCGGGCAGCTTGAATTGGTCTGTGTTGCGCGAAAGCCTGCTGGGGACGGCGAAAACCACTGGAATGATTTTTTTCATCGTCTTGGGGGCAGGATTCTATAATGGCTTTTTGGCCCTGTCGGGTGTGCCCCAGTTCATGGCCGATTGGGTCGTGGGCCAAGATTATAGCCCATGGTTGGTTCTGACGATTATCCTCATTTTCTATCTGATCTTCGGCTGTTTGATGGACAGCCTTTCGATGATCCTGCTGACCGTGCCGATCTTCTTTCCGGTGATTTCCGCGATGGATTTCGGGATGAGCACCGAACATCTGGCGATCTGGTTCGGCATCCTCGTGCTGATCGTGGTCGAGGTGGGGCTGATCACGCCGCCGGTGGGGATGAACCTGTTTATCATCAACTCGATGGACCGCGAAACACCGATGACCGAAACCTACAAGGCCGTGATGTATTTTGTAGGCTCTGACATCGTGCGCGTGGTCATTCTTGTGATGTTCCCGGCGATCACGCTGTTTCTTTTGCCAAGCTAGGCTTGGCCTTTGCTTTGCGTCATGTGTGCAAGGCTTCACCAACTTATGCGCCCGTCACGCGTACGATGTGGGCAGAGGGTTTTATGACCGATCATGTGAATTTCTTACCGCATAACGTCACGCGCACGGATCGTGAAGATGGCTCCATTTTGCTGACATCAGGCTACGAACTGGGGCCCGTCGCGCGGTGTACCGGGGATTGGTTGCACCATTGGGCGGCGAAAACCCCCGATCATGTCTTCTTGGCTGAACGGTCCGGCGATGGCTGGCGCAAGCTGACTTATGTGCAGGTTTTGGAAATGGTGCGCAGCATTGCGGGCCACCTGATCTCGCGTGATCTGGGACCTGACAAGCCGATTCTGATTGTGTCGGGCAACAGCATCGACCACGCGCTTTTGTCGCTGGCCGCGCAATATGCGGGCGTGCCGACCGTTCCCGTTGCCGAGCAATATTCCCTGATCCCCGCCGCTTTGCCGCGCTTGGATTATGTGGTCAAACTGGTGAAACCCGGCATGGTCTACGCCGATGATGCACCGCGTTATGCTGATGCGTTCGCGCTGGAGAGCCTTGCGGATGCGGAAAAGCTGTCGTCGCTTCCCGGCGACAGCGGCGCGACCAATTTTAACGATTTTCTGACCCCCAGTGGCGCGGATGTCGATGCGACCTTTGCCAAGATCACGCCCGATACGCTGGCCAAAATCCTGATGACGTCAGGTTCGACTTCTGACCCCAAAGGGGTTCTGACGACGCAAAAGATGATGACCACGAACCAGGCGCAGCTGGCTCAAGCGTTGCCCTTTGTCACCGCGCGCCCGCCGGTCTTGGTGGATTGGCTGCCGTGGAACCACGTCTTTGGCGGCTCGCATAACTTTAACCTGATGCTGGCCAATGGCGGCAGTTTCTACATCGACGACGGCAAGCCTGCGCCGGGAATGTTTGACAAAACCCTCGCCAACCTGCGCGAGGTGTCCGCGACGATCAGCTTCAACGTGCCCGTGGGGTTTGCCCAGCTTGTCACGGCGCTGAACGAGGACAAAAAGCTGTGTGACCGCTACTTTGCCGAGCTCGACATGATCTTTTATGCAGGCGCCTCCTTGCCGCAGGCGACTTGGGCTGAACTTGAACGCCTTGCGATGGAGACCCGTGGCAAGCTGCCGCTGATCAACTCGTCCTGGGGGCTGACAGAATCTGCGCCCGCCGCCTTGTTGCAGCATGAACCTGCCAAAGGGGCGGGCATCGTGGGTGTGCCTTTGCCCGGTGTCACGGTCAAGTTGATCCCCGATGCCGACGGGCGCTGCGATGTGCGCATTGCCGGCGATACGATCACTAAAGGTTATCACAATAACCCCGCCAAATCCGCCGAGGCTTTTGACGACGAAGGGTTTTTCATCAGCGGTGACGCGATGCGTCTGATCGACGCCAAAGATCCCTCGCGCGGGCTAATGTTTGACGGGCGGATGTCCGAGGATTTCAAATTGATGACCGGCACATGGGTACGCGCCGCACAGCTGCGCCTTGATCTGCTGGCCGCTTTGGCACCCTACGTGACTGATCTGGTGTTGACCGGGCAGGGGCGCGAACAGGTGGGCATGTTGATCGTGCCCAACCGTGCCACCATGGCGGCAAAGGGCTGGGAGGCAACGGACGACAACGGTGCGATGATCTGCGCGCCCTTGATGGCGGAAATCGGCGCACGGCTGTCGGTGCTTGCGGCGAAGACCAGCGGCAGTGCCAACCGCGTCGCGGCGGCGCTGATCATGACCGATCCGCCGTCCATGGGCGACGGTGAAGCAACGGCCAAAGGCAACCTTAACTTTCCCAAAATTCTGATGCGCCGTGCTGATTTGGTCGCGCGCATCTACGACACAGAAGATACGGCACGCATTTCAGCAATTTAATGCACTAAAATGCGTCATTATGCCGCAATCCTTGCGGACCTCCGGATTTGATGCAAAATAAAGCATCGATGTTTGGGAGGACTGCGATGATCACCGCCACTGCTAATGCTGTAACGTACTTTGTAGATCGCCATATCGACGAAGGGCGCGGCGGCAAGATCGCCTATCGTGAAATTGGCAGCGGGCGCAGCCTAAGCTACGGCGATTTGGCGAGCGGGGCGACGCAGGTCGCAGGCGCATTGCGCAAGGCGGGGGTCCGCGCCGAAGAACGCGCCGCGATGCTGGTGCTGGATCATATCGAGTTTCCTCAGATATTCTGGGGTGCGCTGAAATGCGGCGTGATCCCGGTACCTTTGAACACGCTTTTGGCGACGTCTGTCTATGACGCGATCTTACGCGATGCTCGGGCTGCTATCCTTTTTGTTTCGGCCGCTTTGTGGGATGTCGTAAAGGACGCAGTCGCAGATAACCCCTATTTGCGGCAGGTCGTTGTGATTGGTGACGTTGTTGACGGCTCCACGCCCTATGATGACTTTCTGGACGGTGCCACACCTGCGGAAACCTTGCCCGTCTGCCCTGACGAGGTCGCCTTCTGGCTCTATTCTTCTGGCTCCACTGGGCAACCCAAGGGCGTTGCCCATGTCCACTCAGCCTTGCGTGCAACGTCGGATACCTATGGCAAACAAGTGCTTGAGATCGCTGAAGATGATCTGGTCTTCTCGGCCGCCAAGTTCTTTTTCGCCTACGGCTTGGGCAATGCGATGACCTTTCCTTTGTCTGTTGGTGCGACCACATTGTTGTTCGCTGGCCGCCCGACACCCGATGATATGGTTGAGATCATTAATACCGAACAGCCGACTATTTTCTGCGGCGTGCCAACGCTTTTTGCCGCAATTGTGGCTCATATGGATAAAAACGGTCCGGTGACAGCGCCGTTACGCACCTGTATTTCCGCAGGCGAAGCCCTGCCCGAAGAGGTTGGGTTGAGGTGGGAAAAACATACTGGCACGGCCATTCTGGACGGGGTCGGGTCGACAGAAATGCTGCATATCTTTCTCAGCAACCGCAAAAACGATCTGGTTTATGGGACCTCTGGCGTTGCCGTGCCGGGCTATGCCTTGCGGCTGGTGGACGAGGAGGGCCTTGATGTCATGCCCGGCGGCGTTGGTGAACTGCTTGTCAGCGGGGCGTCGGCGGCCAATTGCTATTGGAACCAGCGCGACAAATCCCGCAGCACATTCGAAGGGGTGTGGACGCGCACAGGCGACAAATACGAGCTGGGCCATGATGGGCGCTATATCTACTGTGGGCGTACCGACGATATGTTCAAAGTGTCCGGCATCTGGCTGTCCCCCTTCGAGGTTGAAGGCGCGTTGATCAGCCATCCGCGCGTGCTCGAAGCGGCGGTGGTCGCCGCCCAAGATGCGGATGGTCTGGAGAAACCCAAAGCGTTCATTGTGCTCAAGAACGGTCCGGCAGACGATGCATTGTTGGCTGAACTAAAGGACCATGTGAAAGACAAGGTCGGCAAATGGAAATACCCCCGCTGGATCGAGGTTGTCGAAGATCTACCTAAGACGGCGACGGGGAAGATACAGCGGTTCAAATTGCGGGAGGGATGTTGATGGGCGTGACTTGGTCAAATGACGCGGGGCTGACGCTTCAGGCGGGTGGCAAAACGCTGGAATATGCGGCTTGGGGCCCAAAGCCGTCCGAGGCACCGACGCTGGTGCTGCTGCACGAAGGATTGGGGTCTGTTGCCCTTTGGCGCGATTTCCCGCAGGCCTTGGTCGATGCGACTGGCTTTGGTGTGCTGGCCTATTCGCGGGCGGGCTATGGCGGGTCTGCCCCCGTCGATCTGCCGCGCCCGCTGGATTACATGACGCGCGAGGCGACGGAAGCCTTTGGCGATGTGCTGGATTCAGCTGGGATAGAGCAGGCTGTGCTGTTGGGACACTCCGACGGGGCGACCATTGCCACGATCTACGCCGGATCGGTCTCTGACATGCGCATTCGGTCGTTGATCCTGATGGCCCCGCATTTCTTTACCGAACCCATGGGGCTGGCTGCGATCAAAGCGGCGGGCAAAGCCTATGCCACGGGAGACCTAAAAGCTAAGCTGTCGAAATATCATGCAAACGTCGACGTGGCCTTCAGCGGTTGGCACGATGCTTGGACCGATCCGGGGTTCGAGGCGTGGAATGTTGCGGATGCAATTGACCATCTGCGCATCCCCGTTCTGGCCATTCAGGGCCGCGAAGATGCATACGGTACGCTTGCCCAGATCGAAGAAATCGAGACCCGGATTTATTCCCCTGTTGAAACGGCGATTTTAGACAGTTGCGGACACGCACCGCATCTGGACCAGCCGCACGCGACGTTGGAAGCTATCAGCGAATTCTGCTTGCGTCTGGACCGGATCGAACGTGAAACTGTGCAAATGGCCTGATCCGGTGGCATTTACCCCAATGCCACCACACGCCTATGTACCGGGGCAGAACGCGCGTCATCCCGAAGACTGGTTCGACGGGATCAAGGCGAGTGTGACACCTGATGTACAAGTCGACGCGCTTGGCCAAACGTCGGCTTGGTTGGCGGGGCGCGCCTATCTTGATGCAGGATATTTCTGGGAATGCCACGAGGTTTTGGAAGCTGTCTGGATGCGCTGCCCTGACGCGTCGCCAGAACGGGCTTTGACGCAAGCAGTGATCCAGCTGGCGAATGCTCGGCTTAAACTCAAGATGGGCAAACCCCGGGCCAGCTTGCGGCTTTGCGAGATGGTCGTAAGCCATTTGGCACAATGTGATGGGCACCAAGCGATTCTGGGGATGCATGTGCAGGAAGTTGCACAAATGGCCTCCTGCACCCGAAAGTCTGCGATGGACTGCACTATAGCGCAAATTTAGGTCGATTACGCGAGGGATTCGCAAATATATGTGGCAGTATCATGCCATATTTGGATTATGAACCTCAAGGGCCGCATTGGCCAAACCGCAGCCAAGACCGAGCCTGCTCAAGGAGACTGCCCGTGACCAAGATTATCGACTTTCAAACTGACCCGTCGAAGTACCGCCATTGGAAAATCGAATACGATGGTCCCATCGCGAACTTGTATATGGACGTGGACGAAAAAGGCGGTTTGTTCGAAGGGTACGAGCTAAAACTCAACTCCTATGATCTGGGCGTCGATATTGAACTGGCCGATATCGTTCAGCGGATGCGGTTCGAGCACCCCGAGATCAAGGTCGTGGTCATGCAATCGGCCAAGGAAAAGGTTTTCTGCGCCGGTGCCAACATCCGGATGCTGGGCGGTGCGGCGCACAGCCACAAGGTCAACTTCTGTAAGTTCACTAACGAAACGCGCAATACCTTCGAGGCCGCGATGGCCGACAGTGGTCAGAACTATATCTGCGCTGTGAAGGGTGCCTGCGCCGGTGGCGGCTATGAACTGGCGCTGGCATGCAACTACATCATGCTGACCGATGACAGCACGTCCTCTGTATCTTTGCCCGAGGTGCCGTTGTTGGCGGTTTTGCCCGGTACTGGTGGCCTCACCCGTGTTACCGACAAACGAATGGTGCGCCGCGACCGCGCCGACGTATTCTGCTCGATCGAGGAAGGCGTGAAAGGCAAGCGCGCCAAGGATTGGCGTCTGGTCGATGAGGTGATCCCGAATTCGAAGTTTGACGAAACCGTGGTCGAACGGGCGAAAGAGATGGCTGCTGCGTCGTCCAAGGCGGACGTCAGCAAGGGTGTTGAATTGACCCCCATTGCCCGCACGTTTGCGGCAGATGGCATCAGCTATTCCACGGTCGAGGTCGTTCTGCACCGCGCTGCAAAACGGGCCACCGTGACGATCAAAGGCCCTGATGTGGCGGCCCCTGCCGACATGAACGCGCTGACAGCAGAGGGAGCCGAGGCGTGGATTTTGCGCTGCGCGCGCGAGCTTGACGACGCGATACTGCACCTGCGCAATAATGAAAAAGAACTGGGCTTGATCGAATTCCAGACCCAGGGAGACCCCGAACTACTGGTCGCGCATGAAGCGTTGTTGCTGACCAACAAGGATCACTGGCTGGCCAATGAAATCCTGCAATACTGGAAGCGTCTGCTGAAACGTATCGATATGACCTCGCGCAGCTTGGTGGCGATTGTGGAACATGGATCGTGCTTTGCGGGACCTTTGGCGGAACTGCTGTGGTCCGTGGATCGTAGCTATATGATGCTAGAGGAATTTGACGGCGACAACCGCCCCTTGGCGACCGTGACTCTGACCGATGGTAATTTCGGCACCTACAAGATGGGCAACGACCTGACCCGTCTTGAAACACGGTTTCTGGGTACGCCCGAGGATATCGCCAAGCTGGAAGCCCTCAAAGGTGAGGCGCTTGAGGCTGATGCAGCGGACGAAGCAGGGTTGGTTACTTACATCTACGACGATATCGACTGGGAAGATGAGGTGCGCTTGTTCATGGAAGAGCGCGCCAGCTTTAGCCCGGATGCAATGACGGGGATGGAGGCGAACCTGCGTTTCGCCGGCCCCGAAACCATGGAGACCCGCATTTTCGGTCGCCTCACCGCGTGGCAGAACTGGATTTTCCAGCGTCCCAATGCGGTAGGAAAAGACGGTGCGCTGCAACGCTACGGTACAGGCGTGCGTGGCGAATATAATATGGAACGTGTGTAACGGGCTCGGATTATTTAAATAATCCGTCCCAAAATCTTCAAAGATTTTGACCCCCGAGGAGAAAACAAATGCTCGACCTGATCAATGTAAGCTACGACACCCAGATCCCCAATAACGTGAACCTGAGCCAAGACAAAAAGGTGCTCAAAGCGCTGGAAAAATGGCACCCCGGTTACATCAACTGGTGGAACGATCTGATCCCACAGAACTTTCAGGAATCCATGGTTTATCTGCGCACCGCCGTGTCGGTGGACCCCAAAGGTTGGGCAAAATTCGACTATGTGAAGATGCCCGAATACCGTTGGGGCGTTTTGCTGGCCCCCGCCGTTGAAGATCGCAAAATCCCCATGGGCGAACATTACGGTGAAGCTGCATGGCAGGAAGTGCCGGGCGAATACCGCAATATGCTTAAGCGGCTGATCGTAATCCAGGGCGACACAGAGCCAGGGTCGGTTGAACAGCAGCGTTTCCTTGGCCTGACGGCACCGTCGCTTTATGACATGCGCAACCTGTTTCAGGTCAATGTCGAAGAAGGCCGCCACCTGTGGGCAATGGTCTATCTGCTGCAAAAGTATTTCGGCCGTGATGGTCGCGAAGAAGCGGATGACCTGCTGGTACGCTCCTCCGGCTCGGACGATAGCCCGCGCATGTTGGGGGCCTTCAACGAGGAAACGCCGGACTGGCTGTCCTTCTTCATGTTCACTTATTTCACTGACCGTGACGGTAAGATGCAGCTTGAAAGCCTTGCCCAATCCGGTTTTGACCCGCTGTCGCGTACCTGTCGCTTTATGCTGACCGAAGAAGCGCACCACATGTTTGTCGGCGAAACCGGCGTGGGCCGCACCATTCAGGCTACGCTTGAGGCGATGAACAAGCACGGCATCACTGATCCCTATGACATCAACAAGATCCGTGATCTGGGCGTGATTGACCTGCCGACGATCCAGAAAAAGCTGAACCTACACTACACATTGTCGCTTGATCTGTTCGGTCAGGAAGTGTCGACCAACGCGGCCAATGCTTTCAACTATGGCATCAAAGGCCGCTATATGGAGCAGCGCATTGACGATGATCATAAGCTGCAAAGCGATACCTATGCTGTGACGTCTATCAAGGAAGGCAAGATCGTCACCGAGGACGTGCCTGCCTTGACCGCGATCAACATGCGTTTGCGCGACGATTATGTCCGAGACGCCGCTGGTGGTGTGGGCCGTTGGAACAAGCAGATCCAGAAGGCGGGCGTGGATTTTGAATTCAAGATGCCGCACGAAGGCTTCCACCGTCAGATCGGCGTGTTCAGCGCCGTCGCCGTTGACCCCGCGGGCACCATCATATCGGCCGACGAATGGCACAAGCGCCGCGATGAATGGCTGCCCACGAAAGCGGATGGCGACTATATCCAGTCCCTGATGAAGCCGTGCTATGAGCCCGGTAAATACGCCAGCTGGATCGCCCCACCCAAGGTCGGGATCGACAATAAGCCCGGTGACTTTGAATATGTGAAGTTGCACATGGCCTAAAGCGGGCGGTGGGTTGCACCCACCCTACGCTGAAAAAATGGTGGGTGGGCTTTGGCCCGCCCATATGCATCTTAGCCGCAGGAGCGTATGTAATGAACCAGCCCGTCAAACAGCACCTTATTGATCCCGAGATTTGCATTCGCTGTTACACCTGCGAAATGACCTGCCCAGTGGGTGCGATTGAACATGACGACAACAATGTCGTGGTGAATTTCGACACCTGTAATTTCTGCATGGATTGTATTCCCGTTTGCCCCACAGGCTCGATCGACGAATGGCGCGTGGTCGATGTGCCCTACACGCTGGAACAGCAATACGAGATGGAAGAACTGCCCGACCAAGAGGATATCGAGGTTGCGACTTCCTCGGGTGACGACGGCGAGGTTGATCCGATCGCGGCTCTTCTGGCCGAGGCGCATAAGGGTGCGGGCGGCAAGGCCAAGGCGCCTGCCACAGCGGGCAAGCCTGCAGTGAACATGTATAACCTTGGCAAGCCTGCCAAGATGAAGGTGCAGGGCAATTACCGTCTGACCGATGACCCTGACCATGACGTGCGCCACATCATTCTTGACCCCGGTGCGCTGCCCTTTCCCGTGCTCGAAGGGCAATCGGTTGGCATTATCCCCCCCGGCACCGATGCCGAGGGCAAGGCGCATTTGCCCCGGCTTTATTCGATCTCAAGCCCGCGAGACGGCGAACGTTCCGGCTACCACAACATCTCGCTTACGGTGAAACGCGAGGCGCAGGGGTTGGCGTCGAATTTCTTGTGTGATCTGGAAACTGGGGCCGAGGTCGAGGTCACCGGCCCCTTTGGCGCGACCTTCCTCATGCCCAGCGATCCGAAGGCACACCTGTTGTTGATATGCACCGGCACCGGATCGGCCCCCATGCGCGCCTTTACCATGCAGCGCCAGCGCAGCGGTGCGACAGGCGGGATGACCATGTTTTTTGGCGCGCGCACGCCCAAAAGCCTGCCCTATTTTGGCCCGCTCAAGAAGGTCCCTGAAAGCTTGCTGAAACAGCATCTGGTGTTCAGCCGCGAGGTCGGCACCGCTAAGGAATATGTTCAGGATCGTATCTTGGTCGAGCAGGATTCCGTTGCGGAATTGCTGGCCGACCCGCACACCTATATCTACATCTGCGGGTTGCGCGGCATGGAAGAAGGTGTTGAAAAGGCGATGACTTCAATCGCCGAAAGCATGGGGCAGCAGTGGACAGCGCTGCGGGACACCATGCGCGAAGACGGCCGCTATCATGTGGAAACCTACTGAATGACAACACAGCCTTTTGTGCATGAAATTCGCGTTACTTGGGGCGATTGCGACCCGGCGCAGATCGCTTATACCGCCCGCCTGCCGTGGTTCGCGCTGGATGCGATCAACGCGTGGTGGGAGGAACATTTCGACGGTGAGGGTTGGTTCCAGATGGAGATCGACCGCAACATGGGCACACCCTTCGTGAACCTGTCGATGGATTTTTCCAGCCCTGTCACCCCACGCCATCGCTTGATGTGCGAGACATATCCGACGCGGCTGGGGACGAAATCAATAACCTTTGGTATGAAGGCTTTCCAGAACGACGTGCTGTGTTTCACAGGCAGTTTCACGTGCGTCTTCACCCAAGCCGATGTGTTCAAAAGCATGCCCGCGCCAGACCGTATCCGTAAGGTGGTTGAACCGCTTATCCGCGCCGACTAATGCACTTTTTCGCATAAATCGGTTGATGTTGGCGGTTTTTTGAATAGGTTTGCATTATTGTACATCAGGGGCCCTTCATGTCAGACACGTCCCATACCGCAAACCAAGCGCAAGATCTGATCCAACGGCTTGCCGCGCGGGTCCGTGAGGCACGCAAGGCGCGAGGATTGCCGCGCCGGGTATTGTCGGAAATATCAGGCGTATCCCCTCGGTATCTGGCGCAGCTTGAGGCCGGAGAGGGCAACATCTCGGTCATTTTGTTGCAAAGGGTGGCCGTCGCGTTGGATCTCAAGATAGAAACTTTGCTATCGGAAACCGTTCCCTTTGATCGCGATGTTGAAAGGGTTGCCCGGTTGTTCAGCAAGGCAAATCCAGATGTTCAACAGCAGGTCAGGGCTCTTCTGTCAAAGCAAAGCCCAACAGCGATGCGGTCAGGGCGCATCTGCTTGATCGGGTTGCGCGGGGCTGGCAAATCCACACTCGGCAGGCTTGCGGGTGTGGCGCTGGATCTTCCCTTTGTAGAGTTGAACAAAGAGATCGAACTGGCCAGCGACATGCCCGTTGCAGAGGTGATGGCGCTGTACGGTCAGGAAGGCTACCGCGAACTTGAGGCTGAGGCCCTGGAGCGGGTCAGCGCCACCCATGATAAAATGATTTTGGCCGTGGCCGGTGGGATCGTTGCAGAACAAGCGACTTATGCGACACTGTTGCAGCGGTTTCACACGATTTGGGTCTATACGAGCCCGTCGGAATACATGCAGCGTGTGCGCGCCCAAGGTGACGTGCGCCCGATGGAGGGTAATCCGGCGGCGATGACGCAGCTTAAAAACCTTCTGGATACCCGCACACCGCTTTATGAGCGCGCAGATGCGCAGATCAATACATCAAACCGCCCGGTTAACGCATCGTTGAAAGACCTACTGAAGATTATTGAAAAGCGGCATTTCTTGGAAACGCCGGGCAAGTGACGGCACCGCTAGCTTTGGATATGGTTTTATATGATCTGGGTACAGCAAGTCTGGATTTGATCGTGGCGATGTGCGCCACAGGTCACAAAGTCACGGTTGTAGAACCTGATCCAAACGATGCCGTGCGCGTCGGCGAGATCATCGGGCGGCGGTTGCCTGATCTGAACGTCCCAGTTTTAGCGAGGATCAAAGGCAAGTGCGACGTATTCCTGTGTCGTGGCGATCATGCAGCCAAAGCGCCAACAGACGCTTTGATCGTTTTGCTTGAGGGGCCACTTGCGCTGGTATCCGCCCCAGAACCAGACCGCACTGTCGCGATGGACTTGCTTGATCCGCGTTTTGCCGAGATCGCGCTTGGGAGCGCCTTGGACCCGAGTAGTGCTGCGGCACGGAGGTTTGTCACCCAGCTGAATGTTCCGTTTTCGGTCAGCGCGCGCAGAGACGTTTTTGCAGGTGCTGTTTTGCAAGACGCAGCCCTTGCGCTGGTGGATAAGCTTTTGTTGGTGGGCATAACACCATGGGAACTGGACGAGGCGTTGGAAGAGGCTGGGTTCACTCAAGGGCTGCTGAAAGCGCAGGACGCGATCGGGCTTGAGGTTGCATTTGCGCGGCGCAGAGCTGCTGGAACCGATCTGCTTGTTGCTGACCGCATGGTGCGCGAGGGTCGGTTGGGACGATCTATTGGCGTTGGATGGTACAGATACCCCGGTGGCGGCGGTGCGGTGATCGACCCGCTAATGGAGGATATGGTGGTCGAGGAGGCCCGCTTTGCCGGTATTGATCCGGTCGACCTGACCCTTACAGCGGCGGCAGACGCATTGATCCTGGGGGTGATGAATGCAGCGGCACCCTTGCTGAACGACGGCTTGACGCGCGATGCGCTTGATCAACTGACACTGTACAAACTGGGGCTGCCAGATCTGACAAAGCGCGCCAAAGCCATCGGTGTTAATGAGATCACGCAAAGGCTTTGCGCCCTGAAAACTGCCGATCCTGTTCTGTGGTCACCGTCACCAGATCTCCACCGCTTCTTTTAGCTAGAAACGAAAAGGGCCACGCGATGCGCAGCCCTTTGCCTGAATTCATATCAGACGGTTCACATGGTCCACGCCATACGTGCTGGGTGATATTCGAACCCGATGTGATGATTTGCGCCAACCAGACCAACTTTGGTGTGGTTGTACAGCGACCGCCAGTAAGGCTGGATCGTCACGCCTTCGCTTTGAATCAGCGCTTCGCCTTCCGCCATGATTGCGCGCCGTTTTTCAACGTCAGCCACCGATAGGGCCTTGGTCAACAAGGCATCGAACTCTGAGTTGGCCCAGCCAAATTCGTTCCACGCTTCGCCAGAGCGATAAGCCAGCGCCCAGATCTGAACACCTAAGGGACGGGCGTTCCAGTTGGTCGACGAGAACGGATATTTCGTCCAGTCGTTCCAAAAGGTCGAACCGGGCAGGATGGTCCGCTTGACCTTGATTCCAGCGTCACGCAGTTGCGCGGCGACTGCATCGGTCGTGTCTTTGCGCCAGGCATCGTCGATCGAGAACAGTTCGTGTTCGAAATCGGCCATGCCTGCTTCTTCCATGAGCGCCTTGGCGGCAGCGGGGTCAACCTTGCGCGGCGGGATTTCTGCGAATTCAGGGTGCATCGGACCAACGTGATGGTTGTCGGCGACCAGACCACGTCCGGCATAGCCCAGTTCCAGCAGAACGGCATTGTCGACGGCCATCGAAATCGCCTGACGTACACGCGGGTCCGCATAAGGCATCTTGCCATCGACTTCGGCCAGCTGATTGGGGCGGATAACGATGGTTGCCGCTGTTGCGATTTCGTTTTCGTTCCACCCATCCAAAGTGCCGAACACGTCGATGAATTCACCCTCGATGGAATAGGTCGCATCAATTTCATCAGCCTCGGCCGCCGCGACAAAGGCCGACGGATCGGTCCCATAGTCGATGTATTCTAGCCGGTCGATGTATGGACCGCCGTAAACTTCGGTGCCCCACCATGCGTGATCGGGGTTCTTGACCAGCACACCTTTCACGCCAACCTCAAGGGATTCGGGCAAATAGGCACCCGTACCAACCGGGTTATCGAGCATGGTTTCAGGATCAAAGCCTGCGGGAACAATCGCGGCAGGATAATCCGCCATGCCGGGGATCAAGGTGATGTCGGGGCGCGGCAGCATCAATTTGACGGTGTGATCATCGGTGGCCGTGATCGCCCCTTCGATCGCCATGCCTGTCGCTTCGTCGATCAGCGTTGCAAAGCGACCCGCCATAGAGTTGCCCTCGACCGATTTGTCACACCAGCCTTCGATGTTGCGCACAACATCCGCAGCGGTAAAGGGTGTGCCATCATTCCACGTCACGCCTTGGCGGACGTTCAATGTATATTCGGTGGCATCATCGTTGATTTCCCAGCTTTCCAGCAGGGCAGGGGTGAATGTGCCGTCGTTTTCCCAGATCGCCAGATACTCAAGCCAGCCTCGCGAGAAGTTCGCGATTTGCGACCAGTCATATGTGCGGGGATCTTTCAGGGCGCGTACTTCCATCTGCATGCGCACGGTGCCGCCTTCTTTGTGGGCCGCAGCGCTTGCGGGCGTCGGCATGCCGATCATCGCATAAGCGGTCGCTGTCGTGGCGCCAAAAGCACTTGCGATGGCCAGAAACTCGCGGCGGTTAACCGGATCTTTTTTGGCGGCCTCGGCAGACTCCAAAATGGACTGCGGCAGTGGTTTCCCGGTACGGGTCAAAAAACTCATAATCTTCCTCTCTGTTGATGTGTCACCCCGTCGATATGAGGTTCACTTTCGCTTCTCAGCGCCAAAGCCCCGAGATGTGGTGATGCAGTTGTTCTGCGTCTATTACTTGGCTTGGTGCCAAGCTTGGATAAGGGAGTGTCGGTGTTGAGGTGCAATGCGTCAAGGGCAAGGCTGCGTAAAAGGATTGGGCGGGTGGCTCTAACGGGCGCTGGGGTCTGCATATCTCGGTTTAGGCTAGCGAAGTTAAGGCGTCCCGCCCTGAAATAAGATCTGCAATGCTGGTAGCGTCCGATATCAGCAACTCTGACGCTTTGGCCGTCTTCACAAATATCCCGTCCAATCCCATAGCGCGGCGCGCGTTGTTGGTGATCGAAGGCAACCAGCGGTCAAAGGGGGGATCAAGATGTGCGCCAAGCACCCCGAGATGAAGGGCGGCCATAGGATCGTGTTGGCCGGTCGGGCAAAAAGCATCGGCCACGTTGTCGGAGGCAAGGACAATCGGCACGCCAGCCGTGTCCAGTTCGCGCAACCGCGTGATGCCGCGCCGGTCCGGCGTGCCACCGGTGCGCCCTTGTAGGTACAGGTTGGTCGTGGGGAGCGCGCAGATCGAAATACCCGCCTTCAGCAATTTGTCGATCAAACGTGCAAGCGGATCACCCGACAGATTCGTCATGTTGCACGCATGGCCACATAAAACCGGACCCTTATAATCAAGGCGAAGGATCGCATCCGCGATAAGGCTAAGGCCATCCATGTCTTCCAGTGTTTCGTCCACGTGAAAATCCAGCGGGAGGCCGTGGTGGATGGCCTGTTTTATGACATTGTCGATCCCCATAACCCGATTTCGGTGCGCAAGGACAAACCCACCCAATACGCCCCCTTGGGAGCGCGCGATGTGCAAGGCAACCTGCGTGCAAAAATCGCTATCAGCCAGCTTGTCAATTCCCATGAGGGCGCTGCGTTGTACGGTCAGATCACTGTCGTTTGCCAGTTCACCCAAGACGTGCCAAGCGATTGGGGGCTGCGCATCTTCGCCCCAATCGATATGGCTGCGGATCGCGCCACAGTGCGACGCCCTGGCTTCGCGTAACCCTTTGGTGATGCGCGTTTGCAGATCTGTTTTGG
The DNA here is from genome assembly GCA_024636495.1 of Roseobacter sp. Lineage (GTDB taxonomy): Bacteria > Pseudomonadota > Alphaproteobacteria > Rhodobacterales > Rhodobacteraceae > Sulfitobacter. Next base: position 73,496 of record JAGXGZ010000048.1, on the reverse strand, counting down.
TCCAGTTCTTGCGGTCTTTCGCTTGTGCTTCAATGGCTTGCGGCAGATCGCCACCGACAGGCCCCAACCTGTTAATGCTGTGACACTTGTCGAGATGGCAATGCGCTTCGGTCAGGTGTGGGATAACAAGTTTGGCGTGGGGCGAAGGTTCGCAAGGGATCAATCTGTTGGATCCATCCGGGACAATATGAAGATCTCCATAAAGGCATTGGCCCTGCAGGGTGCCGCCAAGATCAGGCCCCGCAAGCGAAACCGGCACAGCAATATTTTTAAGGATCACAGAAGCTGCACCTGCTGACATAAAGATCAAACACCCTTTGCAGCCATCAGCAATGCCGTAAGCTTTTGCAGATCGCCAATCTCGTTTGCAAGGATCAGCACAAGGCGCGCGTTCAGCGCGTGGCTTTGCGCATCTGTCAGCCCCTCGTGCGTGTTCATCAAGGTATTGTAAAACGCGTCGCCATTCGGGCCAAGTTTATCTTCCAAAGTCATATGGTTACCCCCAGTGCGCGGTCGCGAGCCGCCTTTATCGCAGCTGGATCGGCGGTGTCGAACACGGCGCAAACATGTCCGTCGGGCCGCAGAAGATAGATTCTATCTGTGCCATAGCGCGTTTCGGCGTGGCCACCGGCCGACGCAAAGCAAGGGTAATCTGCTTGTTGATTAATGCCGATGCGGTGAATGCCTTTGATCGCAGGCAAAGGCATGGTGCTTGCGGTCATTAGGGTGAAATGGCCTTGCACCGCGGTGGTCAGCCACGTTGGGCCATCCGGGCCGTCAAGCGGCGCATCCATCATCGGAAAGCCGGGGGCGATGGGCGCGTCGCCTGCGGTTGATAGCGGCGACGACGACAGATCGCAGGGTTGGGACAAGCGACCAGAGTTGATCAGCTTGCGCGCAAAGGGGTGGTCTGCGGCAAGGGAAAGAACTTCGTTGCGGAACAGCGCCTCGATCGGGGATTTAGGGGTCATGAAATTCGTGGCGCGGGCCGAATTCAGGATGTTCTCGGCAGAGCCATGTACGCGTTCAGTGTTGTAGCTTTCGATGAGTTTCTCGGGGGCTTGGCCGTTCAAGACGGCAGCAATTTTCCAGCCAAGATTATCCACGTCCTGAATGCCACCATTGCCGCCGCGCGCGCCGAAAGGGCTGACCACATGGGCGCTGTCGCCGACGAAGATCACGCGGTTATGCACAAAGCGATCCAGCTTGGCACAGCGGAATTTATAGACGCTCATCCAGTCGAGGCGGAAGGGCGTGTCGCCCACGATGGCCTTGATCCGGGGGAGGACCTTTTCCTCGGTTGCCTCTAGCTTGGGGTCGGTGTCGGGGCCAAGTTGCAGGTCGATGCGGTAGATATTGTCGGGCTGTTTGTGCAGTAGCGCGGATTGACCGTTGTGGAAGGGCGGATTGAACCAGAACCAGCGTTCGGGCGTGTCGTGGTTGCCGAAAGGGGAGGTTTCCATCTCGACGTCGACGATCAGGAAATGCTCTTCGAAGGTTTGCCCCTCGAAGGGTAGGTCCATGCGTTTGCGGGTCGCGGACCCGGCACCGTCACAGGCGATGTAGTAGTCGGTCGTTAGCGTGTAGTGGCCATCGGGGGTCGCGATGTCGAGGGTGACATGATCGCCGTGATCGGTGTGGGCGGTGACTTTGTTCAGGAACCGCAGGTCGATCAGGTCGGGGAAATCCCGTGTGCGTTCGGCCAGATATTGTTCGACGTAATATTGCTGGAGATTGATGAACGCAGGATATTTATGGCCCGGTTCCGGTAACAGATCGAACGCGTAGACCTGTTTGTCGCCATGGAAATTGCGCCCGATTTTCCAAGTCACGCCCTTGGCCAACATACGTTCGCCAATGCCCAGACGGTCAAAGATTTCCAGCGTGCGCTTGGCCCAGCAGATCGCGCGGGACCCGACCGAGACAACGTTATTGTCATCCAGCACCACCGAAGCCACGCCGTGCTGGGCCAGATCAATCGCCATCGCAAGGCCGATCGGGCCGGCACCGACGATGACCACGGGGTGCCGTGGTTCTGGCGCAGTCAGGCCGGGAGGCGGCGAGTAGGGAAAGGGGGCGTAATCATAGGCCATTTTTTCGATCTCAGCTTTGCAATTGTTCCCACATCTCGACGTCGCGCTTGTCGGTCCAGATACGCGGATGGCTGATGCCGCGGGCCTCGTCATAGGCGCGGGCGACGTTGAACGGCAGGCAGTGTTCGTAGATCGCATAGTCTGCAAATTTCGGGTCACATTCGGCGCGCACGGCGTCCCATGCATCTTTGAGCGTGCCGTTGCGCGCGGCCACGCGGGCCGCAGGGCGGTAGGTGCTGTCGACGAAATCACGCGTGTTTTCGATGGCTTTGTTAACCATGTCTGTGCCGACCAGAGCATCGCCGCGACCGGGGGCGATGGCGGCTACATCATAGGCTTTGATAGCGTCCAACGTATTGCCCCAATCAGCGAAATACCCGTCGCCGCAATAGCAGGCGGAGTGATATTCGACGATGTCGCCGGTGAACATAACGTTTTCATCTGGTACATGGACGACGATATCGCCTGCGGTATGGGCGCGGCCAAGGTGCATCAGGTCGATGCGGCGGTTGCCAAGATAGACAGTCATGCGATCGTTGAAGGTGGTGGTGGGATAGGTCAGGCCGGGGATGGATTCGTGACCCTCGAACAGGCGGGGGAAGCGTTGGAATTCGCTGTCCCAGTCTTCTTGACCGCGTTCATTCACCATGCCGCGTGCCATGTCGGACATGATGATCTGATCCGCGTTGAAAGCCGATGCCCCCAGCACGCGTACCGCATGGTAGTGGGTCAGGACGACATGGGTGATCGGCTTGTCGGTGACCTCGCGGACTTTTTCGATGACTTTGTTGGCCAGACGCGGGGTGGCTTGGGCCTCGACGATCATGACACTGTCATCGCCGATGATCACGCCAGAGTTCGGGTCACCTTGGGCGGTGAAGGCCCAGAGACCCTCACCCACTTCGGTGAAGGAGATTTCTTTTTCGGTCATGTCCCCTTGGGATGCGAATGCCTTGGCCATGGTGTTCCTTTGTTTATCTTTGGTGCGGGAGGCGGGTATGGGAGCCTCCGGCGGGAGTTTATCCGGCAAAATGAAAGGGGTTCAGAATTTGGTTTTGGCGGGAAGGATCTTGCCTGCGCAGGCCCCAAAACCGATGCGGTACTCCGCGCCTTGGGCATGACCGGTAAGGATTATGGTATCGCCGTCTTCGATGAAGCTGCGGGTGCTGCCGTCTTGCAATGTTATCGGTTCCTCGCCGCCCCAGCTGAGTTCCAGCAGGCTGCCGCGTTCGTGCTTTTCCGGTCCGGAAATTGTGCCGGACCCCAGCAGATCGCCTGCGTTCATCGCACATCCCGATGATGCGTGATGCGCCAGTTGTTGTGGGGCGGAATAATACATCGTGTTGTAGTTTGTGCGCGCAATCACCTCTTGGGTGCCGCCTTCGGGCTGGAGGATTACCGACAGGTCTATGTTAAACAGCATCGGTTTGGGTTCTTGCAGGTAGGGGAGTAGGTCCTTCTCGCGCTCGGGCGTCGAGGTCCGGAAGGGTTCCAGCGCGGCAGATGTGACGATCCAGGGCGAAATTGAGGTGGCAAAGGCTTTGGCCTGAAAGGGCCCGAGCGGCTGATATTCCCAAGCCTGAATGTCGCGGGCGGACCAATCGTTAAGCAGGACATAGCCAAAGATCATCTCGTCTGCTTCGGCCACGCTGATCGTGTCGCCCATGTCGGTCGAGGTGCCGACGATGGCCCCCATCTCAAGCTCAATATCAAGCCGCTTGGACGGCCCAAATGTAGGCAAGTCTTCGTCGGGCGCCTTTAATTGCCCATTGGGGCGGTGGATGTCGGTGCCGGAGACAACCACGGTTGAGGCGCGACCGTTGTACCCGATGGGGATGTGCAGCCAGTTGGGTGGCAGCGCGTTTTCGGCGCCGCGAAACATTGTGCCGACATTGGTGGCGTGATGCCGGCCAGCGTAGAAATCGGTGTACTCGCTGACCACAAGCGGCATGTGCAGGTGGATTTCAGACATGGGCACCAGATGGGGGGCGACTTTGGCTTGGTCCGGGCTGTTGGCGGACAGCAGTTCGATCAGACGGGCACGCAGGTCTGCCCAAGTCTTTGGGCCAAGGTCCATCACGTCGTTCCAGTAAGGGACATCGAACACAGGGTCGAAATGCAGCAGCACCAGATCTTCGGCCTCAAGGGCGGCCATGTCCACCACCATGTCGCCAATCGCCACGCCGCAGCGCGGTTCGAGCGCATTGGTCGAGAAGACGCCGTAAGGCAGGTTGTTAAGCGGGAAATCGGTGTCGGCGCTGTTGGCGCTTTCGACCCATGAGGTCAGACGTGTCATTGATATTCCTTGATGTGGTACATGCTGGTTTCGACGTAGGGCGATGCGGGCAGTTGCAACTATTTCTTTCCGGGGGTGCCGTCGAATTTCTTTTCCAGGCTTTGCCAGCAGTCGATGTAATCGTCCTGAAGAGGGGCCTCCTTGGCGGCGAATTCCGTCAGGTGCTGCGGGAATCGGGTTTCGAACATGAACGACATCGTATTGTCGAGTTTGCGCGCCTCAAGATCAGCATTTGATGCGCCTTCAAAGGCGTTCTTGTCCGGGCCGTGGGGCAGCATCATGTTGTGCAGCGACATGCCGCCGGGGATGAACCCCTTGGGCTTGGCGTCATATTGGCCATAGATATTGCCCATCAGTTCGGACATGACGTTCTTGTGGTACCATGGCGGGCGAAAGGTATCTTCGGCGACCATCCAGCGTTCGCGGAAGAGCACGAAGTCGATATTAGCGGTACCTTCGACACCCGACGGCGCAGTCAGCACAGTAAAAATCGACGGATCGGGGTGGTCAAACAGTACGGCACCCACCGGGCAATAGGTGGTCAGGTCGTATTTGACAGGTGCGTAATTGCCGTGCCATGCGACCACGTCCAAGGGCGAATGGCCGATCTTGGTTTCGTGGAACTGCCCGCACCATTTGATTGTGACGGTCGAGGGCACATCGCGGTCTTCAAACGCGGCAACGGGGGTTTTGAAATCGCGGCGGTTGGCCATGCAGTTGGCACCGATGGGGCCTCGGCCCGGTAGCTCGAACTTCTGACCGTAGTTTTCGCAGACAAAGCCGCGCGCTGGGCCTTCCAGCACTTCGACCCGGTAGACAAGGCCGCGGGGGATGATCGCGATTTCCTTTGGCGCAAGATCGATCACGCCCAGTTCGGTACAAAACCGCAGGCGGCCTTCTTGGGGGACGATCAGCATTTCGCTGTCGGCTGAATAGAAATAGGCGTCGACCATGCTGTCGGTGACCAGATAGATGTGGCTTGCCATGCCGACTTGGGTGTTTACATCCCCCGCCGTTGTCATAGTGCGCATGCCGGTCAGCCATGTCAGTTTTTCCGAGGAATGGGGCACCGGATCCCAGCGGTACTGGCCCAGGCTAGTGACATCAGCCGGGATATGCGGCGCGGATTTCCAGTACGGCAGGTCGATTTTTGCATAGCGGTTCGAGTGTTTCACCGAAGGCCGGATACGGTAGCACCACGTGCGCTCGTTCTGGTGGCTGGGGGCGGTGAAGGCTGTTCCGGACAGTTGTTCGCCATATAGACCGTAGTTGCATTTTTGCGGGCTGTTCATGCCTTGAGGCAATGCACCGGGGAGGGCCTCTGTCTCGAAGTCATTGCCGAAACCGGGCATATACCCTGCGGTTGTGCCCATGGGGCTGGCGGCAGTGGTCAGGTCGGACGCGGTCAGTTGGCGGTTCATCAAAGCCTCCCTTGCAAAATCTGTTACGTTTGTAATAGTTGATTTTGTAACTAACAAGCGATTGCATGGATGCCAGACGATAATTTTGATCTCAATCTGTTTCTGCCGTACCTGTTGAACCAGGCAGCAGAGGCAAGCAGCCTCGCGTTTCAGCAGATCTACAAGGACCGCTACGGCATGTTGCGCACAGAATGGCGTGTGCTGTTTCATCTTGGGGTATATGGTCAGATGACAGCCAGCGAGATCGGGCTGCGCGCCAACATGCACAAGACCAAGATCAGCCGCGCGGTTCAAAAACTGACCGAACGCCGCTTTGTGACCCGCGCACGGGATGAGGGCGACCGCCGTCTTGAACATCTGACGTTGACGGATTTTGGACACAGGGCCTACGATGACCTGCATCGCGTTGCACAGCGCTATGATGCGATGTTGACCGAGGGGCTGACAGAGGTCGAGCGCGACATGCTTCGGGGCGTGCTTCAAAAACTTGCAGCGACGCGGCCAAGGGACTTTACTTGAGCGCGGGAAAGCGCCACCGATAGCCAATGACAGATCAAGCGCGCGGCCTTCTTATTACGCTGATCGGCATCCTATGCGTGGTGCCGGATTCGCTGTTCGTGCGTCTGATTGATGCGCCTGCGCTGACGATTGCCTTTTGGCGGTTGCTGCTTGCGGGGGCGTTGATCAGTATTGGCGTTCTGGCGTTGCAAGGCCCGCGTCCGTTTCGCGCTGTCCTGAACAGCGGGCGATACGGCGCGGTCTATATGATCGGGACGGGGGCAAGTGGCGTGCTGTTCGTGCTGGCCGTCAGCCTGACGTCGGTCGCCAACGTTGTTTTTATTCTTGCGTCACTGCCGGTTTTCGCCAGCATCTTCAGCCGCATCTTTCTGGCAGAGCCGATCAGCCAGCGGATGTTGATGACCATTGCAGTTGTTGCTGTCGGCATTGCAATCATCGCTTACGGCTCTGGTGAAACGGCCCACGCGAGCCTGACGGGCGATCTGTTGGCGCTTGCCGTATCGGCCTGCTTTGCCGCCGGGCTGACGGCGGCGCGTCATGCAAGGGCAATCTCGATGGTGCCGGGGGTTGGGATGGCGTATCTGATCGGGGCTGTGCTTATCGCACCTTTCGCGCATCCCGGTGCGATGCCCGTCTCGCAGGTACCGCTGGTGTTGATGCACGGTACGTTCATCATGCTCAGCTCGATCTTTCTGGCGCTTGGTCCCCGTTATATAACGTCAGCAGAGGTGGGGCTGTTGGTGCTTCTGGAATCAGTGCTGGCGCCCCTTCTGGTCTGGGCGGTCATTGGCGAAGACCCTGGCCCCTATGCGCTTGTCGGCGGCGGGGTGGTGACCGTGACGCTTTTCGTGTCGAACATGATCGTGCTGTTGCGACGCAGGCCGGTCAGAAGTTAACTTCGACACCGGGCAATTTAAGCGCTTTCATCAGATCACGCAATTCCTGACGCGCCGCTACGTTCGAGATGTTGAGCTGGCTGACCCCGATATCCTTGAGGTCCAGAAGGGTCAGGCCGCGCGGGAACAATTCGCGAAAGATGACACGCTCGTTGAAACCGGGCGCAATGCGAAAGCCGATCCGCTTGGACAAGTTCTTGATCGCGCGTTCCATCTTGTCTTTGTTGACCATGCGTTGCGCCCCCATTCGGTTGCGCACCACGATCCAGTCGATTGGCTCAAGCCCGGCCTGCGCCCGTAATTGACGCGCGTTCCAGACCATTTCGGAATAGACCGATGGACCGGTGATTTTGTCACCCGTTGCATCGGTATGGGCCAAAAGATCAAAGTCGATGAAGCTATCGTTCAGCGGTGTGATCAAAGTGTCCGCCAACGAATGGGCCACTTGGCTAAGACGGGTGTGCGATCCGGGGCAGTCGATCAGGATAAAATCGCTCAAAGGCTCAAGATTTGCGACGGCAGCACTGAGCCTGAGGTCAAAGATGTTCTCGCCGGGCTTGATTGCCTCTGCTTCCACTTCGGGCAGCTCGTGCATCGTGGGGGAGGGCAATTCAAGGTCGGCCGAAGCAAGAAACGCTTTGCGGTTATCGATAAAGCGGCCCAAGGTCCGTTGGCGCAGGTCCAGATCCAGCATGCTGGTCTTGTGCCCCATGCGCGACAGGGCGGTTGCCACATGCATCGAGACGGTAGATTTTCCAGCCCCGCCTTTTTCATTTCCGACGACGATAATATGCGCCATTGCCAACTGTCCCTTATCTTCCCGCAATTGTCTGCGCGATCACTTTGGCAATGACCATATGGCAGCCATGGCCCATTTAAAAGCACTTGCGCGTTGTTATCGGGGTTTATCTTACGGCCTTTGTCATGGCGCCACAGGTTTAGAAACCCATTGAACACGGGCCTAGCCGAACCCCTTCAAAACAAAATGGCGCGCCCCGGATTGGGACACGCCAGTTTTGAATTGTAAGCCGTAGGTGGGTTTAGAAGCCCAGACCTGCGTATTTGTTCTTGAACTTCGACACGCGGCCACCGGTGTCCATAAGACGCGAGGTGCCACCGTTCCATGCTGGGTGCACGGATGGGTCAATATCAAGCGACAGCTGGTCGCCTTCTTTGCCGTAGGTCGATTTCATTTCCAGGATCGTGCCGTCGGTCAATTTGACGTTGATCGTGTGGTATTCGGGGTGTGTATCGGCTTTCATGACAGCTCTCCTTACGCGTTCGCGCCAGATTTTGGCTTGTAATGGGCGTTCTCGACAATACGTGCCGATTTGCCGCGACGGCTGCGCAAATAGTACAGCTTGGCGCGCCGGACGCGGCCACGGCGGACGACTTCGATTGTGTCGATGTTGGTGGAGTGCAGCGGGAATACGCGCTCAACACCTTCGCCAAAGGAAATCTTGCGCACGGTGAACGACCCGGCAATGCCTTTGCCGTTGTTGCGCGCGATGCAGACGCCTTCATAGTTCTGAACGCGGGTACGTGTACCTTCGGTCACTTTAAAGCCCACGCGGATGGTGTCTCCGGCGCGGAAATCTGGGATCACTTTGCCCAGTTCGGCGATTTGTTCCGCCTCGATTTCAGCAATCAGGTTCATCTGATCAACTCCTAATAAATGCTCGTGGTTAGTCCACGAAGTTTTGTGCAATCCCAGAGCTTCGGTCTGTCTGGCGGGCCTGCCATGGCGGCCCATCGAAGGTAGCATCATCTTTGCTTTTGATTTCTGCGCATGCAGAAAAGGCTGGAGCCGCGCAAAGCGATTCCAGACTTGGCCTGCGTATAGGCGGGTTAGGGTGTTGGATCAAGAGGCGAAGCGCCGCTTTTAGCGGGTGAAATACGGTGCCAGATTGGTGCGCACACGGTCCAGCACCGTATCGCCGTCCATATTGGGCTTGAACGTCTGGCCAGTGATCGCCTGATACGCATCAATATAAACCTGAGACGTTGCGGCGATCAGATCGGCGGGAATTTCAGGGATATCGTCGTGATAGGGATCGCAGCGCGCATCGACCCAAGACCGGATCACATCCTTGTCAAACGATGGCGGGCGCGTGCCGTTCTCAAGCGCTGCTTGGTAGCCGTCGGCCAGCCAAAAACGGGAACTATCAGGCGTGTGGATTTCATCGGCCAGCAGGATGTTCCCGTCTGTATCGGTGCCGAATTCGTACTTTGTATCAACCAAAATCAAACCGTTCTTGGCGGCCATTTCCTGACCTCGTGCAAACAGACGCAGGGCTATGTCGCTGATCTGGTCCCATTGCGCTTGGGTCAGAAGGCCCTGTTCGACAATCTGGGTCGCGGTCAGCGGCGCGTCGTGGCCGCCGTCAAATTCCTTCGATGTCGGCGTGATGATCGCGTGGGGCAATGCCTCATTGTCGCGCAGCCCGTCGGGGAACGTGTGCCCATACATTTCCCGCTCGCCCTTTTTATAAAGCGTCAGAACAGACGTGCCGGTCGATCCCGCGAGATACCCCCGCACGACAATCTCTATCGGCAAAATCGTCAGATGCTTGCCGATCACCACATTGGGGTCGGGGTATTCCAGCACATGATTGGGGCAGATATCGCTGGTGTGATCAAACCAGAACCGCGCCGTTTGCGTTAGAACTTGGCCCTTGAACGGGATCGACGTCAGGATGCGGTCAAACGCGGAAATCCGGTCAGACGAGATTAAAATGCGCCGGTCATCAGGCAAATCATAGCAATCACGGACTTTGCCGAAATAGGGGTTGGGCAGCTCGTCAATGCGGGCATGGTCAAGGATGCGGCTAAGGTCTGTCATGATTTGCCCTTTGGTTTGGCCAAGTATTTTGTCCACATATCAGGGCGACGCTGTTCTGTCAGCCGCTCGGCCTGGGCCAAGCGCCATTTGGCAACCTCGCCGTGGTTTCCCGACATAAGGACCGGAGGAATCTCGTGGCCCTGCCAGTCGGCGGGTCTGGTATATTGCGGATGCTCCAGCAGGCCGGATGAATGGCTTTCCTCGACGGTGCTTTCGGCATTGCCCAACACGCCGGGCAACAGACGCACGGTGGCGTCGATCATCGCCTGCGCGGCCAACTCGCCTCCGGTCATCACGAAATCGCCAAGGGATATTTCGGTGATGCCGTAGTGTTCGATCACGCGCTCGTCCACGCCCTCGAACCGACCACACAGCATGGTGACGCCGGAACAGGTGGCAAGATCGGCGGCCATCGCCTGATCAAAACGCCTCCCGCGCGGGGACATATACAAGATCGGCCAGCGTCCTGCCGCACCCGCCATTGCAGCCTCGATTGCGGGGCCGACCACATCGGCGCGCATCACCATGCCCGCACCGCCGCCGGCGGGTGTATCATCGACATTGCGGTGTTTGCCCACGCCAAAGCCGCGCAGATCATGCGTGCGCAGTTGCCACGTGCCTTCCTGCAAAGCGCGTCCGGTCAGGCTGGCACCCAGTACGCCGGGGAACAGCTCGGGGAAGAGGGTCACGACCTCGGCCCGCCAGACGCCGGCATAATCAGGCGTGTCTTGCATCAATTCGCGCGGCTTCAACGTTGCACGGACCGATTGACGACCATGGGATCGGTTTGGTGAAGTCATGTGATATTGGCCTTTGCCATGATGGCTGTCTTGATGGAGACACGTTTTTCGGGGTCTTTGACAGTTCTATTGACCTCGAGCAAGTCCAGCAGTGTCGCCATGTCAGGGCGAATGTTTTCGGCGGGGGCGGCTTGCAATGTATTACGGACCTTCTGGGGAATTTCACAAAGATCCAACAAGGGGTCAGCAGGCCCCAGGTGACGATGCTGGCTGTCTTCCAATGCGCAATGATGGACAGGGCAAGGCACACGGCTGGCGATCTCGTTAACTATAGAAACCAGATCTCCGGCATCATGAAACTTGACAAGAAAAGCATCCAGATCAAGCGTCATTGAGGAGGATTTCACATGTTGCCAATAGGCCGACACAAGCCAATCGGCCTGATTGCGGGTGGACAGGTAAATTTGAATATCGGCTTGCGGGAACTTTTCACGTGCAATCGTCCAAAAGCTATAAAGGATGATCGGCATCGCACTGTAATCCATCAAATCGCCGCGTCCGGGCAGATGGCCGCCCAGTTCTTCGGATGTGATGATGAGCGTGCGGCGCGGCATCGAAGGCAGCGCATCAAGCAAGCTGTGAAACCGGGTTTCTGCCTTGATCAGGGTCAGCGGGTCGCGCCATGTGGAATAGCCCCGGGTCGCGCTGATCAATTCGCGCATCTGGGGCGGCAAGCGCATCGCAACCTGTGACTTGAGCGCGGCGCGGTTGGCGCGCAGCGTCGTGGTCATGCTGGTCGTTCCCGTCTTGTGAAATCCTGTGTGCAGAATGATCCGCCGGGGCATCAGGTCATCCCCTTGTTCAATTTCATGCGGGCGGTACGGGCATCCTTGTCGTTCAAGTCTGACCGGTTAACCCCAAGCAGGGCCGCGACCAGCGCGGGTGAGGGGGCTTTGTTCACGTTTGGAACGGACAAAAGCCGATCCCGACGCGGGGTCGGATAGCCTGCAATATCGAGCAGGCTGTCCAACAAACCCAGACGGGTCTTGGCGCTGTCCTCGATCCGCGCCGTGAATACTTTACCGGGGGGCAGCGCGTCCGCGCATTCTGCGATCACGTGCTCAAGCTTTGACGAGGGCTTGAAGGTGGTCATATAGGCGTCAGCAGATAACGTCATCCGGGAGGCACGCAGATGCTGAGTATAGCAACTGGCCAGCCAAGTTTGCGGGCTACGGGTAGAAAAGAAAAACGACAGCTTCGATGCGGGAAGGACCTCGTTGAATGCGACGCTGATCGTGGTCAGCAGTTTGGACGCTGCGCAGTAGTCTTTTACGCCGTTGCGTCCAGGTATTTGACCGCACAGGCTTTCCGAACTGATGATGACCGTCTGAACCTCGGGATTGATATGCTCGGCTATCTGGGCAGCCTCGTAAATGACCAATCCCAGATCCAGCGCTGCTTTGCCGACGGAATACCCCTTGGTTGCCCCGGTCAAACCGGGCATGTCTTCGCTTAGGATAATTTGGATGTCTGGTTCCAGCTTGTCGCGGTTTGACCGAAGGGCTGCCTGCAATGTCGATGTACCGGTTTTATGAAACCCGGGGTGAATGATCACATGCATAGGGCCACCGTGGCCTTGGCAGGACAGTGTCTTATGTCGTGCTCACTCTGCCTTGGCATCGGGGAGTATCCCCTCTGGCGGGTTGGCGATGATGCGTTTTGTGGCCAGATCAACAGTAGGCACCGCTGCTTTGGTAAAGGGCAAAAACACGGTGGCCGAGGTGCCCGCAAGCTGGGTTTCCAGCAGATCGTCAGCGCCATGGTTCTGGACCGTTTTGACTTTGCCAATCAGCGTGCCGCCAGTGTCGAACACCTGCAATCCGATCAGATCGGCATGGTAAAACTCATCGTCGGGCAAGGAGGGCAATTGATCGCGCTGTGCAAAAAGGACGGTGCCGCTTAAAGCGTCGGCCTCTTCTTTGGTGGTCACGTCGGTGATCCGCGCGACAAAACCGTTTTTGATGGGGCGTACAAGCGCAAGCGTGAAGCTGCGTTTGCCGTTTTCCGATGAAAGCGGGCTGTAGTGTTCAATGTCCTCGGGCACGGCACAAAAGCTTTTAATGCGCAATTCGCCGCGCACACCGTAAGAGCCAGAGATCGCCCCGACGGAAATTTTATCGCTCATTGAAGCAACTCCGAATCTACACAGATTGTACCAGTCCATTGACCTTCCCCGGCTGTGCATTCGCTTTTCATCAGCTTGCGTTCAAACCAGATACCAATGGCGACGCCGATGCCAAGGATTAGGATGATACGCAAAAGGCGAAACATGCTTAGCTTTCAATCAGGGATGGCGCACAGGCGTTGTCGGTGAATTATTGTCTGAAAGTACAATGCATTTCCTGCATCGGCAAAGCAATGCAGACTATCAAGAACAAGGGGAATATCCCGGCGCGCATAACCGCGCCGGGAGGATGCAGAATTACTCTGCGGCTGCTTCGTCTGCAGCAGGGGCTTCGGCTGGTGCTGCAGCGGCTTCGGCGGTTGCCTTGGCGGCTTTTTCTTCAACGCGTGCTGTGGCTTTCTTGCCGGGCGTACCCTTCTTGGGGTTGTTACGCTCGGTTTTTGGGGTCACGCCTGCGGCTTCCAACATACGTGCGACGCGGTCGGTTGGCTGGGCGCCGTGGCTCATCCAGTACTGAACGCGCTCGACGTCCATCGTTACGCGGTCTTCGCTGTCTTTGGCCAGCAATGGGTTATATGTACCCAGCTTTTCAATAAAGCGGCCATCGCGGGGCATGCGGCTGTCGGCTGCAACGATGCGGTAGAACGGGCGCTTTTTGGAACCGCCACGGGCGAGACGAATTTTCATGGACATGGGTGTATTTCCTTTAGTTTTAGAAGTGGTGGGGTCGAACCCGCACCCTACGATTGGTGGCTTTTATGGTGCTGAATGACTTCAGCGATGATGAAGTTCAGAAACTTCTTGGCGAATTCGGGATCGAGGTCAGCCTCTTTCGCCAAATCTTCTAGCCGTTCAATCTGTGCCGCTTCGCGGGAGGGATCGGACGGGGGAAGGTCGTGTTCGGCTTTGAGTTTCCCCACAGCCTGAGTGTGTTTGAAGCGCTCGCCCAAGGTATAGACAAGGATAGCATCGAGCCTGTCAATCGAGGCGCGGTGGCCTTTGAGGATTTCGGCTGCGCGTTGGACGATATCGGTCATGCGGCCTCCTTGGGGGACAAAAACGTTGGTCTTACCGGATGGTTGGGGTGCCTCCGGCGGGAGTTTATTTGGCAAAATGAAGTACGGGTCATTTCTTTTTCCCAAAACCGGATAGACCGGACGGCAGGCCCATGCCGCCGCCCATGCCTGGAAGTTTGCCGCCCATGGCTTTGGCTGCGGCTTCCATCGCTTTGGGGTCCATTTGACCGGCCATCGCGGCAGGGTCCATACCGCCTTTGCCGCCCATCATGCCCTTCATGGCTTGTTTGAGCATGCCGCCTTTGCCCATTTTTCCCATCTTTTTCATCATGTCGCCCATCTGGCGGTGCATCTTCATCAGCTTGTTAAGCTCGCTGACTTCCATGCCTGCGCCTTTGGCGATGCGCTTTTTGCGGCTTGCCTGAAGAAGCGTTGGGTTGGCGCGTTCTTTCTTGGTCATGGACTGGATCAGGGCGATCTGGCGCTTGAGCACCTTGTCGTCGTAACCCGCTTCTTCGACCTGTTTGGCCATTTTACCCATGCCGGGCATCATGCCCATCATACCTTGCATGCCGCCCATCTTCTGCATCTGTTCAAGCTGCATTTTCAGGTCGTTCATGTTGAACTGACCTTTGGCCATGCGCTTCATCATGCGCTCGGCTTGTTCGGCCTCGATGGTTTCCTGCGCCCGTTCGACAAGGGCCACGATGTCGCCCATGCCCAGAATGCGGCCCGCAATGCGTTCTGGTTCAAACGTCTCAAGCGCGTCCATCTTTTCGCCAAGGCCGACGAATTTGATCGGTTTGCCGGTGACGGCACGCATGGACAAGGCCGCACCGCCGCGACCGTCGCCGTCCATGCGGGTCAGGACCACGCCTGAGATACCGATGCGGCTGTTGAAATTCTCGGCGGTTTGCACGGCGTCCTGACCTGTCAGGCCATCCACCACCAGCAGCGTTTCGCGCGGGTTGGCGACATCGCGCACCGCCTCGACCTGTTGCATCAGCTCTTCGTCGATAGAAAGGCGGCCCGCGGTATCCAGCATGTAGACGTCGTAGCCGCCCATGGCTGCCTGCGTTTTGGCGCGTTTGGCGATCTGAACGGGGTTTTCGCCCTTGACGATAGGCAGGGTATCGACGCCGATTTGCACACCAAGGATGGCAAGCTGCTCCATCGCGGCGGGGCGGTTGACGTCGAGGGACGCCATCAGCACGCGTTTGCCGTCGCGGTCTTTCAGGCGTTTGGCCAGTTTCGCAGTCGTTGTCGTTTTACCGGAGCCTTGTAGACCGACCATCAGGATCGGGGCAGGGGCATTGTCGATTTTTAGCGCGCCAGGTTCGCCTTCGCCGCGCAAGACATCAATCAGTGCATCGTGGACGATCTTTACGACTTGCTGTCCGGGGGTGATCGATCTGGTGACCGCCTGACCTGTGGCTTTGTCCTGCACCGCTTTGACGAAATCACGGGCGACGGGAAGAGAGACGTCCGCCTCAAGCAGGGCGACGCGGACTTCGCGGAGCGCGGTTTTGACGTCTTCGTCAGACAGCGCACCTTGCTTGGTGAGGCGGTCAAAGACGCCTGACAGGCGTTCAGAGAGATTCTCAAACATGGGCCAGGGCCCCCTTCGGTCGGTTGCGGTTACCTAGGATGTAGGAAACCCGCGTTAAATACACAAATGCCCCCACGGGCGTAACACGCTGGTGGGGGTCGATCTTTGGCTGCGCCAGAGACCGGAAGGCATAGGACTTCCGGGATTTGTGGATCGTTTAAGCGAGGGGCGGGGGTGAGTCAACCCGCCCCTGTGGTCTGCTCAGGCAGCTTTGGCCGTGGACGCAAGCGCGTCGATTGCCTTGTTGGCGCTGGCTACGGTGCCTTCGGGATCGGTGGCCAAGGCGTCGGCAGAGATGATTGTGACGTCGTCCATACCCATGAAGCCCAGAACGGTCTTGAGATAGGGTGTGTTGAAATCCACAGGCGCACCTGCGGGAACACCGCCGGAGGCCACCGCAAGGATCACGCGTTTGCCTTTAACCAGACCTTCGGGGCCTGCTTCGGTATAGCGGAAAGTCACGCCGACGCGGGCGACCAGATCGATCCAAGCTTTCAGCGAGGCCGGAATGCTAAAGTTATACATCGGCGCGCCGATCACGATCGTGTCGGCGGCCATCATCTCGGCAACCAGCTTATCGGATTCTACCAAGGCTTCGGCCTGTTCAGGGGCGCGGTCCGCTTCGGGGGTGGCGCGGGCGACGGCCCATGTGTGGGTGATCTGTGGCAGTGGTTCTTGCGCGAGATCGCGAACAACGACATCGCTGTCGCCCAGCTGGGCGATAATGCGATCAGTCAGGGCGCGGGTGATGGAATCTTCTGTGTTGGCTGATGAATCGATACGGAGGATAGACATGGGAGGTTTCTTTCTCTGGATGTAATTTCGTGTTAGATTGCCACTTGCCTGAGCGAACGCAACTTGCGAAATTGCAGTCACATTGTTCATAAATGCACAGTGAATGAGGTGTTATGGAAAACTGGGACGAAATCAGAACGGCCTATCAAGTTGCGCGGATGGGCACGGTCAGCGGTGCAGCCGAAGTTCTGGGCGTGCACCATGCCACCGTGATCCGCCACATTGATGCGCTTGAGGCGAGACTCGCGGTGAAGTTGTTCCAGCGCCATGCGCGGGGCTATAAGGCAACCGAGGCAGGCGAGGATTTGCTGCGGGTCGCCGATGCCACGCATGATCAATTCAGTCAGTTGGCCAGCCGGATAAAAGGGCGCGGCGATTCAGTTTCAGGCGAATTGGTGGTCACGTCCTTGATCGAAATGACTGGGCAGATAACACCACTGCTGGTCGAATTTCAGAAAAGAAACCCAGAGGTTCGGATACGGTATCTGACTGGCACGCGCTTGTTTCGTCTGGAATACGGGGAGGCCCATGTCGCCCTTCGCGCAGGTCAAGTGCCAGAGCAGCCTGATAATGTCGTCCAGCTTCTGACGGTGTTGCGCGTAGGGCTGTACGCCCATGCATCTTACGTGGCTGAAAAGGGTGTGCCTGACGGCGTCAAAGATTTTGGCGATCACCGGTTTGTCGTTAACGATGACTTGCAAAGCAAAGCACCGTTTTTTCAGTGGCTTAAGGATAATGTTCCTGAGCATGCACAGACCTTTCGATGTCTTGACCAAGCGGCGATTACCACAGCCGTTTTGAACGGCGCGGGCATCGGGTTTTGCTTGATCGACGAAGCCCGTAACAATGCTGACCTGATCGAGATGCATCCGCGCTTACCAGAGTGGGACTCGTCGCTTTGGTTGGTTACCCATGTTGATTTGCACCGAACGCCAAAGGTTCAGGCGTTGCTCAAGTTTTTGAAAGATAACATGAAAGGCGACACTTGATGACCCCCGGGGCCCAAGGGCATCTGGCGATGTTAACTTTTTCGGCGCTGGTGGCCGGATCATTCTCGTTGGGTTCGATGTCTGCAAATATGATTTCGCCAGCCGCTTTGAACACTGCCCGCTTTGTCATCGCCGCAATTGTTATTGCGGTTGCCGTCATTGCGACCACGGGCGTCAAACGCGAGGCGACCGAGGCCCCTTGGCGCTATTTCATCCTAGGCGGGCTCTTTGCCGTTTATTTTGTGTTGATGTTCGAAGGCCTTAAGACCGCAAAACCGGTCAGTGCGGCAGCAGTTTTCACACTGACGCCTGTTATTGCAGCCGGGTTCGGATGGCTGGTGTTGCGCCAGACAACGACACCTCGGATGGCGCTGGCTTTGGCGGTTGGGGCAACTGGTGCGCTTTGGGTGATTTTCCGTGCCGATTTCGCAGCCTTGCGCAGTTTCGAGGTAGGCCGCGGAGAGGCTGTCTATTTCATCGGCTGTGTCAGTCATGCGCTTTATACACCCATGGTGCGCAAGCTGAACCGGGGCGAACCGGCTGTTGTTTTTACGCTGGGCACGTTGTTGGCTGGGGGCTCATTGCTGTTCGTATATGGGTGGCGGGACTTGTTAGGAACCGACTGGCTGGCGCTGCCTGCCATTGTTTGGATCACAATTTTCTACGTGGCCGTGGCCGCGTCCTCGGCGACGTTTGTCTTATTGCAATTTGCCTCGCTCAGGCTGCCGTCGGCCAAGGTTATGGCCTATACCTATCTGACTCCGACTTGGGTGATCTTATGGGAAATTGCATTGGGCAAAGGGGCACCGCCGCCCTTGGTGCTGGGTGGGATATCGCTGACTATCTTGGCGTTATACCTGTTGTTGCGCGATGACGCGGTGCCTGCCTGATCTGATAAATTAATAGGCACAACCGGGAACCATACAGCCTTGGCCGTGTTAACATCACAGAAAGTTCATAAAGGAATGGTTAAATGCGTAGCATTATTTATCTTGTGGGTTTGGTTGTGATTGTTCTTGCCATATTGCGGTTCGCGTTCGGCGTTATCTAATTACAACTATGCTTGACCCTTCCGTGTAATACCTCGTCGCGGAAGGGTCAGTCACCCCAAGGTTACGAACCCTCTTGCTCAGCGTCTGATGATTGAAATTTGATCTCCGCTGCCAGAAATCTTTCAAAATCATCAAGATTGACCGGATCGAACTGGCCAAAACCCTGCATCCAGACAGAGGGTGCTTTCAATGCTGCCGGTTCAAGTTTGCACCATTTCAGCCGCCCGCGTTTTTCCTGTGCAATCAACCCTGCACGCTCAAGCACGCTCAGGTGCTTCGATATGGCGGCCAACGACATCTCGAACGGCTCGGCAACATCTGTGACAGCCATGTCATCTTCCAATAGCATCGCCAAAATGGTCCGGCGCGTGGGATCAGCAAGGGCTGCAAAGATACTGTCTAGCGGGGCAGTCATGGCGCGTGTTCTTCTTACTTATTGGGTTTGGATCGACGTTGGTATTCTTTAGCGGATCATACCCTCAACCAAAAGGTTGAATAACATCATCCCGTGAAACTCCGCATTTTTCGAGCTGTGTCCGATATTTTGTCGCACCTCAAAATCATCAAAATCCAGCAAAATCAGTATCTTGAGTCGGATTAGTCACCTGTTGACTCGGGCGGGTAGGAAAAGTAGCTATCCCCCAACACATCCAAAGGGATTTTGGCGTGACCGATCCGGACCAGCAGCAGCGGCTAAAGCAGCTTGAGGCAAAGATCGCAGCGGCTAAACTGGCGCAGGCACAAAAGCCCCGAGTAGATGAGCATTATTCTCAGGCGCATTTGGCCTGGCGGATGGTGATAGAACTTTGCGCCGGTCTTGGGATCGGTTTTGGCATCGGATATACGCTGGATTGGTTCTTTGGAACGCTCCCGATATTCATGGTGCTGTTTGTAATGCTGGGTCTTGCGGCCGGGGTAAAGACGATGCTCCGCTCTGCGCAGGAAATCCAGGAAAAGAAGATGGCCGACGCGGTCGACGAGAATAAAGGGGCCTGAAATGGCAGGAGAAGCACATAGCGAAGAAGCAGGACTGGTTTTCCACCCGATGGACCAGTTTATCGTTAAGCCGTTCTTCGGCGACGGCGGTGTTTCTTGGTATACGATCACGAACTCTACGGTTTGGATGGCGTTGGCAGTTTTGGCTGTATTCGCTTTGCTGGTTCTTGGAACGTCCAAGCGGTCTGTTATTCCAACGCGGATGCAGTCGGTAGCCGAACTCGCTTACGGTTTTATCTACAAAATGGTCGAAGATATTTGCGGCAAGGACGGGGTAAAGTATTTCCCTTACATTATGACGTTGTTCATGTTCATCGTCTTTGCCAACTTCCTTGGCTTGCTGCCAATGGCTTACACGCCGACCTCGCAGATCGCAGTTACAGCACTCATGGCCTTTGCGGTATTTTTTGGTGTTACCATCTTGGGCTTCGTCAAGAACGGTGCATCTTTCCTTGGGCTGTTCTGGGTATCAAGCGCGCCGCTTGCGCTGCGCCCGATTTTGGCGCTGATCGAAGTTATTTCGTATTTCGTACGCCCCGTCAGCCACTCCATTCGTTTGGCGGGCAACATGATGGCCGGTCACGCTGTGATCAAGGTTTTTGCGGGATTTGCTGCGATCGCTGCTATCGCGCCTTTTTCCATCCTTGCCATCACGGCAATGTACGGGCTCGAAATATTGGTGTCGTTCATCCAAGCCTACGTTTTCACCATTCTGACGTGTGTTTATCTGAAAGACGCGCTTCATCCGCATCACTAACACCGGGCGTGGGTCATTGTGGCCTACCCCACTTCATCACCTCAATTCCATCGTAAGGAGAATTCTCATGGAAGGCGATATCGTACAAATGGGCGCATACATTGGCGCGGGTCTGGCATGCATGGGCATGGGCGGCGCCGCAGTCGGTGTGGGCAACGTTGCAGGCAACTACCTTGCCGGCGCACTGCGCAACCCTTCGGCAGCTGCTGGTCAGACTGCAACACTCTTCATCGGCATCGCCTTTGCAGAAGCTCTGGGGATCTTCTCGTTCCTCGTTGCCCTGCTTTTGATGTTCGCCGTTTAAGCGTCAAACTGACACTTCCTTACGCTTAGGGCAGCGCGTTTCGGCGCGCTGCCCAAGGGATTTGAATGTTTTGACAGGAGGCCATGATGGCAACTGAACCAATTAATATGGAACTCGCTGGCAAGTGCGTCAACGAATTCGGCGGTGCCATCGGCATGCCCCAACTTTGCGGCGAATGGTTCGGCAACCAGATTTTCTGGCTCGTCGTAGCTTTGGTTGCGATTTATTTCATTCTATCGCGTGTTGCTCTGCCACGGATTGGTTCGGTTTTGGCAGAACGCCAAGGCACGATCACAAACGACATTGCGGCGGCTGAAGACCTCAAGGTTAAGGCAACTCAGGCCGAAGCGGCTTACGACAAGGCGTTGATCGACGCCCGAGCTGAGGCACAGCGTATCGTCGCTGTCGCGAAAGCGGATATTCAAGCAGACCTCGATAAAGCGATTGCAAAAGCGGACGCCGAGATTGCTGCTAAAACATCGGAATCTGAAAAAGCCATCGCTGAAATACGCGCGGGAGCGTTGAAGAACGTCGAAGAGGTGGCGAAAGATACCGCTCTGGCGATCGTCGAGGCGATGGGCAGCAGTGCCGATGCTAAAACTGTAGCTGCGGCGGTAGACGCCCAGATGAAAGGGTAAGCGATGCGTTTGACTTTCTCAGCCATGATTGCGGGGCTGACCGCATCTCCGGCCTTCGCGGCAGGTGACGTTTTCTTTTCGCTAAAGAATACAGACTTTATTGTTCTACTTGGGTTCATCGTATTCATCGGCGTTCTGCTATATTTCAAAGTGCCATCTTTGCTTGTTGGGATGTTGGACAAACGCGCTGACGGTATCAAATCGGAACTCGACGAAGCCCGTGCCCTGCGTGAAGAAGCGCAGACCCTTTTGGCAAGCTATGAACGCAAGCAGCAAGAAGTGAAAGATCAAGCTGACCGCATCGTGACAGCCGCAAAGGCCGAAGCGAACGAGGCTGCCGATCAGGCGCGCGCAGATTTGGACAAGTCTATCATCCGACGTCTGGCCGCAGCAGAAGAGCAGATTGAATCGGCGCAGGCCGCCGCGGTCAAAGAAGTGCGTGATCAGGCAATTGTTATTGCGATTGCAGCCGCGAAAGATGTCATCGCCAAGAAGATGTCTGCTGCGGACGGCAATGCGCTGATTGATCGTGCAATCGCAGACGTAGACGCGAAACTTCATTAATCCTCGGACATAGTTTTTGAAGGCCTCGGTTCAATTCCGGGGCCTTTTTGCTTTTTCAAAGCTCTGTGCTGGGGTCAATCGTTCTTTGTTTCGTGCTGCAATCGTTGATGCGCAACTTCCTCGTTGCGTCTGGCGCGTTGTTGATCGCGAAGGGCGTTTTCGACATAGGTCAAATGAGCGTCGACGCTGGCCCGCGCAGCGCTTGGGTCGCGTGCCAATAGCGCGTCATTGATGCTGCGATGTTGGTCAAGCAGTGCGGAACGGGTCGTATGCTGTTTGAACATCACCTGCCGATTGTAAAATACGCCACCGCGCAAAAGATCAAACATTGATCGCATCATATGCAGCATGACTACGTTATGGCTCGCCTCGATGATTGCCATGTGGAACTGGGCATCCAATTGCGCCTCGTCCTCGCTGTCACGCTTTTGGTGGGCGGCTTCCATCTTCTCAAAGATGGTTCGCACGACTTCAAGGTCGGTGTCAGATCCGATCCGCGCGGCACGCTCTGCAGCTATCCCCTCCATGTCGCGGCGAAAGGACAGGTAGTCAAAGACGGCCTCGTCATGGCGGGCGAAAAGCTCGATCAAGGGCGGGGCAAAGGCACCGCCCAACACATCTGCCACATAGACGCCTGCCCCGGGCTTGGCTGTTAAAAGCCCCGCTTCCTCTAGGCGGGCAATCGCATCGCGCAGGGAGGGGCGCGAAACCTCAAGCCGCTTGGCCAATTCCCGTTCCGCTGGCAATCGTTCTCCCGGCCTAAGGATACCGCGCAGGATCAACTGTTCGACTTGCCGAACAACGGCATGTGACAATTTTTCTGAAGATATTGGACGAAACGGCATGTCTTAATCCTTGAATTGGTCATTTTATATGACCAGCCCGCGATGGCGGCAATCGATTTGTATCAAGTTCACGTGCCGTTCATCTTTCATGGCTACGTGCGTGAGATGAAACAAATTCTGCTTTGTCTTTTGATACTCCCGTGGCTTGCGGGCTGTAACCAGCCGGGGCCTCATTTTCGTGACCTTCCCGCGACGCGTATCAGCGTTGATGGGTCAGTTTTTGATGTCCGGGTGCGCGCTGAAGTAGCAGAAGCGATGCGGATCAATCCTGAATACGCCCCCCGTTTTGGGCCGATCAAGGGACGAGCGGCCTTCGCTATGGAAGCGGTCAGTGGGTGTAAAGTGATAAAGGTCTTGGGTGATCAAGCGCTCGCGACGGGCGTGCTTGATTGTCGCGATGCGGGCCTTGCAGGACAAAACGCCCCGCCAGCGCAATGTGTTTTGGCAGATGCTGTGCTTTCAAGTCTACACGATCCACCAGTCTTAAAATTGGTCTGCAACATGGATAAATAACGCCATATCTTGTGGATAAGAGTCATCATAGCCTCATTCCCTAGCGCCCGGCAATTGACACATACCCCGACAACGCGCCACGTTAAGCGCAGTATAGGAATCATACCTCCGGGGGACGCTTGCAGTTTTCCAAACTCCGACTGACCGGCTTCAAAAGCTTTGTCGATCCTACAGACCTGATCATAGCTGATGGGTTGACCGGCGTCGTCGGGCCCAATGGGTGTGGAAAATCTAACCTCTTGGAAGCGCTGCGGTGGGTGATGGGTGAAAACCGACCAACCGCCATGCGCGGCGGCGGGATGGAGGATGTGATTTTCGCCGGCGCCGCGACCCGTCCGGCCAGAAACTTTGCCGAAGTTGCGCTGGTTATCGATAACTCCGAACGACTTGCGCCTGCGGGTTTCAATGATGCAGACCAGATCGAAATCGTCCGTCGCATCACCCGGGATGTCGGCAGTGCCTACAAGGCCGCGGGAAAAGATGTCCGCGCACGTGACGTGCAGATGCTGTTTGCCGATGCCTCAACGGGTGCACATTCGCCGGCACTGGTGCGACAAGGGCAAATTTCGGAGTTGATCAACGCAAAGCCCAAGAACCGTCGGCGTATTCTGGAAGAAGCGGCTGGCATCTCGGGTCTTTATGCAAGGCGGCACGAGGCCGAGTTGAAGTTGAATGGTGCCGAGCTGAACCTCGCCCGTGTCGATGATGTGATCGAACAGTTGGCAGCACAGTTGGCGCAACTGGCAAGGCAAGCGCGACAAGCCGCAAGATACCGGGAGATTGGCAACGACCTGCGCAAGACCGAAGGCATGTTGCTTTATCGGCGCTGGCGCGAAGCAGATGATGCGCGCGCGGCAGCTGCCGAGGATTTACGCCATCGTGTAACGGACGCGGCCAAGTCAGAAGGGGCTGTGCGCCAGGCTGCAAAGGCACGCCAGATAGCTGAAGATGCACTGCCTGCCCTACGAGAAGAGGATGCGATTGCAGCGGCCGTCGTTCAACGGCTGGGCGTTCAGCGTGATACCCTCACGGATCAAGAGGCGCGGGCGAAAGAAACGATTGACGCGCTGACCAAACGGATTGCCCAGTTGGCCCGTGATATCGAACGTGAAACAGGCCTGAACCGCGACGCAGAAGACACAATTGCGCGGCTGGAGTGGGAGGGTAAAGAGCTTGAGAAAGCCGGAACTGGGCATGGATCTGCGCTGGAAGCCGCGTCTGAGGCTGCGCGGGAGGCTGCGGCGCTTCTTCAAAATCACGAAGGTGCCTTGTCGCAACTTACCGAAGACGTAGCGCGGTTAGCGGCGCGCCATGGGTCGGCGGAGCGTTTGCTAAATGACAGTCGCAAGACGCTGAGCAAATCGGAAAGCGAGGCGGTCAAGGCCCGCGAAGCGGTTGCTCAAAGTGAGGCATCTTTGCAGAAAGCGGCGACTGATTTTGAGAGTGCAACCCGGGCAGAGGCCACAGCGACGGCGCAGGCCGACGCGGCCGAAGCGGCTTTGATTGCAGCAGAAGAAGCCCGTGCAACGACCCAAATCCGCGAGGCCGATGCGCGGGCCGAACGGTCGGAGGCTGAAGGCGAGATGAATGCACTGCGCGCCGAGGCGGGTGCGCTTGCCAAACTGGTAGAGCGTGACACAGCAGAAGGCGGGCAGATACTTGACCGGCTGCAAGTGGAGCATGGCTTTGAAAAGGCGCTTGGTGCGGCATTGGCCGATGATCTTCGCGCACCGGAAGTCGAGGCGGATGGACCTTCTGGTTGGGCTGCTTTGCCGGCTTACGAAAACGTGCAAACCTTGCCTGACGGTGTCACGTCGCTGACTGCGCATGTGTCCTTGCCTGATGTGCTTGCCAGACGGATGAGCCAGATCGGCTTGGTTGATGCGGACGACGGGCCGGGTTTGCAAGCGGCGCTAAAGCCTGGGCAAAGGCTTGTTTCGCCAGAGGGTGATCTGTGGCGTTGGGATGGATTTCGCGCTTGGGCCGAGGATGCCCCCTCGGCCGCAGCACTTCGGTTGCAGCAAATCAACCGTTTGGAAGTCTTGAAGCAGGCGCTTGAGCAGGCCGGTCAACGTGCGGATGGTGCGCGTGACGCGCATGACGTGTTGCAGCTTACCTTGGCTGCACAGACCGAGGCCGACAAAAGGGCGCGCGACGGGCGCCGCGACGCAGATCGCGCAGTGGCCGACGCCGGGCGCGCGTTAAGCCGTTCCGAGGCGGACCGTAATCTAGCAGAGGGACGGTTGGAAAGTTTGGGCCTTGCCGTGGCACGCCATGAAGAGGAAGCAATGGCGAGCCGCCAACAAGTTGCAGAGGCAGAGCGCGCCTTGGCCGAGTTGGATGACGTTGCTGAGGCGCGCGCAGGTGTCGAAGGCTTGCGGATGACGGTTGAAGGCGCGCGCATCGCGATGATGTCGCGGCGTTCAGCCCATGACGAACTTCGCCGTGAGGGAGATGCCCGTTTAAGACGCGCGCAAGAGGTGACCAAGGAGCTGAGCGGGTGGCGCTTGCGGCTTGAAACTGCAGGTAAACGGAATACGGAACTGGTTGAGCGCAAGACCGCTTCGGAGTTGGAGCTGAAGCAGGCAAGTGCCGCGCCTGCAGAAATTGCCGCCAAGCGCGATGAGCTGACCCAAGCAATCGCGACCGCAGATGCACGAAAGGCCGAAGCACAGGATCGTTTGTCCGTGGCAGAGGGGACGCAGCGCGACGCGACGCTGGCCGAGCGCGAGGCAGAGCGGCTTGCATCCGAGGCCCGAGAAGCGCGTGCGAGATCTGAGGCCCGCGCGGATGCGGCGAAAGAAACCGTTGGATATGCTGCGGAGCGTATCGCTGAAGACCAGCAAATGACACCTGCGCAATTGTTGACCTCGCTTGATGTGGACCCTGACCGCATGCCGGGGGCCGAAGGGCTTGAGGCGGATGTTAATCGCCTTAAACGCCAACGCGAGGCTTTGGGTGCGGTCAACCTGCGCGCCGAGGAGGATGCAAAAGAGGTTCAGGGCGAGTATGATACCTTGACCACCGAAAAAACCGATCTGACCGAAGCAATCAGGACGCTGCGCAGCGGCATTTCAAGTCTGAATCGCGAAGGACGGGAACGTTTATTAACGGCATTTGAACAGGTTAACAGCAATTTTTCCATGCTGTTCCGACACCTGTTCAATGGAGGAGAGGCCAATTTAGTCATGGTCGAATCCGATGATCCGTTGGAAGCGGGTCTTGAGATTATGTGCCAACCGCCCGGAAAAAAGTTGAGTACGCTGAGTCTGCTGTCGGGGGGGGAACAGACCCTGACCGCGATGGCGCTGATCTTTGCGGTGTTTCTGGCCAATCCCGCGCCGATCTGTGTGCTTGATGAGGTCGATGCCCCGCTGGACGATGCGAACGTGACGCGATTTTGTGATTTGCTGGACGAGATGTGCCGCCAGACAGATACCCGCTTTTTGATCATCACGCACCACGCTGTCACGATGGCGCGAATGGACCGCTTGTTCGGTGTCACCATGGCAGAACAAGGCGTCAGCCAGCTGGTTTCCGTAGACCTGAAAAAGGCGGAAATCTTGGTTGCCTAAGGGTTTTGATCCGGGCGCAATTAAAGAATTTGGCCCCCCACCTCATTAAAGCAGCGATTACATGGACGTTGACGCAAAGTCACCTTTGCGCATCTTAATCCTTTGTTAAGAGTTCGGGCTGCAAGACTATGGCATTTAAAGTCAAGTTCATTTGATAAGTGGTCGCCATGGGGGTGTGATGAATGTTTTGATCGTCGAGAGCCAAGCGGAGTTGGGGCAACTGTGGCAGCGTCATCTTGAGCGCCAAAAGATGGATGTGGTTCTTGCTGTCAGTCAAGAAGAGGCAATTGAAACCCTCCATCACTACGCCCCTGACATTATCATTCTTGATTTGTTTCTGCGCAAAGGTGCCGCGTTGACGGTGGCGGATTACGCCCAGTATCGGCACCCGAGTGCACGGATTATATTTGTGACCAACACGACATTTTTCTCGGACGGCTCGATCTTTGCGCATTGCGCAAATGCACATGCTTTTGTGCCAACAGCGACACCGCCAGAAGATCTGGCGGCGCTTGTCGAACACTGTGGGTCAAGTAGGGCAGTCTAGATAGTTAGATGTAGCCTTTATCCACGGCCATGCGGGGTTGTGAAATCAAGCTTTGGATTGATTGGAATGATCCTGTTTGGGTTGATCGTTTCGTGGCTGTAATGATAATGGCGTACAATGTGATCCATGCGCACCGTTTCTGCAACATCGGGTATCTGGTATAATTCGCGCGTATAGGCCCATATATTTGGGTAATCTATGATCCGCTTGCGATTACATTTGAAGTGCAAGTGATACACCATATCGAACCGGATCAAAGTGGTGAACAGCCGCCAATCCGCCTCTGTCAGGGTGTCGCCGATCAGGTAGCGGTTGTTTGACAGGATACCCTCGATCCACTCAAGACTGTCGAACAGGGGTTGAACAGCTTCATCATAGGCGTCTTGGGACGTGGCAAATCCACATTTGTAGACACCATTATTTACAGTGTCATAAACACGCGAATTGATGGTTTTGATCGCGTCACGCTGCGGTTCGGGCCAATAGTCATCGGCATTCCCGGTGATGACGTTAAAGGCGCTGTTGAACATCCGAATAATCTCGGAGGATTCATTGGAAACGATGGTTTCGTTCGTCTTGTCCCAAAGGATCGGGACGGTAACCCGTCCGGTAAAGGTTGGGTCGGCACGGGTATAAATATTTCGGGCAAAGGACGCTCCAAAAAGGGTATCTCCTGTGGCACCCTCAAAATCGGTATCAAAGGTCCAGCCCTCGCCCAGCATGTCAGGGTGGACGGCTGAGATAGATATATGATCCTGCAATCCCTTCAGCGCGCGGAATATCAAAGCTCGATGCGCCCATGGGCAGGCGTAGCTGACATAGAGATGGTAGCGCCCGGTTTCGGCTTTGAAACCACCGTCGCCCGAGGGGCCCGCGCTGCCATCTGCGGTGATCCAGTTGCGAAACTTGGCCGCCGCACGTTCGAATTTTCCACCCGATGACTTTGTGTCGTACCATTGGTCATGCCAAACGCCGTTTACCAAAACACCCATTGATCGTTCCTTTACTTATTTGTTGATAGAGTAACGGACTGTCGCTTTTTGACTACAGGTATGGCTGCACAGGAGCTCTGCGTAGATGCACGGGGGCAAGTTTTCATGAAGCAGCTTGATTTTGCGAAATATCGGATCATTCTGGCATGCAACAACGGGGGATTTATGGAAGTTTCATTGTCAAAAGACATCCAGGCCGGGCTTGACGCGGCGCGAATGGATAGCTTGCGAAAATCGTCCAAGCTGCGGATCGAGGTGGATGGGATCCAGCACAAGGTCCTTCGGTATTGGGGGCAGGGGTTTTCGCTGGATGCTGTATCGGCGCCGCAATTGCGCGGTTTAGTTGACCTTTATGACGGGTCGGCTCACTTGTTTCAGTGCCTGATCGTCGCGGGGCAAGAAGAAAGCGGCGAGATGGAATATGAGTTCAAGCGCGCAACGAAGGTGTGTGAAAAGCCCGCGCTGGATTTTGAAAGGTCGGTCGATGCGCCAGTGGCCCTTATTGCCGTTGACGAACCGACCTGAACCTTATTGCAGATCTTTGAAGGCATCCCTTAGACGGTTGCACGCTTCTTCGACGCGTGCACGGGGGGTGGCGATGTTAAAGCGCATAAACCTATCGCCCCCCTTGCCAAAGGTTGGACCATGGTTGGCTGCGATTGCGGCGTTTGCCTCGACCCGTTTTGTGAATTCTGACCGTGCCATGCCAGTGTCTTCGAAGTCTACCCAAGCCAGATAGGTTGCTTCCAGCGGCATAGACTTTAACCCCGGGATCGCATTGACCGCCTCGTCAAACAGTCTGCGGTTACCGTCAAGGTAATCGACTAGATCATCGACCCACGCAGCACCTTCTGGGGAATAGGCCGCAGTGGCCATGAAAAGGCCAAAGGAATTTGGTGATATACCCATCGCATTCATGCGGCCCGCAAAGATGTTGCGCAGTTTTGGGTCGGGGATGATCACGTTTCCCGAATGGCTGCCTGCAATGTTAAAGGTCTTGGTGGTTGCGGTCATCATGACCAGACGATCTTGGACACCGTCGATAAGTGCCATTGCAGTGTGTGAATGTCCGGGCATGACCAAATCATGGTGAATTTCATCTGATACCAGCACCAGATCATGCCGCTTGGCAAAGGCTGCGACCTGCGCAAGTTCATCCTTGGTCCAGACGCGCCCACCGGGATTGTGTGGCGAGCAAAACACCAACATCGTCTCGTTGCCCGTCATCTGCGCATCATAGGCGTCGAAATCCAATTCGTACCGCCCTTGGTTGTTGGTCATTTCGCACTCGACCACTTCGCGGCCAGCGGCTGAAATCACCCGCGCAAACGCGTGATAAACTGGGGTAAACAGCACTACGCCCTCGCCGGGCTTAGTGAAAGCGTCAACACACATTGCTGTGCCGTTCACCAAGCCATGCGTGGTGAAAATCCAATCGGGGCTGATCTTCCAACCATGGCGGTTTTCCATCCACCACTGTATCGCGCCCAGATATTTGCTGTCATCCCCGAAATAGCCATAGACGCCGTGATCAAGCATGTCCTGCAACGCGGTCTGCACGACCGCAGGCGGGCGGAAGTCCATGTCGGCGACCCACATGGCGATTCCAGTGTCGCGTGGCACGCCATAGATAGGCTCCATCTTGTCCCATTTTGAACAATGGGTGTCGCGCCGGTCGATGATCTCGTCAAAACTCATGGGGGTCTCCTGCATTATTTCGGGGGTACGCTAAACCTAATCGACCAGACCGCAAGCCCCGAGGTTGCAGTGGGGCAGTCGTTGTCCTAAATCAGGCAGATGAAACGCAATATTCTACTTCACCCCGATCCGCGCCTTAAAAAACCCTGCGCGCCTGTCACTGACCTGACGGACGAATTGCGCGGTCTGGCAGATGATATGTTGGCCACCATGTATGACGCGCCCGGAATTGGTCTGGCAGCGCCTCAAGTCGGCGTTCTTAACCGCTTGGTGGTGATGGATTGCGTCAAGGAAGAGGGCGAAGCGCCCCGTCCCTTGATCATGTTCAACCCCAAAGTTATCGCGTTTTCGGATGATTTGAACACCTACGAGGAAGGCTGTTTGTCCATCCCCGAGCAATACGCTGATGTGACGCGTCCGGCGCAGGTCGATGTGCGCTGGATCGACCGCGACGGGAACGAGCAGACGGAAACCTTCAGCAAGCTCTGGGCCACCTGCGTGCAGCACGAGATCGACCATCTGGATGGCAAGCTGTTCATCGACTACCTTAAGCCGCTGCGCCGTCAGATGATCACCCGCAAGATGACCAAGCTGAAACGCGAGTTGGCGCGCGGATGAGCGTTCTGGATATCGTAATCTGGCCCGATGCGCGGCTGACGCGGGTCTGTGCGCCCGTCCCGATGATCACGCCTGAAATCGTCCGGTTGATGGCCGATATGTTTGACACCATGTATGACGCACCGGGACGCGGGCTTGCCGCCCCTCAGGTTGGCCGGACCGAGCGGATATTCGTTTTCGATGCCGGCTGGAAATCCGGTAGCCCAACGCCGATTGCCTGCGTGAACCCCGAGATCATAGCCTTGTCTGAAGACCGTATGACTGGCGAGGAGGGCTGTTTGTCGATCCCCGATACCCCCATGGATATTGAACGCGCCGCCCAAGTTACACTGCGCTGGACCGACCTTGAAGGTACTCAGGAACGGACCTTTACCGGATCCGAAGCCGTCATCGTCCAGCATGAATATGACCACCTCGACGGTATCGTGATCTATGACCGCGTCGCGAAGGATGCCGCACCTTGACCGTGCGCAAGATCATTCCCTGGCCCAATGCCTGCCTGCGCACCATTGCGGCTGACGTGCCCGAGGTCAGCGATGAAATTCGCGCCCTGTGGGACGATATGATCGACACAATGGACGCGATGCCCGGCGTTGGCCTTGCCGCTGTGCAAATTGGCGTCATGTTGCGAGTCGCTGTGGTGGATGCCTCGCAAGGGCGCAACAAGCGGATCAGGCTGGCCAATCCTGAAGTCATTGATGCCTCAGCGATCCTGAATGAACATGACGAAGCCAGTCCAAATCTGCCTGGCATCTCGGCAAAAGTGAAACGTCCGCGCGGCGTAAAAGTCTGGTATCTCGATGAAACCGGGGCTGCCGTGGAACGTGATTTCGTGGGGCTTGAGGCGACCAGCGTGCAGCACCAGATCGACCATCTGGCAGGAAAGATGTATTTCGACACCCTAAGCAAGACGCGTCGGGACATGTTTCTGCGCAAGGCGCGGAAATTCAAAGGATAGCGATATGCGCGTGATCTTTATGGGAACGCCGGAGTTTTCGGTGCCGGTGCTTGATGCGCTGGTCTTGGCTGGGCACGAGGTTATTTGCGTCTATTGCCAGCCGCCACGCCCTGCGGGCCGTGGCAAAAAGGACCGTTCCAGCCCGGTGCAGGCCCGCGCCGAGGCGTTGGGGCTGCCCGTGCGCAATCCGATATCGTTGAAAACAACCGGGGCGCAGGCGGAATTTGCTGATCTGAACGCAGATATCGCCGTCGTGGTTGCCTATGGGTTGATCCTGCCGCAGGTCATTCTTGACGCGCCTGCGCAGGGCTGTTTGAACATCCACGCGAGCTTGTTGCCGCGCTGGCGCGGCGCTGCCCCCATCCACCGCGCGATCATGGCGGGGGATGCGGAAACTGGCATCTGCATTATGCAGATGGAGGCCGGACTGGACACTGGCCCTGTCTTGCTACGCGAAGCAACGCCGATTCGCTCGGCTGAGACGACGATTGAACTGCATGACCGCCTAGGCGACATGGGCGCGCGGCTGATCGTTGACGCTTTGGCGAAGCTGCCCGATTTGACGCCAGAACCTCAGCCAGAAGAAGGCGTGACCTATGCCGCCAAGATCGACAAGGCCGAGGCGCGGATTGACTGGGAGCAACCTGCCGAGGATGTGGATCGCCTGATCCGGGGTCTTTCGCCTTTTCCAGGCGCGTGGTTCGAGATGGGGGAAACCCGCGTCAAAGTGCTGGGATCGACCTTGGCAGGGGGGGAAGGCGTCGCTGGAGAAGTGCTTGACCAGACCCTGCGCGTCGCCTGTGGGACGGGTGCCGTACAACTGACCCGCTTGCAACGGGCGGGCAAAGCAGCGCAGAATGTGGCAGTATTTCAGCAAGGTGCGCAGATCGCATCCGGTACGGTTTTAGGCAAAGGATAGCCCCATGTTTCCATCCATGATCGGCACGGTCGTGATCGCAGGGATCGTCGGCTATCTGGCTGAAAAGTCCGGCTTTACCCGCAACGGTATCCTTGCTTCGATCATCATTTGCGTGGGGGGGGCGTTTTTGTTCTACTTCGTGCGGCTGATGTTCGGGATCGGGTTCAACTCCCCGGGCCTAAACGCGATCGCGTCCTCGATCGGGGCCCTGATCATCGTGCCGTTTCACTGGCGCAAGTAATAGATCAAACGCGCGGCGGGCGGCTTTTGTAGACCGGCAGATTCCACCCGAAATAAAGCGACCCTGCGCGCAACACCCACGTCACGCAGGCCCCGGCGAACAGTGAAATAGCGTCATCACTGATGAGATGTTGAACCAGAACAGCGGTCGCGGCACCGGCGAAGGCGGCGGTGACGTAAAGCTCGCCTTGCTTGAGTACCAGCGGCACTTCGTTCACCACGACATCGCGCATCAGCCCGCCCATGCAGCCGGTGATCATGCCGATCAGCACGACGATGGTCGGGGATTGATCCAAAGACATGGCAACACCCGCACCCGCCGCAACCGCAACTGCTAGCGCAAAACTATCCAGCCAGATCAGGGTGCGATAGCGGCTTTCCAGCAGATGCGCGGTGAAAAAAACCACAAGCGCAGCAAAGGCCCCGACCCCGAGATAGGCGGGATTATCGATCCAGAAGATAGGGTTACGGTCCAGCAGCAGGTCGCGCAAGGTGCCGCCCCCCAAGGCCGTCAGGCAGGCGATAAAGGCAAAGCCCACCAGATCAAGCTGCGCCCGGCTGGCGACCAAAGCGCCGGTGATGGCAAAGACCAGCACCGAGGCATAATCCAACAGACTGATCAGGCTCATTTGCCTTTGAACGGAGCCATGCCCGCCCGCGCCAATTCATCCGCGCGCTCGTTTTCGGGGTGGCCTGCATGGCCTTTGACCCATTCCCAAGTGACCGTGTGGCGTGCGTTGGCCGCATCAAGACGCTGCCAGAGTTCGGCGTTTTTCACCGGCTTTTTCGCAGCATTCTTCCAGCCGTTTTTCTTCCAGCCAAAGATCCAGCCGGTGATGCCGTTTTTGACATAATTGCTGTCGGTGACGATGGTGATTTCGGTCGCTCGGTCCAGCGCTTCGAGGGCGCTTATCGCGGCCATAAGCTCCATCCGGTTGTTGGTGGTGTCCGGTTCGCCGCCCTTAAGCTCGCGTTCTTTGACGACTGTGTCCCCGTCCATCGCACGCATCAGCGCACCCCAGCCACCGGGGCCGGGATTGCCTGAACAGGCCCCGTCGGTATATGCAATCAGCTTCGCCATTCGCGCAGGCATACCCAGTCTGCCTCGGTGCCGTCCAGCCCCTTATCGCGACCTTTTGTGCGATCTGTGACGTTTAATCTTGCAACAGTCAGCAGGCCCGCCAGTTCGTCTTCGGTGAAGTAGGTGTATAGCCGCCCGATGCTGTCGCGCTTTTCGCCGCTGCCCAGTTTTACGCCGATGTGGAAAATGCCGCCGGTGCGAAGGGCGCGGGCGATGTTGTTCAGGTGTCGCGGCATGTCGGTGCGCGGGGCGTGGAGCAAGCTGAAATTGGCCCAGATGCCATCGTAGCTGTCTATCTCAGTACGATCGTTGAAAGTGCCGATCTTGGCCGTGATATCGGGGTTCTGCGCGGCAAGGGCTATCATCTCTGCCACGGGATCCATCGCTATGACGTTCAATCCCGCCTTTGCCATTTCACCCGCCGCGATGCCGGGGCCGCAGCCAAGGTCAAGGACCATGCCGCCCGGTTTGACAGCTTTTATGAAGGCAGCCAGCATTGGGTCACGCACAAGACTGGCGGTGACTTTTGCATATTCATCGGCCTGTGCGGCATAGACGCCTAGCGTCTGGGGGTCGGTCAAAAGAATACTCCGGTAGACAGGCAAGCCAGCACAATTGCCGTGAGCAAAACGCGCAGGTTCATCCACCACTCGGGCGTCAAGCCCCATCGCCAGAACGCAAAGTCGAGGATCAGAAGACCGCCAAAGCCGAACATCAGGTTCAGCCCCGCGCCAACGGGGCCGCCGCCGGTCATGAAGAAGGCCCAAAGCGCCGGAATCACCGACAGCGTATATCCTGTGGCCGCCTGCGCGCCCGTTGCTTTGGTGGCGAACCCCCACAGCACGCCTGACATGAAGGACAAGATCACCGCACCATAGAAAAGCTGGATATAGGGGCCGACGAAACGCCCGCCCAAGGTGCTGGCTGCCCATGTTGCCAAGGGGTCATTCAGCGTCGTAAGCGCCCCCCAGACAAAGGGGATCAGACCTGCAAGGCCCAGCAAAAGCGGTGCGCGGGGGATGGACGTCATGCAGGCACGCGCAGCACGCGGGGCACTTTGAATTCGACGTTTTCGATGGCGGTTTCCACCATTTCAGTGGTCACATCATAGCGGGATTTGAACGCGTCGATGACCTCGTTAATTAGCTCTTCGGGGGCGGAGGCCCCTGCGGTGATGCCGATGCTTTCGATCCCGTCAAGGCTGCGCCAGTCGATGTCGGCGGCGCGTTGCACCAGCTGCGCATAGGCACAACCTGCCCGCGATCCGACCTCGACCAGACGTTTGGAATTGGACGAATTGGGCGCGCCGACCACCAGCATTGCGTCGCATTTCGGGGCCATCGCTTTGACCGCTTCCTGGCGGTTGGTGGTGGCATAGCAGATGTCTTCTTTGTGCGGGCCGACAATGGCGGGAAACCGGGCGTTCAGGGCGGCAACGATTTCGGCGGTGTCATCGATGCTTAGGGTGGTTTGCGTTACGTAAGCCAGCTTGGTTTCATCGCGCACCTCGACCGTTGCGACATCTTCAGGCGTCTCGACCAGCAGAACTTCGCCTTCGGGGAGCTGCCCCATGGTGCCGACAGTTTCGGGGTGCCCTTCATGACCGATCATGATCATCTGCAAGCCAGCATCGGCGTGGCGCTGCGCTTCGATATGGACCTTGCTGACCAGCGGGCAGGTGGCGTCGACATAGACCATATTGCGGGCCTGCGCCGCATTCGGCACGGATTTAGGCACACCGTGCGCCGAGAAAATCACCGGCCGGTCATCGGGACATTCTGAGAGCTCTTCGACAAACACCGCGCCCATATCACGCAAGCCATCGACGACAAATTTGTTGTGAACGATTTCATGGCGCACATAGACTGGCGCGCCCCATTTTTCGAGCGCCATTTCGACGATCTTGATTGCGCGGTCCACACCTGCGCAAAACCCACGGGGGGCTGCCAGATAAAGGGTCAGGGGCTTTTTCTGCATTGCGTGCTCCTTTGATTGCTCAATAGGTAAATGCTCGGAGGGGGATCGTCCAGACCGATGCTCATGCAGTTTTTGCTGGATGTTTAGGCGCGGGGGGACCATCTGCACACGCAATCGGCGCCCGCATAGAAATTCAGGTTTTTCCCGTGCGTAGTGCGTAAAAGCTAGTAATTAGAATCGCTCGCCTAGGATATTCATTCTGCGCAGCCATTATTTGGGCTGTGCTAGACACTGATTTCAGCATTATCACCCGCTTCTACTGATTAGCAGTGAAAGCGGGCTTTTTTCTAATCAGTCTTCGTTGCTTTCACGAGGAGGGCGGCCAATGACGTCGCGCAGATCTTCGAGTTCGATAAAGTTGTCGGCTTGCCTGCGTAAATCGTCTGATATCATTGGCGGTTGGCTGCGAATGGTGCTGACGACCGAAACGCGCACACCTTGGCGCTGAAGGCTTTCGACGAGCGGACGAAAATCGCCATCTCCCGAGAAGATGACAATATGGTCGAGATGGGGCGCAAGTTCCATCGCATCCACGGCCAATTCGATGTCCATGTTACCTTTTACTTTGCGTCGGCCCATGCTGTCGGTGTATTCTTTCGCGGGCTTTGTGACCATCGTGAAGCCGTTGTAGTTCAGCCAGTCGACCAAAGGCCGAATTGGGGAGTATTCTTCGTTTTCAAGCAGCGCGGTGTAGTAGAACGCGCGCAAAAGCTTGCCACGGCGCATAAACTCTGTACGCAAAAGCTTGTAGTCGATATCGAAACCCAGGCTTTTTGCGGCCGCGTAAAGATTTGAACCATCAATGAACAAAGCCAGACGTTCGTCTTTGTAAAACATGAAATGTCCTTATTGTGTTGGCTTTTTGAAATGCGATTTCAGAACTATAAAGCTAAGATAGAATGTTTCTGATTTGAAACAATCCACCCCGAGCGCCCCTTTTAGATATTTTTTGCGAGGCAACAAGTGGCAACTAACGACTATTCGCAGGATCTTCCAGTGACTGAGCAAAGAACCGCGTGGATCGCATTGGGAAGTAATCAGTCTTCCGCTGTGGGTGATTCCACACAGACGGTGTTGCAAGCCATTCAAATGTTGGAAAACATTGGATTTCATGTTGGGTCTGTCAGCCGATTTTTCGCAAACCCGGCTTTTCCTGCCGGGTCCGGACCGGATTATACCAACGCGGTTGTTGACGTTACGACAGATTGGCCCGTTCTCAGAATATTAGATGAGTTGCATACTGTAGAAGCTCGGCTGGGCCGGAAACGCGATGTCAGGTGGGCGGCAAGGACGGTCGATCTGGATTTACTGGCGGTTGGCGATGTGGTGTACCCAAACGCGCAGGTGCAGAATCATTGGCGCAGTTTGCCGCTTGCTGAACAGATGCGCCAAACACCTGATGATCTGATCTTGCCTCACCCGCGTTTGCAAGACCGGGCATTTGTTCTTGTGCCGATGGCCGAGATTGCCCCAAATTGGCGTCATCCGTTGCTTGAAAAAACGGTTTTGCAGATGTTGAATGACCTGCCCCAACAAGACAAAGATCAAGTGATACCTTCTGAATAAGCGCTTGTAAAACCCGTCAAGGGCTTTTACATAGTCGGCTTCTTGCAGCACTTATGATTGGAGCATCCCTATGGCCCGCGTCACCGTTGAAGATTGTGTGGACAAAGTTCCAAACCGTTTCGAGCTGGTAATGCTCGCAGCGCACCGTGCCCGTGAAATTGCTGCAGGATCGCCTGTTACAGTTGACCGCGACAATGATAAAAACCCTGTCGTTTCTCTGCGCGAGATCGCAGACGAGACTCAGTCTGCTGATGATCTGCGCGAACGCTTGATCGAGAGTAATCAGAATCAGATTGAAATCGATGAACCTGAAGAAGACGCCATGGCGCTTTTGATGGGGGCTGAGCAGGACAAGCCGGAAGAAGACAGTATGTCTGAAGAAATGCTGCTGCGGCAGTTGATGGCGGCACAAGGGCAGGGCTAAGGCCCGCGCCCTTCGGGGCTATAAGGCAGGACAGGCATGAACACCGCCGACATTACGGCTGACGATCTTGTCGCGCTTGTTCGCGCCTACAATCCTAAATCCAACGAAAAGCACATCCGGATGGCCTATGATTTTGGCCAAACGATGCACGAGGGGCAGTTTCGCCACTCGGGCGAGCCGTATTTTACGCACCCAGTTTCCGTTGCGGCGATTTTGACCGAACAACAGCTGGATGATGCGACGATCATCACCGCTTTGTTGCATGACACCATTGAAGATACCAAAGCGTCCTATGCCGAAGTGGAAAAGCGCTTTGGTCTTGATGTGGCAGAACTGGTTGATGGTGTTACCAAGCTGACTAATCTGCAACTGAATTCGACCGAGACAAAGCAGGCCGAGAATTTCCGCAAGCTTTTCATGGCGATGTCGAAAGACTTGCGGGTGATTTTGGTCAAACTGGCTGACAGACTGCACAATATGCGCACGATCAAGTCGATGCGCGCTGACAAGCAAATCCAGAAAGCCCGCGAAACGATGGATATCTACGCCCCGCTCGCGGGCAGGATGGGCATGCAATGGATGCGCGAAGAGCTGGAAGATCTGGCGTTTCGCGTTCTCAACCCAGAAGGTCGGCAGTCAATTATCCGCCGCTTTATTACGCTGCAACGTGAAACGGGTGACGTTATTCAGCGCATCACGGGCGATATGCGGCTGGAACTGGAAAAGGCTGGCATCGAAGCCGAAGTCTTTGGGCGCGCCAAGAAGCCCTATTCGATCTGGCGCAAGATGCAGGAGAAGGACCAGTCTTTTTCGCGGCTGTCTGACATCTACGGCTTTCGGGTCATCACGACTTCGGATGATGAATGCTACCGTGCGCTTGGCGTGATCCATCGACGTTGGCGCGCAGTACCTGGCCGCTTCAAGGATTATATCAGCCAACCCAAGACCAACGGCTACCGGTCAATCCATGCCACGGTGTCTGGCCGCGATGGTAAACGCGTCGAAGTGCAGATCAGAACGCGCCAGATGCATGATGTGGCTGAAACCGGTGTTGCTGCGCATTGGTCCTACCGTGACGGGGTTAGGTCCAAGAACCCGTTTGCTGTTGATCCGGTAAAGTGGATTGCACAACTGACCGAACAACTGGATTCAGAGGAGGATCACGAGGATTTCCTCGAGGCGGTCAAGCTTGAGATGTATGCCGATCAGGTGTTCTGCTTTACGCCCAAAGGCGAGGTGGTGAAATTGCCGCGTGGTGCGACACCGATTGATTTCGCTTATGCCATCCACACCCGTATTGGGTCGGCTTGTGTCGGTGCCAAGATTGACGGGATGCGTGTGCCCTTGTGGACCCGCGTCAAGAATGGCCAATCGATCGAGATTATCACCGCGCAAGGCCAGACCCCGCAGGTTACTTGGCTTGATATCGCGACAACGGGCAAAGCCAAGACCGCGATCCGTCGGTCCTTGCGCGAAGTCGACCGAGCGCGGTTTGTCAGCCTTGGTCGCGAACTGGCCCGCTCTGCTTTCGAGCAGATCGGCAAGACCGCGACGGAAAAAGTGCTGCGCACAGCGGCGCGAAACCTACGGCTGAAAAGTGCAGAAGAGCTGTTGGAAAGACTTGGATCGGCAGACCTGACGGGTAGCGAAGCCGTTCAGGCTGTTTATCCTGAGCTAAAGCCGAAACCGGGCGAACAGGTGGACCGCAAGCGTGCGGTTGTAGGCCTTCAGCCGGGTCAAACATACGACCGCGCACCTTGCTGTCAGCCGCTGCCGGGCGAACGTATTGTCGGGATTACCTATCGTGGGAAGGGGGTGACGATCCATTCAATTGATTGCGAACGGCTTTCTGCCTATGAAGATCAACCCGAACGCTGGCTGGACCTGCGCTGGCATGAAGGTCAGCACCCCGCTATTTACGGTGCAACGCTGGATCTGACGATCGGTAATGGGGCAGGTGTCTTGGGGCGGATATGTACGTTGATCGGTCAATCGTCCGCGAATATTTCGAATCTGGAATTTCTTGACCGAAAGCCTGACTTTTACCGGCTGCTGATCTATGTGGAACTACGAGACATAGCGCATCTGCATTCGTTGATGCCAACCTTGGAAGCTGAGCGCGAAGTGGCCGAGATCAGCAGGCACAGAGATATGAAGCTTTTAAAAGCACATGAATAAGATGCAGGTGGGCGTGCAGCCCCCTTTTCGGACCCAAGGATAATGAGTTGATTTTTAAACGCCGCGATCCAAAGCCGACATTGCGCGCCATGGCAGAGTTCATGTGGCCGCGCGGTGGTTGGACGCGGGCATTCCACTATGTCAAACATCGGATGCGCCGTTTGCCCGACACCCCAGAACGCATCGCGCGCGGCATCTGGGCAGGGGTGTTTACCACTTTCACGCCCTTTTACGGCATGCACTTTATTGTCGCAGCACTGGTGTCCCGGCTGATGCGGGGAAATCTGTTGGCGGCTTTGATGGGTACGTTTTTTGGCAATCCGCTGACCTACGTTCCAATTGGGCTGTCATCGCTGTCGATGGGGCATTGGATTTTGGGTTCTCCGATGCTGGATGGGGAACATCGGTCTTTTGGCGGCAAATTTGTGGATGCCGGCTATGATCTGTTTGCGAATTTTGTGGCAATTTTTACCAGCAAAGACATGGACTGGGCGGGTCTTGCAGTCTTCTGGCGCCAGGTGTTCTATCCCTATCTGATCGGCGGCATTTTGCCCGGTATCATCTGCGCTACGATTGCTTATTATCTGTCTGTACCCTTGCTGCGTGCGTATCAAAAACGGCGCAAAGGGGTCATCAAAGCAAAGTTTGAAGCGCTTAAGAAAAAGGCTGCGGCCAAGGCCGAAGCAAAACGCATCGCAGAGCGTACGGCTCAGAAGGGGAAAGATCATGGCAGCGCAAGGTAAGCTTCGGCTTGGGGTAAATATCGATCATGTCGCCACAGTTAGAAACGCACGCGGCGGGGCCTATCCTGACCCTTTGCGCGCAGCCCGCGCAGCGCAAGAGGCTGGTGCAGATGGGATCACCGCGCATCTGCGCGAGGATCGCCGCCACATCACCGACGCTGACATCGAAGGATTGCAAGAGATCCTGACGGTGCCGTTGAACTTTGAGATGGCCGCGACAGACGAGATGCAGGCGATTGCGCTGCGCCATAAGCCCCATGCCGTGTGTATCGTGCCCGAAAAGCGCGAAGAGCGGACCACGGAAGGCGGTCTTGAGGTTGCGCGCGAAGAAAACCGGCTGGCCCATTTCATAGCGCCCCTGCGCGAAGCGGGATGCCGGGTCAGTATTTTTATCGCCGCCGACAAGCGCCAGATCGAGGCTGCCAACCGGATCGGAGCCGAGGTGATCGAGCTGCACACCGGTGCCTATTGCGATGCGTTCACCGAAGGCAATTGGGCGCAAGCCCAGACAGAGCTGCAAAAGCTCGAAGAAATGGCCAAGTTCGGGCATGATCTGGGGCTGGAAATCCACGCAGGGCATGGTTTGACCTACGATACTGTTTCACCCGTTGCCGCATTTCCCGAAGTACAGGAACTCAACATCGGGCATTTCCTGATTGGCGAAGCAATTTTCTTGGGTCTTGGGCCTGCAATACACGAGATGCGCCGTTTGATGGACGATGCACGCGATAGCTAAGGTGCGACTTGCCGTTCTGATGCTGGGCGCTTTTCTGGCGCTAGTATCCGTGTGGCAGTTGGAAAAAGCACGCAGCGGTGTCGAGATTACAGCGCTTTTCGTAGGCCAGACACCCGTGACCCGATATGCTTTGCCAGACGCGGACGGCCCGGTGGTGGTGATCGCACATGGGTTCGCAGGCTCGCGTCAGATGATGCAGGCATATGCGCTTCCCTTAGCGCAGGCTGGCTACCGGGCCTATGCATTTGATTTCTTAGGCCACGGACGCAACCCGGTTCCGATGTCCGGCGATCTGACCAAGATTGAAGGGACGACGCAGTTGTTGGTCGATCAAACGATTGACGTCGCACGGGCCTTTGCGCAGTCTGGCCAACCGATCGCACTATTGGGTCACTCGATGGCGACGGACATCATTATCCGGGCCGCACAGCAGCTTGACGTGGGGCCAATCGTGGCGATTTCGGCTTTTTCGGGTGCCGTCACAGCAACCGAGCCTGACGATCTGCTGGTGATTTCCGGCCAATGGGAGGGTCGGTTGCGCGAGGCTGCATTGGACTATGTGCGGATGATTGATCGGGCAGCCCAAGAAGGGAAGGCGTTTGAAAGTGACGGCATTCGTCGGATGGCTTTTGTGGCACCTTACACCGAACATGTCAGTATCTTGCAAAGCCGGGCGGGGCGCGCACAAGCCCTTGGTTGGCTGAATGAAAGTTATCAACGCACGACAACTGCTGCGGTGCCGCCGACAGGGTGGTGGTTGGTTGGACTATTGGGTGCCGTCGTGGCCTTGGCCTTTCCGTTGGCACAAGCATTACCTGCGACAGCCAAGTCAGTGCCTCGCCTTAGTTTTCGCAAGGCCTTGCTTGCAACAGTTATTCCTGCGGCAGTGACCCCTGTGGTCGCCACGGCACTTGATCCGGATTGGCTGCCTGTTCTGGTTGCGGACTATCTGGTGCTGCATCTGGCGCTTTTTGGCATACTTCAACTGTTAATACTGCGGTTCTTTGGTCTGCGGTTCGGGTCCTTTTCGATTTGGGGAACAGCGGCTTTGGTGCTTTGGGGGATCGGGATATTTGGATTGGCATTGGATAGGTACGGTGCGAATTTTGTGCCAAATGCTGACCGGCTTTGGGTGATATTGGCCCTGTGTCTGGGAACGGTGCCGTTCATGCTGGGCGATGCTGTGGTCACTGAGGGCGGGGCGAGGTCAATATGGCACCGTCTTGGCTTGCGCTTTTGTTTTTTTGCCTCGCTGGGTGCCGCGATTGCACTTGATTTCAGCGGCCTGTTCTTTTTGCTGCTGATTGGGCCGGTCATCGTACTATTCTATATTGTTTTTGGCCTTATGGGGCGCTGGACGGCGCAGCGTACAGGGGCGTTGTCGTCTGGTTTGGGGCTGGGACTGATATTGGCATGGGCGCTAGGGGTCAGCTTTCCCTTTGTGGCCGTATCGGGGTAAGACATGCCTAAACGCAACAGACGAGGCCGCGCATGATCCTGGGTATCGGTACTGACTTGGCAAATATTGAACGCATCCAAAGGACGTTGGACCGTTTTGGTAACCGTTTCCGAAATCGCGTCTTCACCGAGGTTGAGCAGAATAAGGCCGAAGGGCGGCGTGATGTAGCGGGAACCTATGCGAAACGCTGGGCCGCGAAAGAGGCGTGTTCAAAGGCGTTGGGGACTGGCCTGCGTATGGGTATTGCGTGGCGCGATATGGCGGTCACTAACCTGCGAACGGGGCAACCGGTGATGCAGGTCACCGGATGGGCGGCAGAACGTCTGGCGCAGATGACACCGGCGGGGCATGAAGCGATCATTCACGTCACGCTGACCGACGATCACCCTTGGGCGCAGGCGTTTGTCGTGATCGAGGCGCGCCCTTTGGCACCGGAACAACAATAACAGGGGTTCTGGGGCTTACTTGCGCGGTTGACAGGTGTGGCTCCGCTTGACTTGGGCCTATCCTGCCCGCATGTAACCACAAACGGATCATCAGGAGCGCCATTATGGCTGCCAAGGAAAAAACCGGCAATGCTTTTGTCGAAACGATTAAAACCATTGTTTATGCACTGGTGATTGCAGGCATCTTTCGTACCCTGTTCTTTCAGCCGTTCTGGATCCCGTCCGGCTCGATGAAAGAGACGCTGTTGATTGGGGATTTCTTGTTCGTGAACAAGATGGCTTACGGCTATTCCTATGCGTCGTGTCCTAGCGTGATTATTCCGCGCTTTGGCGTCAATATCGATGCCAAGGATATCTGTGGCGTTTTTGATGGCGACAATAAACGGCTGTTTGGATCAGAGCCCGAACGCGGTGATGTCGCAGTATTTCGCCACCCTGTTTCGGGCCGCGACTATATCAAACGCTTGATCGGTCTGCCGGGCGACACAGTTCAGGTGACCCAAGGCGTGATCAGCATCAACGGCACGCCGGTAGAACTGCGTGATGATGGCGTTTTTGAAGAAGCGATGGAGCGGCAGGGGCCGCAAGGCATGAGACCACGTTGTGAAAATGGTGCCATCGGCGAAGGCGGCATTTGCATGAAATCCCGCCAGATCGAAACGCTGCCGAACGGGGTCGAGCACGCAATCCTCAATATTGGTGATCAGGCATCGGACAATACTGGTGTCTATACCGTCCCGGACGGGCAGTACTTTTTCATGGGTGACAACCGCGACAACTCGGCTGACAGCCGTCTGGCCCAGCAGGCCGGTGGCGTCGGCTTTGTCCCGTTTGAGAATCTTATCGGTCGCGCGGACCGGATTGTGTTTAGCTCGGGTGGCAGATCAATGCTGTTTTTCTGGACATGGCGCAGCGACCGCTTTTTCAAAGCAATTAAGTGAAACTCAGCGCAGATCTTCGGGCCTTTGAAGGCCGGATCGGGCATAAATTCGCCAAGCCCGATTTGCTTATTCGGGCTGTCACGCACGCGTCGATGTCCTCGGCGAACCGCGACGATAATCAGCGTCTCGAATTTCTGGGCGACCGTGTTTTGGGCCTTGTGATGGCCGAGGCGTTACTTTCGCTTGATACAAAAGCCACCGAAGGGCAATTAGCACCGCGGTTTAACGCATTGGTACGCAAGGAAACTTGCGCCGATGTCGCCCGCGACATTGATATCGGTGCCGTGCTCAAGCTTGGGCGGTCCGAGATGCTATCGGGCGGGCGGCGAAAGCAAGCCTTGCTTGGGGATGCGATCGAGGCGATTATTGCTGCTGTCTATCTCGACGGCGGTTTTGACGCAGCAAGGGATCTGATCTTGCGGTTGTGGGGCACGCGGGTCCAAAGCGTAAAGCAAGACGCTCGCGACGCCAAAACAGCGTTGCAGGAATGGGCGCAGGCTCGCGGTTTTCCGCCGCCTGCCTATGTCGAAACGGACCGTGAGGGGCCTGATCATGCGCCAGTGTTTACAATTACCGTAGAGGTTGAAAGCGGCGCCAGTGCGCGTGCCACCGCACCCTCGAAACGTCAGGCCGAACAGGCCGCAGCCAAAACTCTTTTGGCGCAACTGGAGAAGAATTCATGACCACGCGTGCTGGCTTTATCGCCTTGATAGGTGA
Organism: Roseobacter sp.; assembly: GCA_024636495.1. Lineage (GTDB taxonomy): Bacteria > Pseudomonadota > Alphaproteobacteria > Rhodobacterales > Rhodobacteraceae > Sulfitobacter. The sequence continues at coordinate 28,611 of JAGXGZ010000048.1, read as the reverse complement.
GCCCAATGCGGGCAAATCCACGCTGCTCAACCGGATGGTGGGCGCGAAAGTGTCAATCGTAACTCATAAAGTGCAAACAACGCGCGCCCGCATTCGTGGCGTCGCGATGGAAGGCGAAAGCCAGCTGGTGTTTGTCGACACGCCCGGCCTGTTTGAGCCACGCCGTCGATTGGACCGTGCCATGGTTGCCGCCGCTTGGGGTGGTGCTGCGGATGCCGATCTGGTGGTATTGCTGATCGAGGCCAACCGTGGTGTGACCGAAGGGGTGGAGCGTATTCTGGAAGGGCTTGCCAACATCGGGGAAGGCCGCAAAGTTGCGTTGGCCATCAACAAGATCGACCGCGTCGAAGCACCCGTGCTGCTTGGCCTGAGCAAAGATATCAACGAACGCTACCCATTCGCCGAAACCTTCATGATCTCGGCCGAACGTGGGCATGGCGTTGCCGTGTTGCGCCAATGGTTGGCGGGTGAAGTTCCAGAAGGGCCATGGCTTTATCCCGAAGACCAGATTGCCGATTTGCCGATGCGTATGATCGCAGCAGAAATGACCCGCGAAAAGCTGACTTTGCGGTTGCATCAGGAACTGCCTTACCAAATGACGGTCGAGACAGAGAACTGGGAAGAGCGCAAGGACGGGAGCGCGCGGATTGATCAACTGATCTATGTGATCCGTGACGGTCACAAAGGGATCGTTTTGGGCAGCAAGGGCGAGACGATCAAGTCTGTCGGCAAGGCTGCGCGTGAGGAGTTAGAAGAGTTCCTGGGCCGCAAGGTACATCTGTTCTTGCAGGTCAAGGTGCGACCAAACTGGTTGGAAGAAGCCGAGCGCTATACCGAAATGGGGCTGGAGTTCAAGGACGGCAATGTCTAAGTTCTTGGCTGACCGGCCCTTCGGGGAGGATTTTTTTCCACTTGGAATTAGAGTGTTAGCATGGCGCGGCTGACGGCGAGGTTCTGGGTCGATGCCTATCTGGCGCGGCTTCGGGTGCATGACATTCCCGCGTTTGTGGTGGCGCACGGTGATGACACAGGCGGGGCCGTTTTGGTAAAGCTTGCAACACTTGATGGCAATGCCGTCTTGTTTCAAAAGAGCTTTGATCTGCTGAGCGGGCAGCGCGCTTGGGTGGAGATGGTCAGGGGTTCCGAGCACGACATTGATGCGTCGATCAGCAAGCAGCGTGGGTTTGACCCGGATCTTTGGGTGCTTGAGGTCGAAGACCGTCAAGGACGGCATCTGCTGCATGACGAGGGACTAAGCTGATGGAGTGGCGCGATCAGGGAATATTGCTGAGCGCGCGACGACATGGTGAAACCTCAGCGATCATCGAGGTATTCACTCCCACCCATGGACGGCATGCTGGCATTGTACGCGGCGGGACCAGCCGCAAGATTGCACCCATTTTACAGCCCGGCGCGCAGTTGGACGTGGCGTGGCGGGCGCGGCTTGAGGATCACATCGGCGCGTTTTCAGTTGAACCGGTGCGCAGCCGCGCTGTTTCTGCGATGCAAGACAGGCTGAGCCTTGCCGGGCTGAACACGGTGACAGCGCTTTTGTCTTTTTGCCTGCCCGAACGCGAACCGCATCCGCCGCTTTATCATCGAACCCAAGCTTTGCTGGATCTGTTGGATCAAGGGGATTTGTGGCCGCTAGCGTATCTGCAATGGGAGTTGAGCCTGCTTGAAGAGTTAGGCTATGGGCTGGATTTGACTGTTTGCGCTGTCACCGGAGCGACTGAGGGACTTGTCTTCGTCTCGCCGAAATCGGGCCGTGCTGTGACGCGCGAGGGGGCAGGGCAGTGGGTGGATAAAATGCTGCCTTTGCCACAGATTTTGCGCGGTGAGGGGGATGCCGGCAATCCAGAGATCGCGCAAGGGTTCAGGACAACAGGCTATTTTCTGGAGCACCGTCTTGCCCGGGACTTGGGTGGAAAGCCGTTACCAGAGGCGCGCGCAAGGTTCGTAGACGCGTTTAGTCGGAAGCTTTGAAGACCATTTTCAGGCCCTCGGTGTTTGACAAAATCATTGTGTCGCCAAGGACTTCGGAAATTGTAGCCTGACCGAGTGCGTTGAAGTACCGGGTTTCCTCAGCCAATGCCGGGCATACCATTTTCGTAGAGATCAACGCTTCTGCCTTGAACCATGGGTACGGGACAATCATGTTCGCAGAAAAGCCGTTGCATGGCCCTTGCCCGAGAATTCTGTCATTTTGCGAAAGTGTAAGTGTGGCGGGTTGGGCAAATGGCTTTTCGTTCAATTCAATCAACTGCCACGTTTTGTCAGACGCGCCATAGTTTCGCAACGTTTCGTCCTTGTCGCAAGCAAATACCGTCGCGATTGCCAGTGCAATCAGCGCATTTTTAAACATCATTTTTACCGGCATTTGGTGCCCGATCCGGATTTCGCTGGAACGGGCAGGCCATTTTCAACCAAGCAGGCGACGCGCAATGACTTGAGCCTGAATTTCAGCAGCACCCTCGAAAATGTTCAGGATGCGTGCGTCACAAAGTACCCGGCTGATTTTATATTCCAATGCAAAGCCGTTGCCGCCGTGGATTTGCAGCCCGTTGTCGGCAGCGGCCCACGCGACGCGCGCGCCGAGTAGTTTGGCCATACCAGCCTCGACATCACAGCGTCTGCCTTCGTCCTTTTCGAAAGCCGAGAAATAGGTCAGCTGACGCGCGATCATGATCTCAACGGCCATCATCGCGAGTTTTGATGATACGCGCGGGAAATTTATCAGGGATTTGCCGAATTGCTTGCGGTCGATGGCATACTGCATCGAGATATCCAGCGCGGATTGCGCCACGCCGATTGCGCGTGCAGCAGTTTGGATCCGCGCGGATTCGAACGTCTCCATCAACTGTTTAAAGCCTTTGCCCTCTTCACCACCCAAAAGGTTTTGACCGTCGACCTTGAAGCCATCAAAGGCCAATTCGTATTCTTTCATGCCGCGGTATCCGAGCACTTCAATCTCGCCGCCGGTCATCCCGTCGGTGGGGAAAGGGTTGGCATCGTCACCGGGTGTCTTTTCGGCAAGAAACATCGACAGACCTTTGTAATCGGTCGTGTTTGGATCGGTACGGGCCAGTAGCGTCATCACATGGGTGCGCGACGCATGGGTGATCCAAGTTTTATTGCCGGTGATCGTATAATTTTCACCTTCTTTGACTGCGCGTGTCCGCAAGGAGCCAAGGTCGGACCCCGTGTTCGGTTCGGTGAAGACTGCGGTCGGCAACGTCTCCGCGCTTGAAATGCGCGGAAGCCATTTCGCCTTCTGCTCTTCCGTGCCCCCTGCGATGATCAGTTCGGCTGCAATTTCCGACCGCGTCGCAAGCGACCCCACACCGATATATCCGCGTGAGAGTTCTTCTGACACGACGCACATAGACGCTTTGGAAAGGCCAAAACCGCCGAACTCTTCGGGAATCGTCAAGCCGAATACGCCCATTTCTGCAAGTTCGGTTATGACCTCCATCGGGATCAATTCGTCCTTGAGGTGCCATTCGTGGGCGAAAGGTTCTACTTTGTCGATCGCATAACGGCGGAATTGCTCGCGAATCATCTCAAGCTCTTCATCAAGACCAGAGCGGCCCACAGTGATGTTCGCGGAATGCTCTTGCATCAATTCGACCAAACGGGTTCTCGCGGCTTGGGTATTTCCATTTTGCGTAAGCATCTGGATCGCAGGATCCATAAGGCCGCGTTGTGCGTCCTGATCCAATCCCATATCCTGCAGCCGCAAGATTTCAGCTTGGTTCATTTGAATGCCGCCGTAGATCTGCCAAAGGTATTCACCGAACGCGATCTGGTGGATCAACTGCTCTGTTTCGCTGAAAAGGCCATCAGCATTGAGCTTTTCGGCCCAGAGCTGCATCTGGTTCAAGGATTGCGCGTAGGTTGCCAGCCATGCAAGACCATGCGCCGCTGTCTGATTGGCCTCGACCAGCGCGTTGGACACGCGCCCATTTTCGGAAACCATACTGCGGACAGATGCCTTGGCTTTTTCCATGATGCCATCAACAGGCGCAAGCGCCTTGGCGGTCAAACCAAGCAGATCGTTAAGTACGATCTGCGATCCCATCATCAAGTCTTGTCCGTCATGCGCCATTTTAATCGGTCCTTTTCCAGCTTCCGTGGGGCATACCCTTTTCGCACCTGCAGCACAATAAAGATACGTTTGCGTGCGTCAATTTGGTTTAAAATTACGCGGCAGATTTGGCGTGCGCTTGGCCGATCAGATGATATGAAGTCGACATGGATATCTTATTCGCGTTTTTGACCCCAGAACAAATGCTTTTCGCGTTTGGCATTGCCTTGGTGGCGGGCTTTATTAAGGGGGTCGTCGGATTCGCAATGCCGCTTGTGTTGATTTCGGGTCTGACTTTCTTTCTGCCTCCGGAACTTGCCTTGGCGGGTCTGATCTTTCCAACGGTGGTGACAAATCTGTTCCAAGCCCTTCGGCAGGGACCCAAGGCGGCCTGGGCGTCGATTAGGATGTTCAAGGTGTTTCTGATCTCGGGCGGTATAATGCTGGTGCTGTCTGCACAGACGGTAAGGTTTCTGCCAACCCAAACCATGTTGTTGGTTATTGGTGTGCCGATTACGCTTTTTGCATTTTGGCAATTGGCAGGCAGGTCATTCAGTCTCGCGCAACGCTCTACCAAGATTGAGGTGTTGGTGGGCGGCTTTGCAGGGGCGGTTGGCGGTGTGTCAGGCGTTTGGGGCCCGCCAACCGTGGCTTATCTGACAGCCCTTGGAACGCCAAAGAACGACCAGATGCGCGTGCAAGGGGTGATTTACGGATTAGGCGCAATTGCGTTGCTTTTTGCCCATGTCGGATCAGGTGTCTTGCGGGCCGAGACCGTTCCGTTTTCGGTTATTATGGTTCTGCCCGCTCTGGCAGGCATGTGGCTAGGCAGCCAGATCTCGGACCGGATTGATCAGGCGTCGTTCCGAAAAGCGACGCTTGTTATTCTTTTCGTAGCGGGCGCGAATTTGGTGCGCCGTGGGCTGATGGGCTAAGCCCTTAGCTTTGACGGGCGACGGTCACACCCGAGACGTCTTCGATGAACGTCACAATACGCGATTTCACGGCGTCGTCTTTGATTGAAGCCAATGCGCTTACGATTTCTACGCTGGGATCGCTTTTCGGTGCATCATTTGTGTTGTCATGCAGACCTTCAAAAAAGAAGGACGGCGTCACATCAAGTATCTGCGATAGTTCAAAAAGCCTGCTGGCTGCTACGCGGTTCGAACCAATTTCGTATTTTTGAATTTGCTGAAACGACAGGTTGAGTTTCTTGGCGACGTCGGTTTGTGAAAGTCGGCGCAATGTTCTGATTTGTTTTAATTTTTTGCCAACGTGGATGTCTACTGGATGGGACATGATCGTTAATACCTCTGGTTGTTGTGCTATAGTCATCGCCAAAACGCGTATTCCGATCAATTGGATAGATTTTTTCAATTTACGGTTATCATTCTTCTCTAGACCTGTTACGGATAAGACATTAATGTATTAAAAATACACCATCTGGCCAATATGAACAAAGAATTTAAAACTGAAATCGCTCTGAACGCGTGCGGCAAACCGCCTGCTTTGTTGTATGAAATGATCCGCTCTTTTGTGGTGTTGGCCGAGACGCTTAATCTTAGCCACGCTATTTTGCGTCTTGATAGTACGCGTCAAACGGTAAGACGGCACATCAGTTTTCTCGAGGAAACGTTGGGAAAACCGTTGTTCAACGTGAGTGACCGCAAGTATGAGATGACCCAAGAAGGTGAATCAATGCTTCCGGGTGCGCGGGATATTTTGTCGAGGTCAAGTAATTGGCTTTCTGGAAGTACGAAACACATCGGGCACCTGCAACTGGTGTCTAAAGAAGACGGTTTGGGATGGTATTTTCACCAGCAGCAGAAGCCGCTGAGCGAGATTTTTGACTCACCGTCACCTTTGTTGCGGGATGCATACAGGGGCTGGTCTTTGGCCGGGGGGTATCTTGAGCATGAAGCGATGGCGCACGTCAGACCTCATTTCATTGTCTATCGGCCGAATCATCCCGGTTGGATCTGTGTCGAATTTGGAGAAGAATCATTTTATGTAAAGTGGTTTGGATTAACCAAAGCCCGAAGTAGTGTTGGACGTCCGATCGGTAAAATGCCTGGAGGAGAGGACTTTGCGGCGCTTATTGAACAACCATATGACGAAGTTCTTCAAACAAGAAGCGTTAGGCTGGATCACATATCAACGGCCGTTCCGCGCGAAGGGGGTGGCCCGCAAATTCGTATTAGTTATAAAAGACTTATGATGGCTGGGCGGTTTCCTGATGGATCATTTGCACTGATCGGTCTTGTCCAGCCGGAACGGAACGTAGATATATCCGGCTTCAAGAATTTGGAAATTGACGAGTTCCCGCACGAGGTGAATTCAGTATTTTCCACCGACTTGGCAAAATACGAGCAGAACGAATAAAATTGCGGTAAACTTGGCAGGGATAACTCTGCAAAGGAACCGATTATGTCAATTCAGATGATGAACGAGGGCGCACATTTCCTCGCTTCAAGCCAAGATATTCTACTGCAAAACCGCATCTCGATCACCGTGGGAACCGATTTCGACGCCTACTTTAAGGTTTTGGAAGAAGAACGCCCTCAGCAAGTGATCGGTGCCCCGTTTGACCCTGCTATTCATAATCTGAATGAAGGCAATGCGTTCTGGCTTATCGCTAGGGACGAGACGGGCACTTTGATGCATACTCAAGCGGCCAAGACGCTCCGTATGAGGGGGCGGGCATTAAGCCAGTATATGTTGCAAGGATTCCGTGAATTCCCGCCTGCGATCCCGGACCTGGATTTGGACCGGTCCCGCCACCGTGCCGGCCCCGGTGCGCATCGTATTCGTGGCACTGTGGTCTATCACGGCGAGGTCTGGATGGGCGGGCAATCGAATAAGTATCGCGGCACCGGTCTTTCCACTGTCTTAGCTCGCTACGGCATGATGGTTGCGATGGATCGTTGGGAGCCTGATTATCTGTTCGGATTTATGGCTAAAGCTGTTGCTTACAAGGGCTTTGCCGAGCGGATGGGCTATATGCACAACGAACCGGGCAGTTTGCGCTGGTATCGCAAGGGCAGTGACGCGGCCATCGAGGGGTTCCTGAGCTACCTCAGCAATGAAGACCTGCGATACTTGCTGGAAATGCCATTGCATGAGATCGCTGCACAGGCAGCTTAATCAAAGTAAAAAAGCAGCCGCAATTATGTGCGGCTCCTTTCATAATCCTCTTGTTGCGATGGTTAGCCGATTACGGCCGCTTTCACGTCGTCGTCGATATAAGGCATGTACTGCTCAAAGTTTTCCGAGAACATTTTAACCAATCGGGCTGCCTGACGGTCATATGATTCGGGGTTGTCCCATGTCCTGCGGGGATCAAGCAGGATATCTGCAACGCCGGTCACAGCGACGGGAACCTGAAACCCGAAATTTGCGTCTTTGCGATATTCAACATCTGCCATCGCACCTTCCAGCGCTGCGGTCAGCAAAGCGCGTGTCGCCTTAATCGGCATGCGGCTGCCTGTTCCGTAGGCACCGCCAGTCCAACCGGTGTTCACCAGCCAACATGTCGCGCCATGGGTCGCGATCTTTTCACGCAAAAGATTGCCATAGACTTCGGGGCGGCGCGGCATGAATGGGGCACCGAAACAGGTCGAAAACGTTGGTTCTGGCTCTGTTACACCCCGTTCTGTTCCTGCAACCTTCGAGGTGAACCCAGACAAGAAGTGATACATCGCCTGCGCCGGGGTCAGCCGCGCAATGGGTGGCAAGACGCCAAAAGCGTCACAGGTCAGCATGATGATGTTCTTCGGGTGGCCGCCGATCGCCTTTGAAGATGCGTTGGAAATATAGTGAAGCGGATAGGCACAGCGCATGTTCGCCGTCAGCGAATCGTCCTCGAAATCAAGTTCCTTGGTGTCAGCGTCAAAGACCATGTTTTCAATGACAGTCCCGAATTTTTCCGTCGTGGCATAGATTTCGGGCTCGGCTTCGCGGCTTAGATTGATGGTTTTTGCATAGCAGCCGCCTTCGAAGTTGAAGGTGCCGCTGTCTGACCAGCCATGTTCGTCGTCGCCAATTAGCGTGCGTTCGGGGTCGGCCGACAGTGTCGTCTTACCCGTGCCGGAAAGTCCAAAGAAGACAGCTGTATCAACCGGGTTGCCAGTTGCATGATTGGCCGAGCAGTGCATCGGCATCACGCCTTTTTCTGGCAGCAAGTAATTCAGCAGGGTAAAGACAGATTTTTTATTTTCGCCCGCGTATTCAGTTCCGCCAATCAAAATCAGCTTTTTGTCAAAATTCATCGCAATGACGGTTTCTGACCGGCAGTTATGTTTTGCAGGATCGGCCGAAAAACTTGGGCAGTTAATGACAGTGAAGTCAGCGATGAAATCATCCAACGCATCGCGCTCAGGGCGGCGCAGCATGTGGCGGATGAACAGGCCGTGCCACGCCAGTTCTGTGACCATGCGGACATTGATCGCGTGCTTGGGGTCAGCGCCGCCGACAAGGTCTTGGACGAAATAGTCGCGCCCTTGCATGTGCGCTAACATGTCTTTGTGCAGCGCGTCGAAGCCTTCGGGTGACATCGCGGCGTTGTTTTCCCACCAAATTGTATCCGCGACGCTATCCGTCTTTACGACATGTTTATCTTTCGGCGAACGGCCCGTGAACTTTCCGGTGGTCACCAAAAACGTGCCACCCTTGCCCAAAGTACCCTCTTCGCGCTTAAGCGCCGCTTCGACCAATGCCGGCTCGATCAGGTTATAATAAACATTCCCTAGACCGCTAATGCCTTGATCTTCGAGGCGGAATTGCGAATTTACGCGGCCTAGTGTCATGTGGAATCTCCCGTAGATGCGTCAGGGTTTGACGCTAGTTTTTGCACAAAATGCTTGGCCAGTTTGGCCATGTCCGCCTCTTAGCACGTCAATTTATAGTATGAACAGGCGGGTTTGACGCAGTTAGCGCCATCATGTCGTTCTTTGTCGGTTGATCCGTAAACCTGTGGCGATAAGCGGTGAAGCGTTTTGCATTTATGACACAATAAGTGCGGCAATTTAGTCATTCCTAACCAAATTGTGGCGGAAATACGACTTCCTACGCGGGTGATTCGCACTTTAGGATTGATTCGACAGTGCAAATTGGTGATCAGTGAAAGAAAAAAACGTTAATTGAGCAGCATAAGGAAACAGGCGATGTCCAAAATTGCATTGGTGGATGACGACAGGAATATCCTGACGTCAGTTTCGATGACTCTTGAAGCAGAAGGTTTTGAAGTCGAAACTTACAACGACGGTCAGGCGGCGTTGGATGCTTTTAATAAAAAACTCCCTGACATGGCTGTCCTTGATATCAAGATGCCCCGCATGGACGGTATGGATTTGTTGCAGCGATTGCGTCAGAAAACGTCGATGCCAGTGATTTTCCTGACATCCAAAGATGACGAAATCGACGAAGTACTGGGTTTGCGCATGGGCGCGGACGATTATGTAAAAAAACCCTTTAGTCAAAGGCTGTTAGTCGAACGTATCCGCGCGCTTTTGCGTCGCCAAGAGGCGGTCGAGACGAACGAAGTCGGCGATACCGAAGAAACAAAAGTGATTGAGCGCGGCGATTTGCGGATGGATCCGCTGCGCCATGCGGTCAGTTGGAAGGGCAATGATGTCTCTCTTACAGTTACAGAATTTCTGCTTTTGCAAGCCTTGGCGCAGCGCCCTGGATTTGTGAAGTCGCGCGATCAGTTGATGGATGTGGCCTATGACGATCAGGTTTATGTCGACGACCGCACCATCGACAGCCACATAAAACGGCTCCGTAAAAAGATGCGGACCGCAGATGATGGGTTCTCCGCGATTGAGACACTTTACGGTATCGGCTACAGATATAACGAAGATTGATCTGAAGCATGGCGATTGCCGAGAGGAACTTTGTGCGAGACGCAGCCCCACAAGCGCGGGACGGTGATGTTGTGTTGGGCGATGATTGGGTCGCCCCGGACAAGAACGCGACTGAAGAATTGCGCGATCATCGGGCGCGGCGGGGCTGGTTCTCGCTGCGCGGGTCGCCTTTGACGCGGAAAATTATCACGTTCAATCTGATCGCCCTGAATATTCTGGTCGCGGGCATTCTTTATCTCAACTCGTCGCGTGACAGTCTTGCCGTGCAACGCGGTGCGTCGCTCGTATCAGAAGCCGAGCTGTTAGCCGATGTCTTTGAGGCGCAATTGCCCTCTGACGCCACAATCGAGCTTGCCGCAAATGATCCGGTCGATGTTGCGGCCAGTTTGGGTCGCCTCGATCTGCGCAGCGGGATTGAAGTGTTTGTGTTCGACGCTGACGGCGCTCTGTTGTCTCGCTCGGAAGGCCGAACACCCAAAACAGCAGGAGCACCGGAAAGCAAAACTCTGCTCACCGATGGGCTGAATTGGCTTTGGGCTAAACTTTCGCAACCCTTTAATCAGGGAGCGAATGTAGAAATCTTACCAATCGAAGACCAGTTGACTGCTTTAGTTGCAGAATCGATGGTGGCCGGAACCAAGATCCAGAACAATCTGGATGCCTCGGGTGGCACGCTTTTTGCGGTTACCACCCCGATCATGCAGAACGGCGCACCGATTGGTGTGGTTGCTGTTACGTCAGCCGCTGGTGAAATCGACAAGCTTGTCCGGGGCGAGCGTGAGCGCGTGCTTCAGATGTTTGTCATCGCTACCCTTGTGTCTATCGGTCTTAGCCTTGTTCTCGCGTCTACGATTGCAAATCCGCTTGCCGATCTTGCGGCTGCTGCGGAGCTTGGGCGGGACAAAGATGCGCGCAAAATGAACCCGGGGCGCATTCGTATACCAGATCTAACCGCAAGACCGGACGAGATTGGCAGGCTTTCGGGTGCCCTGCGCGGAATGGTTTCAGCACTTTATAATCGCATCGACGGAAACGAACAATTTGCAGCCGATGTAGCCCATGAAATAAAGAACCCGCTGGCGTCCCTACGATCTGCCGTTGGCACGTTGCGATTGATCAAGCGCGAAGATCAGCGTGATAAACTGCTGGATGTGATCGATCACGATGTTCGACGTTTGGACCGTCTGGTCAGTGACATTTCTAACGCTTCGCGGCTCGACAGCGAGTTGGTCAAGGAAGAAGAAGAGCCCTTCGACCTTTTGTCGATGTTGACCAACCTTGGGCAATACCTGGGTGAAGACGCCCGTAAAAAGGGCATTGATTTCATTACGGATCTTCCAAGCAATCCGATCATTGTCCACGGTCTGGAAGCGCGACTGGCGCAGGTCTTCGTGAACTTGATTACCAACGCAGCATCCTTTTGCGAAGATGGTGATGCGATTAGGGTCTGGGCACGCAAACGCGAAAACCGCGTGCTTGTGGTTGTCGAGGATACCGGCCCCGGCATTCCCGATCAGGCGCTTTCAAAGATTTTCAAGCGGTTTTATTCGCAACGACCCGACGAACACTTTGGTAACAATTCGGGGCTTGGCTTGGCCATCTCGAAGCAGATTGTCGAAGCGCATGGCGGTGTCATCTGGGCCGAGAACATACGCCCGACCGAGGCAGACATCACGTCAGAGCCGCTTGGTGCGCGTTTTGTTGTAGGTCTGCCAATATAGTCGATGTCGAATGTGGATGTGCCTGATCCTGCGCATATCGTTCATGCCACGACAATTTCTGTGGATGGACGTGGTCTGATTATTCACGGTCCGTCAGGAAGCGGAAAGTCTGCACTAGCGCTGCAACTGATTGCCCTTGGGGCGACCCTTGTGGCCGATGATCGCACTCTCTTAAGCAAGGTTCCGACCGGATTGGTTGCAAATTGCCCTCCGGCTATTCAGGGACTTATCGAAGCGCGGGGCTTTGGGCTTTTGGAGTTGCCTTTCGAGACGAATGTTCAAATATATCTTGCTGTAGATCTAGCGCAGACTGAAAGGGAGAGACTGCCAAAGGCCCATACAACTGTGTTTTTAGGGCACTCCGTGAAGTGCTTTCACAAATGTGATGGACCGCATTTCGCAGCAGCCCTTTTAATCTACCTCAAGAATGTGTCACCACTTGAGAATGGTTGATCCAATTACAGAATTAAAGCGGATCGTTCTGGTGACGGGCCCGGCGGGCGCGGGGCGGTCCTCTGCGCTTAATGTGTTGGAAGACGCTGGGTTTGAAGCGATTGATAATATCCCTTTGCGCATGATGATGGCATTGCTGGATGCGCCCAATCAAATTCGTCCGATGGCTTTGGGTATTGACCCACGTAACCGTGATTTTTCGACGGACATGATGACTGACCTGATCGATCAGATGCGTTCACGCCCCGAGATTGAAGTCGAATTGCTGTATCTTGATTGCGCCACAGATGTGTTGTTGCGTCGGTTCTCTGAAACCCGCAGGCGTCATCCCTTGGCCTTCCAAGATGCGCCGTCCGAAGGGATACGTCTGGAAAAGCATCTGCTTACGCCCATTCGTGCACAGGCAGGCATCTTGATCGATACGACCGAATTAAACATTCACCAACTGCGTGAAGAACTCGAGCATTGGTTTGCCGCAGGCGGCACGCACCACTTAACAGTTTCCGTTCAGTCGTTTTCTTATAAGCGTGGTCTGCCGCGCAGCGTAGATATGGTCTTCGACTGTCGGTTCTTGCGCAACCCGTTTTGGGAGCCGCAGTTGCGGGGCATGAATGGCACAGATTTAGCCGTGCAAACTTATGTAAAACATGATCCGCTCTATGAAATATTTGCAAATCAGGTTCTTGATCTCAGTCTTTTGATCCTGCCGGCGTCAAAGTCAGAAGGGAAATCGCACATTTCTATTGCCTTTGGCTGTACAGGCGGGCAACACCGCTCAGTAACTTTGGCTCAAGCGCATGCTTTCAGCCTTGCAGAGGCGGGCTGGCAGGTGTCAATTAGGCACCGCGAGTTGGATGAGAAAAAGCGGGAAGCGACGGCGCATTGATCGGGATTGTTATCGTAGCACATGGAGGGTTGGCCAAGGAATATCTGGCCGCGATCGAACATGTTGTCGGATCCCAAAAGGGTGTTCACGCTATCTCAATTGAGCCAGATCACGACCGCAAAGCCAAGGAACAAGAGATTTGCAAGGCAGCCGATGCCGTCGATACAGGCAATGGTGTCGTCGTTGTAACGGATCTTTTCGGCGGATCGCCGTCGAACTTAAGCCTGCTGGCCTGCCGCCCCGAAAACCGTCGGATTATCTACGGGGCAAATTTGCCAATGCTTATAAAACTCGCCAAATCCCGTGATTTGGATGTCCCCGAAGCTGTGCGTGCTGCATTGGCTGCAGGCAAGAAATATATTGACAGTCAGAATGTCAGTGCAGAATAGCAAGGCTCTGAAATGACCCAAATTTCACTCAAGATCGTTAACGAAAAGGGCCTTCATGCACGTGCATCTGCCAAACTGGTAGAAGTCGTAGAGGCGTTTGATGCGCGTGCCGAGGTCAGCAAAGACGGCATGTCTGCGTCTGGCGACAGTATCATGGGGTTGCTGATGCTGGCCGCGTCCAAAGGTACAACAATCGATATTCAGACATCAGGGCCTGACGAAGATGCTTTGGCCGACGCCCTGACTGCACTGGTGGCTGACAAGTTCGGCGAAGGCCATTAGGTAGTTCGTTAGATACGTATCACGGTGCACCTAGTGTCAGGGACAATTCGTTTTGATCGATGAGCCGCAAACCATGCAGACGCCTGCCATAGTTCAGAGTGATGTGGAAACGGTAACGTTCACCAAATACGACAGGCAAAGTCTATCTTATGCATCGACATTTGATCACCCGATAAAGTCGCGGATCATAAGCCTGATTGAATTGTTCACGGGCCGAATCGCCATTCTACGGATGATCCGCAAATTTGAGAAAAATGGTGCGCCGAAAGGACAGGGTTTCTGGCGGGCAGCGTTGGATACGATGGGGATTGAGCTGACCACACCCCAAGCTCAGCTTGACCGCATCCCCAAGTCTGGGCCGGTTATCGTTGTCGCAAACCATCCTCACGGCATGGTCGACGGTATGATTTTCGCCGATCTTATTGGTCGCGTCCGACCTGACTACCGGATATTGACCCGCTCTTTGCTGACCTCGATTGATGAGGTCGCAGGGAGCTACATGATCCCGGTGCCGTTCCCTCACGACCCCGATGCACAGCGCAAAGGCGTCGAAATGCGCGCCAACGCGATGGCCTTTCTCAAACAGGGCGGGGTTGTCGCCCTTTTTCCATCCGGCGTTGTGGCTTCGTCCGAGACATTTTTTGGGCCGGCGATCGAAGCCGAATGGAATGTGTTCACCGCAAAGATGATCCGTCGCTCGGGTGCCCAGGTCGTGCCGATGAAGTTCGTTGGTGCCAATAGCCGCGCGTACCAGATTGCCAACAAGATTTCGCCAATGCTACGGCAGGGCCTTTTGCTGCATGAGATCGTACATGCTTGCAATAAGCCTCAGGGGCCGATCGTTGGACATCCATTGACGGATGATCAACTCTCAACACTTAAGGATGACCCGCGCGGATTCATGGCGTGGCTTCGCAGTCATACTCTTGGACTTAAAGACTGAGCATATTCCAAATGGGCCAAAATCCCAGGGGTCTGGGGTATGGCCCCCAGTCAGCCCGTTAATGCTTAACGGGTAGGAACGGGTACGTCGCCTCGATAGTCATAAAACCCACGCTGCGTTTTGCGCCCCAGCCAACCAGCTTCGACGTATTTTGTAAGCAATGGGCAAGGGCGGTATTTTGTATCAGCCAACCCGTCGTGCAACACATTCATGATCGCAAGGCAGGTGTCCAAGCCGATAAAGTCTGCCAGCTCCAGCGGGCCCATGGGGTGGTTTGCGCCCAGTTTAAGCGAGCTATCAATCGATTCGACAGATACAACGCCCTCGTAAAGCGTATAAACGGCTTCGTTTATCATCGGCATCAATATCCGGTTTACGATAAAAGCGGGAAAGTCTTCCGCAGAAGCGGCCGTTTTGCCAAGTTTTGCAACAACTGCCTGACATGCGGAAAACGTTTCCTTGTCTGTCGCAATGCCGCGGATCAATTCGACCAACTGCATCACGGGAACAGGGTTCATAAAATGGAAGCCCATGAATTTTTCGGGTCTGTCCGTTCGGCTGGCAAGTCGCGTAATCGAGATAGAAGATGTGTTGGACGTCAGAATTGTTGTGGGTTTCAGATGTGGGATCAGGTCTTCAAAGATCGCCTGCTTGACTGTTTCGCGTTCGGTCGCCGCCTCGATAATAAGGTCACTTTGGCCTAAATCACTAAGCGTTTGGGTGGTCGTAATCCGGGCGAGGGCTGCGTCTCGGTCTGCCTCGGCCACTTTGCCGCGTCCAACCTGACGGTCAAGGTTGCCGGTGATGGTGTCCACCGCGCCTTTCAGCGCGTCTGCGCTGACGTCCGTCATAAGAACGTCATAGCCTGCCAATGCCATGACATGCGCTATTCCATTTCCCATTTGGCCTGCACCAACGATGCCAATTGTCTGGATTTCCATGCGCTGTCCTTTGTTGTTTGCGCGCAGCATAGGGCGCGTTGGGTGGTAGCTGCAAGGGTCGGATTTCACGACAAGTTTTTGCAAATTCAATCTTTAAGCTTTTTGAAAAACTTTCGCTCCATCTGTGTCGGTGGGTGAGATAAAAAAGGTGGGTGTAATGACCTATGATGCGATGGGGCCGGGGGCCCTAGACTATTTGCCGTGCCGGTATGGTACGTCGAAACTCTTGTTTCGAGGGCCACGGCGAAAGCTGGACTATCCCTATATTGCGTTCTTGGGGGGAACTGAAACCTATGGCCGTTTTATTAGGCGACCTTTTCCAGCGGTCGTTGAAGATAAGATAGGCCTGCCTTGTGTGAATTTTGGTTGTCTTAATGCCGGTCTGGATGTTTTTGCCTACGACCCGTATGTGCCTGCCGCTGCGGCCAAAGCAAAAATCACTGTTATTCAGGTGATGGGCGCGCAGAATATGACCAACCGGTATTACTCCGTTCATCCGCGTCGAAATGACCGCTTTGTCGCTCCGACCGTATTGCTGAAATCCATCTTTCGCGAAGTTGATTTCTCAGAATTTCATTTTAACAAACATATGTTGACGGCCCTTAGAAAGGTTTCTGTCGACCGTTTCAAAGTGATCCAAGACGAGCTTCAATCGGCTTGGATCACACGAATGCAACTACTGTTGGGGCAGATGGAGGGTGACGCCGTGCTGCTGTGGTTTGCCGATAATTCACCAGCGCAGGAAAGTCTGCTCCACACCGCCCTTGGGTCGGACCCGCTTTTCATTACCGACGACATGATCGATCAAGTTGCACCGCACGTGGCGAAAGTCGTGAAAGTCGTTCCGTCACCCCTCGCGCGGCATGAGGGGACGGAAGGGATGCAGTTTGCCCCGTTTGAGGCGCATATCGCGGAAAAATTGCCGGGGGTTCGGGCGCATATGGAAGTGGCAACAGCTTTGTCTGACGCAATAAACGACATAATGTAACGCAATAAGGCCCGTTATTTCTAACGGGCCTTATCACCTAAACTAGCTTGACGTTTACAGCTTTTCGATCAGCTCTGGCACAGCTTCGAACAGGTCGGCGACCAGCCCGAAATCGGCAACTTGAAAAATCGGCGCTTCTTCATCTTTGTTGATTGCAACGATGATTTTGCTGTCTTTCATGCCTGCCAAGTGTTGGATCGCACCCGAGATACCGACGGCGACATACAGGTTGGGCGCAACAACCTTGCCCGTCTGACCAACCTGCCAATCGTTAGGTGCATAGCCTGAGTCAACCGCAGCTCGGGATGCGCCGACAGCGGCACCCAGCTTGTCTGCCAGCTTTTCGATCAGGGCAAAGTCATCTTCCGACCCGACGCCGCGCCCACCAGATACGACCACGCCAGCCGATGTAAGCTCGGGGCGATCGCTGGCTGCGACGTGATCTTCGATCCAGGATGACAAACCGGGATCTGCCACGGCCGATATTGATTCGACCGAGGCTGAACCGCCCAATTCGGCGGCATCAAAAGTCGATGTCCGGAAAGTAATGACCTTTTTCGCATCAGAGGATTTTACAGTCTGAACGGCGTTGCCCGCATAGATCGAACGCTCAAATGTATCCGCATCTACAACGCCTGATGCGTCAGAGATGATCATCACATCCAGCAGCGCCGCCACACGGGGCATCACGTTTTTTGCGTCTGTGGTGGCAGGGGCTACGATGTGGTCGTAGTCACCAGCCATCGACACAATCAGCGCCGCGGTGGATTCAGCCAAGCGGTGGCCCAATGTCGGGTCTTCGGCTACCAATACTTTGGACACGCCATTGATTTTGGCGGCTTCTTCGCCCGCTGCCGCAGCCGAACTGCCAGCGCAAAGAACTGTAACTTCGCCAAGCTTTTTAGCAGCGGTCACAGCCTTTGCTGTTGCGTCCATGGCCAACGCGCCATCAGTAACTTCTGCAAGGAGTAGAACAGCCATTACACGGCCCCCGCTTCTTTGAGTTTCGCCACAAGTGCATCAACGGAATCAACTTTGATTCCTGCTGCACGCTCTGCCGGCTCTACCGTTTTCACGATTTCCAACCGGTTGCCAACTTCAACGCCGTAGTCGGAAGGCGTCTTTTCATCCATCGGCTTTTTCTTGGCTTTCATGATGTTTGGCAAAGACGCATAGCGCGGTTCGTTCAAACGCAGATCGACGGTAACGACTGTCGGCATGGAGACCTTGATCGTTTGCAAGCCGCCATCGACTTCGCGGGTCACAACGGCGCTGTCACCGTCGATTTCCACTTTCGACGCGAACGTCGCCTGCGACCAACCCAAAAGGGCCGCCAGCATCTGGCCTGTCGCGTTCATATCATTGTCGATGGCCTGCTTGCCGCATAACACAAGACCCGGCTGCTCTTCGTCCACAATTGCCTTGAGAATTTTTGCAACGGTCAAAGGTTCGATGTCGTTGTGAACATCGTCGGTCGCGACGACCAGAATGGCGCGGTCCGCACCCATGGCCAAAGCAGTACGCAAAGTTTCCTGCGATTGCTTGACGCCGATGGATACAACCACGACTTCATCAACCTGACCGGCCTCTTTCAGGCGGATCGCCTGCTCGACTGAAATCTCGTCGAAGGGGTTCATCGACATTTTTACGTTGGCAAGATCAACACCCGTGCCGTCCGCTTTTACGCGTACTTTCACGTTGTAGTCGATCACGCGCTTTACAGGTACCAATACCTTCATGAGCGTTATCTCTCCTCAGTTTACGGCTCGAACCTTTGGCCCAGCCATTTCAACTCTTCGTTTGTGTAACGAAGCATTCGGTTTCAAAACAGTAAAAAAGCGGCGGTTCATGTGCTTTGGACGCGGCGTTTTAGTCCGTTTTACTTATCTATTTGCCCCCGGCACCCACAAAACATCATCTTTGCCGCTGTTGTTAGCCATACGTGCCGACACAAAAAACCAATCACTCAGGCGGTTCAGGTACCTTATCGCCGCTTCATTCACGTCCTCTTGTTCAGCCAGCAGAACAGTCAACCGTTCTGCGCGCCGCGCTACCGTGCGGCAGACGTGAAGATGCGCGGCAAGTTGCGTACCACCCGGCAGGATGAAGCTGCGCAACGCTTCCAGCTCCGTATTCATCACGTCGATTTCGCGCTCAAGACGGTCGACCTGTTCGGGCACCATACGCAGCGGCTGATATTCGGCCTTCGCATCGGCGCTCATATCGGGGCGGCAAAGATCTGCCCCGACGTCGAACAGGTCATTCTGGATGCGCGACAATGCATTGTCTGTTTCGCCCGTAGCAACCAGCCGCGCAACGCCGACAAAGCAATTCAGCTCATCCGCCGTGCCATATGCCTCTACGCGGGCATTGTGTTTTGGCACCCGCGTGCCATTGCCAAGGGCCGTGTCGCCTTTGTCACCCGTGCGGGTGTAAATTTTGTTGAGAACGACCATCAGCCAGCATCCTTACGAAAATAGACATAAATTACGATCAGGATAACCGCTATAAACTGCGCAATGATCCGCAAGCGCATCAATTTATTTGAATTGCGCTTGTTGAATTCACCGCCCCCCGCAAAGCCGCCCAAGCCCATGATCAACACAATGACAACCGCGAGGACGGCGATGACGACAAGAACGAAAAGTGGGTCAGTGGGCATGGGATATCCTTTGTGTTGATCAAAGATGTAGCGGGGCGAACCGCCAGCGCAACCCGAATTTACCGAGCCAGAACCCAATCCAACGCGCGAGTCGGCAAAATGCGGCGTAAAATTCCCGAGATATAAGTCGGGGTCGTGACATAATAGCGCGGGCGCGGTCGGGGGGCTTCCAACGCGTGGACCAGCTTTTTTACGACGGCTTCGGGGGGAAGCTCAAATTTATCCGGGCCGCGGCTTTCATATAGGCGCTTGCGCAACCCGGTCTCGTATTGGGCTTTGCGCGGGGACGCTTCCCAATCGATCCAGCGTTCGAAATGTGGGATTGAATTCGCGCGGATTTTTGACGTCACCGGACCGGGCTCGATCAGAATAACGTGGATTGGCGTGTCGCGCATTTCGATCCTCAGGGTGTCCGTCAGCCCTTCGAGCGCAAATTTCGTGGCGTTGTAGGCCCCTCGCCAAGGCATCGTAACCAATCCCAGAACAGAAGAGCACTGCACGATCCGCCCATGTCCCTGTGTACGCATTACGGGCAGCACCGCGCGTGTCAGTTCGTGCCAGCCAAAAAAATTGCTTTCGAATATTTCTCGCAACGCATCGGTGGGCAAGTCTTCTACGGCACCGGGTGTGCCATGTGCCCCATTGTTATAAAGCGCGTCCAATGTGCCACCTGTCGCCGCAAGCACTTGGGCGAGTGCCGCATGGATGGATGGCGTGTCACAGTAGTCAAGGAGCGGGCTTTCGAACCCTTCTGCGATCAGACGGTCGCAATCCGCCTGTTGGCGACATGCCGCGAAAACACGCCAGCCGCGTGCGCGTAAACCATGGGCTGCGGCGTATCCGATGCCTGACGAACACCCCGTCAACAGAATAGTCTTTGCCGTCATGAAAGCCCCCTAATTCCAGAGGCTATTCATCGCGTTTTATCAGACGGATAGCAACGCGGGTTAACCGTTGGTCAGTAGAAAATCCGCCATCCAACCCACCGGGCCGCCGTCAATCGGGCGCATCTGTACCCAGCCGTCGCCATTGTCGGTGATGATTTCGACAGCATCACCGCGCACCAATCGGCTGACGATGCCATAATCTGTGCCCGGCCCGCCGCGAACATTTACCCGGTTTCCTGAAACGGACCGAATGTCTGCAGACGCGCTGTCGGTTATGGCAACAGACCCGGTATCGTTAGGGGTAATCAGGCTTGGAATGATTGCCGGTGTGCTGTCGCTTGATGTCGTCGTACCCGCGTTCACGGGCACCAACGTCACGGCATTGTCCAACGGTTCCAATGCCGCCTCCACTGCGTCGTCCACTGTTGTCAGACTGACCGAAACGCGGCTGACTTCGTCGGTTTTGGCGGTCTCGTCAAAACCTGGAGGCGTTGTGTCGACAGGCACAACCTTGGCTGCTTTTTGCTCAACAATCTGAACTGCTGGCACTTTTTCTTGTGCATCCGTGATTTCAGCGACTGGGTCGCTCGCGGCGATGGGGGCGGCGGGCGCTTTAAAATCGGCGCCACCGCTCATTTCGTAAAAGGCCCATCCCAAAAAGCCGAAGGTCAACAGAATAAACCGTTTCATGGCATCTTCCCCAGTGTAGCAGCATGGTTGAAGCCAGGTAGACGGCTTCGTAGTCAAAAAAACTCTCATAACGAGTTTAGCACGAATTGCGCCTACCTGGGATTAGAATCTTTTGAACGTTGCACGACGGTGACAGTTCGGATTTGCCAAGGGTCCATCTGGTACAAACAGTCGCTTGCTGCATCACCGATGCTTGGCTAAACAGCGTCCATGTCAGATATTACCGACCCACCAGAGATTGACCCTCGCAATACGTCAGAACCGCTGCGCATTGCGTTGGGCGATCGTTATCTGACCTATGCCTTGTCGACGATCATGCACCGCGCATTGCCCGATGCCCGCGACGGGTTGAAGCCCGTTCATCGGCGTATCTTATATGCGATGCGCGAACTGCGCCTTAGCTCGACCGGGGGCTTCCGTAAATCTGCCAAAATCTCTGGCGACGTGATGGGGAACTACCACCCGCACGGTGACGCCGCGATTTATGATGCGATGGCGCGGTTGGCACAAGATTTCAACGTGCGCTATCCGCTGGTCGATGGGCAAGGCAACTTTGGCAATATTGACGGCGATAACCCCGCTGCCAGCCGCTATACCGAAGCCCGCATGACCGCCGTCGCCGAGGCGATGCTGGACGGTTTGAATGAAAACGCCGTTGATTTTCGTGAAAATTATGACGGGACGCTGACCGAACCCGTTGTTCTGCCAGCCCAGTTTCCGAACCTTTTGGCGAACGGATCTTCGGGGATTGCGGTGGGTATGGCCACTAATATCCCGCCGCATAATATCTCCGAGTTGGTGGATGCGTGTATCCATTTGATCAAGTTCCCGAATGCAAGCGATGACAAGCTCCTTGATTTCGTTCCGGGTCCTGATTTCCCGACAGGCGGCATCATAGTTGAACCGGCGGAAAATATCGCGAACGCCTACCGTACCGGCAAGGGCGGTTTCCGCCTGCGTTGCCGTTATGAGGTCGAGGATCTGGGGCGCGGTGTCTGGCAGATTGTCATCACCGAAATCCCGTATCAGGTTCAAAAATCCAAGCTGATCGAGAAGATTGCAGAGCTTATCCAGCTTAAAAAAATACCGATCCTCGCTGACGTTCGTGACGAATCGGCTGAAGACATCCGCTTGATCCTTGAGCCGCGTTCCAAAAACGTGGACCCCGAGGTGTTGATGGGCATGCTGTATCGCAGTTCTGATCTTGAGGTTCGGTTTTCGCTGAACATGAACGTGTTGATCGACGGGCTAACGCCAAAAGTCTGTTCGATGAAGGAAGTGCTGCGTGCCTTTCTGGATCACCGCCGTGAAGTGTTGCAGCGTCGGTCCGCCCATCGGCTTGAGAAAATTGACCACCGGCTTGAGGTGCTTGAGGGCTTTATCATCGCCTTCCTCAACCTTGATCGGGTGATTGACATTATCCGCTATGACGAAGATCCCAAAGCTGCCCTGATGGCCGAGGATTGGGGTAAAAAGCACAAGCGCGCTAACGACGAATCCGATTATGTACCACCTGCGCCGACGACCGAAAATTCGCTGACCGACGTCCAGGCAGATGCGATTTTGAACATGCGTTTGCGGTCGTTGCGGCGTCTTGAAGAGATGGAATTGTTACGCGAACAGTCTGCGTTGATGGAAGAACGCGCGGGTTTGGAAGACTTGCTCGATTCCGAGACCGTCCAGTGGGACAGCATCGTCGACCAACTGCGCGCGACGAAAAAGCAGTTCGGGAAAGACTGGAAACTTGACGGTGTCAACGTTGGTACGCGCCGCTCGACCTTTGCCGAAGCGGGTGAGGTCGAAGATGTCCCGCTTGAGGCGATGATCGACCGAGAACCGATCACGGTGGTCTGCTCTGACATGGGGTGGATCAGGGCGATGACGGGCCATATCGACCTCAACCGCGAGCTAAAGTTCAAGGACGGGGATGGTCCGCGTTTCATTTTCCACGCGGAAACAACTGACCGTTTGCTGGTGTTCGGCTCAAACGGTCGGTTCTACACGCTGTCCGGTGCCACGCTACCGGGTGGCCGTGGTATGGGCGAGCCGCTTCGATTGATCGTCGATCTTCCTAATGACGTGCAAATTATTGATATCTTTATACACAAGGCTGGGCGCAAGCTGCTGGTGGCTTCGTCTGCTGGCGATGGTTTTGTGGTACCTGAAGACGAGGTTGTGGCCCAGACCCGCAGCGGTAAACAAGTTCTTAATGTGCGCGGCGACGTAAAGGCGATGATCTGTGCGCCGATCAAGGGCGATGCCGTGGCCATCGTCGGCGAAAACCGCAAAGTCTTGGTCTTTGGCATCGACGAGCTGCCGGAAATGGGGCGCGGCAAAGGTGTGCGCCTTCAGAAATACAAAGACGGTGGCATGTCGGACGCAACGACATTCGAACTGGCTGACGGCCTTAGCTGGCTTGATCCGGCCGGTCGGACGCGCACCGAAGCTGACCTGACCGAATGGACTGGAAAACGGGCAGGCGCAGGCCGGATGGCCCCGCGCGGCTTCCCTCGCAACAACCGTTTTGGCTGACCGGGGCGCGAGATGAAAGACGCTGCGCTTACATTCCCCACGACTGATGACAGGGGTTTGCCAGTCGAATTTGTCGGAAAACGGGGCGCGCTGTTTTGGCTGGCGCTAAAGACCGGATTCCTGACCGTGATCACGTTTGGGTTTTACCGGTTTTGGATGAAAACACGCCTGCGGCGCTGGTTTTGGTCGGCAATCCGGCCCGGCGGTCATCCGATGGAATATGTCGGCGATCCTTTTGAAAAGCTTCTGGGTTTTTTCATCGCTGTGGTTATTTTGACGTTTTATATTGGCATCATCAATCTTGTGCTGATGTTCGTCAGCTTTTCTGTTTTTTCCAGTGCATCTGCCGGGTATTTAGCCAGTTTTGCAGGGGTTATCCCGCTGTGGTTCTACGCGCGGTACCGTGCGCGCCGCTATGTTCTGGCACGCACGCGGTGGCGCGGCGTGCGGTTTGGTTTGGAAAAGGGCGCGTGGGGATATGCTTGGCGTGCGTTGGTGCATTGGGCGGTCACGATTTTAACGATTGGTCTGCTGTGGCCGCGCATGACCTTTTTCCTTGAAAAATACATTACTGATCGGACCTATTTCGGGTCGATGCGGCTGCATCAGGGCGGACACTGGGCCATGCTATACCGGGCCGCTATCCCGTTTATTCTCTCGATTTTGATCCTGGGTGCAGGTGCCGTCTGGCTGTTCTGGTGGGACCCTGTCGTGGTCTCCTCTGACGTGACGATAGAAGGGATCAGCCGGTCCTTTGATGAGATGATGAATGGGGGCGAACCAGCCTTTCCCGTTGTCGGGATGGAACGTTTGTTGATATTCCCGCTGGGGCTGGCAGGGCTGCTTTACGGTGCGATACATTACCGCTTTGTTTCCAAACGTTTGATGGCGAACCACAAGACTGCTGAAGGGATCACGGTGTCATCGCACCTAAGCGGGCCGCGTGTTGTCAGCATTTATGTTTTGGGGAGCTTTATCGCCTATCTGTTTTTGATGTTGGGGATCATGGGCTTGGTTGTGTTGGCAGTGGTCAACCTTGGACCAAGTAGCATTATGGGTATTGAAACGGGTCAATACGGCCTTGGGTTTGATATCCCCCGCGCGGTTTGGCTGATGCTGCTTGCCAGCGTCTATCTGACCGTATTTCTGATGTGGAACGTGCTTTATAGTACCTTCGTGACGTTCCCGCTGATGCGCCACATGGCTAAGACGTTGTCCTTGCCGCAGCGCTATGGCTTGCAGAGTATCAGTCAGCGCGATCGGGATTCGTTCGCCGAAGCCGAAGGGTTTGCTGAGGCGTTGGATCTGGGGGCCGCGATATGAGCATGGGATTTGATGGTTTCGGATCGTCCTATTTTGATGGCGATCGCCCCCTGAGCGAAGAAGTAAGCCTACATATCGCGAACCAAAACCTGCAAATCGGGCTTGATGACGGCAATACGCTGTTCTGGCCGATCAAGGACATTCGCGTGTTGCCCGACACCGCCGGAAAACAAGGCTTTGTGCTTCGTCTGACCACAGATCCTGTTGCACGCTTGTTTGCGACCGACCGCAGTTTGATCGCCCAATTGCCTAACGCTACACGCCGCGCGCCCCCGAAAGGCCGCGGTAAACTAGCGTTTTGGGCGCTTGCTGCGGTGGCTGCCGTGGCGCTGCAAATATTGGTGTTGGTTCCATTGCTGGCAGACCGACTGGCAGTGTTCATCCCCCCTGAGGGAGAGCGCGCCCTTGGCAAGGCAACGTTTGAACAGATCCGCAAGGCACTTGATGAAACCGGGCTTGAACCCTTGCCGGTGTGCGAAAACCCTACTGGTGTTGACGCGCTTGAGCAGATGCGGGAGGCGCTCAGCGCGGGTTCTGATCCCGCAGAAGAGATCAGCTTGTTTGTTCTTGACCATGAAATGGTCAACGCCTTTGCGCTGCCGGGGGGATTTGTCGTACTTTTTCGCGGGCTGATTGATCAGGCTGAAAACCCCGATGAAGTCGCAGCCGTACTGGCCCACGAGATTGGCCACGTCACCAGCCGCGATCCGACGCGCCACGCGTTGCGTTCCGCCGGATCAATCGGCGTCTTGGGTTTGTTGTTTGGCGATTTCGCGGGTGGCACCGCCGTTTTGTTTCTGACCGAACGTCTGATCAGCGCAAATTATAGCCAGCAGGCAGAAACAGACGCGGATACCTTTGCTTACACCACGCTTGAAGGCGCAAATGTGTCGCCAGCCGCATTAGGGACCATGTTCGAACGCTTGCGCGAAAAATACGGCGACGGTAACCGCCTTATTTCCCACTTTCTAAGCCACCCCAGATTGTCACAGCGCATTGATAATGCACGCGCCGCTGCGGACCCTTCACGCGATTTCGCGCCTATTCTGGATGACGCGCAGTGGTCAGCGCTAAAGGCGATTTGCGGTTAAACGGGTTCAGCCGTCAGCCATACCCCCCCGTTTGGTCGCAACGTTAGAATCATGATCGGATCGGGGTCTTTGCCTTTAACGGGTAAAAACTTGAACCGTGATAGCAATGTCGCCAAAATGATGACCGCTTCTTGCAACGCGAAACTCGCTCCGATGCAAATGCGCGGCCCGTCGCCAAATGGCAGGTAAGCGTAGCGATCAATGGCTTTCCGATCGGCGAACCGTTCAGGCTTGAAGGCGTCGGGGTCGTCCCATAGCAGCTCGTGTCGACCCAACGCATAGATCGGGATCATCACGGTGTCACCGCGCCTAACCTCGCAGCCGCCAAGCGTGTCGGCCTTTTGTGCCGTGCGCGAAATCATTCCGGCAGGGGGATAAAGCCGCAATGCCTCGTCGATGATCTGGCGGATGTAGGGCAAATTGGCGACATCATCTCCGGTCGCAGCGCGCCCTTGCAGAACCGATTGTGCCTCGGAGCGCGCCTTTTCCTGGGCCGTTTGATCAAAGCCCATCAGGTATAGTGACCACGACAAGGTCAGCGCTGTCGTCTCGTGGCCCGCAACAATAAAGGTCAGCAAATTATCGCGGAGCTCGGCCGTATTCATTTTGCGTTTGGTCTTTGGGTCGATCCCGTCAAGCAAAAGATCCAGAAGATCTGGCGTGCCGTCTTTGCCACGCTGCGCGCGGGCATCTATAGCGCGATCTGCCATTTGCTTCATGTTTTGAAGCGCTTTGCCCGACATGATCCGATCAGGGCGCGGCACCCAGTCAGGAAAGCCCAGAACGTCAAACAGGCTGATCTTGCCGGCCTGCGCAATGTAGTCGTCGATGGCCGTATAAACTGCGTCGCGGTCAAATGTATCACCGCCCGAGAAAGTAACGTCCGAAATAACGTCAAATGTCGTCGTGACCATTTCGTCCAGCATATTAACGGCGCGCTGACCTGCCGCCGCGATCCGCTCGCAAGACCGCTGTGCTGCCGATGTCATGATCGGTGAAAGATTCAACATGTTGCGGGCGGAAAAAACAGGTGCCGCCGCGCGGCGCTGCCAGCGCCAGTGGGCACCTTCGGCGATGAACAGTGATTCTCCGATGGCGGGTTTCAAGAGGTTCTTGGTCACCACCGACTTTGGATAGTCGTCCAGCCGGTCCAGCAGAATCTCGCGGATGATCGGCGGATCCATCACCATATGCCAGCGTTTGCCAGTCTTGCCAGAGACTGTTGGTTGTTTGGTTGCGCTTGCAGGAATGATGCTTAAGATGTTGTGCCGCGCCATTTGCAGGCTTTTGAAAATACCGACTTCATCGTTAACAAGCGGCACGCGGACGGGAAGGGAGGCAGGAATCATTTTCGTGGCACCTTGTTAGGACATTTTTATAGTTAGGTGTAACGCTCGAGCATTCCAGCGCGGCAAAAGATTGCACCCAAAGGGGGCTTGAGGTATCGCCTTTCTTAACCACGCGCCGATGGAGGCTTTAGATGTTTCGTGTTCTTGCCATTTTGATGATTGTCACTTCCATGGCTGCCTGCAATGGCGCGTCAGATCTGAACAAGCCGGCGGTGCCGTTGGGCGACTTCAATCTTTACCACAACATTGTTGTTGCGCCAAAGGTACAGAAGCTGGTGATCAGCCGTGTCGTAAGCGAGGAAGTCCTGACCACTGCCGTCAAAGACGCGATTGCGGAACGGTTTGACCGCTATGATGGCGCGCGCAATTATCATTTCGGCGTAAGCGTCGAAGGATATGTTTTGGCCCCTCCCGGGGTTCCACTGGTGTTGGCCCCCAAATCTTTGATGATCCTGAATTTGACGGTTTGGGATGATGCCGCTGGCAAGAAGCTGACGGCTAAGCCGCATCAGATCACGGTGTTCGAATCATTCGATCAGGGCCCTATTGTCGGGTCTGGTTATACCAAGACAGCCGAAGAACAGCTTAAGAACCTGAGCCAGAACGCCGCGAAGTCGATTGAGGTCTATCTTGTGAAGCAAAACAACGAGCTGGGCTGGTTCAACCGGCCCGCAGACGCGGTTATCAAGCGCGAGGCAACCCCCAGAGTCAGTACTGTTGCGGCTGAATAACGCGCAATAACTTGGTCCGGTAGAACAAGAACGGCGAACAGGCGCTTGATTTTATGTGCCAGACCCAATACATCGCCCGCCAGATAGGTTTGGGTCCGGCAACGGTTCCTCATTAATATAAAGGGCTCCCCATGGGTAAGGCAAAGTTTGAACGTAATAAACCACACGTTAACATTGGCACGATTGGTCACGTTGACCACGGCAAGACGACGCTGACAGCCGCGATCACCAAGTATTTTGGTGATTTCAAAGCATATGACCAGATCGACGGCGCGCCCGAAGAAAAAGCACGCGGTATCACGATCTCGACCGCTCACGTTGAGTACGAGACCGAAGCACGTCACTACGCTCACGTCGACTGCCCCGGCCACGCTGACTACGTCAAGAACATGATCACCGGTGCGGCGCAGATGGACGGCGCGATCCTGGTTGTGAACGCAGCAGACGGCCCGATGCCACAAACCCGCGAGCACATCTTGCTGGGCCGCCAGGTTGGTATCCCGACCATGGTTGTCTACATGAACAAGGTCGATCAGGTTGACGACGACGAACTGCTTGAGCTGGTCGAGATGGAAATCCGCGAGCTTTTGAGCAAGTACGACTACCCTGGTGACGACATGCCCGTCGTCCCTGGTTCGGCTCTGCACGCAATGAACGGCACACGTCCTGAAATCGGCGAGGAATCCATCCGCGCGCTGATGAAGGCCGTTGACGAATTCATCCCGACACCTGCACGTGCTGTTGACCAGCCGTTCCTGATGCCAGTGGAAGACGTGTTCTCGATCTCTGGTC
>JAGXGZ010000047.1 GCA_024636495.1 Roseobacter sp. | reverse complement strand
ATTCTGATGGCAGTTCGAATGGTACAACAGTAGATTTGGCCATGGTGGCATATCCTTTCTCTTTGAGACTGACGGCGTCTTTCAACACCGCCATGATATGCCGCCCGCTTCAGACCATCACCAACTTTCGGGCATAACTCCACACGTGCATCGTTCATCACTTCCGACGTTTGCGGTAGTTGCAAAAGCTATCATCTGGGCAGTGTCAAAGCAAAATCGGTGGAGGCGGGCAGGGCGAGCAATTAGCGTCGCGGGATGACAAAACACAGCCCCCTCCGCTACTTCAAGACGAGCCCCGAGATCATCCGCTTAGCCGTCATGATCACGTTTGGTTTCCGCTTTCGCTTCGGAACGGACGCGGCATCGACATCAGCTATGAGACGGTTCGATTTTGGTGGAACAGATTTGGCCCGCTGTTTGCCGCAGAGCTCCGCAAGAAAAGGGTCAGCCATATGCGCGCATATTAAAATTGGCAGGGCACTTGGACGAGGTGTTTGTAAACATCAACTGCGAGACGCACTATCTTGGGCGGGCTGTGGATCACGAAGGGAAGGTCTTGGAAAACTTTGTTACAAAGCGCAGGGATCGCAAGGCAGCATTGAAATTTATTAAAAAAACCATGAAACGCAATTGCCGCGCACATATCTTCGTCACCGACAAGTTACGTTCCTATGGCGTGGCGCTGAAGGTCATCGGCAATGTGGACAAACAGGAAACTGGCCGCTTGCATAACAACAGCGCTGAGAATTCATACCAGCCATTTCGTCAAAGAGAGCTGGCCATGCTTCTCTTTAGACGGACTGGAACTTTAGTTAAATTCGTCGCCGTTCGCGGCTCAGTCCACAACAATTTCACTGCGTAGCGCCTCCTCTACAACCGATCGAATTTCATGCTAAACCGCACTGCCGCTCTTGCCGAGTGGCGCGGTTTCTATGCAGCCTAACAGACTGAGATTGCTGAAGAACAAAGATTGGTTCGTATTAGTCTGATAGCGCCAGATAAAGCGTTTTAAGTCTTTTCAGGAACGCTATGGACTTCTCCAGGTGTCACTTAGCCTTTGTTCGTCATATGAGATGCGGTTGGCCGCCCTGTTGCGATCCGCTCGGCCTCCAGCCTTGCGATGGTGTCGTCGATGGCGCGGCGGTCGGTCATCCCATGGAGGTTTTCACGGGTTGGCATGGTTTCGGCCACATGCAGAAACCGTTCCTGCGCCACGGCATAAAGACGACGCAGTTCGGCCAGCGGGTCGGCGTGGTCATCGGCGCGGATATCCAGCCACGGATAATCCTGATCGCGGTAGATCACCAGACAGGCGGATTGCTTGCCGCGCTTGTCGCCGCCCGCATCCTCGCCCGCCTGCATCGCGATCAGCAGCCGTTCGGCCAGCGGTTTGTCCAACGCGGCCTGATAGGCCGCCAGCGTGTCGGCGATGACGGCGGGGCCTTCCAGCATGTTGCCGGCAACCGATACACCATCCACCACCAGATGCCCGCACCAATCGACGCAGGCGTCACCGGTAAAGGCCGCGTTGCGCCCCTGCGCATCGATCAGGTGGAACTGGCGGTTTGCGTGCCCGTCATCACGCTCCGTGAGGATCGGCACGATCGCATCGGGTGGTGCGCCCGCGCATAACAAGCGCAGTGCGTCAGGCCCATAGGTTGGATTTACAAAGGCTTGGGTGGCGACGGCCCCGACACGTCCGTTCAGGAAGGGGACAGCACATCCCACGGCAAAGAAACGGCTGGCAACAGCAATGCCCAAATGGCCGGTGGCAGGGTCACGGGAAACGATGGAATATGTCATGTCTTAACGTCCTATAGCATAGGCCTGCATCAGGCGGGGAGTGGCAGCGGCGCGCAGCAATCCATCCGGATCGCGCCGCGCTGCAGTCATGCGGCCCACGCTCCAGGGTTCAGCTTCGGTCACAAGATGGCCGCGCGCGCGAAGATCGTTCAGCACGGCCGCGCCAAAGCTTGTTTCGGCCATGATCATGCCCGGCTGGCGTGAACGTGGGTAAAAGCTGGATGGGAAATGCGTGGAATGAAACAGCGGCGCGTCGATCGCCTCTTGGAGGTTCATCTGGTGGTGGGCATAGCGCAGGAAGAACACCAGCTGCCATTGATCCTGCTGGTCGCCCCCCGGCGTGCCGAATGACAGCTGCGGCGCCCCGTCTTTCAGCGCGAGCGACGGGGTTAGCGTGGTGCGCGGCCGTTTGCCCGGTTCTAGCGAGGTGGGCAGCCCCGGTTCCAGCCAGAACATCTGTGCGCGGCTGTTCAGGCAGAACCCCAGCCCCGGAATGGTGGGGGAAGACTGCAGCCAGCCGCCCGACGGCGTGACCGACACCATGTTGCCGTCACTGTCGATCACATCGATATGGACAGTATCGCCCTTCTTTTCGGACAGATGCGCCATGGTCGGTTCATAGACCGCCTGATCGGTGCGGCTGAGCGCATCCAGCAGGGCTAACGTTTTTTCGGCCTGATCTTCAAAGCCCGGGATGCTGCCGGGGCGCAGATCCATGCTGGCACGATTGCTAATTAACTTGCGGCGCGCATCGCCATAGCTGTCGGACAGCAGGACATCCAAGGGCACATTGGCAAAGTCTGGGTCGCCGTAGTAAACCTCTCTGTCCGCGTAGGCGAGCTTCTTGGCTTCGACGACATGGTGGATGAAGTCCGCGCCATTGGGGTCCATCCCGCCAATGTCGACCCCCTTAAGAATCGACAACGCCTGCAACAGCACCGGGCCCTGCGTCCATGGCCCGCATTTTGCTACTGTCCAGCCGTGGTAATCAAGTGTCAGCGGCTCTTCGACATGGGCGGCATAGCCGGCCAGATCATCGGCTGTCAGCACCGCCCTGTGCCGTGTGCCAGAGGCATCCATGACCTCGGCTTTTTTAAGGTAATCCCCGATCCCCTCGGCAACGAAACCGCGGTAAAAGGCATCGCGCGCGGCGTCGATCTGTGCCTCGCGTCCCTGTTTAGCTTCGGCTTCGGACAGGATGCGTATCCATGTCGCGGCCAGCGCGGGGTTGGTGACATTGGCCCAAGGTTGAGGCGCGGCACCCCCCGGTAGCCATGTTTCGTAGGATGTCGGCCATTCGTCCCGAAAGAAATCGCTAAGCCCCTTAATGGTCGCCGCAACACGTGGCAGAACGGGGTGGCCCTTTTCGGCGTAGAAAATCGCAGGTTCCAACACATGACGGAGGGACAGGCGGCCATAGTCGCGCAGCATCAGCATCCAGCCATCCCACGCCCCCGGAATGACCGTCGCCAGCAGCCCGTCGCCGGGGATGACATCCATATCCTCGGCCTTGTAATGATCAATCGTGGCACCAGCCGGGGCGGGCCCCTGCGCGCAGATCACCTCGACCTTGTCTTTAGCCTTAGAATAGATGATCGCGGGCAGATCTCCGGCTGGCCCGTTCAGATGCGGTTCCAGCACCTGCAACACAAGCCCTGTCGCAACGGCCGCATCAAAGGCGTTGCCGCCTTGTTCAAGGATTTTCATCCCGACAGCGGATGCAATCCAATGAGTCGAGGTAACAACCCCGAACCGGCCCAGAATTTCTGGGCGCGTGGTAAAGGCAGACATTAGTTCCTCCGATAAGTCAGTGTTCGCGCGGATCAAGCGCATCGCGCAGTCCGTCACCCATGAGATTGAATCCAATCACGACCAGAAATATTCCGGCCCCCGGCCAGATCGCCATCCAAGGCGCTTGCGACAGGAAATTCTTGGCGGTGTTTAGCATCGAGCCCCAGCTGGGTGAGGGCGGTTGCTGGCCCAGCCCAAGAAACGACAGCGAGGCTTCTGCGATGATGGCCGTGGCGATGGTCAGCGTTGCCTGCACCAGGATCGGCGGGAATACATTAGGCAGAATATAGCGCGTCATGATCGGGATATGCCCAAGACCGATGGCGCGTGCGCCTTCGACGTAATCCTCGGTCTTGACGGCAAGCACCTGACCCCGGGTGAGGCGGATAAAGATAGGCACTGCCGACAGACCGATGGCGATCATCGCATTGGTCAGCGATGGGCCCAGAAACGCGGCCAGTGCAATCGCCATAATCAAGAACGGCATCGCGAGCAGCGCATCGGTGATGCGGCTGATGATACTGTCGGTCCAGCCGCCAAAATACCCTGATATCAGGCCAAAAGGCACGCCGATGGCGACCGCGATCAAGACCGACACCACCCCCGCCAGCAGTGACGCCCGCGCACCCCAGACCATGCGTGACAGCACATCGCGCCCAATCTCGTCGGTGCCCATCCACGCGGCAGCCGAGGGCGGTTTGCGGATCGCGCCCCAATCGGTGCCGATCGGATCGGCAATGGGTAAAACCGGGGCAAGCAGCGCCATGGCCACGAAAAACGTCACAAGCGTAACCCCCACAAGCGCGCTTTTGTTGGTACGCAGCTTGAGCCATGTCCGGTTGGCGGGTGCAACAGTCGCAACATTCATTGTGACGTCCTCAGTCTTGGGTTCAGGATCACGTAAAGCACATCAGCCACAAGGTTCATGAAGATGAACCCAACCGCCGTGCACAGGACGACGCCCTGCACCACGGCATAGTCGCGGTTAAAAACCGCATCCACGATCAGCTTTCCGAAACCAGGGATGGTAAAGATCTGTTCAGTCAGAACGGCACCGGCCAGCAATTCGCCAAACAGCAGCGCCGACAGGGTGACGACCGGCAATACAGCATTGCGAAAAGCGTGTTTGAGGATCACTGTGCGTCCCCGCAAGCCTTTGGCCCGTGCGGTGCGCACGTAATCGGCCTGCAACACGCCCAGCATCGCAGACCGGGTGTGGCGCATCAACGTCGCGGCCAGTGCGGTGCCAAGCACAAAGGCGGGCATGATCATCGTTGTCAGGGATTTGACCGGATCGATCCAGAAACTTTCATAGCCCGACGCGGGCAACCAGCCGAGATTGACCGAGACGAGCAGGATCAGCATGATCCCCAGCCAGAAATTCGGGATCGACAAACCTGACAGCGCCAGAAGATTGGCCAGCCAGTCGATCCAGGTGCCCCTGCGGACCGCCGACAGGATGCCCGCGGGAATCCCGACCAGAAAGGCAAACAGCATCGACATTACGGCAAGCTGGATCGTGACCGGCAGCTTGGATGCGATTAGGCTGAGAACCGGTTCATTGGTGCGCAGCGATACGCCCAGATCACCGCTCAGGACATCGCGGGCCCAATACAGATACTGCATCACCAGCGGTTCGTTCATGCGGTATTTCTCCCGCAAAAGCGCGATCACCTCGGGATCGCGGTCTTCACCTGCCATTACGAGGATCGGATCGCCGGGCAGAAGTTTCTGCAAGGTGAACACGAATATCGATACAAGGATCAGTGTGGGAACCGCAATTAGGATACGGCGGAGGATGAACAACAACATTGGCCTGTCCGGATTATCGGGTGGTGCCCGGGGCCATCTGGCCCCGGGCAATTGGTGCTTGCCTGCCCCCACGAAGGGGGCAGGGCCGTGCCATGCAGGCGCGTTATTCGATCGTCACGCCAGACAGACGGATCATGCCGTCAGGATAGGCCGTAAAGCCTTGCACCTTGTCCGACATCGCCCATAGCCATGTCTGGTGATACAGATAGATGATCGGCATCTCGTCGTTCAGGATCGCAGTGGCCGCGTTATACTTGACCTTGCGTTCGGCAGGGTCGGTTGACAGCCGCGCTTCGTTCAGAAGGGTGTTAACCTCTTCGGAACAGAACTTGCTGTCGTTCAATCCGCCTTCGCAGGTGGCAAAGGAATGGATATTGCCGTCCGGGTCGGTCCGTCCCGACCAGCCCACCTGCGAGGCGTCATAGGTGCCTGCAGACTGCTGTTGCAGCATGGTCGCAAACTCCGTCGCTGTGATCGAGATATCAATGCCTGCTTCGGCGGCCATGGCCTGCACCACCTGCATCAGCTGCAGCTGGACCGGGTTGTTCGGGGCCTGGATTTCAATCGCGATCCCGTCTGGCAGGCCGGCTTCGGCCAGCAATGCCTTCGCTGCATCGACATCGCGGTCCAGAATTGGGAAGGATTGGTTATACCATGGCGAGGTTGGCGGGAACGGCTGGTTGCCCGCAGCATAAACCCCTTCGAACACGACATCGTTAATCACGTTGCGGTCGATGGCCAGCGAAAGGGCCTGACGCACGCGCTTGTCCTTACCAAAAGGCGTTTCGGACCTCGCACCGTTGTTCACGTTCACGGTGATGCCTTGGTAGCCAAGGCTGGTGGCCGCGGCGAATTGCAGGCTGCTATCGGACTTGACGCTTGACGCATCAGACGGGGCCAGACGTTCCAACATATCCAGATCACCCGAGCGCAGGTTGGCAAGGCGCACGGTGGTATCTGGAATCGGTAGAAAGATCAGCCGATCAAAGCTGTAGTTTTCAGCGTCATAATGGCCGGCAAATTTTTCCAGAACGATGCGGTCCTGCTGGATCCGCTCGACGAACTGGTAGGGGCCTGAACAGACCGGGCTGTTGGCCAGTTCCAGACCCTTTTCGGCGGCCGCAGTCGGAGAAATCATCATGCCCGCACGGTCCGATAACTGCGCGATCAGCGTAGCATCGGGCGAGGCAAGGTTGAATGTCACCTCGAACGGGCCGGTGGCCACCACCGTATCAACGGAGGTCAGTTCGGATTTGCGGCGGCTTTCGGTTAGGGTTTTTGACCGTTCGATATTGGCAACAACGGCGGCGGCATCAAAAGGCGTGCCGTCGTGGAATACCGCATCTGTCCGCAGCTGCATCGTCAGCGTCTGGCCGTCCTCCGACCAGTCCCAAGATGTGGCCAGTTCGGGCACGAAATCCAATTCAGGTGTGATGTTGACCAATTTGTCGCAAAGCGATTCAAAAACGATCCGGCCGACAAAAGTGCGCGCCTGATCGGTGTCCAGTGCATCGGGGTCTTCTTGCAGACCGATCCGAAGATCGGCGGCAAAGGCCGTCGTCGTCATCGCGACAGAGGCCAGAAGCGTCGTCATGAGAGTTGCTGTTTTCACGGGGTCGTCTCCTTGCTGGGGTTATTGTTTTGGGTGGCCGCACGATACAGCGCAAAGCGCGCCTCGGCGGCGGGACTGCGGGAACCGGAGCTGGCCACGGGAAGCACCGGATTGGGCAGAGATTGATGATGATGGCAGGCGACCTGGTGGCCGCCACCTTCCAAGACAGGTTTTGTCGTGCGGCATAGGTCGGTTGCATGCGGGCAGCGGGTGTGGAACTTGCAGCCGGGCGGCGGGTTTGCGGGCGACGGAATATCGCCACCCAGAACCGTCCGCGCGCGTGCTGCCCCCGGCACGGGCACCGGAATAGCCGACAGCAGAGCCTGCGTGTAGGGGTGGCGTGGCGCGGTAAATAGCGTTTCAGTTTCGGCCAGTTCGACGATTTCGCCCAGATACATCACGGCGATGCGGTCGCTCATGTGGCGGATCACGGACAGATCATGTGCAATGACAACAAGCGTCAGCCCAAGATCCTGTTTGAGGTCCTCCAGCAGGTTCACGATCTGCGCCTGCACCGATACATCCAGTGCTGATACCGGTTCATCCCCGATCAGCAGCTTCGGCCCCGAGGCCAGCGCGCGTGCAATGCATATCCGCTGCCGCTGCCCGCCCGAAAATTCATGCGGATACCGGTCTGCCATATCCGGCCGTAATCCCACGCGGGCAATCAGTTCGGCCACCTTGGCACGCCGTTCCTTCGCGGACAGGCGGCTGTGCACCCGCAGCGGTTCGGCTATGATCGACGCGACGCTCATGCGCGGATTAAGCGACGAAAACGGGTCCTGAAAGATGAATTGCAGATCGGACCTCAGCGCGCGCATTTGCACGCCGCCCAATTCCGTCAGATCCTGCCCTTCGTAAATCACCTGTCCTTCGCTGGGATCGATCAGGCGCAAGAGCAGCCGCGCTAATGTTGATTTACCGCAGCCAGATTCCCCGACGATGGCAAAGGTTTCGCCCCGACGCACCTGCATCGACACGCCGTTGACCGCGTGGATAGTAGTCTTTTTCGTAAATAGCCCCCCGCCTTGATCAAAGCGGCGGTGGAGATCGCGGGCTTCAAGGATGATCTTGGTCATTGTGCTGCCACCATGGTTTCCAACGGGGCGCGCAGACAGGCCACCGCATGGCCATGAGCATCGACCGTAAGGTCAGGGCGCACCGTCTGGCAGGCCTCAGTTACAAAAGGGCAGCGCGTCGCAAAGCGGCACCCTGGCGGCATCGCATCCGGCGGTGGCACCGATCCCGGCACCGTCAGCAGTCGCCCTTGCCGCCCTGTGATGGCGGGCATCGACCCCATCAGGCCCAGCGTATAGGGATGTTGCGGTTCTTCGAAAATGCCTGCCACCGGCCCACTTTCGACGACCCGGCCCGCATACATGACAGCCACGTCATCAGCGATTTCGGCGACGACGCCCAGATCATGAGTAATCATCAGAAGTGCCGCACCGGTTTCGTCCTGCAATTCGCGCATCAGGTCCAATATCTGCGCCTGAATGGTCACATCAAGTGCGGTCGTGGGTTCATCCGCGATCAACAGGGCCGGATCATTCGCCAGCGCCATTGCTATCATCACGCGCTGGCGCATCCCGCCCGACATTTGGTGCGGGTAATCATCCAGCCGTTTTTCCGCCGCGGGCATTCTGACCTTGCGGAACATCTCAAGCGCGCGGTCGCGGGCTTCGAGCCTGCTGCAAAGCTTGTGACGGCGCACGGCCTCTGCCACTTGGTGGCCGACGGTAAAAGCTGGGTTGAGGCTTGTCATCGGTTCCTGAAAAATCATCGCCATGCGGTTGCCGCGCAGGTCTTCGATTGTGGTGTCCGACAGCCCCAGTATATCCTGTCCATTGAACCGGACAGACCCGTTCGTGACGCTTGCAGCGCGTTTGGGCAACAGCCCCATGATGGCCAGAGATGTGACGGATTTTCCGCAGCCGGATTCACCTACAAGGCATAGCGTCTTGCCGCGCGCGATCTGGAAACTGACGCCGTCGATCAGATCGACAGGTTGCCCACGAAACTGGATCGACAGGTCCTGGACGTCAAGAACCGGTTCAGGATGCATCTTCAAGCCCCTCAAGCGATGTCAACCTCAAGATCCCTTCGTGCAGTGTCATCAGATGCGCGCGCATGGCCGCACCGGCCCGGACCGGATCATGATCGGCGATCGCATCCACAAGTTCACTGTGCTGGCGCGTCGTCACTGACAGGTTTGCGCGGCTTCGCGCCCGTTCACGTAAGGCGCGCCACGCCGGGTCATGGCGGGCCTGGTCCATTGAATCAAAGATCGCCAGAAAGAATTTATTGCTCGCAGCCCGTGCAATTTCGCGGTGCAGGGCGGAATCCCACAATTCGCGCCCGTCCCCATCATCGGTGCCATCGAGCCGACCAAGAATGTCGCGCATGCGCGCAACGTCTGCACTTGTGGCGCGCAAAGCGGCCAGCTGTGCAAGTTGCGGCTCGAGCCGCAGGCGGACTTCCATAACCTCTGAAAAATCGGGATTGCTGTCGGGATAATCGCCCAGCGTATCCGGGCGCGGCCCCGCAAAGGTGCCCGCCCCCTGACGCCGCCAGACCAGCCCCTCTGCATCGAGCACTTCGAGCGCGCGGCGCACCGAACGGCGGCTGATGCCAAGATTTTCCGCCAGCTGGCGTTCCGTCGGAATTCGGCTTTGTCCGGTTGCGGGGATATCGCGCAGCATCGAGCGCAGACGATCCAGCGCAAGGGAGGAGTTGTCACAGTAGTGATCTGGCATTCCGCACCTTTTAGAACCAATTCGTTATAGGTTCATCCAGTCGCAGATATTGATTCAAGGCAAGGAAAAATTGCGATAGCATGAATGATTTGTAACGAGAATTAAGAAAGTAAAAGCTTTCGGTGCCTGAAATTTAGACATATCGAGAAAGAACACCCAATTTGTTATGAGCATGGCATCTTCGAATCGATGCAGGTGCGCAAATAGTGGGAATTGGTCCAACACCTTACGCAACGTGTATGCGCGAAGCCTCTAATTGACTTCGCCTGTTCCGGATCCGTCCCTGCGATATGGAAGAACATCCCTAAATATCCGTTCTTTACTACGCCAACTGCCCGGTCTGTAATTTGAGATCATTCTTCATGCGCGGTATGCAAGCGAGCATGGCGTGCCGATAAGATTTGACGATCTGAACCCGGACGCGCGGACAGCCTGGGCAATTGACGCCGATACCGCCGCGCGGCGGGGTTACGCGCTGTGTTCAGCGGGGGCTGACCCCGCTCAACACTTCTGTCTGGATGTCAGTTCATCAAGGAACGAAAGTTTCGCCCGACATCTTGGAACGTCTCAGCGATTGGTTCGCAGCAAACGCTGGGCACATCCATAAGGTGGCGTGAAAGTCATACGCGGGCAGCTAAGAGGCACGTTGTCTTTTTGCTGTCCGATTAATAGTGCATCGTTCTTCATTTGTTCTACACCCATCAAGCTCTTCTGAAACTATTTTTGACAATCGTGCGCATCCCAAAGCGAGATTGCTATAAAGACAGCAACATCAACCAGTCGCAGTTTACGCCCCCCTTTTTTAACCTCAGACTGGAAGCCGTGCGATGTGCCTTGAGATATGTGGCGCCGATTGAGATCGTCTTGTTGTCGGGGGCCTTCCTGGCCAGTCCCATCATGATCCGGGCGAACACGCCCATATCACTCCAACGCTTCCAGCGATTATATGGGATCTTTGGCGGGCCATACTCGGCCGGTGCGTCACACCACCTTAAGCCATTGCGGTTAATAAATATTATCCCATTCAGTACACGCCGGTCATCGACGCGGGAACGGCATCGACTCTTCGGAAAGTAAGGCCGGAGACGCTCCATCTGCGCCTCAGTTAACCAATACAAATTGCTCATCACATCCCCCTGAAACTAGAGATCGTGAATCATGACAGCCCGATCGACTCAATCAGTTAATGGCTCCTGACCCTAGCCAAACCAGTGATCCTTTGCAGACTTTCTGGGGTATTTTATGTGGTACCTTTTGAAGAGATAATCTTTTTATAACTCTAAATCAGAGGGTTCGGAGGGGTTTGCAAAGTAATCGTCAACGGCCTGTTAGGCGGTACGCCAGTCGACCGACCCATTCTTTGATCGCAATATTCGTGACCTCAAGGTGCGCAGCAAGATCCCAGCCGATCCCGGCGCTAAATTTGCCAGTTCGATAGTCCACAGGGTATGGTACGATACCCTTCCATCCCGCTGCATCAAAGCTTGCAATGGCCCGCCCCATATGAAACGCGCTGGTGATCAAAACACAGGTTTCACCCGCCGCAGGAGCGGCCTTTGCGTAAGAAAAAAGCGCATTCTCGGCGGTGTTGCGAGATTGGTCCTCCCAAAATATCCGAACGGGATCAATGCCGAGCGAGATGAAAAGATCAACCGCGACGCTTGGGATGGCTGGGTGCGCACCGACCATGTTCCGCAAGCGCCCGCTGCCGCCCGAAAACACCAACCGGGCATTTGGATATGCAATCGCAAGCGCTGTGGCGGCTGTCAGTCGTTCGGCGGCTTGATTTATTTGTGGCTGCCCCCACGCTGCGGTTGCCCGCTGGTTTTCAACGCCACCAAGCACGACAATACAATCGATCCGCGCAGGGGCCGCGCGCGGTTGAAATTCGGTCTCTAGCGGCCGCAAGATGATTTCACCAAGTGGAAACAGGCCAAGAAGCAACAGCAATGACAGCGTCACACCGCCACTCCACCGGGCCAATTGTGGGCGCGCGACGCCACCAGCGACCAAGCTTAGAACCAAGCCGAGCACGAGCCACGTTTCGACCATGAGGGCCAGCCCGACCAGTTTGGAGATGATGAAAAACACTGTGCCCATCGCGCCCCGGATCAGCCGGACTGTTTTGGCCGCACAAGGAACTGGCCGACCTTGGAGAGGTTTTTCAGCGCTAATGTATGAACCCCGCCGACGCGGTTGCGTCGGATGGCCAGAATGTCTTCGCTCATTTTTTGACGGATTTTTGCCCAGTTGCGATTGCTGACACCGCCAACACGCATTTTGTACAGGACCTCGGGAATGTAGACTGAACTGCCGGTCGCCTGCGAGAAGTAGCGCAAAATAAAGTCGTAATCGGCAGCGATGCCCAGCTTCTTGTCGTAATTTCCAAAGCGTTCATACACGTCGCGCCGCACGTAAAGGGTAGGGTGGGCTGGCATCCAACCGTATTTCAGGCGGCGGGGATGGAAAGCGCCTGTCGACCAATGGCGGATAATTCGGGACGTGTCGGCCTGGGAGACGTAGTCGAGATCACTGAACACGGCCTCGACGGCGGGATCTTCAAACGCCGCAGCAATCTTGGCCAGCACACCATCATGCGCAAGAAAATCATCACTATGGATAAACCCGATAACGTCGCCGGTCGCGTTTTCGACCCCTTTGTTCAACGCGTCATAAATGCCTTCGTCAGGCTCGCTGATCAACCGCATCCGATCATGGGCCGCGCTTTCGATTGCGGCGATAGAACCGTCTTTTGATTTCCCCTCGATAATCACATGCTCAAGGTCCAGATGGGTTTGCGCCGCGACGCTGGCAATCGCCTCGCCAACGGTCGCTTCGGAATTGTAAACGGCAGTAATAACAGAGATTTTCAAAAGCACAGGCTCGATACATGAGAGGTTAGTCCGTCTTTACCTGAAACCATCGCCGCGCGAAACACGAAGATGCATCTGCAATAATGCAAATTTGGCGATGTGGGCATTTGGCCCCTTTGTAAGGATGCTATTCGAGGGGTCGGAGGGGCTTAAATGCGTCATGTCTTGGCAATGCGTTGATTGCGGTCTTCGGCAAATAGGTGCGAACAGCATCACGATTAATCTAACCCCCAGACGTGCAGCGTCAGTTTGATCCACCGCCTTACTGTCATGGCTGGGAAGGTTGCAGGCCAACCTCAAGACAGGTTTCTGAGCTGGATTATTGCTGTCGTCAGGCCATGCGGGCGATGTGAATTCAGGTTTGACGCAAATGACAGGCGTAATCCCACGAGATTGGTTGACCTCACATGATGATACAAATGCCCAACGCTCTCAGAGGGTTGGGTACTACATTCCAGTTCTCCTACGTTCTGGCCTCTTTTCTCTGTGAACTTTGGTGGTAAGTTCTGATCTATCAGGTTTTCGGCTTTTTTGGTCAGGATGATGTATGGGGAATTCAATGTACAAGATTGCAGCGCTGTTCATTCTCACGGCATTTGGTGGGCAAGCCAGCGCGCAAGACTGCCCGGACCGCTACCGTTTTGTGGATTTCGGCCT
Organism: Roseobacter sp.; assembly: GCA_024636495.1. Taxonomy (GTDB): domain Bacteria; phylum Pseudomonadota; class Alphaproteobacteria; order Rhodobacterales; family Rhodobacteraceae; genus Sulfitobacter. Next base: position 79,021 of record JAGXGZ010000047.1, on the reverse strand, counting down.
GCAAGACCGCGAGGGTGTGATGCGTCGCGGCGGGACTATTTTTCGCGCGTTTGATGGGCAGGGCGCGCATTTACTGGTACTTGGCAGCAGCATCTGTCTGGATGTGCCAGAGGTCGCCACCGATGGCCGCGCCCTGCCAATTCCTGTTGTTTCAAGCGTCGAGATTGATCTGGAAAAGGCACCTGATGGCTTGACGGGCTTGCGGGTGAAAACGGTCAAGGATGTTGCCGCGACCGCCCAAGCCAATGCGACGCGTCACCTTGCGATGCTGTCTCAGCCCGGCACGATCACGACGCGCGGCGAGAGCTTCCTGTGCGCGAGTACGGTCGAAGGGCCTTATCTGAGCTGTCAGCTTTTATCGCCTTACGGAGGGAATGCGCCTCTCGTTGTGTATTGCGATTCCGAAGTTTGCACGATGCCAGTGCTGGTGCGCGATAAACAATTGGTCATTGAGGCGTCTTGGCCCAGGCTGGAGCGTGACCCAGAGGCAGTCAGCCTTGCAATTTCTGGCAGGGTTCAACGCATTCACGGCTTTCTAGAAGCGCAGTTTTAGGCACTTTAAAACCCGGTCTGCATCCCCCGTTTGCCTTGCCTGGAGACACCAAGCCCGAGAAGTCCTCATTTGACGTTGCTGCCATGCAACGGGTGGGCGGTTGCGCCGCACATGGATATTGTTTTCCTGCTTGGAATTCGTAAGTTAGCGACACTGGCAATCTGAAAACAGAGCCTGCAAAAATGTCATTGGAGCAGTAATGATGAAATTTCTTCCACTCGCCGTTTTCGGCGTAACGTCCCTTTGGGTGCAGGCCGCTCAGGCTGTCGAGGTCACTGGCGGTTCTGTCGGGCTGTCCTATTCCGCCTTTACCGAGGACATCAGCGTTAGCAAGATCGCAATTGATGGGGCTGTTGAACTGGGGTTCAACCGAAACTTCAGCGCCCAGATCGATTTGGCATATAACGACTTTAACTTGACCGGTTTGAACACCACCACGTTGGGTGTGCACGGCATTTACCATTTGAACGACACCACGTCCTTTGGCGCATTCTATGCCAACGAAGATGCAAACGGTGGCGGAGATCTGGATATCTACGGTATCGAAGCCGGGCATGACACTGGCCTGTTCGAGGTCGAAGGATATCTTGCGCGCATCAACGGTGGCGGCGTCGATGGCGACATGCTGGGGGTATCCGGGCGCTACGAGATGGTAAACGCCCTTGGGGTTAGCGGATCTTTTGATCGTGTCAGCGGGAACGGAGCTGACTTTAGCAAGCTTGCTGTGCAATTGGACCGGGACTTTTCACCAAGTGTAAATCTGTTTGCCGAAGTCGGCACCGCAAAGGTGAACGGTGGCGGCCTGACGGGCAACGAGCCCTTTGTCGGTTTGGGCGGCAAATTCGTGTTTGGCGCGCAGCGCGGCGCCACATTCGAGCAGCGCGGCTTTACGCGGATTTTCCCGGGCCTTTGAGCCGTCCTACAAGATAAAAATGGGCACGGCTGGGCGCAAAGGCGTTCAGCCGTTCTTGGTGTCTAGCGTTTGTCTGTGCAGGCTTTCACCCCCAATATTATGCAGCGCGCAGCCCGCCAGACCTGCTGGTCGATCGGTTTGAGCAGTCGTATTTATGATCCTTTAACCAATCCCAAATAAACCGGTCGCACCATCGACAAAGTGCAAAGCGTTTGGGGCAGGGTAGCAGGAATATTATGTCCATTGATCACAATTCAATTGAAATGTTCTGCTTTTGGTCTCATATGGAACATAGACAGAACAAATCTTTGTGGTGCATGTGGCGATTGCGGCTTGATGACCACTGTGACAGTAAGGGGATAACCTAAAATGGCAACGGCAGATCTTTTGACAATGGACAACAAGAAACAAGCTGAAAAGCAAAAGGCCCTCGATAGCGCGCTGGCACAGATCGAGCGGCAGTTCGGCAAGGGTTCGATCATGAAACTGGGGGCCCCGGGGGCCATTCAGGACATCAAATCAAGCTCGACCGGGTCGCTGGGGCTGGACATTGCGTTGGGCATTGGTGGATTGCCGATGGGCCGGATCATCGAGATTTATGGTCCCGAGAGTTCGGGCAAAACGACGCTGACGCTGCACTGCGTGGCCGAGCAGCAAAAGCAAGGCGGGGTTTGCGCCTTTGTCGATGCGGAACATGCGCTTGACCCGCAATATGCGAAAAAACTAGGCGTCGACATTGACGAATTGCTGATTTCGCAGCCCGATACAGGTGAACAGGCGCTCGAGATCGTCGATACGCTGGTGCGTTCGGGTGCGGTTAACATGGTCGTGGTCGATTCTGTTGCGGCATTGACGCCGAAATCCGAACTTGAAGGCGATATGGGCGACAGTTCGGTCGGGGTACAGGCGCGGCTGATGTCTCAGGCGATGCGCAAACTTACCGGCTCCATTTCACGCTCTAACTGCATGGTTATTTTTATCAACCAAATCCGGATGAAGATCGGCGTCATGTTCGGTTCGCCTGAAACAACATCCGGCGGCAACGCGTTGAAATTCTACTCCTCTGTCCGTCTGGATATCCGCCGCATTGGCGCGCTTAAGGACCGTGACGAGGTGGTGGGCAACGCCACGCGCGTGAAGGTCGTGAAAAACAAGGTTGCAGCCCCGTTCAAGCAGGTTGAATTCGACATCATGTATGGCGAAGGCATCTCTAAAATGGGTGAGCTGCTTGATCTGGGTGTAAAGGCGGGTGTTGTCGACAAGTCGGGTTCGTGGTTCAGCTACGGGGACGAGCGGATCGGGCAGGGGCGTGAGAATGCCAAGACCTTCCTGAAAGACAACGGAGCCATGGCGCTTGAGATCGAAGATAAAATTCGCGCGGCACACGGCCTTGATTTTGATGGTTCTGAAAAGGACGATATCGATATTCTTGAAGCGTAAACCGCTTAAGTCAGATTGTTCAAAGGGCGTGCCAGACGGGCGCGCCCTTTTTCGTCCCGCGACCCTGTGGACAGTGCGCGGCAGCGCAGGTATTTGAGTGCAACGCATTTTGCCCCTCGAAAGGCCCCGAATATGAAGACGCTTAACGACATCCGATCATCCTTTCTGGGATATTTTGAAAAACAGGGCCATTCTATACAGCCGTCCAGCTCGCTGGTGCCGCGCAATGACCCCACTTTGATGTTCGCAAATTCGGGCATGGTGCAATTCAAGAACCTGTTCACGGGCGTCGAAACCCGTGATTACACACGCGCCACGACAGCGCAAAAATGTGTGCGCGCAGGCGGCAAACACAACGATCTGGACAATGTCGGCTATACCGCGCGGCACCACACCTTCTTTGAGATGCTTGGAAATTTCAGCTTTGGTGATTATTTCAAAGCAGAAGCAATTGCGTTCTCTTGGGAGCTGATTACCAAAGAGCTTGGCATCGACCCCAAGCGTTTGTACGTGACCGTTTACCATACCGATGACGAGGCAGCAGATATCTGGAAAAAGGTCGCGGGCCTGCCCGATGATCGCATTATCCGCATTGCAACGGACGACAACTTTTGGACGATGGGGCCGACCGGCCCTTGCGGCCCCTGTTCCGAAATTTTCTACGACCACGGCGATCACATCTGGGGCGGACCTCCCGGCTCTGCCGAAGAAGACGGTGACCGGTTCGTTGAAATCTGGAACCTTGTTTTCATGCAATACGAACAGTTCGCGGATGGCACCCGCGCGCCATTGCCAAACCAGTCAATCGATACCGGTATGGGGATCGAGCGGGTTGCGGCCTTGCTGCAAGGTACGAACGATAATTACGCAACTGATCTGATGCGCAACCTGATCCTTGCCAGTGCCAATGCATCCAACAGTGACCCAGACGGCCCGGGCAAGACGCATCACCGCGTGATTGCGGATCATCTGCGCTCGACCTCATTCTTGATCGCGGACGGCGTCATGCCCGCAAATGACGGTCGCGGATATGTCTTGCGTCGCATCATGCGCCGGGCAATGCGCCACGCGCATTTGCTGGGGTTGCAAGACCCGCTGATGCACCGTCTCGTGCCGGAACTGGTGCGCCAGATGGGTGCTGCCTATCCAGAGCTGGGTCAGGCGCAATCGCTGATCACCGAGACACTTTTACTGGAAGAAACCCGCTTTAAAAAGACGTTGGACCGGGGCCTCAAGCTGCTGGATGACGAGTTGCGCGATCTGCCAGCGGGGGCAAACCTGTCTGGGGAAGCCGCGTTCAAGCTTTATGATACCTATGGCTTCCCAGTCGATCTCACACAGGATGCGTTGCGTGAACAGGACCGCGGCGTTGATCTTGATGGTTTCAAAGCCGCGATGGACAAGCAAAAGGCGCAAGCCCGCGCCGCTTGGTCTGGCTCGGGCGAGGCGGCGGATGCGACCGTTTGGTTTGATGTTGCCGAAGCGGAAGGTACCACGGACTTTCTGGGCTATGACACAGAGACAGCCGAAGGTCAGATCGTCGGTCTGATCCAGGAGGGCACGCAGGTCGCAACGGCCAAGGTGGGCGAAAAAGTGCAGATCGCGTTGAACCAAACACCGTTTTATGCCGAAAGCGGCGGGCAGGTGGGCGATACAGGTGTGATCAAAACCGATACAGGCAGCGTCATTGTCACCGATACCCGCAAGACGGCGGGCGTGTTCATTCACTTCGGCGATGTCACGCAGGGCACGGTCAGCAAAGGGCAGGCTGCCGTGCTTGAGGTTGATCATGCGCGCCGCACGGCCATTCGCGCCAACCATTCGGCCACGCACTTGCTGCACGAAGCCTTGCGCAACGCGCTAGGCGATAAGGTAGCCCAGCGTGGATCGTTGAACGCGGCGGATCGCTTGCGCTTCGATTATAGCCACAACACTGCGATGACAGCCGACGAACTGGCCCAAGTCGAACGAGAAGTGAACCGCTATATCCGCCAGAACGCGCCGGTCGACACGCGTATCATGACGCCAGACGACGCCCGCGCCTTGGGCGCACAGGCTTTGTTCAGTGAAAAATACGGCGACGAAGTACGTGTCGTGTCGATGGGCCGTCAGGCCGGATCGGGCAAGGGCGCGGATAAGGCGACGTATTCGCTTGAACTGTGCGGCGGTACCCATGTGCGTCAAACTGGTGACATCGGCGCGTTTGTCTTGCTTGGCGACAGCTCCAGCAGCTCAGGCATCCGCCGGATCGAAGCGCTGACGGGGTCAGAAGCTTTGACGTGGCTGCGGGCGCAGGAAACTGCGCTGTCGCGGATAGCATCCGATCTCAAGACCTCGACCGCAGATGTACCCGACCGCGTGCGCGCCCTGATTGAAGAACGCAAGGCACTTAGCAACGAGGTTGCACAATTGCGCCGCGAACTGGCGATGTCAGGCGGCGGTAGCGCCGCACCGGAAGCGCGCGATGTAGCAGGGGTCAAGTTCATGGCTCAGGTTCTGACCGGCGTGACGGGCAAGGATCTGCCTGCGCTGGTGGATGAATACAAGGCCAAGCTGGGCAGCGGCGTTGTCTTGCTGATAGCTGATGCCGACGGCAAAGCCGCCGTTGCCGCCGGTGTCACGGCAGATCTGACAGACAAGGCGTCGGCCGTTGATATCGTCAAGGTCGTGGTTGCCGAACTGGGTGGCAAGGGGGGCGGTGGCCGTCCTGATATGGCCCAAGGTGGTGCAAAAGATGTTGCAAACGCCGACGCGGCCATCGCTGCCGCCGAAGCCATTTTGAAAGGATAACGACATGCCAGCTCTTTGGATCGCCCATGTTACCGTCACAGACGAAGACGCTTACGGCAAATACGCCAAGCTTGCGGGTCCGGCAATTGCAGATCACGGCGGCAAGTTTCTGGCGCGTGGCGCACGCTTCGTGCAGCTTGAGGGCAAGGAACGCCCTCGTAACGTCGTCGCCCGCTTCCCCTCGCTGGAAGAGGCCGTTGCCTGCTATAACTCGCCCGCCTATCAGGAAGCACTTGCGCATGCCAAAGGTGCGTCAGAGCGCGAGTTGATGGTTGTCGAGATCGACGACTGATTTCTGGACACGCGTACATCATGCCCTAACTTCAAAGCATGAAAACATTAATCATTCTTCTTGTTTCGCTGCTGCCCTTTGGGGTGGCGGCACAAAGCATGTCGGTATTGGATACGCCCGGCACAGTCGCTTTGATGCGGCATGCCTTAGCCCCGGGTGGCGGTGATCCAGCAAATTTCAAGATCAACGACTGCAGCACGCAACGCAATTTAAGCGATCAGGGGCGCGCGCAGGCACGCAGGATCGGGCAGATGATGCGCGATGCCGGCGTCCGCTTTGATCAGGTCTGGACCAGCCAATGGTGCCGCACCCGCGAAACTGCGATGCTGCTGGATGTTGGTCCGGTAACCGATCAGCCCGCCCTGAATTCATTCTTCCAAGATCGCAGTACAGCGCAATCCCAACGCCAGGACGTACTTGATGCGCTTGCCATTCTGCCCAAGGACGCAAAAGTGCTTTTGGTTACGCATCAGGTCAATATCAGCGCGCTTGCTGGCACCTCTACCTGGTCAGGAGAGATAATTGTCGCGCGTCGAAATGCGGACGGCTCTTTATCCCCTGTCGACAATATTCAAATCGCACCCTAGCAAAAAGGGGCCACAGTGGGCCCCCTCCAAATGGTACAAAATCCCGGGGGTCCGGGGGCTGGCCCCCGGTCCGCTTCTTGGATTAAGCAGACTTCGACATCCGCTTGCGCTCGTGCGGGTCAAGGTAACGCTTGCGCATCCGCACGGCGTTTGGTGTCACTTCCACCAGTTCGTCGTCATCGATATACGCAATCGCCTGCTCAAGCGTCAGTGTGATTGGCGTGGTCAGACGTACCGCCTCGTCCGTACCCGAGGCACGCACGTTGGTAAGTTGCTTACCCTTGAGCGGGTTCACCTCAAGATCATTGTCGCGGCTGTGCTCGCCGATGATCATACCGGTGTAAACAGCTTCTTGCGCACCGATAAAGAACCGGCCGCGATCTTCGAGTTTCCACAAAGCATAGGAGACGGACGTACCGTTTTCCATCGAGATCAGAACGCCAGCGCGACGGCCCGGGATCGGGCCTTTATGCGGGGCCCATGTGCTGAACACGCGGTTCAAAACACCCGTTCCGCGCGTGTCGGTCAGGAATTCGCCGTGGTAGCCGATCAGGCCCCGTGACGGGACCAGCGCGATGATGCGAGTTTTTCCAGCACCTGCGGGTTTCATCTCGGCCAACTCGCCCTTGCGCGGACCGGTGATTTTTTCGATCACCGCGCCAGAGTATTCATCATCCACGTCGATGGTAACTTCTTCGATAGGCTCAAGGCGCTCGCCATTCTCGCCTTCGCGGAACAGAACCTGAGGGCGCGAAACCGAAAGTTCGAACCCTTCGCGGCGCATGTTTTCGATCAACACACCCATTTGAAGTTCGCCACGACCGGCGACCTCGAACGCTTCACCGCCGGGTGTGTCGGTCACTTTGATCGCCACGTTGGATTCCGCTTCCTTCATCAGACGGTCACGGATAACGCGCGACTGAACCTTTTTGCCGTCACGACCTGCCAGCGGGCTGTCGTTGATGCCAAAGGTGATGGTGATTGTGGGCGGATCGATCGGCTGCGCGGGCAGGGCGGTGTCAACCGACTGGGCGACAATACTATCGGCCACGGTGGCTTTGCTCATTCCCGCGATGGAAACGATATCACCGGCCTCTGCCACATCGATAGGTTGTTGGCTTAGGCCGCGGAACGCCATGATCTTGGTGACGCGGAAGTTTTCGATCAGCTTGCCATCACGCGACAGCGCCTTGACCTGCTCGCCGGTTTTCAACTGGCCGGTTTCAACGCGGCCCGTCAACATCCGGCCGATGAATGCGTCGGCACCCAAAGTGGTCGCCAGCATGGTGAACGGCTTGTCGATGTCTTTGAGCTGCTTGGGGGCGGGTACGTGCTTGACGATAAGATCGAACAGGGCCGACAAATCTTTGCGCGGGCCGTCCAGTTCCATGTCGGCCCAGCCGTTACGGCCCGAGGCATACATATGTGGGAAATCAAGCTGCTCGTCATTGGCACCGAGGCTGGCGAACAGATCGAAGCATTCGTCCAGCGCGCGATCAGGCTCTGCATCGCCCTTGTCGACCTTGTTCAGCACCACAATGGGGTTCAGGCCAAGCGCCAACGCCTTGGAGGTTACGAATTTTGTCTGTGGCATCGGGCCTTCGGCGGCATCCACCAGCAAGACAACACCGTCCACCATCGACAAAATCCGCTCAACTTCGCCACCAAAGTCGGCGTGGCCGGGTGTATCAACGATGTTGATCCGCAGGCCTTTCCACTCGACGCTGGTCGGCTTGGCAAAGATCGTGATGCCGCGCTCGCGCTCAAGGTCGTTGCTGTCCATGGCGCGCTCTGTCGTCGCCTGGTTTTCACGATAGGTACCGGATTGTTTCAGAAGTTCGTCCACCAGCGTCGTTTTGCCGTGGTCAACGTGAGCGATGATTGCGATGTTGCGCATGTCCATTGGGGTATGTGCCTTTGATAGGAAAGAGGGCCGCGCGCACTGTTGCACCGCAGCATTTGCGCCGCGCATAACGTGAGACGCCGCAGAAAGCTAGCCCTAATACAGTGGCAAGGCGATGAACGTGACCGCCAAAGGCGCTTTACTGCCGGTTAATGTGTCGTCGTGTTCGAGAAGAGGTGGATTACCAAAATACCTGCGATGATCATCACCAGCCCGACCAGCGCCGGTAGATCCAGTTTTTGTCCAAAGACCACATAGCCAATGGCGGCAATACATACGATCCCAAGCCCCGACCAGATTGCATAGACGATGCCAACGGGCATCACCTTGAGCGCCAGCGCCATGAAGTAAAACGAGATCAGATAAAAAATCACCACCCCAACCGACGGCCAAAGGCGCGTGAACTGCTGGGACGCCTGCAGGGCAGTCGTGCCCATCGTCTCAGATACAATTGCGATGAACAACCAAAGGTAATGCATTGTTCTAAAATCCTTTTCAAAGGGGAAGGGCGGTCGTTTCCTTGATCTCTTCCATGACGAAGCTGGCCGAAACGTCAGACAATGGCACCTTGCGGATCAAGGTTTGATACAAGCGGTCGTAGCCTGCCATATCGGCAACACGGGCGCGGATCAAATAGTCCAGATCACCGGTCATGCGGTACACGCCTTGGATTTCAGGCATGCTTTTTGTCGCGGTCGAGAATTTTTGCAACCAATCCGGCGCGTGTGCATTTGTGCGGATCTGCATGAACACGGTAAGCCCGAGCCCCAGTTTTGCCGGATCCAAAAGGGCGACGCGGGCCGTTATGACCCCGTCGTCTTCCATGGCGCGGATGCGGCGCCAGCACGCATTGCGCGACAGGTTGATCCGCTCACTGATCTGATCCAGCGATTGACTGGCATCACGTTGCAGTTCGTCAAGGATCCGGCGGTCAATGTCATCATACGTTCTCATATTTTTAGCATTATTGAGATTTTATCCCACATCAACCGGAATTTTCTGCAATCTTGGGACATATACCCATTCGTACTTCGCTAAGGTTGCATGAACTCGCATCGCCTTCAGGAGCATCCCAATGATATCACGCGTTTTTCTGGACCACCCCGCCAAAGTGGACGAAAGTTTTTTTGAGCATATGGCGTTTGCAATGAAATTCTCTGGTCTGCTTTTTGCGGCTGCGGGTGCTGCTTTGGTCCATGCGCTGATTCCCTGCCTGTTCGAGAAAACCGCCAGTGGCATTATCGCCAAGCTTTACGCCAAGACGCATAACCGCGGCGCGTAGGATCAGGTGGCGATATAGCGGTCGCGGCGGTGATTGAAAGTGATGATCAGGTTCAAGACGATGGCCCCTAAAAGGGAATAAAATACGATCGAAGCCGGGAACAGAAAGAACGCTGCGCTGAAAATTATGGCGTCGGTGATCAGTTGCACCCAGCCTGCCTTGAACCCGGTTGTGTCCTGTACAAGCAGGGCGATCACCCCAAGACCGCCCAGCGATCCGTTGTGGCGAAACATGGCCAGCAACCCAAGGCCCACAAGGCAGCCGAAAATGATTGAACCAAGTGCCGGATCAAGGGTTTGAATGGTAAAGCCCAAGGGTAAGAACGTCGTGACGACTGATAGAAGAGTGACGGAAATCAACGACTTGATGGTGAATTCTAATCCCAGTCGTTTGTAGGCCACGAAATAGAACGGCAAGTTGATGACAAAAAATACGATCCCAAAGGAATAGCCTGTCAGATAGGCGATGATCACCGCCAATCCCGCCGTTTGCCCCGTGATCAACCCGACAGACGTGAGGAAATATATCCCCAAGCCGCACAGAAAGACGCCCAGTCCGATGCCTTGAATGTCGTCAATTACGCTGTGATCGGTGGTGTGGTTATGCTTCATGGGACCGCAATAGGGCAGTCATGTTGACCTGTCTAGCGAGGCTACGCATATTTTTTTCCGCGTCACGCAGGACGTTGCGTTCGACGGCAAGTCTGCACAAAAATTGGGCCGCTCAGATCCGGACGGCCCTTGGTCTTTATCCCTTGAGGGCAGCGTTCAGGTTTGCATCGACCTTTTCGAGAAAGCCCATCGTGGTCAGCCAGCCTTGGTCAGGGCCAACAAGCAGGGCAAGGTCTTTGGTCATGTGGCCTGCCTCGACCGTGTCCACGACCGTTTTTTCCAGCGTTTCCGCAAAGCGGGTCAGTTCTGCGTTGCCGTCCAGTTTGCCGCGATGTTTCAGCCCGCCCGTCCAAGCATAGATGGACGCGATGGAGTTGGTCGAGGTTTCCTCGCCCTTTTGGTGCTGGCGGTAGTGGCGGGTCACGGTGCCATGGGCGGCTTCAGCCTCGACCGTGTTGCCATCGGGCGTCATCAGTACGGACGTCATCAGGCCCAACGAGCCGAACCCTTGTGCGACGGTATCGGACTGCACATCGCCGTCGTAGTTCTTGCAGGCCCAGACATAGCCACCGTTCCACTTCATCGCGCAAGCGACCATGTCGTCGATCAGGCGGTGCTCGTAGGTAATGCCAGCCGCTTTGAATTTATCAGCGAATTCAGTCTCGTAGACCTGCTGGAACAGCTCGAGGAAGCGCCCGTCGTATTGTTTCAGGATCGTATTTTTGGTGCTTAGATATACGGGCCAGCCAAGGTTCAGGCCGTAGTTCATCGACGCACGTGCGAAGTCGATGATTGATTTATCAAGGTTGTACATCGCCATCACAACACCAGAATCAGGGGCATCGAACACCTCGCGCTCGATCTCTGTGCCGTCTTCACCGACGAATTTAAGCGTCAGTTTGCCTTTGCCTGGGAATTTGAAATCAGTTGCCTTGTATTGATCGCCGAACGCATGACGGCCCACAACGATGGGTTTGGTCCAGCCGGGCACGAGGCGCGGCACGTTTTTGCAGATGATCGGCTGGCGGAAAATCACACCGCCCAAGATGTTGCGGATCGTCCCATTGGGGGAGCGCCACATCTCTTTCAGGCCAAATTCCTCGACCCGCGCTTCGTCCGGGGTGATGGTCGCACATTTTACGCCGACGCCGTATTTTTTGATCGCATGGGCTGCATCGATGGTGATCTGGTCGTTGGTCTCGTCGCGGACCTCCATCCCCAGATCGTAATATTTCAGATCAATATCGAGATAGGGCAGGATCAGCTTTTTCTTGATGAAGTCCCAGATGATCCGGGTCATTTCATCGCCGTCGAGTTCGACAATCGGGTTGTCTACCTTGATCTTGGTCATAGGGGCGTTCCTTTGATGCATCTTCTTTGGCAATAGCGCGTTTTAGGCGGCCTACATTGGTCGGTATACATTGGTATACCGAATATCAATGCAATTATAGGAAGCGTTACACAGAATATGTGAAGACTGGTTGAAAATCATGCAAACGCCTCAGAGAAACCTTTAGCGATTGGCTGCGAACCACGTGCTGACTTTCTTTTGTGCAAATGCCCACAATCCCGGCGCACCGTTTTTGATTTTCGAGCCGACCTTGGTGATAAATTGCTCTTCGGTCACGCTGTATTCAACCCAGCTGCCGCCGCCTGCAGCGAGGTTTTGCATCGGCGGTTGAAAGCGATCCAAGGATTTGGCAAATTGCGCCGAGGGGGTCGTGTTGGCCTCGAACTCCTCCCAAGTTGCGCGAAGGTCGTCGCGTAAGTCTATGGGAAGTAACCCGAATATCCGATCCGCGGCGGCTAGTTCCTGCGCTTCCATTTCCGCCGGATCATAGTCGCCAAAGATAGGGTTATCGCCCGCGTCGATCTCGACCAGATCGTGCAGGATGAGCATTTTGATGACGCGGGTGATATCGACGTCCGGACCTGCCTGATCGGCCAGCACCAGCGCATAAAGCGTCAGATGCCAGCTGTGTTCAGCAGAGTTTTCACGCCGTGACGCATCGCATAACAGCGTGCCCCGATTGACCGACTTAAGCTTGTCCGCCTCGTTCAAAAAGGCGATTTGCTGCTCAAGTCGGTCAGTCATGTCTGCGGATCTTTCCCTTTGTGCACGGCCAGCGCTTTTTGCAAAAACGCACGCCCTTGAAAGGTTGCCATCCGGGTGCGGATGGCCGTCACAAACGCTTCTTCCATTGTTTGCGAAGACGCCCCAAGAACGGTGGCGACTTCCATGAACAACCGATCATTCCCCGTCTCGCGTTGCACTTCAAGGCATTCCTCGGCCAACTGGTTGGCCATGTCGATGACGTTTTGGTCGGCCACTAGCGTGTCGTCTCGGTCAGGCGGCGCTTGACGTAGTCGGTGGTCGACGTGATCAGCGTGTCCATGTGCGGCTCTTCAAAGAAGTGGCCCGCACCTTCGACCTCTTGGTGCGTGATGGTGATACCTTTTTGCTCGTGCAGCTTGTTGACCAGATTTACGGTGTCTGCGGGCGGTGCCACGCGGTCTGCCGTGCCGTTGATCACCAGACCCGAAGCCGGGCAGGGCGCGAGAAAGCTGAAGTCATACATGTTCGCAGGGGGTGCGACCGAGATGAAACCGGTGATTTCAGGCCGACGCATCAAAAGCTGCATGCCGATCCACGCACCGAATGAAAATCCTGCAACCCAGCAATGCTTGGAATTGTTGTTCATCGATTGCAAGTAATCGAGCGCAGAGGCGGCATCTGAAAGCTCGCCAATTCCCTGATCATATTCGCCCTGACTGCGACCGACGCCCCGGAAATTAAACCGCAGCACCGTAAAGCCCATGCGATAAAAGGCGTAATGCATGTTATATACGACTTTGTGGTTCATATTGCCGCCAAACTGGGGGTGCGGGTGCAACAGAATGGCAATCGGCGCGTCGCGCTCTTTTTGAGGATGGTAGCGGCCTTCGAGGCGGCCTTCGGGTCCGGGAAAAATAACCTCGGGCATGGGCGTCCCTGCTTTGGGGTTTTAAGGTGTAGCGGAATAGTTGACAAATTCGCTAAGACATCTTAGAACGGTTCTAACTTGTGTGATCCCAGCTTTTCTGGGGGTCAGGCAATTCACTTAGGCATTTCAAGCGTCGCCGTCAATCAAACAGGCGATTTTGGCAAGGGGATAACCGCGATGAAGCTGTCGACCAAGGGGCGCTACGCCATGGTGGCACTGACCGATATTGCCCTGCAACCCGATGGCGCGCTGGTGTCTTTGGGCGATATTGCCGAGCGCCAGTCGATTTCCCTACCATATCTCGAGCAACTATTCGTGAAATTGCGCCGCGCTGAATTGGTCGCGTCTGTGCGCGGCCCCGGCGGCGGCTACCGTTTGGGGCGGCCTGCCTCTGATATTCGTGTGGTCGATATTTTGGTGGCAGTCGATGAAAAGGTCGATGCCATGCACATTGGGGCCGGGGCTTCGGGCGGATCGTCAGGCAGCCGCGCGCAATCCCTGACCAACCGCCTGTGGGAGGGGTTGAGCGCCCAGGTCTATGTCTTTCTTCATCAAACCCGTCTTTCAGATGTAGTGGCCAATGAACTGGCCCCTTGTCCGGCGGTTCCCAATCTGTTTGCACTGGTTGACGAGGCGTGAGGACATATCTTGACCATAACGCGACAACGCCCGTAAGGGCCGAGGCGCGCGCGGCGATGATTGCGGCGCTCGATGTTGTGGGCAATCCGTCCAGCGTGCATTCCGAAGGGCGCGCCGCCAAAATGCTGGTGGAGCGGGCGCGGGCGCAAGTCGCCGCACTTGTAGGCTGCAAGACGACACAGGTGATTTTTACCAGCAGTGCAACCGAAGCGGCGGCCTTGGCCGTGGCGCAAAAAGCGCGGCATGGCGGCGTGTTTATGGCCTTGCCGACAGAGCATGATTGTCTGGGCGTCTGGAGCGAGATCACGCCTGATCCGAACGCAATCACGGATGCCGGGTTGGTTGCGATATCGGCGGCGAACAGCGAAACAGGTATTTTGGGCGCGGCTGGCAAGGTGGTTGGCAGCACAGCGCAGTATTCCACGATCTGCGATATCACCCAATTGGCGGGCAAGATGCCCGTTGTTTACGGCGATATCACACCGTCCTATGCAATTTTGTCGGCCCACAAGATCGGCGGCCCAAAAGGCGTCGGTGCGCTGGTCAATTTTACCGCAGACGACCCTGAACCGATTCTGCGTGGGGGCGGGCAAGAAATGAACCGCCGTTCCGGCACTGAAAACCTGATTGGCATCGCCGGATTTGGTGCCGCAGCCGAGGCAGCTGGGCGCGATGTGGCAGCGGGAAAATGGGACGAAGTGGCCCAGTTTAGAAATATTCTAGAAAAGACTATTGCGGCTGCCTCTGATCAGACTATTTTTGTCGGGAAAGCAGCTCCGCGCTTGCCGAACACATCGTGCATCCTGACCCCCGGCTGGAAGGGCGAGACGCAAGTGATGCAGATGGACTTGGCTGGCTTTGCGATTTCGGCGGGTTCTGCCTGTTCAAGTGGCAAGGTCAAGGCCAGCAAGGTTTTGCAGGCCATGGGCTTTGACGATATCGCGGCGGCAAGTGCCATCCGCGTGTCGCTGGGCCTTGAGACAACATTGGAAGACGTGCAGCGCTTTGCGACAGCCTGGGCGATGAAATTCGAGAAACACCAGATGCGGGCGGCGTAACGCCGACAGCGAGAGGAAGACGATCATGGACACGACAATTGTAAAAGACGGCGTCGATCAGGAAACCGTTGATGCGGTGCGCGAAGTTGGCGGTGCTTACAAGCACGGCTGGTCCACCGAGATTGAAATGGATTATGCGCCGCTGGGTCTGAACACCGATATCGTCAAATTGATCTCGGAAAAGAACGAAGAACCCGATTGGATGACGCAGTGGCGGCTTGACGCATATGATGTTTGGTTGACCAAAAAAGAGCCGACCTGGGCGATGGTTGATTATCCCAAGATCGACTTCCAGAACCAGTATTACTACGCCCGTCCCACATCGATGGCCATCAAGCCGAAGTCATTGGATGATGTAGATCCGAAACTGCTGGAAACCTATAAAAAGCTGGGTATTCCGTTGAAAGAGCAGGCGTTGCTGGCGGGCGTTGAGGGTGCCGAAGAAATGACCGATGCGCCACGCAAGGTTGCAGTGGATGCGGTGTTTGATTCCGTATCTGTGGGCACGACCTTTCAGAAAGAGCTGAAAGCGGCAGGCGTTATCTTTTGTTCGATTTCTGAGGCCATCAAGGACCATCCCGAACTGGTGAAGAAATATCTCGGTTCCGTCGTGCCGGTGAATGACAACTTCTATGCGACGCTGAACTCGGCTGTGTTTTCGGATGGGTCGTTTGTTTACGTGCCGCCGGGCGTGCGGTGCCCGATGGAATTGTCGACATATTTCCGCATCAACGCGGAAAACACTGGCCAGTTTGAACGGACGCTGATCATCGCCGACAAAGGGTCGTACGTGTCCTACCTCGAAGGCTGTACAGCCCCGCAGCGCGATGAGTCGCAGCTGCACGCGGCGGTCGTCGAGATCATCATCGAAGAAGACGCGGAGGTGAAATATTCCACCGTGCAAAACTGGTATCCCGGCGACGAGAACGGCAAGGGCGGCATCTATAACTTTGTGACCAAGCGTGCCGATTGCCGTGGGGATCGCGCCAAGGTGATGTGGACGCAAGTCGAGACCGGATCGGCCGTGACGTGGAAATATCCAAGCTGCATCCTGCGCGGCGACGATAGTCAGGGCGAGTTTTACTCCATTGCCATCGCCAACAACATGCAGCAGGCCGACACCGGCACCAAGATGATCCACTTGGGCAAGCGCACAAAGTCGCGGATTGTGTCCAAGGGGATCAGCGCTGGCAAGGCGCAGAACACCTATCGCGGGTTGGTGTCAATGCACCCCAAGGCAAAGGAATCGCGCAACTATACGCAATGCGACAGCTTGCTGATCGGCTCAAACTGCGGCGCGCACACGGTGCCCTACATCGAGGTCAAGAATAACTCGAGCCGGGTCGAGCACGAGGCGACCACATCCAAGGTGGATGATGATCAGCTGTTCTATTGCCGTTCGCGCGGCATGGACGAGGAAGAGGCGGTGGCCTTGGTCGTCAACGGGTTCTGCAAGGACGTGCTACAAGCGCTGCCGATGGAGTTTGCCATGGAGGCGCAGGCGCTGGTTGCTATCTCGCTTGAAGGTTCTGTGGGGTAACGCGACATGATGCGTAAATTAACATGGGATGTGTCCGTTGCGGCGGTGGTGTTCTGGGTGTTGATCACTTTGTTTCGGGCGGATGGGTTTTCGATCGAGGGGTTTAAATCAACATTCTTTTCGATGCTGATCTTCGCTATGGTCTATGCCGCGATCCGCGTGGCCTTGGTTGTGTTTCGGGAAGGGAATGACAAATGATTCTGACCACTACAAACACGATCGAAGGGCGCACCATCACTGCCTATCAGGGCATTGTCGTCGGCGAGACGATCATGGGGGCAAATTTCGTGCGCGATATGTTTGCGCGGGTCACTGACATCGTAGGCGGTCGGTCCGGACAGTACGAGAATAAACTGCGCCACGCCCGCGAAGCCGCGATGGTCGAGCTGGAAGTCGAAGCCCGCTCCAAGGGGGCAGATGCCGTTTTGGGCATTGATATCGATTATGAAATCATTGGCGATAGCATGATGATGGATTCGGTATCGGGCACGGCGGTAAAGCTGGCCTGATGACTTCTGTTGCCGACACAAATCCCTTGTCCCTGCATTGGTGGAAGGCGGTCCCGAATTTCGGGGACGCGATCAGCCCTGTGGTATTGGCGCATGTGTCAGGCCGCAAGGTCGTGCACGCCGGTGTCAATCGTGCGCAGGTCTGGGCTGCTGGGTCGCTTTTGCAGGTGGTCAAGCGGACCTATACGGCTGCAAAAGACATACGTCCCACGATCTGGGGGGCGGGGCTTTTGCATCCCGTTCACGGTGTGAAATTTACCAAACATGTGAATATCGCGCTGGTACGCGGCCCGATCACGGCGGCCTTGCTTGAGCTTGAGGTATCGCGCTTTGGCGATCCGGGGTTGCTGATCAGCGATGTATGGCCTGCGTCACGAAACCCGAACGGCAAGATCGGGATCGTGCCGCATCATACGCTGATGGATGATCTGATGCTGACGGCCCTGCTGGACAGCGACCCGAAGTACCAACTGATTGATCCGCGCGACCCTGCCGAACAGGTCTGTGCGGCAATTGCCGCGTGCGACCATGTTTTCGCGTCTTCGCTGCATGGGTTGATCGTGGCCGATGCCTACGGCGTCTCGAACACCTGGCTGGCACCATCGGGTCAGTCGCGATTGAAATACCTGGACTATGCAGCTTCTGTGGGCCGCGCGATGCCAAGCCCTATCCAGATCGAAGAGATCCCGATGGCTGATCTGCCCAAGCCGGATGCGCCCTTGGCCTATCAGGCGGGTATAGATGCCTGTCGAAACGCACTTTATGCAAGCTTTCCCAAAGCCTTAAAGGCGGGAGCTAACGCGTGAAATACTTCAACGAAAACACCGCCAACGCGGGCTTTTCATTTAATCCATTCGCTGTCATTGCAGCGCAGACGCATAAGAAAAGGACCATCCCATGCTGAGCATCAAAGGCCTGAAGGTCAAACTGGAAGACGAAGACAAGCAGATCCTCAAAGGGGTCGATCTTGAGATTGAAGCGGGCAAGGTCCATGCGATCATGGGGCCCAACGGCTCTGGTAAGTCGACGCTGTCTTATGTGCTGTCCGGCAAGGACGGCTACGTGGTCACGGGGGGTTCTGCATCTCTCGAAGGTGTTGACCTGCTGGATATGGAACCCGAAGAGCGCGCGGCCGCTGGCCTGTTTTTGGCGTTCCAATACCCCGTCGAAATCCCCGGCGTGGGCAACATGACGTTCTTGCGCACTGCCGTGAACGCACAGCGCAAGGCGCGCGGCGAAGATGAAATGTCAGCGGCCGAGTTTCTTAAGGTCGTTCGGGCGCGCGCGAAAGATTTGCAAATCGACGCTGAAATGCTGAAGCGTCCGGTTAATGTCGGCTTTTCTGGCGGTGAGAAAAAGCGTAATGAAATCCTGCAGATGGCGATGCTGGAGCCTAAGATGTGCATCCTTGATGAAACGGATTCCGGTCTGGACGTTGATGCAATGAAGCTGGTTGCCGATGGCGTGAACGCCTTGCGCTCGGAAGGGCGCAGCTTTTTGGTCATCACGCACTATCAGCGTCTGCTTGACCACATCAAACCTGACGTCGTGCACATCATGGCAGACGGTCGCATCATCAAGACGGGCGGCCCAGAGCTGGCGCTTGAAGTCGAAAACAACGGATACGCAGACATCCTTGCCGAGGTGGCGTAATGG
Source organism: Roseobacter sp. (assembly GCA_024636495.1). Lineage (GTDB taxonomy): Bacteria > Pseudomonadota > Alphaproteobacteria > Rhodobacterales > Rhodobacteraceae > Sulfitobacter. The sequence continues at coordinate 60,264 of JAGXGZ010000047.1, read as the reverse complement.
CCGAGGCAGCATTGAAACAAACTCCGACCGACATGATGATCGCGTCGCTTCAAATGCCGCAAGGTGGTTGGTCCGAGGCGGCCCGCAAGGATGCGCTGTCGCGGGTCAAGACGATGGGCCTGCCACAGCGCCGTGACGAGTATTGGAAATACACCCGGCCCGATACGCTGGTTCAGGTTCTGGCTGCACCCGCAGCGCTGCGTGCATCAGATGAAACACCGCTGTTTGATCAGATCGATCGCCTGAAGATCGTCTTTGTGGACGGTGTTTTTGACGCGGCTGCGTCTGACGACCTGACCCTTGAGGGCATCACGATTGAACGGTTGGCCGATGCGACTTCTGATCTTCATTGGGCCCGCGACCTTTACGGTGTGCTCGAGACCCGTGGCCAGACGCCTGTGGCACGTCCCTTGGCAGCGTTGAACACGGCATTTGCCCAGGATGGCATCCTGATCCACGTGACGGGTAAGCCGTCCAAGCCCGTCAATATCATTTATCGCCGGGGGTCCGAGACAGCCGATGCCATGCTGCATCACTGCATTAAAATCGATGCCGGGGCCGAAATGACCCTGCTGGAAAACGGCCCCGTTGCCGCGCGCTATAACGGTGTGCTTGAGGTAGAGATTGCGGAAAAGGCTGCATTTCACCATGTGCGCGCCCAAGGTCGCGACCATGAACAACGCGCCGCCACGCATATCTTTACCCGGCTTGGCACGGAATCGACCTTCAAGTCTTTCACGCTGACCGCGAATGGCATGATGACGCGCAACGATTGTGTGATTGAACTGACCGGTGACGATGCTGCGGCCCATGTGGCGGGCGCCTGTGTTGGCGATGGCGCAGACTTTCACCACGATGACACGGTCTTTATCACCCATGACGCGGTGAATTGCGAAAGCCGTCAGGTGTTCAAAAAGGTATTGCGCAACGGCGCGACGGGCGTGTTCCAAGGCAAGATACTGGTCAAGGCCGGGGCACAGAAAACTGACGGCTACCAGATCAGCCAGTCGTTGTTGCTGGACGAAGACAGCCAGTTTCTCGCCAAGCCAGAGCTTGAGATCTACGCCGATGATGTGGCCTGTTCGCATGGCTCTACCTCTGGCGCGATTTACGAGGACGCCTTGTTCTACCTGCGTTCGCGCGGTGTGCCACACGGTCCGGCGACCGATCTTTTGACTTTGGCGTTTCTGGCCGAAGCCGTGATGGAGGTCGAAGACGAAGCCCTGCGCGAAGAAATCACAGGTCGGCTTGGCGCGTGGCTTGAGCGGCACGCCAGCTGATGGCGGCCACGCGCGAAATCGTTGCAAGCTATCGCAACCCCGCAGCCGTCGTCAGGAGGCTGTTGGGGCAGGGAACCCGTGAGGATCGCAACCTGATCTACCTGATGGTCGCGTGCCTGATCTTTTTCGTCGCACAAACCCCGCGTTTGGCACGTCAGTCTTTTATTGACGGCACAGAATTGAACATGCTGTTGGGCGCGTCCTTGATGGCTTGGCTGTTTATCGCGCCTTTGATTTTATACGCATTGGCGGCGCTGACGCATCTGATCCTCAAGCTGCTGCGTGGCAATCCAACGGCCTATGCCACGAGATTGGCGCTGTTCTGGGCGCTGCTGGCCTCGAGCCCTATCGTGCTATTGCATGGGCTTACGGCGGGGTTTATCGGGCCGGGGATCGAACTTCAGGTTGTTGGGCTGTTTTGGCTTTGCATATTTTTATGGTTTTGGATCAGCGGCTTACTGGTCACTTATAGGCAGGCATCATGAACGGTACGGATCTTCGCATTCTTTTGACCAACATGGTCGTGCTGGCCTTGCGAGAGCCGCGTAAAGCGGCCGACCAGATTATCGGCTGGCGGTTGGACCGTGACACGCTTTGGACGGCGTTGGCGCTGGCGGCGTCCGTGAACACGCTGATCTTTTCGCTAAGCGTCGTGTTGCAGCCATCCGAGGCGATGCCGGCGTTTTTCACCAGCCCGCTTGCGATGTTTGTGCTTTTGTCCGGCGTGTTGGTCGTCACGACCCATGGGCTTTATTGGACGGGCCGCGCCATTGGCGGGCAGGGGGAACTGGGCGATATGCTATCGCTGATCGTCTTCTTGCAAATCCTGCGCATTCTGGCGCAGATCGTGATTTTCGTGTTGATGTTCGTTTCACCGGGGATTTCACTGCTGCTGTCGTTGGCCACCGGGATCTTCGGGATGTGGCTTTTGGTGAATTTCATCGCTGCTGCCCACAGGTTCGAAACCCTTGGGCGCGCAATCGGCACCTTGCTTATTGCAATGGCGATGATCGTGCTAGGTCTTAGTTTCTTGTTGTCGATCGTCGGCATCGCAGCCCAAGGAGTGGTGCCAAATGTTTGATGTCGAAAAAATCCGCGCCGATTTTCCGATCCTGTCGCGGCAGGTAAACGGCAAGCCGTTGGTCTATCTGGATAACGGGGCATCGGCACAGAAGCCACAGGTCGTGATTGACGCGATCAGCCATGCCTATTCACATGAATATTCCAATGTTCACCGGGGTTTACACTATCTTTCTAATCTTGCGACCGACCGCTACGAATCCGTGCGCGGCACCATCGCAAAGTTCCTGAACGCGGGCGACGAGGACGAGATCGTCTTTACCTCGGGCACCACCGAAGGCATCAACCTCATCGCTTACGGATGGGCGACGCCGAACCTGCAACCGGGGGACGAGATTATCCTGTCGGTCATGGAGCATCATGCCAATATCGTCCCCTGGCACTTTTTGCGCGAACGTCAGGGCGTCGTGATCAAGTGGGTAGACGTTGACGCGGCAGGGGCCTTGGACCCGCAAGCGGTATTGGACGCGATTACGCCCAAGACCAAGCTGATTGCGATCACCCAGGTTTCAAACGTGCTTGGCACGGTTGTGGACGTCAAAGCGATCACTGCAGGTGCCCATGCCAAGGGCGTGCCCGTACTGGTTGACGGATCGCAAGCCGCAGTGCACATGGCCGTCGATGTCCAAGACATCGGCTGCGATTTCTACGCCATCACGGGGCACAAGCTCTACGGTCCTTCAGGGTCCGGCGCGATCTACATCAAGAAAGACCGCATGGCCGAGATGCGCCCCTTTATGGGCGGCGGTGATATGATCCGCGAAGTGACCAAAGACACGGTCATCTATAACGACGCGCCGATGAAGTTCGAGGCCGGGACCCCCGGTATTGTCCAGACCATCGGCCTTGGCGTGGCTCTCGACTATATGATGGGGATCGGCATGGATAACATCGCCGCCCATGAAACCACCTTGCGCGATTACACAGTTGAACGTCTCGCAGGGTTGAATTGGGTGCAGGTCCAAGGCACGACACCAACTAAGGCCGCGATCTTCAGCTTCACGCTGGACGGGGCGGCGCATGCACATGATATCTCGACAATCCTGGATAAAAAGGGCGTGGCGGTGCGGGCAGGGCAACATTGTTGCGGGCCGTTGATGACCCATCTGGACCAAACCGCCACCTGCCGCGCGTCTTTCGGGATGTACAACACCACGTCCGAGGTCGACACGCTGATCGAGGCGCTTGAGTTGGCACACGATCTGTTCGCCTGATGCCTTACTGATGTCAGGACGGTTGATTTTGTAATTGCAGGGGGCGGCGTGGCTGGCTATACCGCCCCTAGATGGACCCATAGCTCAGCTGGATAGAGCGCTGCCCTCCGAAGGCAGAGGTCGCTGGTTCGAATCCAGCTGGGTTCACCATCCTCACAAATAACCATTGATTTTATTGAGTTATTTAGAGGATTTTGGAAACTCTTGGACGCGGTTTCCCGTTTTCGTTCTTTGTTCTCCCCCAGACAGGATCCCGATCTGATCTGCTGCCCGCGTGTAGTGGGCGATTTCGGACAGGCTCGCGTGCCCGGTCCATGCGCCGATCTGGTGGGTTGTTGCGCCTGTTTCTGCCAGCGCGGCCGCCCGTGCGGATCTAAGCCCGTGGGCGGTGCAATGATCTGGCAGGCCGGCATCGCTGGCAATGCGGCTGAACCATTGCGACAGGCCTTTGACGCTACGCGGCTTTCCTGATGACGTCACGATCCACTGAATTCGATCGGATGGCAGGCAGGCGAGAAAGTGTGCATGATCCGGGGCGAGGCCGCTGCACCACGTCGGCAGGGTTGTGATTGGGCAGGTGGCGGGCCCGCCTGTCTTCACCTGGATGAATGATAGCCAGCCGCCTTGGACCATCTGCGTGCCAAGCCGGACAGCGTCCACACATCGCGCGCCGGTCCAGTAGATCACCTCCATCGCGGTGCGCTCGGGTGTGCCGATCTTCCAGTGCTTTCTGAATTGCTTGATCTCGTCTTCCGTCCACTGGTGGCGTGACACGCTCACGCTGGCCGGCGCTTTGACGTCGCGCGCCGGATTCGCCTCGATCATCCCTTCGTCGACGGCGAACGAAAGGATTGCCCGCCATGCCTTGAGCCTGTTGGACGCGGCACCTGGTGTCAGGCTTCGGACGTCCTTGCGGACGTGGTCTGGTCTAAGATCCTTCAGCATGCCGGTGCCACGTTTTTGGCTGATCTGATCCACGATCAGACGACGGACATTGCGGGTGCTTGCTGCGTTCTTCTGGAATGCGCCAGATCCCAGATAGGCCTCGCAGAGTGCTGCGATCGATCCTGTCTTGTGCTTGCTTTTGAATTTGGGTTCTACGTCTCCAGCAGCTGCATAGGCTGCAAGGAACGCCGGGTGGTTTTCTGGCAGGTCTGGCAGAGGTATCAGAGAGGATCCGACCCGGCGATAGACATACCGGTTGCCGTTCGGCTTTGTGATGACCTTGATGCCCTTCAATCGCTGAATACCGCGTCGCATGTGTTTTCCCCTGTCTGGCCTTCATAGGGCAGCGCGTCAACGTAGTCGTCAAGGTCGCGTTTGTCATAGAGGCGCTTGGTGCCGTTCTCTTTCCGTGGGATCGGCAGGGTTCGCAACGTGCTGGCTGACACACCTATATAGTGTGCTGCCTGGGGTGCGGGCATCAGCCTTGGGGCAAAATCAAGGGTGACTGGCATGGGTCAGGTGTCCTCGTTCGCAATTCGCAGCAGAACGTCTGCATGGCAGGGCGCATCCAGCTTGCACCAGCAGGCGAGGTTCTTGCCGCGCAGCTCGGCGCGGATTTCATCGTTGCTGGGGTATCGCCGCAGTTCGTATTCAAGCATTTCCGAAAAGAAGTGCACCGCTGTTTCGGCGTCTTTGATCAGCTCTTCCTGATAATTTCCAAGTGCGTCGCGCCCGCAACGTTTGTTGCCAATGATCCAAGGGTTTCCCCATTCGCGACCGGGCCCACGCGCAACGTTCACTGTGTTGGTCGGCATGCGCCATCCTTTGGTGCGCTGCAGCTGGATGCGTATGGGCCGACAAAACCAATCATCGTGAAATAACGGCGACTTAGTCATTTTCTACTCATCCCAACGACGATTGCGACGGTTCGGATATCGAAGCCATGAATCGTCAGGGATCTCCTTGGGTGGTGGTGGCACACGTTCAATTGGAGGTAAGGAATACTCTCTTGGAGGCTTTCCACTTACTACGTCTGACAGCGCTGACTTGAAAAGTTGAACATCTCCAAAGTAATTAGGGTATGCGCTCTTTAGATTTTCAATTTTGTCTAACTCGACTACCACAGCGCTATATCTATTTTCGTCGTCGCTATTTGCATTACCGCGTTCAAGAGCCGACCCAATATTTGAAGGACCATCGAGATATTTTACCCCAACTTTTCGGTTTTGATGGTCATAGGTAATCAGGCAATATTTTGGCTTGTGATTGCGATCACGCTCAATTCTATCAAGGCCAAGAACTGCATGACTAAGCGTGTCTAGAGTTTGCGCTGCATTCAACGAATTATTTAGATCAATAATCTCAGCAACTCTTTCATTTGACCCATCTTGTGCAAATTCACATCCTTCACTCAGGGCAAATTCAAAAGACATAAGTTCAAACAGGCGGAGCCAATCTTTGCTGCCGTAACCAGCCTTTAAGTTTTCTCCACGATAAAGACCTACAGCCTCGACAGCTGTCGCCCATGAATGCTGAAGTCGACTACGTATCTGAATTTCTATCAATCGACCTTCGTACTCTGTTTCGTGGATATTGCGGGGTGTAAATGCAAACACCAGATGGTGACTCCGATAACCGCTCGGCCGTGGCGAATCCATGTATGCGTCTTCACGCTTCAAATAGTGTGGATATTTCTCACCGATCTCAGCGGCTAAAACTTTAGCTTCCGCTATGGTGGGCACGACAGCTCGGCAGCCACCAAGATCCTGCAACTGTCTAAGGTTGCTGCTAATCCGGATTAGTTTTCCCCGAATTGAGGTCATTTGCTTTAGGCGTGCGGCGGTCAGCCCTCTGATCTTCAACGCACTCATGCGGCCATGAAGCTCAGCCCGCATTCTGTGCATTGGAAATGCATGGGATGCACGCCAGCTGTTTGCGATCTGAAAAACCCGAAGAATTTCTGCTTCGTTCTCTGATGTCCACAGGATGCGCCCTTTGAGTGAGCTGCCTGCGCGGACAACGTCTTTCTTTGAAAACTCAAGGCGCGGGAAGTCGGACACATCAAATACCTCAGTGCAATTTTTTTGGATTGCCGCGAGATTAAGCGGTTGAGTGATCATAAGCTATCTCCATCCTTGTGTGTGAAAAGATAAAAGCCTGCACCTCACTGTTCTCACGCTCGACCGGCGCGCTCGTGGGCTGGCGCGGCACGGCCATGCTTTTCTTCGACATTGGAGTTCTCCCAGTCTGGTTTCTGTCGATGGCCCCCATGTCAGGGGGCCAGAAAGAGAAATCAGGATTCCGGAGTGCCAAGAAACAATGGAAGATCTGTTTGTTCTTTGGCGACTGTGATTGCCTCCTCGAATGAAGCTTCGAATGCCTTTTCGGGGTTGTAGATCGACAGGATGAATTTCACCGATGCGCCTGACTTCCGATACCGGAAGCGGACGGGCATCCGGTACAGCGCGCCGCCCAGGAACACCGGGATCGCAATGATGATCAGGTTCGGAATCTTCAGCGGTTGCCCGTCTGCGTCCTTGTGTTCGTTAAGGAACTGGATCTCCGCCTCGCCTGTATCGCGGTTTGTGGCGACTTTCAGGTCGCTTGTCTCGAAAACCTGAAACTTCTTGGACATCGCCAGCAGCTGGGTCAATTGGCCATACCGGCCTTCAATCTGATGGGCCGTTTCAATCAGCTTGTTTTCCCACTTTTCATTGTTGTCCGACGGCTGACCGCGCAGGACTGCTGGCGTGGGGTCCATGATGTCTTTTGCCTGCACTTCGATGAATTCGCCCATTTCATCTTTGTCCAGCGCAGCGCCTGAAATTGCCATCCATGCCTTCCATTCGTCGGAAAGCGGGAAATTGTAGATGGCGCGATGATTGCAGTGCATCGCGGTAGGGTCGCCTGTCTGGGTGTTCACCGTTACTGGGCCCTGTGCGTGATAGTCTGCGATGCAGTTCAGTGTCGGGGCGGTCATGTCGGGTTTTGCAAACAGTGCCGAGGTTTCGCCTTTGAAGCGGTTCGCCCACATGATGAGGCTTTCCAGATCGTCAAAGCGGGCAGTGCCCTTGCGGCGCGCCGGCTTCAGGTATTCCGCCGCGTCACGGTGATACTTCGTGAGGTCTGCGACCGTGCGTTTCTCTGGAATGGTTATCACGTGCGCTTTGGTCAGATCAAAATCAGTTGGTGCGGCGATATGTTCACTGCCCCCGATTTCTTCCATCACATCGCGCATTGTCTGTGCGGGGTTTTCCATGGTGTAGATTGGTTTTTCGGCCATTTCTCGGCTCCTTTTCGGTTTGGGTTAGTCGGTGTCGCGTACTTCGCCTGTGTCCGGGTCATAGTCGCTGACATCGCGGACGGGCTGATGCATGCGGGACATGAACGGGCTATAGAGCGTCAGTTCGCCGTTATCGTTGATGAAGGCTGCGGCGCTGCTGGGTGGCTTTTTCGGCGCTTTGAAGGTGACGGTTGCGCCCATGGCGACGTCACCGGATTTGCCAAGGGCATAGCTGACCTGAAGTGTCATGGAACCGCCACACCCCTTGGTGCCGTGTTCTGCCTTGTGCTCCAAAAGATCGATTTGAAGCTTCTTATGGCCGTCCATGACTTCTTCGAGGAAATCACCGCCATCAAACAGGGCAAGGATCTGTTCAAGGGTGCGCATTTTGTACGGATCATGCGGGGCGGGTTTGGCAATCTCGGTGCCAGGTGTTTTCTTTGCCATCACTTTGGGATTCCTTTTTATCTGGGGCTGGCGATCTTGCCGGTCCATGCGTCGAAGTCTGTGCGCAGGGCGGCGAATTTGGATTGGGCGGGGCCGCTTGTGTTCAGCGCGGTGCGGCTGTCGATCTGGCAGCAGTCGCGCAGATATTCGGCGGATGCGCTGGCGCTGAACTGCTGACCGGACAGGCCGCACCGCATCGCGGCGAAGCGCTGGAACCTTGGGTCGTTGCATAGGATGCCCGCCTGTTGCGCGGGCTGCATGTCGTCCAGGCGCTGGCGGATTTTGGAGGTCATGGCAGCATGCCGATCGTGAGGGCTGCCAGTTGGGTCAGGCCGTAGGCAAAGGCTAGGGCAAAGGCGGTGGCGATCGGGACGATGATCGCGGCACCATGCGTCCCGCGTGACTGGCGGTGCGTGATGTTGGTGCAGGACGCCTTTGAGTGGCCGCTGATGCAGCCGCATTCGGGCCATTGCTGGCACCGTTCAATCCGGTTGGGCGGCGTTTCTTTGTCGTGATCTCGAAAGATGTCCATGACGCATATCCATTTGATTTGGAAAAGACCGGCGGGCATTGAGGCCCGCCGGCAAGTGTGCGGCACGGGAGGAGGTGTGCCGCAGCAGGTAACGGGGGCTAGCTGGTCTCGTAGGTGATCTTTGTGGTCAGTTCGACGCGCTCGCGCTGGTCGTTTCCATCGGCGCGCCGCGCACTGATAAGAACGCCATTCTGGATGACCTTGCCGCCTGTTTTACGTTCTACGTATTCGCGCAATGCGTCTCTGATTTCGGTCGCGGAGAGTTGGGCAACGGTTTTCATGTGCTGACCCCCGTGTCTGTCAGCAGGTCGCAGGGCGGGTGCATGGTAATGAAACCATCAGCCTCGACATCGCGGCCGTCGGGGTTGAGCAGTCGTGCGGTGGCGGCGATGCGCCAATTGCGGATGGCCAGCAGTTCGGATGCGCCGGTGGCGGTCACATCGTGCAGGCTGATCTCAAAATAGGAGCGTCCCGCGCCGTCCGGTGGATCGTATGTCCCGCCGTTCTCGATCACTTCGTTCATGAACGCGTCTTTCAGCGTTTCTGTGTCCTCGGCATCGATCTTGTCGAGGCCCGAAACAAAGGTGGCGAGGCGTTCGTGCATCATGCGGCACTCGGCGGCATGTCATAGCCCTTTGCTCTGGCGATCTCGCGGACTTTGGCGGGGATGCGAGACATGCGGGCGGCGGCGATGCCGGGGCATTCGGGGCCGATCACGTAGGCGGGTGGGCCGATACGATTGTAATCGACCGTCTGGCCGCGTGCGTTCTTAAGCCGTTCCCAGTTGATCGCCAGCACCGCAGGAACCCGCGCGAAGTGCTGCGGGTGGGTGACGACGTGTTTTGCTTTGTCGATGGGTGTTTGCATGTCAGCCTCCTTTAGGTGAGGCTATCGGTATTAGAACAAAATACCTATGTCAACTAAAATAGAACTTAATACCTATTTGCATTGTGTCGATTGTGTTATCCGTGGGGCTGTCCTCGCCATAATTGTCGGCTAGGCTGATCTCAAAGGATACCCAATGTCACCAGATCTACTTGCACTGCCGCTACAAATTCAGATCTCGATTGCAGCGGGCTTCGCTGCCTATGCTGCTTCCTATGCCGGGTTGCGGCACAATCACCGGGCGCAGGATGCTATCATAATCACGGGGATATTCAGCGGTATATCGCTGATGTTTTTTGAGCTGGCGGGCGGGTGGGGATTGGCGGTCCAATTCGGCGCGGCTGTAATGGTGCCTCTTGTTCTCGGGGTCGGCTGGCGCAGCGTCTACAGGGGCTGGTGGTACGGGGCCATGAAGGCACTAGGCGTGCACAAGGAAGATGGCCAAGCCTCGGCGTGGGACACACTTTGTGCAGCGATGGATGATCACGAGGCCACGGAAGTGAGGGTCTACCTAAAAGACGGGCGCGAACTCCATCTTGACCCAGACTTGGCCCCTGAAATCAGCAAGCCTTCGATGTCAAAGCTTTCACTAGGCCCTTCAGGTGATGTTCTAATGGCAGTTACGGATGAGGTATCGCCTACCGGTAAGGAACTGGTGCGAACGGATATTTTTTCAGCGGAATACGGTTTGCTCGTGACCTATATTTCAAAAGAAGAAATCAAGCGGATCGAAGTGCGCGTCGATCCTAATCTTCCTTCGGCTTTTTGGGTTTCGGGGAAGTGGTCTGACCTGTCTGCACGTCTCGCAAAGGCTGTTGGCCGCCGGTGACGATGCGTTGCGGTGATTGAATGGGCGATACGCGCATCGGTTGCGCGCTGCGCTGCTCGTACTTGGGCGATGGGGGTAAATTACGTTTCGACTTGTCATTATCTGACATAATAATCCTACTTTCAGTTGTATTGCGGTTTTGTTCCGGTTTTGTTCTCTAAGGTGAGGGGTGGATTATGCTGGACAAGGAAATCATTGATCTGTTGCATCATCTGGTCGAGACACGCTCTCCGACGCATCAACAAGCCCTTTTGCATAGCTTAGAAGCTGGCGGCGCAAGTGATCGGGTAGCGCAAGTGTTAGGCGAACAATCTCTTTTTCTTCTGGGGTTTGAGCCTCGGACATGAACTCTTCGAGAGTCGTGCCAAGTGCGGCGCAGATCTTGCGTGCATTTTCAACCCTTGGCGTTCTGTTGGGTTTTGAGAAATATTGGCGGATTGCGCTATCCGAAAGCCCAGCTTTTTTAGCTAATCCAGCCTCGGTCAACGTCGGATCTTCGTCGATCCGGCGCCGCAAACGTTTCAAGAATGGGTCAGTGATGCCAAGATCATTCATTCCTTATTTATGCCGACAATAGGAATCTCTCTCCATAGGTACAAAGTTCTTGACTTAGGTAGAACTAAATACCTACATCGGACCCTATGGAACAATTCATGGCAGAAGTTCGGGCCTATGCGGCTGCGATAGGTGTTCTCCCCACCACGATCATCCAGCGTGCAGACGCGGGGAACGGATCGACCTGGGCAAAATGGGAAGCGGGCGGGACCGCAACCCATCGGACCACGGATAAAGTGCGCAGCTACATGGCCGCGCATCCCATTCCAGAAAATCAAGAGGACGCAGCATGACCGCTGCATCCCCTCGTCACCTTCCCAATGTTCAAAATGTTTGCACTTCACAGTTCCCAACATGTGATCGGAGTACAGGTATGTCTGCATTAAAGTTTTCAGGAAAGTTTTCCCAGCGTCACAAGGTTCTGACCTATCGCCAGCAATTCGCGGCGCGGTGGTCGGATTTCATCCGCGCAAACTTTGAAAGCCCGGAAGAGGCCGCCATGGTGTTCGGGGTGGACGGATCGACCGCCAAGAAGTGGTGGGTCGGCAGTCACGCGCCGTCGGGGTTTGCCGTGGGCTATGCCTATGCGCAGTTTCCCAAACAGGCCACGGTGCAACTGAAAGAGGTCGCGTAATGCGGTTTGTTCGCTGGGTCATCATCAAGGAAATCATCGTTGCTAACCACCTTGGTGCGGTTGGCGACTGGTGGGCAGCTTCGGCTGCCCGTCGGCTTGGAAAACTTTCTGCAAACTCTCAGGGGGATGACAGATGACCCCACGCGGCCACGCAATAGCCTTTCGTATATGGCAGCTCTGCAAGCCGCTGGCATGGGATTGCACCCTGGCGGAGGTTGCCGAGGCGGTGGATGAACCGGTTGCCACCGTGCGGGCTGTGATCAAGTTGAAGAATTGGGGCGGGCGGCTGCGCACGACAAAGGCGCATTATCGCGGGGCTGGTGGAAATTCATACGCTGCAAGCGCCGACAATGCATTGGACGGGTACAGCAATCGCGAAGCGATGGCTCTAATGACGGGTGCAATCCGATGATCTCCCGCCTCATTGCAAAGCGCGCTGTTGCGCTTACGAAACGCCGCGCACCCGACTTCATTATCGGTTCGTCTGATGATCCGTACATGCTTCGCTGGTTCTGGATTCCGCGCAATCGCATTTTCAACGTCTATGTGCATCGCGTTTTGCGGGATGATGATGACCGCCCACTGCATGATCACCCGTGGGCCAGCTTGTCGCTGATGGTCGAGGCGGGCTTGCTTGAGGAGTATCAAGCGGGCTCGCAGGAACGGCATTTGCGAGTGATTGAGCCGATGCAGTGGGTCTACCGGGATGCAAAATTTGCCCATCGGCTGATGGTTCGGGATGCGCCGGCGCTTACCGTTTTTATTACAGGACCGCGCGTTCGCCAGTGGGGTTTCCTGTGCCATCAGGGTTGGCGTCACTGGAAGGATTTTGTGGGCGCGGACAAGCCCGGCGAGGTCGGTCGCGGTTGTGGTGAGATGCGTTGATGCCAATAAAGCGCGACATCACCATCGAAATTCGTGGTGTTAAATATGCGGATTTGCGGTCGGCTGGGGCTGCCCATGGGGTCAGCCCCGAGACGGTGAGGCACGCGGTACGAAATGGCACTTTGCATCGGGTCGGAACAGGCCATGGTGGTGTTGAGCCGATGCCTGTGCGTATTGGTGGTAAGGACTTTCCAAGTGCGGCGGCGGCTGCCAAGCATTTCAAAGTAACAAAATCTGCCATTTATACGTCGATATCTCGGGGGTGCGAGGATCGCTTCGGCACGGCCCCAAGGCGTGTTTTGAACAACGCCAAGCCTTTCGAGATCGGTGGGATGTTTTTTGTCTCCATGCGCGAGGCAGATCGCGCGCTTGGCTTTAAGCCAGGATTTATCTCGCATGCGCTGCGGTATAAATCAAAAGAGGGCCGTCAGCGTATTTTGTCTGCTGCGATGCGATTGTCAGCGCAGGCCGCTGCAAAGGCGGGGCGTAGCTGATGACCATCGAGCGCGATATCACCATCGGCGGGTGCAGGTTGATTCAGGGCGATGCGCGGGCGGTTTTGCCTGAGCTGCGCCTGCAAGCCGATCTGTGTGTGACGGATGTTCCCTATAAACTGTCTTCGGGCGGTTCATGTCCGGGGGCATTGGGCGGCAAGCTGTCAGCCGAGAATTACGACAATTCAGGGCTGCTGATGGATGTTGTTGCATGGTCTGAAATTGGCGGGCCTATCTTTCGGTCTCTGAAACCAAATGCCGATGCCTATGTGATGTCTGATGACAGCAATCTGTTTGCCGCTCATAGCGGGTTTATCGGTGCGGGGTTCAAGTTTCACAGCCTGCTGGTTTGGGACAAGATCGTGCCGAACCGAACGCGGTATTACATGAAGGACAGCGAATTCACGTTGTACCTCTGGAAGGGCCGTGCGGTCGATATCAACAACGGTGGCAGCAAGCGTGTTTGGCGCGGGCATCGCCCCGCTGACGCGGTCCACAACACGCAAAAGCCGGTTGCGCTGATGCAGCTCTACATCGAAAACTCATCGCTGCCCGGTCAGCTGGTCCTTGATCCTTTCATGGGGTCGGGCACCACACTGGTCGCTGCCGTCCAGGCGGGCCGGGGCGCGATCGGTATCGAGAAATCACCAAAGCATTTTGAGACTGCCTGCGCGCGGGTGCGTGCGGCGGTCGATGCCCATAAACTGCAAGAGGAGCAAGTGCTATGAACGTTCTGGAACAGCTTCAGGGAATGCGAGAGCAGGGCGGTGCCTCTCTCGAAGTCATCAAGGCCGATCTCGCCAAATTCGAAAGCGCGGTGAAGCAGGTCGATGATGTCCTGATTTTCCTGCGCACTGCTAAGGATGATCTTGAGCGCATTGGCCTCAATGCCGATGTGACGTTCGATGCCAGTGCGCGCGTCTCGGTCAGCTTTGTGTTGCCGGTGGTGCAGTCGCTGGTACCGCAGGCGGTTGAACCAGCGCCTGCGATTGATGCTGCACCGTTGCCTGAGACAACACCCGCTGAGGCTGACGATCTGCCTTCAGCGCCGCCCTTTGCGCGTCGCAAGGCTGCCGAGCCGATCAAGAAACCCCGCAGTGGTGCTAAAGCGATGAAGGCGGGGCCGCGTGAGTACAAGGTTGGGCCGTTCACCGAAAATGAGATCGAGTGCATTGCCAAGGCGCTGGATGCCGGGAAAAGCCGTGATGAGATTGCTGAAATGGTCAATCGGAGCAAGATCTCCGTGGGTATGAAGATCAAGGCGATCAAGGTAGAGCGGGCGAAAAAGCCGCGCCCTGTGGCCGCTACGCCAGCGCCAGTGAAGCTAGAAGCCAAAGCGATGCCCAAACCTGCACCTCTGCCAGAGCCTGCGCAGGAACTGCCCAAGCTATGCGCTGATGATCGTGCCGTTGTCACCCATCTGGATGCTTTGGATTATTCCGGTGGCTGGTCAGCCGAAAAGGACTTCGAGATCCTGACAGGTCTGACGACTGGCAAAGCTGCTGCGCTGGTGGCGGATGAGCTGGGGGTCGAGGTGGGCGACATCGTTTCGCGGTTCCGGGCTCTAAACACAAAGGTCGGTGATATCGGTCATCAGTCGCGGTTGCTGAGGATCCTGCGCCAGCGGGCCGGTGCTTGATGAGCGGCCCGCTTCCAATACTCCAGCTTGTCGATTCAAGCGCGCTGCCTGAACACACGGTATCGGCAGACGAACGGCTCGACAGTCACTATTTCATCCAGTGGAACCTTAAGCGCTGGCGCAAGAGCCAATTCCGTCAGCTGGCAGAGCCTGAGGTTGGCTGGTTCGGGTTCCTGCTGTTCTGCGAAGCGCACGACGAAACGCCAGTCGGCACATTGCCAGTATCGGAAGAGTTGCTTGCAAAGGCGCTCGGCATCACCATCGAGCGTTGGCGTCAGCTTTGCGCGCGCAAGATCACACCGCTGCACAACTGGACGCAGGCGCTTTGCGACAACGGCGAAGTGCGACTGGTACATCCTGTCGTGACTGAGGTGGTGCGCGATGCGCTGGACCGCCGCGATGTTCGCAAGGCCAGTAGTGAAGGCAAGGCGGTCTATCAGCGCCAGCAGCGTCTGTCCGAAGCAATGCGCGACGTTGGCTGTGATAAGGCCGTCTGTGCCGATCGGGTTCTGATTGAGCGGCTGGATGCTTGGCTGCTGGAAAACCACCACGGTCAGCGGCGCATGCCACAGTTCGAAGCATCGATTACACGAGCGCTTCGGCACGCGGCTGAACAGGGTTGGATGGGGCGCACTGTTCGCAGGGTCTGAATTGATTGGATAAATCGGGGCGTTTGTTACCGGAACAGTTCTGAACAGTTCCGGAACAGACTGGCACAGATTGGAACAGTTCTGCGTAAAGGAAAGGAAATGAAATGAAACGAAAGAGACAGCACGGAACAGAAACGGCGTAGCACACCGCCAGAGATGCGGGTGCTGACAGGGGATTAGGCTGAGAAAAGGGGAACGGCATGGAAGAGGCGACAGAGACCAAACGGGACCGTGTGCGCAGGCTGCTGATCAATCCGTTGAAGGCTGACGGGTTTCGGTTTTCCAAGGGCGTGACGGTTGAGGATGCAAAGACGCGCTTGGATCGCTTGGCGGATGATCTGGCCTATCTCAAGGATGACGGGCTGGTCGCCTTGCGCATTTCGTTGCGGACTAAGGGTGAAGGCACGTCCAGATGCTTCTGGCCTGTGCCTGCCACGGTGCTTGGCTTGGCGGAAAGCTTTCAGCGCCGGCCATTGGATGAACTGCCCCAGCTGCTGAGGTGGTTCGCGTCTGCTGCGGGCGGTGCGGCATTGCTCGGGGATCGGCTGGTCGCTGAATACTGGTTTTGGACGCAGCACAAGCGACCACCGGTCAAGCCGATGGATAAGAAGATGGTCGCTGACAAGGCAGATGATTGGCGGCGGCGTGTCGAGTTGGCAAAGGATCGCATCTCGCGCGGGCATAGTATCCCTGATGACGATGCGCAGTGGCTTGATTGGTATCAGGACAAGGTCGCCTATGTGGAAGGGTTGGTTGGCAACCAGTCCGGTGTGACGGAGGATGCTTCATGATGGTGCACCGGGCTTTTCAATCGGGTCGACGGGTTGGCAAAACAATGGCAGCGCAGACGTCACAGGATGGCCTTGGGCGCATGCGCAGACCGATCAGCATCCAGTCTTTGCTGGAATGGGCATTCGCGGATGAATGCGCCTCGATCGACTTTGAAGATGAAGGCACGCTGGCAATGGGATATGGCGCTGTGGGGAACGCTTACCTGATGGCACAGCGTGGTGCGCTTGGTTGTCGGGTCGATGGCGGTGGCTATTCACTGCCGGATCCTGATGCTGATCTGGTCGCTGCTGCTGTGGCTGTGTTGCCAGAGGGTTGCGGTGGCCGGCGCATGGCGGTGCAGATCGCTGAGCTGGCGCGGGCGAGGGCGATGCCTGACGCGTTCGTCGGGGTGCAGCCACGATGTGAACCGAAGGACTGGCACGTCAATCCGTATGGTCGCAGGGCAAAGACCATGAGCCTCGGCATTGAGATTGATTCCTCGGGTCTGAGGCCTCGGCGTCACGATGTGCAGGTCTGTCCTGTCGTGTATCGGCCTGATGGTGGGCAGGTAGCAGCGGCTCGGCGTAATTATTTGCAGTGGTGGTCTGCATTAAGTGAACTGCGTATCACATTTGAAATACACACTAATCTGTCAAGATGGTCAGTGGATGACTGCATGCCACCGATGACGCCATGGAAGAAAGGTATTGCGCCTCAGGGTTAGCCCCCCTAGACATCATGCCAACAACACTTCTGCGCCCGGACGGTAAACCCGCTCCGGGCGCTTTGCGTTTGGGGGTCTCGCATGGGAAAGCTTCGTCAGTTACCTGATGGCCTGCACCGTGTCGCACCGAAGCTTGGCTATCTCGCACCACAGACGCGGAACGATCAGAGCAGGGAACGTGACCAGCGGCTGTCTTGGCGCAGCTGGTACAAGACGGCGCGCTGGCAACGGCTTCGCTGGTCAGTCCTCGTTCGTGACTGCTTCACCTGCAAGATGTGCGGTGATGTTCGGTCAGACACATCGCAACTTGTTGCGGACCACACGATCAGACACGGCGGTGACGCGGCACTGTTCTGGGATGCCCAGAACCTTCAGTGCCTCTGCGCGCCCTGTCACAACGGCGAAAAGCAGCGGGCAGAGCGCTCGGCACGATAGCCGGTTGGCGTAGGGGTATGGGGGGTCAAATCCCTAGGCCCTGATCGACATCTAGACCGGCACCTTCCCTCACGCGGAGAATTTTTTTCGGTGGATGAACATTTTGACCTCTTTGGTAACCCTGTGCAGCCCGGTCTCGGGCAGCGCGGGCGGCCAAGATATGAGGCAACAGAAAAAGATCGTAACAAAGTCAAGATGTTACTGGCTTTGGGTTGGGGCAACCAACGGATTGCTAACGCTTTGGACATCTCACTGGCCACTCTGAAGCGGTATTTTAGAGCCGATCTGAAAATTCGGGACGTGATGCGCGACCGGCTGGTTGCGCGTCAATTCGAGATCGCACTTGAGCAGGCGAACGCAGGCAACATGACGGCGCTGAAGCTGCTGGACCAGATGATGGATAAAAACGATCGCATGTACGCCGAGCGCAGGCTCGAGCGTGCGCAAAGTGATGACGATCCAAAGGAAAAGCTGGGCAAGAAGGAACGGGCCGCCATCGAGGCGAGAGAGGCGGGCGAAAGCGACACCTGGGGTGAAGATCTACAGTTCAGCGGTGGGCAGACCCACTGATGCTGGACGCGTTGCCCGAAGAACCGGCGAACTGGTCAACGGCTGTCCCGGACTGGGAAGAAAGGATCGTCCAGGGGCGTTCGCTGATTCCGGACCTGCCGCTCTTCGATGAGGTCGCGGCTAAGGCGCTCCGGATATTCAAGCGCCTGCGAGTGCCGGACATCATCGGGACGCCGACCTATGGCGAAGCCTGTGACGAATGGGTGTTCTCATTCGTGCGGGCAATCTTCGGATCCTATGACCCGGTCACCAAGCGCCGGATGATCCGTGAATTCTTCATGATGGTGCCGAAGAAGAACGGGAAGTCGAGCATCGCCGCCGCGATCATCGTCACGGCGGCGATCATGAACGAGCGGCCCGAAGCCGAGCTGCTGCTGATCGCTCCAACCAAGACGATTGCGGCGATCGCGTTTAAGCAGGCCAAGGGCATCATTCGCCTGGACCCGGATCTGACGCGCACGTTTCACCTTCAGGACCACCTGAAGAAAATCACACATCGAATTTCGCTGGCCGAGATCGTGATCAAAGCGGCTGACACGGATGCGATCACTGGCGGCAAGTCCACGTTCACGCTGATTGATGAGACGCACGAGTTTGCGACCAAGTCGAAGGCCGATGCGGTATTCATCGAGGTGCGCGGGGCACTGGCGGCGCGGCCTGACGGTTTCTTGCTGCAGATCACGACGCAGTCGAAAGCGCCGCCGGCGGGCGTGTTCAAGAAAGAACTCGATCGGGCCCGCGCGGTGCGGGACGGTGAATTGGTGCTGCCGCTGCTGGCGGTTCTATATGAACTTCCGGCCAAGATGCAGAAGTCGGGCGGCTGGAAGGATGCTGCGACTTGGGGGCTGGTCAATCCGAACCTGAACAGATCGGTCGACAAGGCGTTTCTGGCGGATCAGCTGACCACGGCGCTGCGGGATGGACCCGCCGAACTGGCGCTTCTGGCGTCCCAGCACTTCAATGTGCAGATCGGCCTCGGTTTGAAGTCGAACAGTTGGGTCGGCGCAAACTACTGGGAAGGCGCTGCGCTGGCGGGTCTCGACCTCAAATCGCTGATTGAGCGCTGCGAGGTTGCAGTGGTCGGCATTGATGGCGGCGGTCTGGACGATCTGATGGGGCTGGCAGTGATCGGTCGGGACAGGGAAACCAAAGACTGGCTGCATTGGGCGAAAGCCTGGGCGCATCCGGAAGTCTTCAAGCGCAAAGAGATCGCGCCGACGCTGCAGGATTTTGCAGCAGCTGGGGATCTGGTCACAGTTGGCGATGATGAGCCGACCAGGGACATTGTCGAGGTTGCGGATATCGTCGAGCAGCTGCTCGAATCCGGATTGCTGCCCGAAGAGGGCGCTGTCGGCCTCGATCCGATGGGTGTCAGCGCGCTGGTCGATGAAATGGCGTCACGCGGCGTCGAGCACAAGATGATGGTGGCCGTGGGGCAGGGGTACAGGCTCACGCCTGCGATCAACGGGATGGAGCGCAAGCTCAAGAATGGGACGTTCCGGCACTGCGGTTCGCCGATGATGGCGTGGGTGCTTGGTAACGCCAAGACTGAACAACGGGGCAATGCTGTCCTGATCACGAAAGAAACAGCCGGCAAGGCAAAGATCGATCCGCTCATGGCGACGTTCGATGCCTTCATGATGATGTCGCGCAACCCGGTCGCCGCCGGTGCGCAGGCTTTTGAGTACACAGGGATCTGATCATGGGAATTATGGACTTCTGGAAGCCAGCCCGCGGGCAGGCGACGCAATCCGTGCGCGCCGAGCCTCCGCTTCAGGCGTCGGGTGCGGATGTCCAGAGCGAACGCCAGTGGAACGGCATTGTCACCGCCGGTCGCTCGAAAACCGGCGTTCGTGTTGATGAAAAGAGCGCTCTGTCCATTCCGGCCACTTTGCAAGCCCTGCGGATCCTGACGGGCGTCTTTGCGATGACGCCGCTGCACTATTACGAGCGCCGGCAAGGTGGCCGGTTTGCCGCCCTCGAAGAGACCGAAGGAAAGCTCTTCAAGGTCTCGCCGAACAGCCATCAGACGCCGTTTGCCTTTCTGGAACTGCTTCTGGCCGATATCCTGCTGGCCGGTGACTTCTACGCCTATGTCAGCCGGGGTCTTGATGGCAGGGCACGGGTTCTGACGCGTCTCAAGCCCGGCACTGTGTTGGTCGCTGAATACTTCGATCGGCAAGATGGAATGATCCTGTTTTACGATGCGACCTTGCCGGATGGATCACATGAGCGGTTCCCGGCGCGGGATATCTTCCATGTGCCTGGGTTCTCCCGGAATGGTCTGAATGGTCTGAACCCGATTCAGTATGCGCGGGATGCGCTTGGCGGCGCGATTGCCACATCGGACCACACGGCACGCTTCTGGAACAAGGGCGGCAGGCCGTCGACGGTCCTTTCGACTGAGCAAAAGGTCGGGACGGATGACAAGCGCCGGATCAAAGAGGATTGGTCGAAACTCTACGCAGGGCAGGACGGTGAGATGATCGCCGTCCTCGATCAGGATCTGAAGGCAAACTTCCTGACCCATGACATGCGCCAAAGCCAGTTCTTGGAAACGCGCCAGTTTCAGGTGGTAGACCTTGCACGGATCTGGGGCGTGCCGCCGCACCTGATCTTTGATCTGTCAAAGGCAACCTTTGGGAACATCGAGCAGCAATCGCTTGAGTTCGTGATCTATCACCTTGGCCCGCACTATGCGCGTCTGGCGCAGGCGGCAACCAAGGCCTTTGCGCGCGAAGGCTTCTACTTCGAGCACGTCACCGACGCGCTTGTGAAGGGCGATCTCAAGAGCCGCATGGAAGCGTTCTGGCTCCAGCGCCAGATGGGCATGGTCAACGGCAACGAGCTGCGCAGCTATGAGAACAAGCCGGACATCAAGGGCGCAGCAGGCACTGATTACTGGATGCCGTCCAACTTTCAAGTGGCTGGCAAGTCTGCCGAAAGCCCCCCTGCAAATGGAGAAAACGAGTGAGCAAAGATCTGACTGCACTTATTGCAGCTATCCGGTCGCAGCCGTGGGCGATCCTTCCCGATTATCTGGCCGCAATCGAGGCGATCGCGGCGCGCGCGCTGGATGATGATGTTCTTGAGCGCATTGCGCGCGACGGTCACATCGAGAACGTCGACGCGTCCAGGATGGCAATCGCTGCTGTTGGCACGCGGCTGGAGGGTGCGCGTATGTCGACCATTCGTGACGGCTGCGCGGTGATACCTGTGATCGGTGCGATCTTCCCGCGGGCCAGTATGGTGGGCGCATCGACAGATGGCACGTCTCTAGACGCCGTCATGCGTGATCATCGCGTGGCGCTGGCATCAGCTGATGTCGAACGGATCGTGATGCTGTTCGACAGCCCGGGTGGCGTGGTCTCGGGTCTGGGCGAGGCCGCAGAGACGCTGCGCGCATCCACCAAGCCAATCACGGCATACATCACGGGCAACGGCGCATCGGCTGCATATTGGCTGGCATCACAGGCCAGCGAGATCGTGATGGATCGATCCGCTGCCGTGGGCTCGATCGGAGTTGTCGCCTCGATGTCCCGCCAAGAGGCACCGGATGCCAACGGTCGCCGGTCCTATGAGGTGGTCAGCACCGGCGCTCCGATGAAGCGGCCAGATCCCAGCACCGAAGAGGGCAAGGCCGCCATTCAACGCGACATTGACGCGATCGAAGAGATCTTCATCGCGGACGTCGCCGCCGGTCGCAAAGTGACCGAAGCACGGGTCCGCGCTGAATTCGGACAAGGGGCGATGCTTTCAGCTGCCCGTGCCGTGAAGGCAGGCATGGCTGACCGTGTGGGCACCCTTGAGGCGCTGCTGTCAGAGAAATCCGGGCGCACCCGGCAACCAGTGGTGGGGAGCCGTGCGCGCGCTTCCACCGACATTGAAACGCGGCGTGCCGCAATAAGGAGCTGA
This sequence comes from Roseobacter sp., assembly GCA_024636495.1. Taxonomy (GTDB): domain Bacteria; phylum Pseudomonadota; class Alphaproteobacteria; order Rhodobacterales; family Rhodobacteraceae; genus Sulfitobacter. The sequence goes on along the minus strand of JAGXGZ010000047.1, from coordinate 38,497 downwards.
TCATGGATAAAATCCTTGAGCTGAGAACCCGCCGCGCGGGTATTATCGACCAGATGGATGCGCTGCTCGCAAAGGTGCCCGATGGTGAAGATATGACCGCCGAGCAACTGACTGCCTTTGATGAGCTGAAAGCGCAGGACGACAAGGCGGCCACGGAACTGACACGCCTCGAAGATCTAGAGCGCCGCCGCGCTGCTGCTGCGCGCACGCCTGAGCCACTTCCCGGCAGCACCCCGCCGGTTGCTGGCACCACGCCTGCGAAACCAGCCGAAAAGGGTCTGACCTTTGGCCGCATGGTCCGCACGATCGCGGCAGCGGGTGGCAATCACTATGTCGCGCAGCAGATGGCTGAAGCTAACGGCGACAGCGGTCTCTTTGCCAACCAGAACATGAGCACCGGTACCGCCGGTGGTTTCCTTGTGCCCGAAGACGTATCGACCGAAGTGATTGAACTGCTGCGCCCTGTCAGCGTCGTGACGGCAATGGGGCCGCGCATCGTGCCGATGCCGAACGGTAACATGACCACCAACCGCCGCGTCAGTGGTGCGAACTTCGGTTATGGCGGCGAGCAGGAAGATGCGCCGGCAACCGGCTACGAATATGGCCAAGTCAAACTGTCGGCGAAGAAGCTGAGCGGGATCATCCCGGTCTCGAATGATCTGCTGCGCTCCAGCTCAACGGCTGTCGATCGGATGATCCGCGACGATGCCGTCGAAGATGCCGCACAAATTCAGGATCGTCACTTCCTGCGCGGTGCCGGTACCGAATACAAGCCAAAGGGCTTCCGTTACCAGCACCTCGGCACACCGTTTGAGGCCACGCATATCTTGACGATGACGGCGGTGCCTGATGTCCAGAAGGTCGACAACGATCTTGGCGCGATGGAGCTGGCCCTTGGCAACAACAACATCGTTTACACCGGGGCGCATTGGATCATGTCGCCACGCTCGGCGATGTTCCTGACCAACCTGCGGGACGGCAATGGCAACAAGGTCTATCCCGAGATGGGCGAAAACATGCTGCGCAAGAAGCCTGTCCACATCACGACCGAAATCCCGGACAACCTCGGCGGTGGCGGTATCGCTTCGGAAATCATGCTGGTTCACCCCGCGCACGTCATGGTCGGCGAACACATGGGCATCGAAATCGCCATGTCGACAGAGGCGGCCTATAAGGATGCCAGCGGCACCATGCAGGCAGCCTTCAGCCGTGACGAAACCCTGATGCGCATGATTATGCAGCATGACATCGGCCTGCGTCATCTGGCGGCTCTGTCCATCATGACCGGCGTGACCTGGGGCACAGCCGGCTAAACCTTCCCTGACCGACTTCTGAACCTAACACGCTTTGGCTCGGGCAATCCCAGCCGAAGCCTAAATGGGCCTTGCCCAAGGAGAAAGTGAAATGACCACTCAATTGCGAAACATCGGGGCGCTGATCGCAGTGTTGCGTGCCTCGGCCAACGTTGCGGCCACGGCAGGCGGCACCGGTGATGCAACAGCCGTCACGGGGGGGATCCTCGACCTGATGGAGAGCGGCCACCCGCTGTCCGGCGTGCTGGCGATCCCCTATACCGCCACGCTTGCAGCAGGTGAAACCCTGTCTATCGCCTATGAGGTCGAGAGCGGCAACGCTGATGACCTGGGCGATGCGACTTCGCTGGTATCCGGCGCGAGCGCCGTTGTCGCTACGGGCCCAGCGGGTGGCGGCACCGTGGCGGGTACCGTCGAGGTTGATCTTCTGCTGGCAGGCGCTGGTCGCTATGTCCGGGCGAACTTCACCCCGAACCTGAGCGCATCCGGAGCCGACACAGCGGCGTTGTCGTCGGTGATGGTCTTTGGCGGTTTTGACCGCCTGCCACAATGAAGATCGTACGCCTGATCAAGGCGTATCAGATGTATCAGGCGGGTGAGACTGCGGGCTTCAACGATGCTCTGGCTGAAAAGCTGATCGCGTCTGGTACCGCAATTGATCCGGCTGAATATGAGCGTCAGGTCGCCAAGAAAGCAGCGGCTAAAGCCCAAGCTGACGCGGACGCCAAGGCTCAGGAAGAGGCCGATGCCAAGGCGAAGGAAAAGGCTAAAGCCAAAGCCGATGCTGACGCCAAGGCTAAGGAGGAAGCTGACGCCAAAGCCAAGGCTGATGCCAAGGCCAGCGCCGACGCGGATGCTAAGGAAAAGGCAGCTGCTGCCGCCAAGGCCAAAGCAGACGCGGATGCCAAGGCCAAGGAAGATGCCGACGCCAAAGCTAAAGCCGATGCTCAGGCCAAGGAAAAGGCGGATGCTGACGCCAGAGCGCAGGAAGAAGCTGACGCCAAGAAGGCCGACGCCGATGCAGCCGCAAAGGCCAAAGCTGATGCTGCCGCAAATCCCGCTGGGAAAAAGGGCTGATCAATGCGGCTGACACGCACATTTGATCCTGCTGAGCTGCCAATCTCCCTAGAAGATGCGAAGCTCTATTGTCGTGTCGATCACGATGATGAGGATTCCCTGATTGAATCACTCATCGCCGCCGCAGTCGGTTATCTTGATGGCCCGTCCGGTATTCTCGGGCGGGCCATTATCGAACAGGAATGGCTGTTGGAGCTGGACGCCTGGCCAAATCGTCTTGCTTTGCCGATCGAGCCGGTGTCGTCGGTCACTGTCCAGTATTTGGATAAAATCGGCACAGCAACAGACGTGCCTGAAAACCAGCTGGTCATTATCGACGCACCGTCAGCCCGAACCGTCTTGGAGTGGGTAGACGGGTTTCAGGCGCCGGAGCTCAGCGACACGCGCTACCCGGTGAAGATTACGATCACAGCGGGGTTCGGTGCCGCAGCTGATGTAACTGAAGGTATCAAGGTCGCAATCAAGATGATGGTCGGCCACTGGTATGACAACCGCGAGACGGTGGTGCTGGGTATGTCTGTCGCGGAACTTCCCATGGCAGTGAATGCCCTTCTTGCGCGCTACCGGGTGATGCTGTGAGGGCGGGCAAGTTGCGCCATCGCGTAACTTTCAACCGTCAGAGTGATGAAGTTGATGAATATGGCAACGTCAAAGGCGCATTCGAGACGTTATTCACGGTCTGGGGCAATGTGCGCGAGGCCACTGGCAAGGAACGTGTCGCTGCAGGATCTGTCGAAAACGTCCGGACCGCCACGATCCGCATCAGATCGAGTTTGCAATCGCGTGGGCTGAACGAAGCTGACCAGGCGGTTGCCCGTGGTGAGACATGGAATATCAGAGGCATTGCGAACGCTGATGACAAGGGGGCGATGCTGGATCTTTTGGTTGAGGCGGGCGGTGCGCAATGAAAAAGACTGGCTTTGCAGCGACAAAATCTATTCTGAACCGGATCACGCCAGCGATTGAGGCGAAGTTTGCTCAGGCCAACCAAGACAACGCCGAAATGGTGGTTGATCTGGCAAAGGTGCTTATCCCAGAGGCGACGGGAACAAACAGGGCGCTGATCCGCAACCTGCCCGGCGCTGATGGGTCGCAGCTGATCGACTTCGGCCCCAAGGCGAAGGTGATCGAAGGCAGGAGCGGGCCGCGTCCGTTCGTCAATCCGGCATTGGCGGCGACCAAGAACAAACGGGCTGCGCGCAATCGCAAGGCCATTCGTGACGCAATCAAGGCGGTGAAGTAATGGCTAAACTGAATATCAATCTCAGGGTTAGCGTTGACGCTAAAAAAGCAGTTCGCGACCCTTTAATCTGGCTGGATTTTATCATCGCCAATTTAACACGGGGCCGAGTAGAAACTGGACGTTGGAAGAAATACCTAACTGTGCAGGAGGTCGAATCCTCCAATGGCTGACAGTTACGCACTCGCCTTGCAAAAGTCGCTTGTTGCGGCTCTAAAGGCTGACGCTGGCGTGACTGCGCTTGTCGGTGCGCGGGTTTATGACCAGCCCCCACAGACTGCGACACGCCCCTATATCCGCATTGGCGGGATTGAGCCGCGCCCCCTTCGCACTGATGGAAAATCGGCTGCATCCTTAACCTTTGCAATTGAGGCACACAGCCGCCCCCTAACGTCTGGGCGTGTAGAGGCTACCAGATGCGCAGAGGCTATCGTGGCTGCTCTAAATGAGGCTGCTTTGACCGTGGCAGGCTTCGATACTGTGCAGGTCCACTGGCAGACCCAAACCGTCGCGCAAGACAGCGACGGCGAAAGTTATACAGCCATCGCGGCGTTTACCGCCCTGCTGGATGGTTAGCGGCACTTTGAGCGAAGGGCCGATATGAATTCTGCGTTATCTTCGGCCATGCTACCGATGAGTTTATTGAGTGGCTCAATAACTTCGGCGCAAGTCGATGTTGGTTTGGTCTCACAGGACTGAGAAAAGGCCAGCACGAAATCAAGGGTGCTGGTGTAGGTATCATACAAATCCAGCGACGCTTCGCAGTCATCTTGCGCCATTGCAGGACCGGCCAACAGCGCTGAAATCAGAATAACATATTTCATAGAATTTCCTTTGTATAATTTTCGCAAGGGTAAGCCCTTACCATCGCCTTGGGCAAGCGATCGTTCAACCTACATAGGAGCCTAATCATGGCAAAGCAGCAAGGTCGGCTTCTGCTGATCAAAATCGGTGACGGTGAAGTAGCTGAGGTGTTCACCACCCTCTGCGGCATTCAGTCGAAAACCATCACCCTGAACAACAACAATTTCGACGTTACCACGATGGATTGCACAGCACCGGGCAGTCAGTTGTGGCAGGAGGTCATGACCGGGATGCGTTCTATCTCATTCTCTGGCAACGGCATTTTCGAGGGTGGCAATTCTTTGACGCGTTTCAAAGCAATCGCGTTTGGCTCTGCCGTAACCGATACCGCTGATGCCATCGGCAAATTCCAAGTGATTGTGCCTGATTTTGGCACATTCGAGGGCGCTTTCCATGTCGATAATGTGGAGTTTGGCGGGGAACAGGAGGGGCCAGCAACCTATAGCCTTTCCCTCGCATCCTCCGGCTATATCGCCTTTACAGCGGCTGTATAATGCCGATCACAGCGGACGCCCCGGCAGGCGGTACGATTGAACAGTTGGGCGGCGAAAGTCGCCCGCTGGTTCTACGCAACGGCGAGATTGAGCGATTTGAACGCCAGCACGGCTTGGGCATCTTTGCGATGCTGGATCAGTTGTTAGGTCGTGGTGAGCCGCAAGCCCGTCATTGCCGCGATCTTGTGGCGCTTGGGTTGGTTGGTGGTGGTCTTAACGACAAGTCGGCTGACAAGCTGGTTGACGATATGCCACCAAGCGAAAATCACCGTATCCGCGCAATGGCGCAGGATCTTCTGTTGGCCGCGTTTATCCCGGCAGAGGATAAAAAAAAAGCCGCCGATTTAGCTGGATCGTCAAACAAGACAGACCAAACAGCTACGAAGCGCAAGCGAAGATCAAAAGCGCAATCAGCGCAGGTTTAAGCATGTCCGATTGGCGGCAAATGACGCCCGCCGATTGGTCCCTCTTTGTTGAGGGCTGGAATGAATCACACGCAAGCGAAACGACATCCCCGCCAACGTGGGAACAGTTCGAAGAATTGAAGGCGAAGCATGGCTGAACCAACCGAACGCATTGCGATCCTGCTTGAACTTGAGCAACAGCAATTTGAAAAGCGGGCCAAGTCTGCTGGCGCGGCTATTGATCGGCTTGAGCGCAAGTTTACGCCCTTGGCGGCGGCAGAAGCAAAGCTAGAAAAGCAGCAGCTTCGTTTCAATGCGGCCCTTGAAGCTGGCACGATTGACGCGGCGCAACATGCCAAGGGTATGGATCTTGTGCAGCGCGAATATGACCAGACTTCGGAGCGCGCAAAGCGCCTGACAAGCAATGTCGTCGCCATGAATAGCAGCGTGGCCGCTCAAACGGGCTTTATGACGCGCAACAGGTCTGTATTTCAACAAGCTGGTTATCAGATCGGTGACTTTGCGGTTCAGGTGCAAGGCGGGCAATCTGCGCTTGTGGCGTTCTCTCAGCAGGGTTCGCAGCTTTTGGGCGTGTTTGGCCCATGGGGCGCGGTGATGGGCGCTGCGCTGGCTGTTGGTTCGTCTCTGGCTGGCGTACTTTGGCAAATGGGTGACGCGACAGAGGAAACCAAGGAGAAAGCCAAGACGTTTGCTGATCGAGTAGGGGAGGCAGACGCAGCCTTATCCGCCATGTCGGCAACGGCTGCGAATGTGTCCGACCTTGAGGGTTTGCGCAAGAAATACGGCGAATTGACCGAAGAAGTACAGCAAATGGCGCTGGCGCTGTTTGAGATCGACAAGCGTGAAGCGGTTGCAAAGGTCAGCGGGATTATTACCGAAGTCACGGCGGAAATCGCCAAGGCGGCGGAATCGACGGCTGGCACGGTATCGGCGGCACTTGCCAGCGCAGGCACAGACGCGGGCAAGGCAGAGGCCGAAGCTTACCGCCTTGAGATTGAAAAGATTGCTGGCATCATTGCAGACCGTCAGGCGGCGGGGCAGTTTGTTGATCCTATAGATATCGAAAACTTGCGCGTCATGCGTGAAGAGCTTGCGGCCATGCAGGGCGACTTTGCCAACATCGGTTCGCTTGTCGATGAAATTAACATTTCGCCTGACCTTTTGCGCCAGATATCCGAGGCACAAGCGGGGCTTGAAGCAGCGCGCAACGCGGGCGACTTCTCAGAAATGGCTGCGCAGCTTGGCGAAATTCGGGATCTACTTGTCGAGGCCGGGGATACTGTAAGCCAGGACGTTTTGGACGGTGTGACAAATGCCGAGGCCGTAGCGCGTGAAATGGCAGCGCGGCTCGAAGAAGGCGAAGTAGCTGCCGAGGGCATTGCATCGGTCGATATGGCAAGCGGCATTTCCCCCGCCGTCGAAGAAGCCCGCAAGCTGGCCGAGAATTTCGGTATTGCTCTTAGCCTTGCCCGTCAGTTGGTCGCAAACGCTGCGGCTGCGAATGGGGCAGGGCGCGGGCGCGGCGGCGATCCTCGCAAATTTGGCGGCAGCGCGTCGGACATCCAAACAAACAACCTTGGCGCTCAGTTGGCGTACCAACCTGGAGGGTCCGCTGGCATTCCTTTGCCAAAGATCAAAGGCGCAAGGGGTGGCGGTGGGAGTAAGGGCGGCGGCAGAAGCGGAGGCGGGCGCGAACAAGAGCCACTTTTCAGCATTGCAGAGGACGAACTGCAAAAGCTGCAACAGTCGATTGACATGCTGGGCAAGTCCAAGGGTGAAGTCGCCGCGCTGACGGTCAAGCATAAGCTGCTGGATGAGGCGAAAAAGCGTGGCCTGACGATCACTGAGGAGCTGACCGCGAAGATTGATGCCGAGGCCGCAAATGTCGGCAAGTTGGCGGAACAATACGATCAGGCCCGTGATCGTATTGCTGCCATGGAGAAGATCCAGGGTGAATGGAAGGACAGCGTCATCGACGCAGCCATGGGCGGCAAAGACGCTATGGATCAGTTCACCAACAGTATTAAGAGGGCTGCGCTTGAATACATCTTCTTCGGCAAGGGCATGCTTGCGGGTGGTGGCAAAAAGGGCAGTGGTTTTGGCGGCCTTTTGGGTGGGCTGATCGGCGGCGGGGGCACCAGAGGGAAAGGGCTGCTCGGAATGGGGGGCTTTCTGGGCTTTTTGGATGCTGGAGGAAGCATCGGCGCGGGTCAAAAGGCAATAGTATCTGAAAAGCGCGATGAGTTGGTCAACGGCATTCTTGTTCGCGGCCCTGCAAAAGTTACCGGCGGTGCGCAGACCGCACGCATAATGAACCAAGGCGGTGGAACTCAAAACATCAATCTGCGCATTCATGCCGCCGATGGCGTGACGGTCGAGCAGGTCGGTCAGATCGCCGCCGGCGTGTCGGTCCAGGTCATGCGCAGCGGGATGAAGAAATCCCGCGAGGCGCTGCCCAGGCAGCTGACAGATACCCAAATGAGGGGTGTGTAGATGCAAAGACGTATCATTACGATACCGCCTTCGCAGAACCAGACGGTATTTGACTGGAACATCGATTGGCGTGAGCAATCATCCGGCACATCGGTGGCGGGGCGGCGAAACATCAATATCAACAGCTTTCCGCGCTGGATTGGGAACCCAAGCTTTAACGCGTATGATAAGGGCATCGGTGCGTTTCGGGCGCATATCCTGCGCGGTCGTGGGATGACCGGGGTCTTTCGGATCACGATGCTGGACCGGCAGGTCTTTTGCGCGCCGAAAAAGGCAGCCATCCAGTTCTCGGACGGCACGCTCTTTGCTGACGGCACGGGCTTTGCGGATGAATACACGGTCCGCTGCGATGCTGGCGCGTCCCGTGGCGATGAGGTCATCACGGTCAACATGGACACCGCAAACGGCCCGATATCGCAGGGTCAGGTGTTGTCCTACGATGACTTTCCGTTCGCAGTGACATCGATCATCGGCAGTGAGCTTGAGATCGAAATGCCGCTGCGGTCGGACATCCCGGCGGGGGCGCTGATCCAGCTTCAAGGGCGCGGCCTGTTCGAGATGGTAAGCCCAATGCAAGGGAACCCTGCCTATTCTGCGAGGCAACGTCTCACGAGCGCATCAATGCAGCTGCAAGAGTGGCTGCGATGACGTTCTGGCCAGAAGGTTTTGACGCGCGGGGGGAGATTGTCGGCTATCTGCGGCTGGCGTCCATCGATGCGCCGTCCGGCCTTGCGCGGTTCATGATTGGGCAAGACGGCCGGTTTATCGACATCGATGGCAACGCATGGATCGGTTCGCAGCTTATTCAAGTATCTGAGATTGAGTTGCCACGGGAGGCCGTCGCACCTGCAGCGATGATCGGTCTGTCGTATTTCCAAGATCCGGATGCGCCTGACCTGATCGACCAGATCAACGAAAGCGGGGACAGCGCCATCGCCGGATCGATCGTGCGCATCTATTTGCAACCGCTCACGGATATGGCGGACTTCTACAAGCCGCAGCTGCCGCCCATTCTGCGTGCAACGCGTGTGGTTGCGAGTGGCCTGAAGGTCAAATTCCAAGGCGACACCGTGCGCAGCATCGCGGTGCAGCTTGAGGGGCCATTCCGGGCGCGAGTGTCGTCGCGGGGCATGTTTTACAACGTCGAAGATCACGCCCGCCTGATCGGTGCCGCAAACCCGTCTCTCCAATTCATGCCGCAAGACGGACGACAGGATGAAAAGCTCTATGGATAAGCTTTACGCGCATCTGCACCTTTGGGCAGGCATGGCGCATGAATGGTCATATTGCGACTGCTACATGGTGCTTGCCGATTGGGTGCAGGTCATCAAGGGCTATGACCCAGCGGTTGGGCTGCGCGGAACATATGGCGATCCTGATGTGTGCCCTTTGGCGCGGACCTATCGTGCTGACCCTGTTCCACTGGGCGACAGGTTCCTTTCTGGTCTGCCCGTGGTCAACAAGGCTGCGTTCGGTGACGTGGCGTTCGTGAAAGTGCGCGGTAATCAGTTCATGTGCGGCGCGATCCGGATCAAGGACACCCCTAAGGGTAAACCGCAGTGGGCGATGAAGACCAGCGGAAATGGTTTGATGATTACGCACTTGGTTTCACCAGTAAAAATTTGGGGGGTCGGCTATGCGCCGTAATTTTGCCATTGCCGCGTTACTTGCGACAACAGCCCTGACACCCATGCCAGCCCGTGCTGATCCAGTTACGATATTAGCTAGCCAATTCTTAGCGGGTATCACCGGCGCGGGTGCCGCTGTCGGGGCCGCCGGCGTGATTGGCGGTACCTTGGGGACAACGGCCTATCTGGCCGGGGCTTCGGTCTTTGCTTTTGCTGGCACGACCATCGGCGGGTTTCTTGTGAATGCGGCGATTTCATACGGTCTATCTGCAATCGCGCAGGCCTTGGCCCCGAAACCGCCCGCCGCACCAAGCCCTTCTGAACGGCTGGTCAACTTTGCGCAGCCGGTCACGCCGATGGAATGGGTGTTTGGTCGCGTCCGGAAAGGTGGGCCTTTTTCGGTGACATCCTTCCAGGTGGACCGTCGGCATTATTCGGTGATCCTTGCCGCGCATGAGATCGATGGGGTGGAACAATGGTTTGTCGACGGCGTGCCGGTGCTGGTGGGCGGCGATGATATCGTTGAGACCGCCCCGTATAGCCCGCACATACGGCTCAAAGAATACACTGGCGGCACAGGGCAGGTTGCGGACCCCGTGATGGTTGCGGCGATCCCAGAGTGGACCACGGCGCACGATTTGGCAGGCCTTGCTCATGTCGCTGCCTTTGCCAAGCGCGTGGCTGATGCGTCCTTTGCGGAAGTCTATGGCAACAGCGGGCAGACCGGGCCGGTGCTTACGCCGGTCATTCGGGGTGCACTGGTGTACGATCCACGCAGTGGAACGACCGTCTATAGCAACAATGCCGCGCTGGTCTGGGCGTGGGTAACAGAGAACCGTCTGGGCGCTGGAACGGTCGACTGGGGTGATGTCGCGATTGAAGCGGATGCGGCTGACGTGCTGGTCACCAACAAAGAGGGCGGCACGCAGCGCAAGTGGACCCTGAACGGCACTTTTCCTGACAGCCAAAGCTACGACACACTCGTGCAGCAGATGATCTTGGCCTGCGATGGCTATGTGTTCGAGCGCCCCAACGGTACGGTCGGGTTTAAGGTTGGGCGCTTTGAAGCCCCGACCTTGACGTTGACAGATGATGATTTCTTCGGCTTCGAGATAGCGGAAAATGACTGGGGCCAAGATCCGAAAACAGAATTCGCAGCCCGATACGTTGAACCCGCCAATGACTGGAACGAAAGCGCATCCGGTGTATGGGTCGAAGATGACGCGGCGCGGGCCAACCGCGAAACAGTGTCCATGTACTTTTCGGACAGCCACAACCAGACATCACGGGCGGTCAAGAGGACAGCCAAGGCATCCCGTCCGCAGTATCGTGTGACCGGGCAGATTGGACCGATTGCGCTTGATCTGCTTGAGCACAGGTTTGTGAGGCTCCAGATCGCAGGCCGCGACTTTGTTGGCGAGATCAGCAAGATCACTCCCGCTGAAGATGACGCCACCTTTGAGATCGTTGTCAGCTCAACATCGGCGTCAGACTGGGACTTTGTTGCCAGCACAGAAGAGCCTGACCGCCCCGTCCTGGCCGAGGTGACCAACGACAACACCGTTCCAGCGGTCGCAACCCTGACCGGCACCGCCGTGGCCGGGCCCGGCGCAGGAAGCGGCGCTCAATCAAGAGTTTCGCATCCGCAAGACGGGTGACGCTGAGTGGCAGCCATCCATTTTAATCACGGATAGTGCTGTCGATCTGATCACACCGGGGCTTGTGGATGGCGACAGCTATGAGGCCGAAATTCGCAACGTGACCGCAGCACGCAGGCCAAGTGCATGGGTCGCCTCTGGCACCGTCACTGCGGTCGCAAACAGCACGCCGCCGGCGCCGGTCGAGGGGCTTGAAGTGACGGGCGGGGCAGGCGGTGCCCCGGTCGTGATCGAGTGGGCAACACCGAACGATCCAAACCATGACAGCACAAGGATCTATCGTGCGACCGGAGCGGGCGCGGCATTCGGATCGGCGACGCTTGTTGCCTCGATCTTCGGGCCCGCAAACTTGGTGCAGTCGATCGAAAACAGCGGCCTTTCACCCGCGACATACGAATACTGGGCGACCAGCGCGAACGCCTCGGGCGTCGAAAGCACGCTTGTTGGCCCAGAACAAATCACAGTTACATAAGGAGGCATAAGATGCCCACATTTCCAACGCCACGGGATGCTTATTATGGCAATCCTGCGACTTCCGGTCACTTGCCAGAAAAGCCGGATCTGGTCCGGATCTTTGAGCAGACGCAGGCTCTTGCTACCACGCAGATCCTCAAGGGCTTTGTCGGTGCGCTGGATGCCTTGCCCACGACAGGGAACACGACGGGCGACATCTTTGCGGTAATGGTCGGTGGCACCGATGGCGGCATCTACAAATGGGACACTGCCGAACAGCCGGACGCCTGGGATAAGATATCCGCCCTGCCTGCTACGTTGACGACTGATGAATTTGCCTTGCTGGCCCAAGCCTGGGCGGAAAGCGATACATCGCCAGACGGCGAAGAGGGCAGCAAATCGAGCAAGACGTGGGCATTGGAGGCCGCAGCAAGCGCCGCCCTAGCCGACAGCGAAGGCAACGCCACCCTCGCGCAGGAGGCAGCCGCGCAAACAGACCTAAACCGCATTGCCACGGCTGATGCTGTGGTCAGCGCAGAGGCTGCGCGTGACGCTACTTTGCTGGCGGCAGCATCATCGGGCTACTATGCAACACTGGCGGCGGGCGAGGCCGCGTTGATCGACGGTGATACCTTCTGGACAATCGACGGAACCGATATGGTGTTCTATGAGATTGTCGCAGGCACGGCGACCGCTATCCCCGGTGCGCGGTTTGAAAATTCGGCCTATGCGGCTGACCAAAGGGCATTTCTGCAATCTGAGGTGTACGGCGCTTTTGAAGCTGTTGACGATCAGATTGTTGATCTGACTGAGTTCGTCAAAACCAGCGCAAACGATCTGGTGCAGGGGCGTGAAGATGGCCTGTTCATTGATGCGACAAGCGACATTAAAAGCAGCGCTATTGTTGTGAAGGACTTGGTGACACCCGCGAACAACTTTGAAGGTTCTCCACTGGACTTCTTCCCTTCAACCACATTCATAAACCCCAAGCTATGCCTGCAAGAAAACGGTAGTCTGCTTTATCAATCGCATAATTATGTTCTGCGATCCGAGGATTTTAACACCTCATGGGCGCGGCCTAACCTGAGTGCGGTTGCAGGATATGACGGGCCTGTAGGGCGTCAAAAGCGCATGTCTTTGCTGACCGCGACAAGTAGCACTACGTCTTATATCACGCAAAACCTTACGCTTGTGGCAGGGTTCTTCTGGACGAGCGGATTTGTTGTAAAGGCAGGGTCTTCGGGATGGTGCTATATTGAAATCTCAGACAATGCGGTGATCCGTCGCGCGTACTTCAATTTGGCGACTGGCGTGGTTGGAACTGTTGACGCGGGCCTGACCGCTGCAATCTCCGAGAATGATGCGGATGGGTTTCCTTACAACACGGGCGTTTATAATATCTCAGCATCGCTTAAGCTAGCATCTTCTAATACAAAAATTGTCCTTGGTGTATGTAATGCTGATGCTTCCACGGCTGTCACGTCGGGAAAAACGGTATTTGCCAGCGAAGCACACTCGCATCGTGGCATGGGGCGCGTGGGGTATCTCCCGACAACGACAGCACGTCGCACGGGGGTTGCCTATGACTGGACACCAAGCCATCGCGCAATCCGGTTTGACCTCTCTTACACCTACAAGGGCCGCGCATCTGATGACCTGACGAATGCAACATATTGGACGCTGGCAAACGCCACGGCAGCGCTTGACGCGGTAGGGCCACATGGGGAGCCTTGCAGCACCCTCACGTCAACCGTAGCAAATGGTACGGTAACGCAGGCTGTTACGTCCGCGGGCACCCGTCAAATGTCGTTTGCTTGGGTTCGTCGCAAGACAGGTACAGGTGCGGTTGAAATGTCTGCCGATGGCGGATCGACCTACAAGGACGTGACGGATGAAATCGGGCTTGGTTCGTTTACCCCTGTTTGGGTGCGCACCACCGTTGCAAACCCGACTGTTGTTTTCCGGCTGGCTGAAAGCGGTGACGAGATTGAGTTGGCTTTGTTCAACGTGATTTTTGGTGGTCACGTTCCGCCAGCAGTTCCATGCAATACGGCGGATGTGACCACGATTTCGGAGCAACAAAAAATCCCTCTGACCAGCTTTCCGAGTGGCGACCCAATGAGCGTGTATGTGGATATTTGGTATCCTACTGAAAAAATCGGGGACACCGCAGGTAGTACACGTATTGGGTTCTTTGATGGTAACACCGAGACTGCCTGTTTCGTCATTACCCAGCTAGGCGTTACGACCTTGCGTGTGCAGCACCAAACTGCCGGGCTATTGTCCAATTTTGGTAACTTCTACGCTGGCGGTCGGATGCAGATGTCAATGCGTGTTGCGGCGAACAATCACGCACTTAGCTTCAACGGCGGGGCACCGTGGTACGATCCAAATCCGGGCGCTCCGGTTATGACACATGTGGGTCTGGAAACTAACGAATGTATCTGGCTCAACCGAATGGTAGTTGTTCCAGAGGCGATTGACGACGCCAACGACGATCTGCGCAAATTCTACCTTGATGCAGATGCTGAGAACGTCAACAAACAGCTTCTTGCAACTCAGCTTGTGTACCGTGCAGGGGAACGTGCGGGCTTCGATAAAGTCCGCATTCCAGATATTGAAGTTCTTTATGAGCGCGGTGACGTTTGCGGTTTCATCACTTTCTCAGGCGAGAAGGACGAAAACGGGTACACCAGCGAACAGCCCAAGCGGATCATTCAAGGTCGCTTTGAGTTTAATCGTGCAACCAACGAGATTACGACATTGGAACGTCTGGCAGTGATCTATGAGCCTCCTGGCTTTGCATCATCGCTTGGGGGTGCTCAGGGATACACCACTTGCAAAATCATAAATGGCCCATTTAGAGGCCGTCTTGTGATGGTTTTTATTCAACAAGATAGCCCAACAGGAACAAAGTCACCCGATTATCGCAACATCTGGAAAATGTACTCCGATGATAATGGCCGCACATGGTCTGCCGCAAACAAAGTGTTGGACCTGTTTGATGACTTCGGCTTCACCGTTGGTTTCCTAGCAACTGGTGAAAATGGCAACATCTATCAGATGCCTGATGGCCGTGTTTGGGCGGCGCTAAATATCCAAAACCAAAATTTTGCCGCAATGTGGTGCGACGACTTCAAAGTTGGGGGAGATGGGAGCGGTGATAATTGGTTCGTTTCATCCAACCCTGTTTCGGATGCGATTGCGTCAGGCACTATCGGGTCTCTTTCCGAGCCTGCTATTCAGCATCGGCCAGACGGTTCAATCGTCATGTTTTTCCGCAACACTGGCGGCGGCGATGTGGCGTTCTCCATTTCGACGGACAATGGAAACACTTGGACTGAACCTGTCGAATGTGCGGGCGACAGCGAAACCAACCTTGTCAATAACGGATTTATTCAGGATGACCCTGACGGGAAGTACGGGCGGTTGGGTCGCTTCATTATCGCCCGTTCTACAAAGGGCGGGGATAGCGGGCACAAGGTCCAGTCGGCCTATGACATAGACATGACGCTTGGCAACAATTACCAGCTTTTCGACCTTGAACGGAATGTTGGTTACTGCCCACTCAAAAAGGCGTTTCAAGATGACGAGATTTATCTGTGTCACGCCGAGGTGCAACCTACTCTCGCAGCAAATGTAGCCACGTCTCACATGGTCGTGGCGTTTCGCTATCCCCACAAACGGTAAACGAGCGACGGGGGCAGGGTTGCATCCCATATCCCCCGTCTGACCAACACCAAAATAGGAGGCTGATATGCGTGAAAACTGTCTACTCATTTTGAAACGGGCCGGCCAGTCCAAAGGTGTTTTACTATGAGTACTATCCGTCTCAACATCATGGAGCAGGGCAGGGCAACCGAGTGGTTGTGCAGTCTAGTCTTGCTGTTCTTTGCAATCTGCCTTGCTATGCCCGGCAACACGCTCACATCATCGAGCGGGTTTAGGGCATTCTTATCGATGGGCCTCGATGAGGCCTCGATCGGAACGCCTATGGCTCTGATCGCTGCGTTCCGGCTTTGTGGGCTCCATATCAACGGCAACTGGCACAGATCACCATATCTGCGGATGGCCGGCGCGGTGTTTGGGTCAGTCATTTTTTCGACGCTGGCGATGGCGTTCCTCTGGCCGACCTTGGCTTACGGATCGCCCCTTTCCTCCGGTGTTTTCACCTATCTTATACTCGCCCTGTTTGATGGGCTTTCTGCGTACAGGAGCGGTGCAGATGCCAGAATGGTTCAGTGCGTTTTTAAAGAGCATCGATAAGGAAGTTATGACGTTGCTGGCGGTTGGCGTGGCGACGTTCCTGTCGACCTGTGTAATGGCAATGCGGGGATACAAGCGCGGCAAGCCGTCTAGCGCCGCCACGGCACAGGCGATCGCCCAGATCAGCTGCGGTGCACCCATGCTGCAGGGAAAGATCGAGCACATCTCACAAGTGCAGTTTGAAGAAATCCTGCATCTGCGCGACATCGACGCAAAGCTCGATCGCGTGGCGGAGCAAGTGACCAGGATCGAAGACCGCACGCGAAACCGCTGACCAACCCACAATTTGACCCACCACAGATCGCTTCGGCGGTCTTTTTTTGCATTGGAGAGACGACATGAACTTCACGCAGCAGCTGCTGGCAGCGCATCAAGGCCGTCTGGCGGACCTCGGCTGGTACAAGGGCCTGATCGACGGGCTGGACGGCCCAATGACCCAGAACGCCTTCACGCGCTTCAAGGAGGCGCATGGCTACCGCGCACGGCCCTATCCCGGGCCATTGACGCTGGAAGTGCTGTGGGGGGCAGGGGCCAAGGCCGCGCCGGTGCCCGTAGCGATCGGCAATGAGCCGCCCTGGCTGACCGAAGCGCGCAGCCTGCTTGGCACGCGCGAGACGCCCGGATCTGCCAGCAATCCCGCCATCATGGAATGGGCCCGCAATCTCGACCAGTGGTATCCCGGCGATGACGTGCCCTGGTGCGGCCTGTTTGTGGCGCATTGCATCTCTGTCGGTGCGCCGGACGAGCCTCAGGCTTTCAACCGTCTGGGCGCACGCAACTGGCTGGAATATGGCGAGGAGTGCGGCCCAGATCTCGGTGCCATCGCTGTCTTCTGGCGCACCCATCCCAAGACAAGCTGGAACGGGCATGTCGCGATCGTGACAGGCCAGAGCAAAACCGCTGTGCGCGTTATCGGCGGCAATCAATCCGACAACGTCACAGAGACCTGGATCGCGCGCGACCGGCTGCTTGGGTTCCGTGGCCCGAAGGGCTGGAAGGGTGTGCCCGCGGTGTTGGCCCACACCGGTGCCCTGTCGGTCAACGAAGCATGACGGCCGAGATCGTCACCCTCCTGATCTTTGTAATTCCCCTTGCTGTCGTTGTGGCAGTGATCATCGCGCTTTCGCGCAAATAATCTGAAAGGAACGACTATGGATTTTCTATCTCAACTTTTCGCCAGTGCTGACATGCAGGCGGTTATCATCGGTATCATCGGCATGATCCTGACCTTTATCATCAACCGCGCTGCTGGCGCTTTTGCGGCTGCGACCGGGATCCAGATCGAGGCAAAGCACCGTGAGGCGTTGCACCAAGCGATTTTGACGTCCGTTGAAAGCTCCATCAAACATGGACCAGATGTGGGGTTTGATTACCTGAAAGCGAATACACTCGACTACATTCAGCGCAGTGTGCCCGATGCGCTGACGGCCCTGACGCCCGGTGATGGTGTTCTCGATCGACTGATTGAGCGGTACGCGCGTGAGGCGCTGGCGAAGCTGGGTGAGCCTTCACTGCCCGCTCGATGATCGACTGAAAGCAATCGGTCGGATCTGGCCGAAAAGTGCAAGCAATGGAAAAGCCCGCCTACCTTCATTGGTGAGCGGGCTTCTTTTTTGCGTTCTGGGGTGGCTTGAACCCACGGCGGAATCGGATACCTGATGCGCATGGCTTCCAACTCGCCCGCTGACGCCCTATTCCCGCCCGGCTGCACCCACATCAAGGTCGAGTGCTGGTCCTGTGGGCATGCGGTCGAGCTTAAGCCTGATCATCTGCCGGCGGGGATTCTGTCCCATGATTTCGAGAGCCGGGCGAAGTGTCGATGCGGGGTAGGGTGGCCGCATGTGTCGCAGTTGCCGAAGGACCGGCGGAGCTGGTAGAAAGACAGCTAACACTGATTGATCTACTTTTCAGCATAAGCTGGTCCCTAAGGACCAGCTTATCGTCTCACGCAGCCTTGGGGGCTAGGCTGTAACTATTATCATTAGCAATAATAGAAATTGTTTGTTCGTGAGCTGTCGCAACACTTTTCTGAGACAAAACGTCAATGCCGTCTGTTACATCTAAGTCGAGTTTTTCGATCGCAAACCTCCTAATAATCGTCTCAGAGGTGCTATCTATCTCCCACTCAGCCCGCTCCCAACGACCGACAGTTTGTTTGTCTTTGTGAACCAGCGCAGCAAGCTCTGCTTGTGTCATACCCATCTCACTCCTCAGGAATCGGAGTTCAGCTCCGCTGATCCCTTGATCGTGCATGACGATACCAGAAGCAATTGCTAGGTGAAGTTCGTTGATGAATGGAATTTCCACGACATCATCACCCTCGTCATCGGGGAAGACGTTGAGACCTTCAATAATTACGTTGTTAAGTCCACATTCAGTATAGTGGTATTTCATCTTCTTTCCTCACATTGTACCCGCTTTGGTCGATGTTTCATCGACCCACATCACAGTCACAATCTTCAATTGGCATCTCGGCAAGTCTGGGATCACAATAACTCTTACTTCTCGTCCCCCGCTATTTGGTGATCTGCTTTCAACGGAATATTTGTAAAAGTCAGGTCTGGTTGATTCCACGGCTTGGCTATGAATGAGCCCGTTCCTTAGAACGAATAACACGTCAGACATGATCAAGTTCCGCTCAGCCAGCCTTTCCATTGCATGAAGTTTGTAAGCTACGCCAAATTTTCTTGACGACGCCATCTCTCGGATTTTTATGGTTGCCGTTTTGCTGTCCCAAGGTTCGTTTTCAGCCAAAATTAAAATTCCTGTCCCGACTCACCTCTGAAGGCCTATATATCACCATGATACATAGCAGCAACTAAAATCCAGTAAATATTTCGCTATCTATTTCAGAATTCTGGTCTAGGTCTGGGTGAAAATCTGGAACTCGTGCTCCAAAACCTTTCCATGAACTCCTGATTGTCGCTCTTTTCACAGAATTTACGGCCTAAAGCGTGTGCCGACACGATGCTGTCCGCCAAAATATCTGCTCTGATCAGGGCAAGGGAACTGAATACGCAAAGCTGATAGCGAGCACAGATCCTCCCCCAAGGAAGCAAAATATTCCAAGAACCAAGGAGAGCGATCCAAGCCCTTGGAAGCGGTCCGCGACCCGATAGTCTGGGGTTTTAGATCGCTCTGCAATATCGACGTATCTGGTGCTAAAAAATCCGAAAAGCCACGTCATGAGACCGAAGTTGACCCCGCCTAAAAACGCAAGCAACGCGTACCCGACCAATTGATGATCTAACAGCCGCAAAAGCGTCGAGACTTGGCTCAGAACTGCAACTGCAGCGCCGCCATTCACCAGAATAACAGCTTTAATCGCACCTTGGGCATATTGTTGAGAAATTTCCCGATAGTCAGCCATAAAGCCACTCCTATACATCATATATTTCGATCTTGAGAAAATTCAGTTGTTCCAAAAGGACGATGGCCAGCTCGGCATAGCAGTCTCAAGAAGCGAACGTTCGGATACCGATCCTTCTAATAATCAGTGGAGCGGCTGTGTTGCGATTGCGTCACGGCGAACAGCACTCAACGTCGCACCAGAGGGAAAAGAGAGAGAGATGTTGCAATTATACGGGGAACTGGCGTCACATTGATATAAAGCTTCTTATTTTTTGTGAGGATGGCCATCGTGAGCGAATTTTTTGATCGTATTTCCCAGATTTCGAGCCGGTCAAAGGTTGCCGAGCGGCAGGCTCTCACCGAAGAGGCGACCAAGACATCTGTGATCCTTCCATTCTTGCAGACACTTGGCTTCGATGTCTTCAACCTTGATGAGGTAATCCCCGAGTTTATTGCTGATGTCGGTACAAAGAAGGGGGAAAAGGTCGACTTTGCAGTTAAGATTGACGGCAAAATTGCGATGCTGATTGAGGCAAAGCCCGTGAACGCAAAGCTTGGGGATACGCAGTTCAACCAGCTTTTCCGTTACTTCACTGTCACCGAGGCTCGTCTGGCGATTCTTACAAACGGGAGGGAGGCTTGGTTTTTCTCAGACACAGACGAACCAAACAAAATGGACAAGCGGCCATTCTTCAAATTTGATTTCCAAAACTTCGATCGAGATCAGGTCGAAGAGCTGGCGCGATTCCAGAAGCCGAACTTTGCTATAGATGAAATTGTGGAAGCGGCCTCAAACTTAAAATATACCCGTGCTGCAGCCAATTACCTCCGGAAGCAGCTGGACGATCCGGATGAAGATTTCATTCGATTGGTCGGTCGGCAAATTCATGAAGGCTCAATCACAAAAAGTGTATCTGAGCAGCTGCGTCCAGCAGTCCAAGCCGCATTGGATGAGGTGATCCGAGACAGGATCCAAGATAAACTTGGTGTTGCTTTCAGTGGTGAGAAAAAGGTGACTTCGGAGCCAGAAGGGCTGGCGACAGATGAAATTCCTGAAGACGATATAGTGACTACCGATGAGGAAATTTCGGCCCATATGATAGTCCGAGCGATAGGTGCTCGTCACGTTCCTGTGGACAGAATTGTTATCCGTGATGCCAAAAGCTACTGTGCAATTTTGATGGATAACAACAATAGAAAGCCAATCTGCCGCTTGTACTTCAACTCCGCAACGACCCGTCATGTGGGTTTGTTCGATGTGGATAAAAATGAGGCGAAGCACAAAGTGGCTGGGCCCGCAGATCTCTACAGATTCGCTGATGTGATCGAAAAGGTCATCAAATCGTACGCTTGATAATCTGGGTATGAGTTGGGCAAGGGGCAGGCGTTGGAAAAAGATTGTTGGGACAAGCTCGAGATTGTCGGAAAGTTCGTGGGGGCGATCCTCATACCGCTCGCGATTGGCGTGGTAACAGTCGTGATCAACTCAGAAAACAGTAAGCGAGACACGTCTGCTCAAATGGCATCGATCGCCGTAAGCATTCTTTCGGAAAAGCCGGACGGCGATCTTGAAGGCTCTGACCCGCTAAGGGAATGGGCCATAACGGTGCTCGAAAAACCAGGGGAGGTCATCCCTCTAAATGCCTCAGCAGCGCAGGAACTCAGATCACGCAGCCTAAACTTCTGGGGATTTGATGGGCAATTCGGCAAAGGGCTTGATGGGGGAATTTTCTCTGGGCCGCCCGTAGTTCAAGAGCCCTACAGGCCGGGACAAGACGGCCTTTTCGGAGAAGGTTTCCCTAGGAGCGGATCCGAATAGCCAAAGATATTGCATCTTCAGTTTCCAAACTGTCTTCTAAGTCATTGATACTTGGTTAACGGTGATTGCGTCTGTTTCCAATCCAACTATTTGAAATCGCAGGATAAGCGTAGAACAGCTGGGTTCACCATTTTCCTTTATATTTCCAAGTAAGCGTCTTTTCAGACTTTCATTTTCTTCGCGTATGGTAGGAAAGTTGAGAGATGTTCAGGCCGGTGTTAATCCGCGCGTTTAAAGCTGCTTAAGGTCTGCTTGGAGCCCACTGTGTCGGTTAGATCGCTTTCATATGACCATCATATTCGGCGATACCGTCAAGCAGTGCGGGGTCGGAGTTCTGCAAATTTACGCCGATATCTCCAATATCACCATCGATGTGCATCCAGTGTGTCAGAACGCCACAACATTGGCAGCGGTGAAACGCGATCATTTTGTCCCCCCAGATATAGGTATCGGTCGCGCCTGATATTAGCACGCTTTCTGGCGGGTAGTATGACCAAAGAGCGCCATACCGACGGCAGATACTGCACGTGCAGCGGTTTAATTTTAGTGGCTGACCGGGGAGCCTAATAGAAACTTTCCGACAGTGGCAGTGAATATCCAACTCTCAATCCTTCGAAAATTCAGGCTTCATCACAGCCTTATAAATCCAAATAGTCGCTTTGTCCGCAAAGCGGACCGTCGCGATATAAAAGTATACCAAAAGAAAACCCCTGAAAGACCATCGTCATCAGGGGCTTCTCTACTCAGATCAAAATGGGGAAAAACTTACCCACGGCGGCGTCCGCCGACGCGACCTGCGCGGCCACGGCCTTCTTGGCCGGCTTTGGGGGCTACCTTGTTGAACTTGATCCATTCGGTGCCGTTGGGGTCGCGGTCATAGAGGAAGTTTGCGGCGCGGATGGCTTCCATTTCCTTGCCGGGGGTCGCTTTGGTCGATCCAAGGCCGAACAGGGTCACGAAAGTCTCGTCGTCGATATCCTCGGGCAGGATGATGCCTGCTGCCATGATCAGCGCCTTATGTTCCGCAATTTTGGTCTGGTTCACGGGCAGGGTGATCGGGTTCATAATCGCTGATGTCATGCCAGCGCCCATCGCCATCGGCAAAAACGCGTTGTTGATGCCGTGACGGTTGGGCAGACCAAAGCTGATGTTGGACGCGCCGCAGGTGGTGTTCACGCCCAATTCCTCGCGCAGACGGCGCACAAGGGTAAAGACTTGGTGGCCCGCCGTTGCCATGGCACCGATGGGCATGACCAGCGGATCGACCACGATGTCATGCGCGGGGATGCCGAAATCGGCAGCACGTTCGACGATCTTTTTGGCCACGTTAAAGCGCACGTCGGGGTCTTCGGAAATACCGGTGTCGTCGTTCGAGATGGCAACCACTGGCACGTTGTATTTCTTGACCAGCGGCAGAACCAGCTCAAGGCGTTCTTCCTCGCCGGTTACCGAATTCAACAGCGGACGTCCTTCGGCAGCGGCAAGGCCGTTTTCCAGTGCGCCGGGAACCGAACTGTCGATGCACAGCGGAATGTCCACGACGCGCTGCACGACTTCGATCAGCTTGCGCATCAAGGTGGGTTCGACAAAGTTGTTATCCGCATAGCGCGGGTCTTCGGCCATTTTGTTGGAAAACACAGCGCCCGAATTCACATCGAGGATATTCGCACCCGCGGCCGCTTGCGCGATGGCGTCGGCTTCGACGCGGCTGAAATCGTCGCGCTCGAGTTCCTCGGCCAGGATCTTGCGGCCTGTGGGGTTGATGCGTTCCCCGATGACGCAGAAGGGCTCGTCAAAGCCGATGATCGCGGATTTGGTTTTGGATTCGACGACGGTTCTGGTCATGGGTGTGCTATCCTTCAGACGGCTGTTTACGTGGCGTTGGCAGGGCGTGCAGATGCTCCGCCGTTTTCAATCGCCCAGGTTGCATTGGTCTTGATCCCGCCCAGCGGGAAGAAATGCACATGGGAGACATTGAATTCCGGGTTGGCCGCTTTGTGCGCGGCAAGTTCGGTGATCACATCATTGGGCTCGTAAGGCAACAGCAGCTTGGTCACATCCATCGCGCGCTTTTGCAGAACTTTCAGGGATGGGCCGACACCGCAGGCGATGGCGAATTTGATCAGGGTTTGCAGCTTGGCGGGGCCCGCGATGCCGATATGTATCGGCAGGTCGATGCCAGCGTGTTTCAGGCTGTCGGCCCATTCGATGATCGGTTGTGCCTCAAACGCGAATTGCGTGGCGATGGCCATCTTGGCGTCGGTGCGTTCGGAAAAGCCCATTTTCCAGCGCAGCGCATCATCGACGCGCAGGCGCGTGCCGTCGGTGTCGATGTCGCGGTTGCCTTCTGGGTGGCCCGCGATGTGCAGGCGTTCAAATCCGTGCTTGTCGAAAAGACCTGTGTCCATCAACTGCATGGAATCGCTAAAATCACCGTAAGGCGTGCTCACGCCACCAGCCAGCAACAGGGCCTGTTTCACATCGGCTTCGCCTTGATACATTGCGATCCAATTCTCAAGCGTCGCCTTGTCCTTGATGATGCGCGCGGGCATGTGCGGCATGACCTTGTAGCCGTCGGCGTTCAGGCGTGCAGCAGTGGCGACCATGTCCTCGATGGGGGTTCCTTCGATATGGGCGATGTAGACGCGGGTGCCAGCGGGCAGAAGATCGCGAAAATTGTCGACCTTCTCGGCGGTGCGCGGCATCACCTCGATGGAATAGTCCTGCAAGAATGCCTCGACTGCCGGGTTGGGCAAATCGGGGGCAGGGGATTCTTTGCGTCGGAAATTGAGAAGGGACATGATTTTGTCTTTCATGAAAGGGATCAACTTTTTGCCCAGCCATCCGTCGCAATCAGTGCCTTGATACGCTCTTGGTCGTATTCTGCATCAATGCGCGCGGCTTCGGCGTCGGCGATAGCATCGGGTTCCCCGTCTACGGAATAGGGGTCTGCCTTGCGCCATTCGGCAAGATATTCATCGGTCCCCGCAGCGCCGGTTTTCATGGCGGCACGGTCGATGGCTTGTTCAAAACGTTCAGGCAACTGGCGCTTTGATCCGCGACGGCCTTTGCCAACGATGATCTGAGCGGGAATGTCGCGCCAATAAACAATGGTAACGTCTGGCATGATTGATTCCTCTGGATGCGCTGAAGGTTTTCTAGCGGCTGTTGATCTGTCCCCGTCGCCGTTTTTCGACATTCAAAACGGCGTCTGCGACGTCGCAACCCTACATCGGTCCGCCGAAAGGGGCGAGAGGGGCGTGGGGTCATAATTCTCAAGATGGTTGTGAGCGAAACCGTAAGTCGCGAAGGGCTTGGCGCGTTTCCCGCTTGCCCCGTGAGGGGATTAACACTACCCTCAAGCCAACTCGTAATGAAAGGCGCAAACCATGGCGCCACAGCGTCCCAAAGGTGCGGGCGCGCTCGACACACCGCCGGCTCTGAGCCCCGCGCCAGTTCCGCCCAGATCGACCGAACTCTATGCGGCCCTTGATCTGGGCACAAATAGTTGTCGCATGCTGATCGCTCAACCTAAGGGGAGCGGTTTTCATGTCGTCGACAGTTTTTCAAAGTCTGTCCAGCTAGGGGCAGGGCTTGAAAAGACCGGGCGCTTGTCGCGCGGATCTATGACGCGCACCATTCAGGCGTTGCGTATCTGTCAGCAAAAACTGCGACGCAACAAGGTGCGCCGGATGCGTCTGGTCGCGACCGAGGCGTGTCGTCGCGCCAGCAACGGTGCCGAGTTCATGGCGCGCATCCAGCGTGAAACCGGCCTCAAGCTTGATATCATCCGGCCCGAGGAAGAAGCACAGCTTGCGGTTATTTCCTGCGCACCCTTGGTGAATCGCAAGACCCATAATCTGTTGGTGGTGGATATTGGTGGCGGATCGACCGAACTGGTGTGGATCGATATCTCCAAAGTGCCCAAAGCTGACCGTGCGCGATCGATCATGCGGCTGCATGGTGGCTTTCATCAGGCCAAGACCGATATTCCAGAGGCCCGCGTCGTCGATTGGATCAGTGTGCCGCTTGGGGTGGCGACCTTGCGCGACCAATTCTCGGACGTCGAGGATGACGCCGCGCGTTTTGCCTTGATGAGCTGGTTCTTCGAGGAGAACTTGACCGACTTCACCCCCTATCAATCGGCTCAATCGCAAGATCACTTCCAGATTGTCGGCACATCCGGCACCGTAACAACGGTTGCCGCTAGTCATCTGGGGTTAAAGCGTTATGACCGGACCAAAGTTGACGGCTTGCGCATGACCAGCGCCCAGATTGACAAGGTGATCCATTCCTATCTGGCGATGGGGCCGGGCGGGCGGCGCGCCGATCCTCGGATTGGGCTGGACCGTCAGGCGTTGATCATGTCGGGGGCGGCGATCTTGCAGGCGTTGATGCGCTGCTGGCCGACAGATAGACTAAGTGTCGCGGACCGGGGTCTGCGCGAGGGGCTGCTATATGCCCAGATGAGCGCGGATGGCGTTCTGGAAGAAGGACCAAGCTGATGGGCAAGACACCTACAGGCAAAACGCCGTCAGGCAAGAATACTTCGGGGCGCGGCCAGCGCGAGCTGAAGGTCAAGGTAAAGTCCGCCCGCGGGCGCAAGCTTAGCTCGACCCGCTGGTTGCAACGGCAATTGAACGACCCCTATGTCAAACGCGCCAATGCCGAAGGCTATCGCGGGCGTGCGGCATATAAGATTATGGAACTGGACGATAAATACCGCTTTCTGGTGCCCGGTGCGCGGATCGTCGATCTGGGGGCCGCCCCCGGTGGCTGGTGTCAGGTCGCGGTGAAACGCTGCAACGTGTTGGGTGAAAAGCCCGGCAAGAACGTCGGCACCATTCTGGGCATCGATCTGCAAGAGATGGAGCCGATTGCAGGGTGCGAACTGCACGTGCTGGATTTCATGGAAGACGATGCGGACGAGATCGTTAAAGGCTGGCTGGGCGGTAGGGCCGATGTGGTTATGTCCGATATGGCCGCGTCCAGTTCTGGTCACAAGCAGACCGACCACAACCGCATCATCGCCCTGTGCGAGGCGGCCGCCCATTTTGCGTTTGACGTCCTCGAGGAGGGCGGCACGTTTGTTGCCAAGGTTCTGGCCGGCGGTGCAGAAGGCGATCTGCAAAAACTGCTCAAGCAACGGTTTACCAAGGTTGCCAATATCAAACCGCCTGCAAGCCGTCAGGACAGTTCGGAAAAATTCGTTGTCGCCACCGGCTTTAAGGGGCCGCTTGGCGATAATGAGACGGATGAATCACCCCAGGGCTAAATCGTGGATCCCGCCCGTTAGGACGTGGGGGATGGATATTTTGACGCAGGTCGGCAAACCGCCCCTTCAATATCAAAAGACAGGCCTTATCTTAGGCGCTTGGCTGACGGGCAAATCCATGTTTTTGAACAAGAAACTGCATCTAAACAGCATATTACCGACAGAATTTGGCAAATAGGGGCTGGCTGTTTTGACGCTGCTCGTCGATAGTTAGCGGCATGTCATTATTTCTGATCATTGCCCTCCCGTTTCTTGGCGTATTGTTGCCCGGCCTGATGATTCAGGCTGGCCGTCAAAGCTGCTTTATCATCACATTTCTGGTTACAGCCTCGGCGGCGATCGGGCTTGCAACCCACGCCCCCGCCGTTCTGGCCGGAGAGGTTGTCACAGCGCAGCTGAATTGGTTGCCGTCGCTGGGGCTGAACGTCAATTTATTCCTTGATCCTTTGGGCCTGATGTTTGCAGGGCTGATCCTTGGGATCGGGTTGCTGATTATTACCTACGCACGGTTTTATCTGTCGCGTGATGACAACATGGGCGAATTCTACAGCTATCTGTTGTTGTTCCAAGGGGCGATGGTGGGCATTGTTCTGTCTGACAACATATTGATGTTGCTGATTTTCTGGGAACTCACGTCGCTGTCTTCCTTTCTTCTGATCGGGTTTTGGAAGCACACCGCCGAAGGCCGACAGGGCGCGAGGATGGCCTTGACCGTAACGGGTATGGGCGGTCTTGCGTTGATTGGCGGGATGTTGTTGCTGGGGCAGATTGCTGGCAGCTACGATCTGACGGTGATCCTTGAGAAGCGGGATCTGGTGCAGGCGTCGCCGCTTTACGTGCCAGCGCTGATCCTGATCCTGATCGGGTGTTTCACCAAATCCGCGCAGTTTCCGTTTCACTTCTGGTTGCCCCACGCGATGGCGGCCCCCACGCCTGTTTCGGCCTATCTGCATTCGGCCACCATGGTAAAGGCGGGCCTGTTCTTGATGGCTCGGCTTTGGCCTGTGCTGTCGGGCACCGATCTTTGGGTCATCCTTGTGTGTTCAGCGGGTCTGATCACCATGGTCTTGGGCGCAGTCATTGCCCTGTTCAAAGACGATCTTAAGGCGCTTTTGGCGTTCTCGACCGTGTCGCATCTGGGGTTGATCACATTTTTGCTGGGCACCGGCACGCCCTTTGGCGCGATGGCTGCGGTTTTCCACATCTTGAACCACGCCAGCTTTAAGGCGGCGTTGTTTATGTCTGCGGGTATTGTCGATCACGCGCTGCACACCCGCGACATGAAGCGGCTGGGGGGCTTGCGCCGCTTGATGCCGATTACCTTTTCGGTGGCCACGATTGCGGCGCTGTCGATGGCGGGCATTCCATTGCTTAACGGCTTTTTATCCAAGGAAATGATGCTGGAAGAGGCGTATCACACGACGCTTTTCGGATCGCCTTATCTGGTTGCGGGCGTGGCAACGCTTGGCGCGCTGTTTTCTGCGGCCTACAGCTTTCGGTTCATCTCACATACGTTTTTGGGTCCTGTGCGAAATGATTATCCGG
Source organism: Roseobacter sp. (assembly GCA_024636495.1). Lineage (GTDB taxonomy): Bacteria > Pseudomonadota > Alphaproteobacteria > Rhodobacterales > Rhodobacteraceae > Sulfitobacter. The sequence continues at coordinate 10,596 of JAGXGZ010000047.1, read as the reverse complement.
CAAAGCCGCATGACCCCGAGGTCGGTTTGTGGTTGCCGCCCGCGCTGCTGATGATCCCTGTCATCCTGATCGGCGTTGCGCCGTTTCTGGCAGAACCCTTCGTCAAGACCGTCACCCAAGCGGTGATCGGAAACGCCGCTGATGTGCCAACGGCGCATTTCAAAATCTGGCACGGGCTGGTGCCTGCGCTGTGGATGTCGGTGATCGCCGTAGTCGGGGGTTTGATCCTGCTGGCAGCGTTTGCGCCTTTGGCGCGGCTTTGGGCCGCAACGCCGCGTCCCGAGGCGAAAGACATCTTTGACCGTATCATTACCGCTGCTGTTGGCATCGGGCATGTCTTTGCCAACCGACTGCACAACAATTCTTTCACCCGCTACGCGTCTATCTTCGTGGCAACGGTGATCGCTGTTGGCGCACATGCCTGGTTCACCGGGGTTAACGCCGCGCCAACGCGCGAGATGCTGCCGATTACGCCTGTCGGTTTTGCAGGCTGGTTGATGTTGATCCTTGCAACCGCGTTCCTTGTGACGGTCCATCGCAACCGTCTGGCCGTCTTGATCCTGATGGGGATCATCGGCTTGATGGTGTCTGTGGGCTTCAACTATTTCTCGGCACCGGATCTGGCGCTTACCCAAATCTCGGTCGAGGTGGTGACGATTGTCCTGCTGTTGCTGGCACTGAACTTTATGCCCAACACCACACCCGTTGAATCCACCAAAGGGGCGCGGGCGCGTGACATCGTGCTGGCCTTGGCTGGCGGTATCGCTGCGACTGGGTTGATTTATTCGATGCTGATGTCCGACTTCCCCATTGCGTCGATCTCGGAATACCATCTGGCCAATTCCTACAAGGGTGGCGGGGGTACGAACGTTGTAAACGTGATTCTGGTTGATTTCCGTGGCTTTGATACCTTCGGAGAAATCATCGTCTTGGGCATCGCAGCGCTGGTGATCTATGCGCTGACAGAGGCCCTTTTGTCTGGTCCGGTGCGCGCGCGTCTGCTGAACCGGGGTTACGAGGAAGTCCGGGCAGGCAATGCGCATCCGCTGATGATGGTGGTTTTGACCCGCGTCCTGATGCCCGTCGTGCTGATGGTTGGCGTCTATATCTTCTTGCGCGGTCATAACGAGCCGGGTGGCGGCTTTATCGCCGGGCTTGTGGTCGCGATTGCGGTGCTGATGCAGTATATGGCCAGCGGCTTTACCTGGGCGGACCGGCGCCAGCGCTATCCGTATCACGGGATCATCGGGGCAGGGGTGCTGTGTGCGGGCCTGACCGGGATTGGCGCGTGGTTTGCTGGTGTGCCGTTCCTCAGCTCGGCGTTCGGTTATTTCCGCATTCCCCCGATGGAGGAATTCGAGCTGGCCACCGCGATGGGCTTTGATCTGGGGGTGTTCCTTGCGGTTGTCGGTGCTGTGATGCTGTCGTTGGAAAGCTTCTCGAGGCTCGGTCGCCGCGCGGGGATTGAGGCCAGCGATTATGCGATGGATATCGACCCGTCCCGTCCTGAAATTTCAACAGGAGGGGAGAGCTGATATGGAGCTTCTTGTTGCAACCGCCATTGGCGCTTTGACTGCGGCCGGCATCTATATGATCCTGCGTTTGCGGACCTTTCCGGTGATCATCGGCACCTCGTTGCTGAGCTACGCGGTGAATGTGTTTTTGTTCGCATCTGGCCGCTTGGCAATAAACGCGCCGCCAGTGTTGCGCGACGGTGTTGAGGTTTATGCAGATCCGCTACCGCAGGCGCTGGTGTTGACCGCGATCGTGATCTCGTTCGGGATGACGGCAGTGGTCGTGATGATCGCGCTTGGATCCTACCTAAGCGCGGATGATGATATGGTGAATGCCCCCGAAACGCATCCGGGCAGCGGTGATCCCGCCGATCCGGCACAGCGCGGCGGAGGTGCTTTATGACCCATTGGCTTATTCTTCCGATTTTGCTGCCCGCAATGCTGGCCGCGATGCTTGTGCTGGTGGCCCGTTACCATCTGATGATCCAGCGGGTGTTTTCCGTCGCCGGAACGCTGGCGGTGTTTGGCCTTGCGGTGGGTCTGTTCTGGCAGGCTTCGGATGGGACCGTCAGCGTTTATTTGCTCGGTAACTGGTCCGCGCCTTTTGGCATTGTGCTTGTCGCCGACCGTCTTTCCACGCTGATGGTGCTTTTGACCTCGACGCTGGCGATACCAGTGTTGCTTTATGCCATCGGGTCAGGTTGGGATGCGCGCGGGCAACATTTCCATCCGTTGTTCCAGTTTCAGTTGATGGGCATCATCGGCGCCTTTCTGACTGGCGATGCGTTCAACCTTTTCGTATTTTTCGAAGTGCTGCTGATTGCCTCTTACGGGTTGATGATCCACGCGGGCGGGTCCAAACGGCTGCGGGCGGGCACGCAATATGTGCTTTACAACCTGCTTGGCTCGACGCTGTTTTTGTTCGCGCTTGGCACGATCTACGCTGAAACCGGCACGCTGAACATGGCTGATCTGGCTGTGCGCGTCGCAAGCATTGATGCCGCTGACAGTGCGGGCATTCGTGTGGCGGCGGTGCTGTTGCTGATGGTCTTTGCCGTCAAAGCTGCCATTCTGCCACTGCATTTCTGGTTGCCTGCCAGTTATTCAGAGGCACCCGCACCCGTGGCCGCATTATTCGCGATCATGACAAAGGTCGGGGCTTATTGTATCATCCGCATGTTCACGCTGGTTTTCCCGCCTGATCTTGAAATCACTCAAGGGCTGTTTGACGTCTGGCTGATGCCAGCTGCGTTGCTTACTGTCGCGTTGGGGATGCTGGGGGTTCTGGGGGCGAAATCCGTTGACAGGATGGTGGCGTTTTCCGTCATCGGGTCGATGGGGATGCTGTTGGCCGGGGTCGCGGTTTTCACCGAAACCGGCATCACGGCAGCACTTTATTATGCGGTACATTCCACCTTTGCCGCCGCTTCACTGTTCTTGCTTGTCGACGTGATCCGCTCGCGTCGCGGTGCCGCCGCTGTGAGCTTTGATGTAGCCCCCCCGATCGTGGGCGGCGCGCTGGTGGCGGGTATGTTCTTTGTAGCAGCCATCGCCATGGCAGGCTTGCCGCCTTTGTCCGGCTTTATCGGCAAGCTTCTGATCCTTGATGCGGCACGCAGTTCCGATCTGATGTGGTGGGTCTGGGCCACAATTCTGGTCGGATCGCTGGTCGCCGTTGTCGGGTTTGCCCGCGCGGGTAGTGTGGTGTTCTGGAAAGCTCACCAACCCGCAGACAAAGGCGCCCCCGACGAGGCAGAGGAAGATGCAGAGTCGCAAGCCGCGTCGGTCCTTCCCATGATCTCGATTGGGGCATTGCTGGCGTTGCTCATCGGTTTGACCGTTGCGGCTGGTCCGGTGACCCGCGTGCTTTCGGCGACCTCTGCACAGCTTTTCAACCCAGAGACCTATATCTCGGTGGTGCTGACCACGCAGGGCAAGCAAATCAAGGCCGGTTATGATACACATGGCGACACCGAAAAAGACGCCCCCGAAGCGTCAAGCGGGGCCGATGCAACGCATGGGTCAAGTCTAACGAAAAAGGATAACTGATATGCGCGCACGTCTGTTACCCCACCCGCTGCTGACCGTGTTGCTGGCCATTGTCTGGTGTCTGCTGGTCAACGAGGTAAAGCTTGGCACGGTTGTGTTCGGCATCATCCTTGGCTTGCTGATCCCGATCATCACCGCCGCCTACTGGCCAGATCGCCCCCCGGTGGGCCGACCGATCAAGCTTATGTCCTATCTGGTGATCGTGCTGTGGGATATCCTGGTAGCAAATGTGGCTGTCGCGATGATCGTCTTGTTCAAAAGCAACAAAAACATGCGCCCCAACTGGGTCGTCATCCCCCTTGATCTGCGCACCCCCGAGGCGATCACGTTGCTGGCAGGCACGATCACCCTGACCCCCGGCACAGTCAGCGCGGATTTGTCCGACGATGGCAAGGCGCTGCTGGTGCACGCGCTGGATGCAGAGGATCCGGATGCGGTGCGCGATGAAATAAAACAGCGCTACGAGCGCCGATTGAAGGAGATTTTTGAATGATCCTTATGGCTTTGAACTTTGCTTTCGCCGCCGTGGCCCTGTCACAATTGCTGGCGATGCTGCGGTTGGTCAAAGGCCCCAACACAGGCGACCGGATTTTGGCGCTGGACACCATGGTAATCAACGCGATTGCGTTGATCATTCTGTTGGGCATGCGCCTTGGCACTCAGGTTTATTTTGAAAGCGCGATGATTATTGCAATGCTGGGGTTTGTCTCGACCGTCGCCATTGCGCGGTTTGTTTTGCGAGGTGATATCATTGAGTGATCTAGGCATAATCAGCGAAATCATCATATCGGCCCTTTTGGTGATTGGCGCGTTCTTTACCCTTGTCGGTTCCATCGGGCTGCTGAAACTCGACAACGCGATGTCACGTCTGCACGCGCCGACCAAGGCGTCGACGTTGGGCGTGGGGTCATTGCTGATGGCGTCGATGATCTACGCCTTTGCGGCCCACGACGGGTCGCTGCATGAAATACTGGTGATGGCGTTTTTGTTTGTCACAGCGCCAATTTCCGGCAACTTCATCGCCAAGGCGAACATGCACCGCCTGCGCGGCAAGAAAGAGCTACCACCGCCGCCCGATGACCACGTTTGGGGTACATATTCCGACACCTGACCCTTAGCCCGCGCCTCACAGCGTGGGCTTTTTACGGTCCTGTCGGTGCGCTTTGGATAGTTTTTTGCAAAACCGCACAATCTGATGAAAACCCCGCTTGACGGGGGCAGGGCCAGACCCTATTACCGCCAAACGCTTTGAAGTTTACGACAAGGCGTGCAGTGGGCGGTTGTAGCTCAGTTGGTTAGAGTATCGGCCTGTCACGCCGAGGGTCGCGGGTTCGAGCCCCGTCAACCGCGCCACCGCTGCATTTTCAAAACATGCTTAGTCAGTTCACCCCTTAACCGGGGTGATGGCTGCATGTTTTTGGGGCCACGCAGGGGGCCGCGACTGCACAGCGGCACCGCTTTATGATATTCATTCTCTTCCGCCTCAATATTGGCTTGACGCATCCGCGGCCTTGGCCTATCCCGCCCTCATCGCGCGGTTGTAGCTCAGTTGGTTAGAGTATCGGCCTGTCACGCCGAGGGTCGCGGGTTCGAGCCCCGTCAACCGCGCCACTTTTCCCTCTCATTGTGAATGACTTACCTCCTTCTAGGAGGGGGCGAAGCGTGCGCGTGTTTGCGCCGGTTGGCTCAGCCGTGCAGCAATCCCTTAGGTTTAAAACAAAAACTCTGTCTTGATCAGCGTCTGAGATAAGCCTTGCTTAACCTGAAGCCTTAGCCGTTATTGATCTGGCAGGGCGGCGGAAATTTAAGGAGCCGCCACAATTTTTTGATCAAAAGGACATTATGAATGAAACGGTTTTCCAAAGCGATTTGTCTGGCAGCGGCAATGGGCACGGCATTGGCCCCTGCGGTGGTGCAGGCGGACGAGACGGCACCCTATGTGCTGGACCCGACCAAGGGCTATCTTGGCTGTGACATCGACATGACCGACACGATCGAAAACATCCAGCTGGGTCTGGCGATGGAGATGGCCGAGGAAGCCGGCGCGCCGGGGTTCTTGTACTGGGCCGACAATGAATATCTGGTGATGTTCAAAGAACCCTATCCGGCGGATTGCGATTCCCCCCCCGTCAGCAACTGGCCGGTCTACATGGCCAATAAATCCATCCAGTTCTACCAAAAGGCGGCCTTTGGCTTTGAAGGCTGCGGCATGGAATTATCAGACCCGATCACCAATATGTCGATGTCCGGCATATTCCGCATGGCGCGCGACAAGGAAGCGACGGGGTTTGTCTATAATGAGGCGACTGCCACAGGCCGCGTCTTCCTTGGGGCGTTCCCGCAAGATTGCACCCCCGAGGCTGACCCGGAATGGGCGCTGTACCTTGGTCAGAACTAACCCGCGCCGCCGCCGAACAACAGGCCACCCTCGGGTGGTCTGTTGCGTTCGGGGCTGAGGCAGACGGGTATGGTCTTTTTCTTGCACAGCGCAGGTGCCCCATTTGTATCCGTCAAAGCATGTCTGGCGTAGTGTTCAGGCCCGCTTTGACCCATGCTGCCAGGCATATGAATTCCCGCAGACACCAAATGGCAAACACCGCCAACGATGTCTTGGTTTTGAACGGAGTTTTAGGGTGCGCCAATCAGGATCGTTTGTGGACGTTCCCAAAGCCAGCGGTTGTTGAACGCTCACGGATGCCAGTAGGGTGGACAATCAGCTATGTGATAAGGGGCACGTCAAGCTATGTGCGTCATTTCGCGAATGATGGATGCGCAACACGCGTGCGAGCGCTGCGCCGATGAACCCTAAGCATCCAGAATGAACCGTGCAGTGCCTGAGACCTGGACCGACGACCCGACCTCATTGCTTAACCGCACCTCGATGATTGACGGCACGCCCATGTCCTCGCCCTGCCGGATCGTAAACTGTCCGGCATGCGGCCAGCTGCGATCACGCAAATAGCCGGCAAAAGCCGCCGCCGCTGCGCCCGTTGCGGGGTCTTCCAGAACACCCCCGGATGCAAAAGCATTGCGGACTGAAAAGACGCGATCATCCTCGATATAAACAAGCATGATCGTCACAAGCTTGTGCCGCCGCATCATGTCGCGCCCCTCATCAAGATCGTAAGACATTTTGGCAAGCCGGGCACGATCACGCAGCGCAAACACAAGGTGATCGGCACCGCCGTGAATGCGGGCTGGGGGCAGGCGCATGTCCAGATCGTCGTCGGTCAGGCCAATCAAAGCCATCGCATCATCCGTCTCTTCATGGCTTGCGGCGCGGCTTTCGGTGGGGGGCGAGGCCAGCCTTGCCGCCATGCCTTCGACCGAGGTGATCGCATCGACCGTGATTGATGCCGTATTCAAGTCTAGATGGTAGGTTCCCGTGCCACTGCGCTGCCCAAGGGCAACCCCAAGTGCAATTGTTGCATGGCCACAGAATGATACTTCCGATTCTGGCGCAAAATAGCGGACGCGCCACGTCCGATCAGCCCCTTCTACGGGAACGGCAAATGCAGTTTCAGAGTATCCGACTTCTGCGGCTACCTTTTGCATATCCGCCTCGGGTGCCGCCCTGTCGAGAAGAACGACCCCGGCGGGGTTGCCGCCTTTGCCGTTGGTGCTGAAGGCAGCAATGCGGTGAATATCCATGTTTGGTTCTCCATTTGGGTGTGGTCAATACATACACTCTTTTCGCGCGTGGCGTCCCGGCGGGATCGTAAGCGATATCCATGTTATGCGTTCACATCGACGGTATATTTCCATATTTAGCGATCACGATGAAAGCGATTGATCACGTTGACCACAAGGTCATCGCCGCCCCTCAGGATGACGGGCGCGCCAGCTTGGCCGAGATCGCGAAAGTCGTTGGTCTGTCGCGACCCGCAGTGGGCGAGCGGTTGCGTCGTTTACAGTCAGATGGAGTGATCGAAGGATATAGACTGTGCGCGTCGATGCCAAAGCTCTTGGCTACACGCTGGAGGCTCTTGCCCGGATAAAACCTCGGTCGAGGCAGCTGCACAATGTCCAGCAGATGATCCGGAACGCGCCTCGTTTTACATCCTGCGACCGCATAACAGGGCCCGACTGTTTCATCGCCCGGCTGGCTTTGGTAAGCGTTGCAGAGCTGGACAACATCCGGCTGCCACTTCATGAGCGCGCCGAAACGCAGACATCAACCGTTAAGTCGTCGCTGTTGCGCAACCGAATGCCCAGCCGATCACCCAAAACAAAGCCATCCGAAAACCATCCTGTGTTGGAAGGCTGCCGATAGCTGCCATCGAGGCGGGTGCTTGGGCAATTCGTTTTGTCACCACGCCTGACCTTGGGGGAATGAGCAGTGGGTGACATGAGGCAGCCCATTCGACAGATTGACTAAAACGCAGCGGATGCATTGGAGCATTTAGACCCAACAAGGTCTGCCAATGACGCCAATCCGCCTGGCAACCGCCGTCGGGTGCGTGAAATGACGACTGTTTTTCTGAACCGAATATAACCACAAAACTGGCTATGGAGTTGTGGCGAACACGTTTTCACCCCAGCCATCGCGCAGAACAATCGCCATCGGTCGGCTCTCGTCGGAAGAGCGGGGCTGGCTTGCCACGGCAGCCATTTTCCTGCTGTGACGCTTTTCGGTCCAACGCAAGACACCCAAAGTACCGGTTGCACGACGCAGACTTTGCTGGAAACCGCCCCGTTTCTGTTGCGGTCGATCGGATTTGCCGCCTATGCGGGTGCAACGGGCGCAGACGGTCCGATTGCGCGGGCCTTCACGGGCGCAGGGGGCTGATGATCCTCGCGGCTGCGGCCTTTGGCGGGCTTTCGCCGTTTTGCTCTTGCGGGGTAATCCCGCTGATTGCAGCGCTGTTTGCCATGGGGGTGCCGCTTTCGGCAGTCACGGCGTTCTGGCTGGCGTCACCGGTGATCGACCCGTCCATGTTCGCCCTGACCGTCGGCGTGCTCGGCGTGGAACTTGCCATCGGGAAGAGGGGCCAAGTTGACGCGGTATCTGCCTTCCGCTTCGGCCAAACCGGCTATTTGTAATCAGTCGCTGTTGAGAGAGCTTTCATGCGCTTTCAAGTTGAATTGGGCAGGACCTATCGATGGCTTTATCGCACGTCCATGGGCTGGCAGCTGTTTGCCGACCAACCCTGAAGTGAATGGATATGACCGCATTCTGAATATCAATAAATTGGAAATGTGAATGAACCTGTTAGCCAATTTGGTGCAAGCGTTGGTGACCACATCTGTTCGTTGGGCGACGACAGAGTTTGCCCACAGATTAACTGCACGTCGCCGTTCGGCCTTCCAAGCTGGCTTTGCAGGGGAGCCAGAGCCGAACACCGGTCCAGCGCTGTCAGGCAGCGGCTTTCCACTGCGGCGTGCTGGGGACGCGCAACAGTCGTGACCAAGGATGCTTTGGCAGCATTCTACCGTTTCGTGCCGCTGGTCGGGCCGCGCTAACCGCCATGCTGCATAAGCGCGGCAAGCGTAATGGTGCAGCAAGAAAGGAGCGCCCTTGTCGAACCAAAAGAGTCGCCCGAATATGAATTCTGAGGCCGCAATCTAACGGGCAACCTTTGGAGAGGCACGTGCGTTGCGTGGCAAGGAACCCTTGCTTGACGCAACCGCTGCACGCTTGTTTTGAGGCAGTGACACGTTGGGGGCGGCGATCTTGATCAGACTGGCCGACTGGCTGCAAGCTCAGGACATTCCGTCTGTACTGCTGGAAAACCTGCTCTGCGACGTGATTGCCAACACTCCAGACCTCGAGACGCTCGCGTTTCACGACCTGCTAGAGTTCCGGGACCGCGACCCGCCCTGACCATGGACCAGATCATTTGACCAAGTCCGCCGCGCATAGCGCGCGGCAAAGCCACGACATATCGTGCATTCAGGAAGGATGCCGGATCAAACTGGATGCTTTATGACCGGAGTTTCATTGTTATCACTTGCAGCCAGCCTTCTCATGCTCGCTATATGGAACATATCAACTCATCAATCCCTCATTTGTCTTTTGGCAGGTGCTGGAACGTTAGCCATGGAAATGATGGCTGTTCGTCCTCATGTTTCGGATGGTGGCCTATGGATAGATAAGAAAATCTGCATACTTCATCTGGCATAAAGGAGCGCGGTTTAAAGTGCCTGCGTTCTTGCTTGTCGTGGTTTTGTTGGACACGGGGTATTCAGTTGCGTTTGCGGCAACTGCTTTGCTAGGGGGCTGACGGTTTTGAAGCCAAGGGCCGGTTGAAAACCCATCGGCTATTTCACTACGCGCGCAACCCGATTTGTGTTGCGACGTGGTTCGGGCGGGCAGGATGGGCGGGGTGGTTCCTCATACCGTTGTCTTGTCGACCCTGGCATCATGGGTAAGGTACCTAGGCCAAACTTAGCCCAAGCCGCCGGGGGAGAGCAGATCACCCTCGGTTGGTCTGTTGCGTTTGGGGGCGTGCTACGTTCGTTTGTTTGCAATAACTAACGCTGCAGCGCGTACTTCACGCGCTTGCGACAGCAGGGGACTGATCCAAGCGACAAAAGGCTGTCCCCAAACTTGCGCCTGCGTCAGGATTACCGCCTCATTCGCGACCAGCCAGCTCGTCAGGGACGAAAGACCCACGCCAACAGCATTACTTGCGACTTCCATTGCGAACCAGCCGCCGATCACGATAATCGAATTCCGGGTAAGCCAGGGCGTCGCATTGGTGAGCTGATCCCCCTTTTGCGGAGCAGCACCGGAGGCAGCTATCTGGCGGACATCATCTTCAAATTGATCCTCACCGTCGCGGATAGCTTGCGCTAAAGCGATGGAGGCCGCTGTTTGTGCCTCTTCCAGAAGACGCAGTTGATTGTATGCGCCGTCTACGTCCCATTGATTTGGTGTCTTCCGTCAATTTTTAGTTGGCTTGATATGTTTTCCATTGGCGCTGTTGGAGGATGCTATGGCGGATGGAAGTGGACTTGTGGGTCGGCTGGAGATTGTTGAGCCGCGTCGGGGTAACCGGCGTTGGCCTGATGATGTGAAGGCCGGGATTGT
>JAGXGZ010000046.1 GCA_024636495.1 Roseobacter sp. | reverse complement strand
CGGCTCGACAAACATCCGGCCGCGCATCTCCATATGCAGCGCGTGGCAGAACCACTGGCAGTAGTACCAGAAGACGCCCGGCTGTGCGGCGACGAAAGTGACCGATGCTGTTGCTTGGGGCGATATCTCCATCGCGACGCCATGGTTGCCCATGGTAAAGCCGTGGGTCAGATCGTCGATATCATCGAGGTTGGTCACGATGACCGTGACCTCATCGCCTTGCTGAACCGTAAAGGTTTCCAGCGAGAAGCTGGGCGCGATGCTGGTCATATAGACCCGCACCTTGTTGCCGTCGCGGATGACCGTATCCTGCCAATCGTCCAGATCAACGCCGTCCTCTTCGGCCTGCGCGCGGGCGTCGGCCCACATCGGATCGTTGCGATCCCAGACCGATTTTGGGTTCACCTTGCTGGGGTCAACAAGGATCGCATCATGCGGTTCGGCAAAGGTCGGGCCGTCGTGGATTAGCGTCAACTTGTCTCCGTCGATGGCGAAGAGCTGTTCGTTCTCAGGCTTTAGCGGCCCAACATTAAGGAACCGGTCCTTTGAGAATTTGTTCATCGACAGATAGTATTTGCCGCTCGCCTCCAGCGTTTCGCCCATCACGGTGGAGTTGTGACCCGGCTGATAATGCACGTCTTGCTTGGTGCGGATCGGGTCCACGTCTTCGCCGTTGTACAGTTTGACCGCGTCTTCGATGTTCCACATGACCACCTGACTGTCTAGGAACAGCGTCGTAAATGCGTTGCCCTGTCCATCAAAGCAGGTGTGAAGCGGACCAAGGCCCAATTCCGGCTCGGCCACGACAACGCTGCGCGGATCAGCATCCTCGTTGAACAGCGCGTCCAGCTTTCGCACGTCAATCACCGACACGGTGGGCGACAGCTTGCCCGCGATGCACAGGTGGATCTTGTCGGGTGCCATGTTGCAGCCATGCGGGTTGTTAGGGATCGGGATGTAGCGAGTGTATTTCTTGTTCTGTCCCTTGCGCCCGTCCAGAACCTTGACACCGTTCAGCTCCTGAAAATCGCCCGCTTCTATGCCTTTCTCGATCTCGGCGATATTAAAGACAACGACGTGGTCCATGTCGGCCTCTGTCATATCAGCCAGATTCATGCCCATTTCCGAGTTATAGGACGTCGAGAAGGCGTATTTACCCTCATAGTCACAATCGGTGTTGTCGAGGTTGCCAGTGACCATAACCTGCCAAGCGACGGTCATCTCATCAGCATTCACAGCGGTATAGAAATTTACATATTTTTCCGGCTCGTCCAGAATCTTACCGTCATTGACCATCGGCACCTCATCTTCGCCATTGCAGAAGACGTAGTCGGTCCGAGGCCAGCGTTGCGGACGCAGGCCGTGGATTGCTTTGGCGTTCGGAATCTCGATGATTTTGTCGCATTTCATCACATCACAGCGCACACGGGCGACGCGGGTGTTGGCCTTGTCGTTCATGAACAGATAGCGGCCATCATATGTCCCTTCGGTGAAGGACATGTGCGGGTGGTGCAAATCGCCGTTGGGCGGGAATTCACGCCCGTTAGCGGCCAGATATTCCTTCGTTTTTGGCAATAGCCCTTCTGTCAGGATCTTCTTGGATTCGTTGGAAATGCCCCAGCCGGTGGCCGAGCATGTATTGAACACTGGAATACGCATCAGCTCTCGCATCGACGGGATGCCTAAAATTCGCATCTCGCCGCACTGTCCCGAAGACCAGAAGCCATAGTATTCATCCAGTTGGCCCGGCCCGACTTCGGCGCCAGCCGCGGCGCGGGCGCTTGTTGTGCCTGCCAAGGTGGCTGCGCCAACAACGGCGCCCCCGGTCAGCACCGCGCGAGTGCCGAATGCGCCAGCAAGCGCAGCGCCCCCGGCGGTCGCCCCAAGCAGGCTCCTGCGCGAAATCGGCAGTTTTTTTCCTTCAGACATTTTAGGTCCTTTCACGTTGGCGTTTGAGTTTTTGGTTGGTTCGGGTGCCCTGAAATATCGCGCGAAAGATCAGGCGCCGCGCCGACTTTGGCGCGCCGCTTCATCTTTTTGATAACGACAGGGCAAGTGGTCTCGGATTGGTAAAGCACTTGGCAATGTAGGCAGTTGATGCACTCGTTCGGGTTGATATCCCCGGTCGGATGGATCGCCTGCACGGGGCACTGATGGGCGCAGGTTTGGCACGGGTTGCCGCATTCATGATACCGTTTCAGCCAATCAAACATCCGAAGCCGCGCCGGAATTGCCAGCGCCGCGCCAAGCGGGCAAAGGTAGCGACAAAAGAAGCGTTCGACGAACAGACCCGCGACCAGTAATGCGGCGACATAGGCCACGAACGGCCATGCGCGCACAAAGTTGAGGATGATTGCCGTCTTAAACGGCTCAACCTCGGCCAGTCGCTCGGCTTGCTCAATGCTGGTCAAGGACACACCAAAGAGACCGAGGAAAATCATGTATTTCAACGGCCACAGGCGTTCATGCAGGCCCCAAGGCAGCGTCCATTGCGGAATGCGCAACACTTTGGCCACCCGGTTGAGAAGTTCTTGCAATGCGCCAAACGGGCAGAGCCAACCGCAATAGGCGCCGCGCCCCCAGAACAGCAGTGCCGCCGCCACCGCAAACCACAGGATAAAGGTCATGGGGTCGAGCAGGAAAGCCTGCCAGCTGAACCCTGACATAAGCGATCCGAACAGCGCCATCAGGTTGACCACGGACAACTGGGCGTTGGCATACCAGCCCAGATAAACCAGCGTCACCGTCAAGAAACCAATACGAAACCAGAAGAATGCGCGCTCGTTACGGGTCGCGAATGTCTGAAAGAAAAATACACCGGTTAGCAAGATCAGCATCACGCACAGCACGACGATCTCGACCTTTTTACCTTCCCAGATCCGTTTCCACAGCGCCTGATGTGCGGCTGCTTCAGATTGCGAGGTGACTTCTTTCACACCGACGGGCACGTCCTGTGCGGGCGGTGGTGTGATCGCGCGCAGGTATTTTTTTGGTAACTCGTAGCCGAGGTCAAAAGTGGTAAAGACCTTCTCAATTGCGGCCACCTCACGCTGAACCAGTAGCTGAATCCGGAACGGCTGGGCCGGATCAAAGCCGCTATCTGCCGGTATTTTGAATAGGTCCGCTTCGTTAAAGACAGGCGCGCCTTCGGCGGAAATGGTGTTGATCCTTTTGTGCATCCGGTCACGGAAGCGGACCGATACATCGTCTTGGATCAGGTGGATCCGGTCGAATATACCGCCCCGCACGTAACCCGAGCCCTTGAACGAATAGAGTCCACTCCCGAAGATTGCGATGGCGTGATCGCCCTCCTCCAACCAGTCGCCTAGATTTGTAGCGACCGCTTCGCCGAGAAGAGCGCGCGCGATTGCAGGATGCGACGCCAAGGCCGCCTGCATCTCGATGAATGTTGTTTCAGGCGCTTCGGTCAGGGCGCGTTTAGCCGCGCGCGGGTCTTCCATCGCAGCAAAGGCAGCGTTGACCTGGCCCACGTCCAATGACAGGCGGCGAAGGGTGCCGTCGCCTTCCAGCGTCATCCAGTCCGAGGCAGCATCTACGTCAGGGTCAATTTTGAACTGTGGTCCCGCGCTCGGCTGCGCGACGGCCAAACCGCCCAATCCAAGCTGACGGGCAACCTTCAATCCAGCCCGAATAATAGAGTCGTCGATGACCATAATGGTCACTGTCGCGCCTGAAATAATGTCCAGATCGTGAGCGGTGCCGCCCGATTCAGCCTCTGCCACCAGATCCAGGCCGCGGTAGTTGGCCACCAGCGCCTTCACCTTTGAATCAGGTATGCCGATCAGGACAATCGGTTCTGAGTGTTTGACGAGCGCAACACCGATGACTTGCGCGCCATCATCGACAGCAACCATCGTGTGAATGGGCTTGCCCGAATACCCAGTCGTCGACACAAAATCGGAGGTTACAAACGCCCAGCCGATTTGGTCCCCACTCTTAAGAACCTGCACTACGGGTAGATCTTTGTGCATCACGCCAAAGGCGTCAGCCCCTTCGACCAAATCACCCGCCTCGACATCAGGCAAGAGTTCGGAAAGGACGGATTGAGCCGCTGCCGGAATCCCGCAAAAGAGGATCGCAGTGACGAAGGCAACGGTTTTCAAAAGGGATCGGAGGGGCGTCATGCGGCGGCGTCCTTTGACAGAGGTCGCTCGTCGCTGCGGGTATCATGACAGATATCTGCATGATCGGTCACAACCGCGTCGGGCGCAGTGAGAGTCGAGAGGTGCGCGAGGGGAGGGCCGCGCGGCAAGGGGCGGATTTTGGAATTCCTGATGAGAAGAGTATCGACGGACGCGACCGCGGCTGAGATCGTGGGCAATGCCAAGGACCTAATAGGCGTGCTAAACATCTCAGGCTCAACGCCGGTGACGTGGCAGCAGGTCAGGCAATCAAGGCATTCTGCAAGCGATTTGACAGGATTTCCGTCAGCATCGAAACGCACGATTTCTGCAACGCCATCGGCGCAAATTTCCATCGTGTATGCGGTGCTGCCGCTGCCCGCCCCAGCCATCGCCAATGGGCCGTATGACACAAGGCACACGATCAATAGCAGTCTGGGCAAGAGGGACACGGCATTCTTCATGCTGGCGTTCTTCCAAGAATCGTCCCAGCGTGTCTTTGACATAGAGCAAAGACTTTTCATTCAGGCACGCTGTGGGCACATTCGCATGAATTTATTGGAGGCGGCCGAGTTCTTTCGACCAGATTGCAGTCGATTTCCGAACAGCAGGGGCACAAATCAGGCTACTGAATCTGTTTCAAGACTTCGTGGAAAGACACATCATACCGCCTGCCTGAGCTGTTAGGTCACCCAGTTGCAAAGCCAGAACCCCTCGCTCATGGGTCCAAATTTACGCATTTTTCTGATTTTTTCGTTTGTTTGATTTAGCGCAAGGAGCAAATCAACAGGCTGTTCTATCGCCCTAGTATGAAACATATTAATCAGCTCACCCGGTTCGGTTTGTTCGACGCGCACGTGCCACGCTACACGAGCTATCCTACAGCGCCGATTTTTTCGAACAATGTAGGGAACAGCTTCCAAGTTGATGCGCTCAGCGCCTTGGATGAGGATGTTCCGGTTTCGCTGTATATTCATATACCGTTTTGTGAACGTCTTTGTTGGTTCTGCGCTTGTCGGACACAAGGCACCCGCACGCTCAGTCCCGTTGAACACTACCTTGAATCTGTGAAACACGAACTTCGACTTTTATCTCAGATAATTCCGAAGCGTCTTAAAATGGGGCGGCTACACTGGGGCGGCGGAACGCCTACAATCTTACCACCGGCTCTAATCCACGACCTTGCGTGTGCGATAAAATCGGCCGTACCGCCCGCGGACAATTTTGAATTCTCAGTAGAGATTGATCCGACGATGGTCGACGATGCCAAAATCGCGGCACTCGCAGCTGAAGGAATGAACCGTGCAAGTATCGGGATTCAGGATTTTTCGCCAAAGGTTCAGGCCGCCATTGGGCGAGAGCAGCCATATGAACTGACGGCTGAGTGTGTTCGGTCTCTGCGAGAGGCCGGGATCACATCAATCAACACCGACCTTGTCTATGGGCTTCCTCACCAAACTGAATATGCCATTACTCAGACGGTGGAAAAAGTCTTGACGCTGAACCCCGACCGGGTCGCACTTTTTGGGTACGCCCACGTTCCTCACATGGCGAAAAGGCAGAAGCTAATCGATGAGGCCGCTCTGCCCGGTGATGTTGATCGATACCGTCTGTCTGCCCGTGCCACAGACCTGTTCTGCGAAGCCGGGTATGAAGCTATTGGAATCGACCATTTTTCCAAACCCGACGACAGTCTCGCGAAGGCGGCCCATGATGGCACTTTAAGAAGAAACTTTCAGGGATATACGACAGACACGTGTCCCACGTTAATCGGCGTGGGTGCGTCCTCTATTTCGCGCTTTGACGATGGATATGTGCAGAATGCGGCTGCGACAGGCGCTTATATGCAGCGTATCGAAGCAGGAAACCTTGCCGGATATCGGGGGCACATCCTTAGCCTCGACGACAAGCTCCATGCGCGTGCCATCGAAATGTTGATGTGCGATTTCGCGATTGATGATGCCGCGCTTAACCAAAAGTTCGGCGGCTTGGCCGAGGGTCTTGAACCGATCCATGCGCAGGTAGTGACTGAATTCAATGGGTTCGTTGTTCGCACCTCCACCGGAATAGAAATTTTTCCACATGGGCGAGCACTGACAAGGATAATCGCGCAACGCTATGACCGTTACGTCGGCACATCGGCCATATATTCAAAAGCCGTCTAAAGATTTGTGAGGCGAGTCGAGTTTGTCGGGGACTTGAAGCTTGAGAAGGATTGAACCGCCCCGGTTTTACCGGAGACTATTTAGTTCTTCTCAAGCGACTTTTCCGAGTGCGTTCACGTTTGCATAGAATGCCTTCTCTGCTTCAGTTGGCGTGATGTATCCGATGGGCTCGAGCAGTCTGCGGTTGTTGAACCAATCGACCCATTTGAGCGTGTCCCACTCGACTGCGTCAGCGGATTTCCACGGCCCCAATCTGTGGATGACTTCGGCTTTGAACAAGCCAATCATCGTCTCGGCCAGCGCGTTATCATAGCTGTCACCTACTGTTCCAACAGAAGGTTCCAAGCCTGCGCCAGCCAGCCGTTCTGTGTATTTGATCGATAGATATTGGCTCCCTCGGTCACTGTGATGAATCAGGTTTTCTGAAGGCTGTCTTTGGTAAAGCGCCTGCTCAAGCGCATCCAAGACAAATTGTGTCTGCTGTGAACTCGATGCGCGCCACCCAACGATCTTGTTGGCGAAAGTGTCGATGACAAAGGCCACATAGCCGAACCCCTGCCATGTCGAAAAGTAGGTAAAATCTGATACCCAGAGTTGGTTTGGCATGATCGCTCGGAACTGCCTGTTCACTCGATCCAAGGGGCAAGGTAAGGCTTTGTATGGCCATGTCGTCTTGACCTTCTTGCCGCGCCGAACTCCTTCGATACCGATGTTTCGCATCAAACGTTCAACGGTGCCGCGAGCGATGTTAAACTTCTCTCGTTTCATCGCATGCCACAGTTTGCGTGCGCGATAGACCGACTGGTTATCGTCCCAGACCCGTTTCATCTCGGGGCGCAATTCAGCATCACGTTTGGCGCGATCCGACGCCTTGTTTGGATCACGTTCGACGGCCAGGTGCGCGTAGAACGTCGAGGGGGCAATCTGCAAAACACTGCAGATAGGCTCGACCCCATACACTTTCCGGTTCACTTTGAGAAAGGCCATCATTTCCGAAATGGGCGGCCGAGTTCTCCGGAACTGGTGGTTCTCAAGCTCCAAGGCTTTGATCCGGTCACGTTCGGCGGTCGTCACCCATCGCGTCTACCGCTGTCCGTTTCAGCACGCCAAACCCAGGCACGAAGCGTATCAGGTCCGCAACCGATCTTGGGCGCAATCGATTTGATCGTAGCAGATTGGCTGTCAAATTCACCCTGGTGTTCGAACGTCATCCGCACAGCACGTTCGCGCACTTCGGGTAATATCTGTTTCCACATTTGTCCTTTTCCATAACCCAGTATCCTTACTTCTGGGTCTCCGGCAAACAAGGGTCGGTTCACTTTCCAGACGACCATCAAGTGAGTTCGACTGCTGTCTCTCCAGACGGCGCTGTTTGACCGGATCAATTTCGGCCTGCACTTGCTGGCGGACCTAGTCAGCCT
>JAGXGZ010000045.1 GCA_024636495.1 Roseobacter sp. | reverse complement strand
TTTCCCAAGACAATGGGGTTCAATCAACTCCCACTGTTTGTCACTAATCATAAACCTGTCACTCAACATTCGCGCCTCCCTTTTGGAAGCTTGAATCTGAAATTATTGGAAAAGGGAATCGTGAATATCAACAGGCCCTAGTGTGAACGCGCCACGCTGTCCGGTCCCGATGCAGACAGGTCTTAGAGTTTTGGATGGGGGTAGCCAACTCTCTGGAGCGCGGTGAATAGGACCGGGAGGGACAGTGAATTTCTTACATGGGCAGTTGAAAGGTAAAAAGTTGGATGCCCAAAAGATGGCTGTAGTCCTAATCGCCGTGCAGCGTTGGAGCGATTGCGCGCATCCACAGTGTAGTAATTCTGGATTTCAGCGCACCGATAGAAACCTCAAGTTGACTAATGATTTCGGAAAATATCTGGAGGCACCGCATGGGTGCTTATGGGTCTGGCCGCAGGGGCCACAAACAGAAAGCAGAACAGTCCAAGTCGCTGGACGTCAACAGATTGCACCGCGAAGGCTGTCTAAGGCCCGGTCGGCGCGGCCATTGGGTCTGATCAAGGGATGGCACAGAAACAGGGCGCATCGCCTACCACGCAAAGGAACGTCATTTAGTCCTAGACTACAAGGTGCGCCAATATGGCGGCGATTGGGAAACCATCACGCAATCAATCCCCCTGACCTATGCAGAGTGCCAATATGGCGGCACCCGCCCCTATTTCATATGCAACGGCATTGTAAACGGTCGGCATTGCTTGCGACGGGTCGGCAAGGTCTTTGCAGGGGGCAGATACTTCCTTTGCCTCCATTGCTACAAGATTTCGTACACCAGCCAGTCAGAGCCGCGCTACGGCCATAGGCCGCCTCTGCCTTATCCTTGACCGTATGGGCCAACGCCGCCTCCGATACATCCCGGGGCGTGTTGGTGCGTTCTTGGGTCCACGTCTTGAACGAGGTACGAAACCCATGCACGTCGACGTCATAGCCCAGCTCCTTGGTCAGCTTTGACAGCGTCATGTCAGACAGTGGCTTGCCGTATTTGGTGCCGGGGAACACCAGACCCTCGCCAGCCCCCAATTTGCGGGCCTGTGACAGCACCTCAAGAGCGCGGGACGATAGGGGGACCCGATGCTCTTTCTTCGACTTCATGCGGTGCGCTGGGCGCGTCTAGACGGCTTGTCCAGATCAAACTCGGACCATTCCGCCAAACGCACCTCGCCAGACCGTGACGCCGTTAAAATAACTAATTCTAACGCCAGCTTGGTTCGCTAATCAAACGTCAGGCAAAGGTTGAACTGTTTCCAATGGCACTCTCAGAAGAGATCGCCGTCGCCCCTTATTCCCCCTTGGTAGTGGATTTCTGACGGGCAAGTATTTTTCTGGCGGGACAGGGCGTCTTTCGACGGACAAACGCTATGCCGCCCGCTATGGTCAAAAATGGATGCTCGAGGCGGCACGAGCGTTGTCAGAACTGGCTGCTGAACTGGGCATTGACGCTGCCACGCTCTCCGTAGCCTGGGCCGCACAGAATGCAGCGGTGACCGCTCCGATCATCAGCGCACGCAATTTTGAGCAGTTGAAGCCTTCTTTGGTCGCTAAAGACCTGATGTTGAGCGCGGCAGTTTACGCGTGCATGGGAGCTTTGTCACCAAGACCTGCCCCAGCGACGGATCGGCTTGAGGAAGCCAGCAGTTAGGCTGGTCCGGGAATTTCGCCTTCCCAATGTTCGCCCATAGCGACAATGCACGATGTTCCGTTTGTGTAGTTCTGTACGATGATCCAGTCACCGTTTCTTTCGGTAACCCAGATTTCCAACAGGGTTTCAGGGTCCCGTAGGCCCCTCCCCTGACGCTCTGCACCCAGAGCATTCGTCAGCATATGCGCCATGCGCGTGCTGTCATCACAACTAACATCAGTCATTTGCGCTTCCGCAAGTGCAGGAATCGAGAAGCAGATAGACAGAGTTAGCGCATAACAAAGATCCATAAGAGAATCTTAATCGCCTTATTTTAAAAATGTAACAGTTTTATGATGCAATGTGGATAACTGTGGTCCCAAGGCAATATGTACCAATCGCTGCTAAAGCTTACGCCTCTAGCGTTCTGAGAGTGTCATGTTTCTTTTACTCTTATGTAAAGAAACTGACTCAAAACCGTCATCAAACCGTAGCGTCCAGCGTTTACGCCCTCACCAAACATGGGGGCGATATGCTGAAGATTGATAAGCTGACCAAACGGTTTGGGGATAAAACGGCTGTAGATGCGGCAAACATCTTGGTGGAAAAACCGTCAATGATTGGGATCATTGGCCGTTCTGGCGCGGGTAAATCCACGCTTTTACGGATGGTCAATTGCCTGAGCGATGCGTCTGAAGGCACGATTACCTTTGAGGGTGAAGAAATCACTGGACTGCGGGGAGCTGCGCGGCGCAATTGGCAATCGCGATGCGCAATGATTTTCCAGCAGTTCAACCTCGTCCCCCGCTTGGATGTTGTATCAAACGTGCTGCACGGCACCCTGAACAAGCGGTCGACCTTTGCGACAATGTTCAACCTTTACCCGCAGTCAGATATCCACCGCGCCATCGAAATCCTTGACCGGCTCGGCATTGCCGAACAGGCCCCGAAACGGGCTGAGGCCCTCTCGGGTGGGCAACAACAGCGCGTGGCGATTGCGCGCGCCTTGATGCAGGACCCGAAAATCATCCTTGCCGATGAGCCGATCGCCAGCCTTGATCCAATGAATGCGCAAGTGGTCATGCAAGCCCTGCGCCGCATTCACGAAGAAGACGGTCGCATGGTCATTGCAAACCTTCACACGCTTGATACTGCCCGGCGCTATTGCGATCGAGTAATCGGAATGCGCGATGGGCGGATCGTCTTTGATGGTACGCCAGAGCAGCTGACCACCGGGGTCGCACGTGACATCTACGGGGCTGGCACGGATTTTTCCGAAGCGGCTACTTCCACCGAAATCGAAACACTGGACAGGTCAGAGGTCCGCGAAGCGAAAGCCTACGCCTGAGCCAGTTTCAGCCTGAGCATCGGCTGCAGGCCACCTTAATCAACCTGCCCTGAATTAGCCGCAAAGCGGTAGGGCAACAAACCACGGAGATAACAATGAAAAAGACCCTCGTATTGGCGTTTGCCGCCTCAACAGCCCTCAGCACGGGCGCTTTTGCCCAAGACATCACTGAATTCCGCATCGGTATCCTAGGCGGTGAAAACGCGCAGGACCGGATGAACAGCTACCAGTGTCTGGCGGATTACACGACCGAAGCGCTCGGCGTCGAAACCAAGCTTTTCGCCCCAGCTGACTATAATGGCGTCATTCAGGGCCTTCTGGGTGGCACTCTCGACATGGCATGGTTGGGCGCATCTTCCTATGCCGCAACATTCCTGCAGGATCCGGACGCGGTTGAGCCTGTTTTGATCAAGGTCAACCTTGATGGCTCAGTCGGCTACCATTCTATCGGCTTTGCCCGCATCGATAGCGGCGTCACATCGCTGGATGACATGGAAGGCAAGGTGTTTGGTTTCGGTGATCCAAACTCCACATCGGGCTACCTTATCCCTTCCATCGAGATCCCGCAGTACAAAGACGGCATCACCATGGAATCCGGCGAATACTTCGGTGAAGTCAAATTCACAGGCGGTCATGAGCAGACCATCGTCGCAGTAAATAACGGCGATATCGACGGCGGCGTGACGTGGGCCGATGGTCAGGGCAACTGGGAAGACGGCTACAATTCCGGCGCGCTGCGCAAAGCGGTTGATGCAGGTCTCGTCGACATGAACGACATGGTCCAGATCTGGAAATCCAACGTGATCCCCGAAGGCCCCGTCGTTCTGCGTCAAGCCTTGCCGGACGATGTCAAAGCTACAATGGTTGCACTGGTGGATGGTCTTTACGAAGCAGACCCAGAATGCGCCTACGGGGTCGCTGCGGGCGACACGCTGGGTTTCCAGCCAGTCACGCACGCGATGTACGAAAGCATCGTGGCAGCACGTCAGTCTGTGATTGGGAACTAAAACAATTTTTATGACGCATCCGGTAGCCCTTTGGGGCTGCCGGTATTTCTTTGTCCGGGGGTCGGGATGGCAGATATTTCACTTAGTGGTGCGCCACACCAAGTAGATGGCATTCAAGCCAGCTATATGGCGCAGGTACAGCGCCGCAGACTCTATGGCGGACTCACTCTTCTGATTTTTGTCGTTCTGATGGTTTCCGGGTTCAATGTCGCAGATGACCGCAACGCTGGCGGTTTCTGGGAAGGACTGCATCAGATCGGCGATTACCCCGCCGATGTTCTTTCAGAGGCATGGGAAAAGCGCGCCGATCTGCCCGCCCTGATCGCCAAGTATTTTCCCGCCTTGGTGGAAACCATCAACATCGCCGCTGTCTCGACCCTGATCGGGGCAATTGGCGGCTTGTTCTTGTCGCTGCTCGGCACCCGCGGCTTGGCGAAATGGCCACTTCTGATACCACTCTTCCGCCGCATCTCGGATATAATGCGCGCCGTGCCCGAAATCGTCATCGCGCTGGTTCTGATCTTTGTGCTGGGTGGTGGGCCGGTTCCCGCAATGATTGCAATTGCCATCCACACGGCTGGCGCACTGGCCAAGATGTTTTCCGAAGTTTCCGAAAACACCGACTTGAAAGCTGTCGAAGGGCTTGCCTCCACAGGCGCAACTTGGTCGCAGCGGATGCTTCTGGGTGTGTTGCCGCAGGTCGCGCCAAACTACGTGAGCTACACGCTGCTGCGCTTCGAAATCAACATCCGTGCCTCTGCCATCCTAGGTTTTGTCGGGGCGGGTGGTCTTGGCTATGAGCTGCGTAATTCCATGGCTTGGGGACCGGGCCGCTTTGATGAAGCCGCCGCGATTTTCATCCTCCTGTTCGGCACGATCGTGTTCTTCGATCAAGTGTCCAGCCGCTACCGCAATCGTTTGACTGAGGGACAAGGCCAATGACCACTATTGATCTGGACGCGACCAAGTTTGACGCCGAAAAGCTCTTTCAGCGCAAGCGCTTGATTGGTTTTGGCATCCCTGCGGTCATCGCAGTTTATTTCGTCTATATCTTCTTCGCGTTCGACCTGCCTGGTCTTGCCGGACGCGCCAATATGGAAAACGCCGTGACGCTGGCTTCCGACAGCTGGTCCCACAAGGTGCATGTCACCCGGGACAATCGATCAGGAGAGATCACTTATGCCGTCGAAGGAGAACGCAAGGGCCGCTACCCCGACGGACAGCGCCCTGATTGGGTGACCGGCGATGATGCTATCATCATTGATCTGGGGCGCGAGCATATTGTGCGATATCTGCCAGACAACCGGACTGAGATCGAAATTCCCGGCTTCCAACTGATCGAGGTGCAGGCCGAGGGGCGCACCGTCACGACGAACCTGCCCGATGATCTGCCCGATTGGATTTCCGCCTCGGACCGCCGCGTGGGCATCACCACGCCCGAAGGCCGCATTACCTTGACGGGCGCTCGGACCGAGGTTTTCAATTACTTCCCCGGCTGGGAGCTGTTCTGGTTCACGCTCGACAGCCCCTACTACGGACAGTCCTTGGCCACGATACTGTTTGGTGACCAGATCGACCCTGCGCGCAGCAATATCACTGGCGCAGTGTCCGATTGGTGGAACAACGCCATGTGGCGGCACAAGGATGTGGCTTGGGCCATCGGCGAGACGATCCTGATGGCCTTCCTTGGAACGATGGGGGCAGCCATCATCGCCCTGCCGTTGGGCTTTCTGGCAGCCAAACGGTTTTCGCCGTTCATGCTAGTGCGCGCTGCCACCCGCCGCCTGTTCGATTTTGTGCGCGGTGTCGACGCGCTGATCTGGACGGTGGTCCTGGCCCGCGCCTTTGGCCCCGGCCCGCTTACTGGCGCATTGGCAATCCTGATCACGGATACCGGCACCTTTGGCAAAATCTTTTCGGAGGCTTTGGAAAACGTGGATCAAAAGCAAATCGAGGGCGTCGCCTCGACTGGGGCCAAGCCGCTGCAACGCTACCGCTTTGGCGTCATACCGCAGATTGTGCCGGTGCTTCTGGCGCAAATCCTCTATTTTTTGGAATCCAACACCCGCTCTGCCACCATCATCGGCGCGATCACGGGCGGTGGCATCGGCCTTATGCTGACCCAAGCAATCCAGACCCAGAAAGACTGGGAAGAAGTCGCCTATTATATTGTCCTGATCATCGCCATGGTGATGTTCATGGACTGGTTCTCAGGCTGGCTGCGCGGCAAGCTGATCGGGCGCAAGGACTAATGGCGCGCATCCTGATTACCGGAAGCAACCGGGGGATTGGTGCGGCACTGGCTGCACGTGCAGGGGATCTCGGGCATGACGTGCTGCGCGCCTCGCGTGCGGGACAGGGTGGCGATGTCATCTTTGATGTCAGCAATCCCCAGCAAGTCCGGGACGCGATATCAGCGATCAACCATCCGATT
>JAGXGZ010000044.1 GCA_024636495.1 Roseobacter sp. | reverse complement strand
CCCTCCCACATCGACAACCCAGCGTTGACAAGACATCATATCACATGATGCTGCGGTGCATCGGAGGTTTCCTTCGAGCCAGTCTTAACCGATGCTGCACGACGCATGAATGGCGACTTAACCGCATGTTTCGGGTCGATTGCGTAAGCTCCAAATCATATTGCTGTTCCTGAAGATCAACAGGAGAACAGGCATGACTAGGCGATTAACCTAATCCGGACTGCGAAGGTCGACTTCATAATCTGTATGCTTCTTCTATAAGCGTCCCCTGGAAGATTTGGCCCCTAAACCGGATAAATCTCGTGTTTTTATGCCTATCGATCGGTTTGAGCTTAGCCTGCGGCATTCATAC
Source organism: Roseobacter sp. (assembly GCA_024636495.1). Classification (GTDB taxonomy): domain Bacteria; phylum Pseudomonadota; class Alphaproteobacteria; order Rhodobacterales; family Rhodobacteraceae; genus Sulfitobacter. The sequence goes on along the minus strand of JAGXGZ010000044.1, from coordinate 40,181 downwards.
CCAAAATCAACGTCATGAGCTTTGCACCATGCATCAGGTTGTCATATTGATCGACGAGACCTGCTACATGTTTGCCTCCGTGGACCAGATTGCATCGCAACCTGAAAGTGATGAAAACTAGGGCAGCGAGTTTCTCTTTCGCCGTCCCCTGCTGAGCCGCGAGGATGGGTTCTAGCCGCTTTTGAGTTAGATAATCGTTTCCAACTAAGGAGTAGAATTGCTCGGTAACACCCGTAGCGTTCGCATATCGCCCTTGAAAGTAATCCCAGAAAGGTTCGAAGGAAGAGAAATCTACATCCACTGGCAGTGTTTGGCAGTACACCTCAACAGCATCTCGGCTGCCGGATTGGTCCAGTTTCCGCAAGTCAAACAAACTCCAAAGTAAAATGAAGTAGAATGCGGCCATTTTGACGGAGTTAGGTACGTCTGCAAGTTCGGGGCTTCCCGTTTTTAGCCAGTTTTCCAAGAATTCACGGTCATTTTTTGTAGTCAATTCAGCCACTCCCTTTTCAGCTAAGAAGGTAAGGCAAACTGAAGCAGACGCCAATGGGTGCTGGGTGCGAGGGACGGTGAAGCGGCCCAAGACCCGGTTCCGAGGGCGGCAGGTCGCGGCGGCGAGGTTCGTGTACTGCGTAGTCAACCGGGAGGTGCTGAGCGAGCGGGTGGTGATACGGCACCGATGCCATAACGAGCTCTGTTGTCGTCCAGAGCACCTTCAACCGGGCTCGGCAGCGGATAACAAGCGCGACGACTGGGAGTACTGGGCCAACGGGGTGAACTACGACCTGCTCTAAGCCCGTGGCATAGGCCCCAGACGATCAATCAGGGGCCACCCGTCACACCCTTAGCGGGGGCGAAAACTGGGGCAGAAGCAGCGCCAGCGGGTGGCACGGGTTCTTACAACACTGTTCAGAAGAGTAGTGGCTGGGATGGTAGGATTCGAACCTACGATCTACTGTACCAAAAACAGGTGCCCTACCGCTAGGCCACATCCCATCACTGGCCGTTATTTAGTCCGGGATCGGAAATGGTGCAAGACCTGAATCAAGAAAAAATGCCTATAATCGCAGGAATCTCATTCATTAGGAGTTTCTTCGCTAAGCAAGTCATTTTCGGTACCCGCGCGTTCCTGATCGACGATTTGTTCTAGCGCTTTGTCCGCAGTGGCGTCCACGGCTTGAGCGACTTGAGGCACGAGACGGGGCTTGCGAGGGGCGGCGCGATCGTCGCTGGGCAAAGGCGCGGCAGCGATGGGTTTGACGATGCGGTACGTGGGTTCTGGCATGGCAAAGCCTGCATGATCGAAGGCCGCGATCACGACACGGATCGCTTCGCCCCGCGCAAGGTTGATGCTGGTGTCATTCTGATCAACCCAAGCGGCCAGTTGCAGCGAGATGGTGCTGTCACCGATGGTCTCAATCCAGACGCCTGGTTCTGGCGTTTTTAAGACGAAGGGCAGCGCGCTGAGGGCTTCAAGCGCGAGAAGACGCGCGGTTGCGAAATCTGTGTCCGGTGCCATCCCAAGCACGAGCATAAAGCGGCGCTCGGGGTTGCGGCTATAATTTATGATCCGGCTTTTGAACACGGTCGAGTTGGGAATCCGGATGTGGTTGCCATCAAAGCTTAGCAGGATGGTCGCACGGCTGGTCAGACGGATGACTTTGCCGATGTCGCCCTCGATCTCGATGGTATCGTTTGGACGGAAAGGTTGGCGGACCGACAACATGATCGAGGCGATGAAATTTTCGACCGAATCACGGACAGCAAAACCGATTGCAAGGCCGACAATGCCCGCAGCCCCAAGAATACCTGACAAAAGCGCCGTTGCGCCGACGATGTCCAAGGCAAGCACCAAGGCTGCAATGACGAAGAACAGCCTGATGATCTGGCGGTAAATGTCGGCAATGAACGCGTTTGGCGCTATTCTGTCCCAAGGTTGCTTGCGTCGGGCAATGAAGAACCCAAAGATTACGATAATAATGAATACGGTTACCGCAATTGCGGCCAGGGGAAGGAAAGCCACGATTTGCGCCGCCCGGGCCTTGAAACGGGCAAGAACCGGGTTCAACCGCTCTGCTACATTGGTAGTCTCGATGACGTCATTCTCAATCGCGACAACGCCCTCGATGCGGCCTACAAGCTCTGTCAGTTGCTGGGCTTGCTGCGCGTCAAGTGTGGTGCCGGACAGGGTCACAATGCCTGCCGACACAGTGACCGCAACGTTTGCATAGCCATCCAATTCAGCCAGGATTGTGCGGATTCGAGTGGCTATTGCGCGGTCGTCGCTTGCGTTTTCCTCGACCGCGATCGCGCTGGTCGGAAGGGTGGTGTTGCTTTGCGCTGCAACTGTGGAGGGGAGCAAGAGGCACAGAACTAAGACAAGAAATTTCATGAGGTTTTTCCTATGATCGAACCTGCATAGCAACTGGCGAAAACGTCTGCGGCACTACCCAGTGCAATCGACCAAAATCGCGCCTGACCTCGCACCCGCTTCGACGGCTTCGTGGGCGCGCACCGTGTCTGAAAGCGGGAAAATTTGCTCGACCGGGCAGTCAAGAGCGCCTTCGGCCAGTGCCTGATGAACCTTGTCGATGGCGCTGCGGCGCTGGGTGTCTGTCAGCAGATAAACAAGGATGATGTCGATGGTGACCGCTTTAAACAGCAATGGAAGAAATGGCAGGGTTGGCGTCATTTCCTTGGCCGAGCCATAGGCGGCGATCCGGCCGTTTGGTTTGATCGCGCCGGCATCCAAGCCGACATTTACACCAAATTCGACTTCGATCACCGTATCAACGGGATTGCCGTCATTGGCAGCCAAAACCTGTGCCAGCAGATCTGGTGATGAATAGTCTAAAACCACGTCGGCACCAGCCTTTTTAGCCCGAGGTGTGCCATCCTTGCCTGTTGTGGCGATAACTTTTGCGCCTGCCCATTTCGCAAGCTGCACAGCCAGATAGCCTACCGTACCCGCGCCGCCTTGGATCAGCATTGTCTGGCCTTTGACATCCTCGCCGTTAAAAACGGCATGGCAGGCGGTCAGGGCAGGGATACCAAAGCTTGCCGCCGCTTCAAAGGATACGTCATCGGCAAGATCTACAGCCTGCGCCGACGGAAGCGCAATGTGGGTGGCCGCAGTGCCAAAAGGCCGCTGCCATTGGCCGTTCCAGATCCAGACGCGCTGGCCGATGCGTTTGGAATCAACCCCGCTGCCCACAGCTTCGATCACGCCTGCGCCATCACTATGCGGTATTACCTGATCAAAAGGTGGCTTGGTCATCCCGGGCCGGCCGCGGCGCGATTTCACGTCAGACGGGTTCACACCGGAAAACGCAAGGCGCACGCTGACCTCGCCCTCGCCTGGTTTGGGCGTTTCCATCTCTGTCAATTTCAAAACATCGCGGGCTTCGCCCAATGTCGAATATATCATCGCGTGCATGATCTGTCCTTTGTGTCGTGAAAATTCACCGGGCAGTCGACCCGCTTTGCTATCTTAATCGCGCAACTCACTGCTGCCAACGCCCCAAAGCCGTGCCTTGGGGGCCCAGCCTTTGTATCCGTCGGCGCGCAGAAAACACCATTCAAGGGTGCATTCGCCAAGACGTGCAATCGCACCAATCTCGAACTCGGCAGCCACAGGGGCGTTCGGGTCGGGGCGTACCAGCAACTTCAGCTTGTCTTGCTCGATCAAGACGGTGCGGGTGCCTGACAACAAAGAATAATGGACCCAACCGCCCATACCGTCGCGGTCTTCGACGCGGCGCCAATGGCCATGCTCGGCGGTGATTTGCAGCGGCATGTCACGGTGTTTGAAAACCCAGTCGATCCTGTGGGTCAGTGACGGACCTCGCCGCACGTTTCCTTCTGCGGCTTTCATTGAGACGAACCTTGGCACGGGCAGGTTGGTCACCTGACCTACTTCTGTGGCGTAAACCGGTCCGAAAGCCAGCGGAATCAAAGCGAGTGCCCCGATAAGGGCCGAACGGAACTTGGATGTCATGACAATCTGCCTGATGTTTGTTTGTTGATTTAATGCTCTTTTACACCGCGAAGTTCTTGTGCCTCGTCGCCGCTTGGGACACCATGCCATCAAGCAAAGCGCAAAGCCAGATTTGGGAGGCTCATAATGTCAAAGCAACCGCTAAGTGTTGTAGTCACGCGACGGTTGCCGGCGGTCGTAGAAAAGCGATTGTCGGAATTGTTCAAGGTGACGTTGCGCGACGATGACACGCCAATGACGCGCGCCGAGCTGGGCGAAGCGATGAAAACAGCCGATATTCTGGTGCCGACGGTGACGGATGAAATCGATGCTACGTTGCTGGGGCAAGCCGGGGATCAATTGAAACTGATTGCAAATTACGGTGCCGGTGTCGATCATATCGATGTGATGACAGCGCGCCAGCGTGGCATTCTAGTGTCAAACACACCCGGCGTGCTGACTGATGATACCGCAGATATGACCATGGCGTTGATCCTCGCGGTGACACGGCGCATGTCCGAAGGCATGGCGCAGATGCAATCCGGCGACTGGAAAGGCTGGGCACCTACTGCACTGCTGGGCGGGCGTGTCAGCGGGCGCCGGTTGGGCATTCTTGGGATGGGTCGCATCGGTCAGGCCGTTGCACGCAGGGCTGCTGCCTTTGGCATGCAGGTGCATTATCATAACCGCCGCCGTCTGCGCCCCGAGGTGGAAGAAGCGTTAGGTGCCACATATTGGGAAAGTCTGGACCAGATGGTCGCGCGCATGGATGTGCTGAGCGTCAACTGCCCGCACACCCCCAGCACCTTTCATCTGATGAACGCGCGCCGCTTGAAACTGATGAAGCCCGAAGCCGTGATTGTGAACACCAGCCGGGGCGAGGTGATTGACGAAAACGCCCTGACACGGATGCTGCGTGCCGGAGAGCTGCAAGGCGCTGGCCTTGATGTGTACGAGCATGGCACCGACATCAACCCGCGTCTGCGCGAGCTGAAAAACGTGGTTTTGTTGCCTCACATGGGTTCGGCCACATTGGAAGGCCGGATCGAGATGGGCGAAAAAGTCATCATCAACATCAAAACGTTCGAAGACGGGCATCGCCCACCGGATCAGGTCGTCCCTTCGATGCTTTAATCCACAGACCCTAAGGAGAGCCCCATGCGCAAGACACTCACTGCACTAATCCTATGTTGTGCAAGCGGGGCGTTTGCCCAACAGGCCGCTGACAGCGTCGCACCCGAAGCCGCAGGAAGCGGGGCCTTTGTAGGGATGTCACCGGATGTCATGGCAGCGTTCAAAGCTAAGGACGCGGGGCAACCCGTCAAGTCCGACACCTGGATGGTAGCGGCAGCTAACCCGCATGCGGTCAAGGCTGGCGCAGATGTGTTGGCAAAGGGCGGTACGGCAGCCGATGCCCTCGTGGCGGTGCAAGCGATGCTTGGTCTGGTAGAGCCGCAAAGCTCTGGCCTTGGGGGTGGCGCTTTTCTGGTCTGGTATGATGCTGAAAGCGGCAAGGTGACGACGCTAGACGGGCGCGAAACAGCGCCTTTGGCCGCCACTCCGCAGCTGTTTCAGGATGCGCAGGGCGAGCCGCTCAAATTTTTTGACGCCGTGGTCGGGGGCCGGTCTGTTGGCACGCCGGGCACGCCTGCGCTGCTAGAGGCTGTGCATCAACGGTGGGGCAACCAGCCGTGGGCCGATCTGCTGGTCCCTGCACAAAAGATGGCCCAAGAAGGCTTTACCGTGTCGCCGCGTCTTGCCGCACTTGTGGCAGAAGATGCCGAACGGCTGGCCAGCTCTGCCACGACCGCAGCCTATTTCCTGCCGGATGGCAACGCAGTTCAGGCCGGCGATACGCTGGTCAATCCTGACTATGCGCAAACACTTGCTGCGATAGCCGCAGACGGTGCGAATGCGTTTTACAGCGGCGATATCGCCCAAGGCGTCGTGGACACTGTTCAGGGTGCCACGGGCAACCCCGGTGTGTTGTCGCTGGTCGATATGTCAATCTACAGCGTCAAGGAACGCGCCGCCGTCTGCGCGCCCTACCGTGGCCACGAAGTATGCGGGATGGGGCCGCCGTCATCAGGTGCCTTGGCCGTTGGTCAAATTCTAGGGCTGCTGGAAGGCTACGACCTAAGCGCGGGGCCGCAGGATGCAAACGTGCTGCGCCTGATCGGCGACGCCTCGCGGCTGGCCTTTGCGGATCGGGGCAGATACGTCGCAGACAGTGACTATGTGCCGGTTCCGGTGAAGGGCCTGCTGGATCCCGCCTATTTGACAGAGCGCGCCAAACTGCTGGCCGGCGATGATGCGCTTCCCGAAGTTTCGCCCGGTAATCCGGCTTTTGACCATGCCTTGAACTGGGCCGACGATATGGCAATCGAACTGCCCTCTACCTCGCATATTTCGATTGTGGACAGCATGGGCAATGTGGCCAGCATGACCACCACAATCGAAAACGGCTTTGGCAGCCGTTTGATGTCGGGCGGATTTTTGCTGAACAATGAATTGACCGACTTCTCGTTTCGGAGCCATGCAGACGGCGTGCCGATTGCCAACCGGGTCGAGCCGGGCAAGCGGCCACGCTCTTCCATGGCACCGACGGTTGTGATGAAGGACGGAAAGCCGGTGCTTGCGGTAGGCAGCCCCGGCGGTAGCCGCATTATCGGCTATGTCGCTGGTGCGATTATCGCACATATCGACTGGGGGCTGGACGTCCAGCAGGCCGCAGCTTTACCCCATGCGATCAACCGTTTCGGCACCTACGATCTGGAAGAAGGCACGCAGGCCGCAGAAATGACCGATCCGCTCGAGGCGCTGGGCTATGAGACGGGGACGCGGGCGCTGACCTCGGGTTTGCACATGATCGCGATTGGCGACAGCGGCCTGAGCGGCGGGGCTGACCCGCGCCGCGAAGGCATTGCATTGGGTGAATAAGGAATAAACAAGATGGTTCAGGCCACTGATCTGCCCCGCAACGAAACCGGGATTGCGACGGCTTTGGGGATCCTAAAACAGCAATTCGGAGAACGGTTTCACACGGGCCAGTCGATCCGCGAACAGCACGGCCACACGACAACATGGATCAAGAACCAGGCCCCCGACGCGGTCGTTTTTGTGCGGTCGACCCAGGATGTTGCTGACGCGATCAAAGTATTTTCTGCGCACAAAGTACCGGTGATCGCGTTCGGCACGGGCACCTCGCTTGAGGGGCACGTAAATGCGCCCGCGGGCGGCGTTTCGATTGATGTGTCACAAATGGACGCGGTGCTTGAGGTCAACGTAGGCGATCTGGATTGCCGCGTACAGCCGGGTGTGACGCGCGAGGCGCTCAACACCCATCTGCGCGATCAGGGCCTGTTTTTCCCGATTGACCCTGGTGCCAATGCCTCGCTTGGCGGGATGACGGCTACGCGGGCGTCGGGCACCAATGCGGTGCGCTATGGGACGATGAAGGACAATGTGCTGGCCGTAGAGGTGGTGATGGCCGATGGTCGCGTCATCCGCACAGCCCAACGGGCGCGTAAATCATCCGCCGGCTATGATCTGACGCGGTTGATGGTCGGGTCCGAGGGGACTTTGGGCATCATTACCGAAATCACCCTGAAACTGCAAGGCATCCCAGAGGCGATCAGTTCCGCACGGTGTTCATTCCCGACGGTCGAGGCCGCCTGCGAAACAGTAATGAGCGTCATACAATACGGTCTGCCAGTGGCGCGGATCGAACTTTTGGACGCAATGGTGGTCAAAGCGGTCAATGGGTACTCCAAACTGAACCTGCCCGAGACGCCGATGCTGCTTTTGGAATTCCACGGTTCTGAAGCGGCGGTGGTCGAACAGGCAGCAGCGTTCAGTGCGCTGGCCGAGGATAACGGCGGCAGCGATTATCAGGCGACCACCACGATGGAAGAACGCAACAAGCTTTGGCAGGCACGCCACGATGCTTATTGGGCAATGCTGGCGCTGCGTCCCGGCTGCAAGGCGGTGGCGACGGATGTTTGTGTACCGATCTCGCGGCTTGCGGATGCGGTGGGGGCGGCCAATGCCAAGGCGGCAGAGCTGGACCTGATCGCGCCGATTGTAGGTCATGCAGGGGATGGTAATTTCCACGCATCCTTGCTGTTGGACATGGAGAATCCGGACGAGGTTGCGCGTGCAGAGACGTTCGTGAGCTGGTTGAACGATCTGGCAATTTCGATGGATGGGACCTGCACCGGTGAGCACGGCATCGGGCAGGGCAAGCGGCCTTATCTGGTCAAAGAACTGGGCGAGGCTGCAGATGTTATGGGGATGATTAAGCATGCGCTTGATCCCGATAACATCCTCAACCCGGGCAAGATCTTGCCAGCGTGATCTATCGGTCGCGCTTGCGCGCGGCATGATATTTGCCCCTGCGTCCCGCAGGGGCGTTTTTGCCTCCGGCGGGGATTTATTTCCATTTGGAACAGGGTGTCGCGCCGTTTTTTGGGGGCGCGTCGTATTTGTGCTGTCATGGGTCGGCTGGGCTGTGCGTTTTATGCTGGGGCTGCTAGATGTCGGCGCAACCTCATTCTTGGTGGAGCACTGGATAGATGAAAACTCAAGTCAAAGCATTGGTCGTTGGCGGCGGTGCCGTCGGGACCTCGATCGCGTATCATTTGGCGCGTGCGGGGTGGGATGATGTCATGCTGCTTGAGCGTGACGAGCTGACATCGGGGTCAACCTGGCATGCGGCGGGGTTGCTTCCTTATTTTAACATGTCGTTCGCCACCACGCATATTCATGATTATTCGATCAAGTTCTACAAGACGCTTGAGGAAGAGACCGGCTTGAACGCGGGCTTTGCCGTGGTGGGAAATTTGCGCATGGCGCAGACCAAGGAGCGGATGGATGAGTATATGCTCTATGCCTCCACCGCTGAGACTTGCGGTGTGCCCTATGAGTGGCTGACCCCTGATCAGATCAAGGCAAAGTGGCCCTTGATCCGCACCGAGGATCTGGAGGGGGCGATTTATCACCAGACGGACGGCTATATTAACCCCGCCGATGTGACGATGGCCATGGCCAAGGGCGCACGCCAGCGCGGTGTCGTGATTGAACGCAAATGGCAAGCGGATGCGTTTCACTGGAATGGCGAAGCGTGGGAAGTCACCGTGACCAAGATGGTGGAGCGTGGTGGAAACCTTGTGCCGTCGGAGGAGCAGGTAGTCATTACTGCCGAGCATGTCGTGACGGCGAGCGGCAACCACGCGCAGCGCACCGCCAAGATGCTGGGCATCAAGATGCCCGCGATCCCGGTCGAGCATCAGTTTATCGTTATGGATCAGGACCCCGAGCTGGTCGCCTTTCGCAAGGGTGAGGGCAATGTTGAACACCCTGTCATTCGCGACGCCGATGCGCAGTCTTATGTCCGCGAGGAACGCGGTGGCTGGATTTTAGGCGTCTACGAGCCGAATGCGCCTGCGCGGTTTGAATATGGCGTGCCCGACAGTTTCCGCGCCGATCTGTTCCAGCTGGATCTGGACCGGATCGAAGACCAGTATATGGCGATGAACCACCGGATTCCGTCTGCTGAAAGCTGCGGGCTCAAGGATGATTTCAACGGGCCGATTTGCTATACGCCTGATGGTAATCCGTTGGTTGGCCCTGCACCGGGCTTGCGAAATATGTGGCTGGCCGAGGGGTTTTCGTTCGGGATCACGGCGGCAGGCGGCACCGGCTATTATCTGGCGCAGTTGATGGTCAACGGCGAGGCCGAGATCGACATGGCGTCGCTGGACCCCAAGCGCTACGGCGACTGGATGACGACGGAATATGCCGCGCGCAAGAACGAAGAAGCCTACGAGCATGTTTATATCCTGCACCACCCTGATGAGGAACGCCCGGCCTGCCGGCCATTGCGCACCTCGCCTGCCTATGACCGTCAAGCGGCACGGGGCGCGCAGTTTGGTCATGTGAACGGCTGGGAGCGGCCCAATTATTTCGCGCCCATGGGGTTTAACGATCACGATGCGCGGTCTTTCCGGCGCGGCGGCTGGTGGCAATATGCAGTCGAGGAAGCCAAGGCTGTCCGCGAGGGTGTGGGCCTGATCGACGCCACGGCCTTTACCAAACATCTGGTTAAAGGGCCGGGGGCGACGGAATTCCTCAACTGGTTCACCTGTAACAAGCTGCCCTCAGTCGGGCGGATCAACCTGACCTATGCGCTGACGGGCGCGGGAACGACGCGCACGGAATACACGATCGTGCGGCTGGCGGAGCATGAATATTACCTTGTCTCCGCAGGGGCGTGGACAGCCTATGACAGCGATTACCTGCGCAAGGCAATCGAGGATAAAGCGCCCGAATGTGGCTATATCGAATGCCATGACGTGACCACGCAATGGGGTGTTTTCGCCATTGCAGGGCCGAAATCGCGTGATGTCTTGAAGGAAGTTATCAAAGACGCCGACCCCGAAACCGTGCTGTCCAACAAGCGTTTCCCGTGGCTGACCATGCGCAATATCGAACTGGGCATGGTGCCGGTCCGCGCCATCCGCGTCGCTTATACCGGCGAATTGGGGTGGGAATTGCATCACCCCATCGAGATGCAGAACCATCTGTTCGACCTGCTGGAGAAAGCGGGCGAAAAGCATGGGATGAAGCTGGTCGGCGCACGTGCGCAAAACTGGCTGCGTCAGGAAAAATCCTACCGCGCCTTCGGGACGGAACTGGGCCGCGATGCAACCCCGCTTGAGGCAGATTTGCCTCGCTTTGTCGATCTGTCGAAAGACTTCCACGGCAAGGACGCGATGCAGGCGCACGGCATCCGCAGCACATGTGTGACGTTGCTGATCGACGGGCCAGAGGATGCCGATCCTTGGGGGCGCGAGGTGCTGTATCATGGGGATACGCGTGTGGGGCGCTTGACCTCAGGCGGCTATTCCGTGGCTTTTGGAAAATCCATCGGCATGGGCTATGTCAAACCGGAACAAGCAACAGTTGGCACCAAGCTGAAGGTCAAAATGTTTGACCAGCTGTGGGACGCCGAGGTGGTCGAGGACAGCCCCTATGATCCGAAAAACACCACGATCCGGATGGACGGTTAAACGCATTTTTCTGGCGCTGGCTTTGCTGGTGCCGGTTGTTATCTATGGGGCCAGTCGGGTGTTGATCCCGGCTGGCCCTGTCGGTTTTGCGGTGCTGGGCGATCACGCGGATGAGGTGCGCGCGGAGTTGGGCATCACCCAAACGCTCCCTGCGGCCATCACGATTGTTTTGTTGAACCGCTGGGACAGCCTGCCGTATCTGCCGGATTTTGCCGCGATCTGTGGGGCCGATTGTGGCAAGGGCAGCGCCGGGCAGATCAGCGTGACCGAGATGCGCTATCGCCGGACGCGCAAGACCGTCTTTATCCACATGCCGGATTTTGGCGGCTTTGACGCGGGCAGGGCCTGCATCATTGCGCGGGTTGCGCAGGAATTTCAGGGGGTTCGCGTGACGCAAGCACTGCCCTGCGCGCCCGATGTTGCGCGCAGATCGCTATGGCAATTGCCAGCGGGCCTTGGCCGGATTTAGCGGATTTTCCGTCGCGCCAGCCAATCGCCCCAGCTTTGCGCGCTGCCTGAATAGGCGTTGATATCCAGATCACCCAATGCACCGGGCACGCGGCCTGTGCTGGTGTATTGCCAAAACGTCCAGCGTTCGTTGGGGTATCTTTCCGACGGGTGCGCCGCGGTCGAGCGGAGCCAGAATTCAACACCGCGCAGACGGCCCATCTGGTTGGTCTCGTAAAACTCGGGCGTGGTGTAGATGATCGGCTGCTGGCCGTAATGCGCCTTGAGAATACCTAAGAATACTTGCGCGTTGCGCCGCACCGTATCGGCGGGTGGGCGCAAGGTGCAGGTGGGCGAAAACGGGTTCCATTCCAGATCCAGAACTGGGGGCAGCATGCCTGCGGTCTTGGGCACGTTTTGGATGAACCAACGCGCCTGTACCTCGGGCGTGGTGCAAAAATAGTAGAAGTGATAGGCACCGCGCGCCACGCCAGCACGGCCCGCCCCTTGCCAGTGATCGGCAAACATCGGGTCCAGCAAATCACCGCCTTCGGTCGCCTTGATAAAGGCAAAGTTCACACCGTTTGTACGCGCCTCGCCCCAGTTCAGCGGGCTTTGAAAACGGGCAACATCAATACCATGCACAGCATAGCTTTGCGGGGTGCGGCCTGCCCATGGATGCGGTTTGCGGTCGCCAAAATCCGCTGTCGTGACCGCCCCAATCGGGACCGAGACTTGCGGGCTGCCGCAGGCCGAAAGCACAAGAGCAGAGACAAGAACGGCAAGGCGGAGGGCGTGAAAGCTCATGGTTTCCTCGCGACAAAGACAAGGTTGTTGGCGGGCATCGGGATCAGATCAACCGACGCAAAACCAGCATTTTCAAGCCAACGGCAGATATCAGCGCTGTCTTTATAGCCGATGGCAGGATCGGTGGCGCGCAATTCGCTGTCAAACTTCACATCCCCCGCCGAGGTTAGTTCGCCGTCGCGCCGAAAGGGGCCGTATAGAACCAGCATGCCACCGGGGGCGGTCGCCAATGCGGCCTCGGTGATCAGCTGTTGGACAGCCGCGGTTGGAATAAGATGCAAAAGGTTGGCAAGGAAAATCAGGTTCTGGGGCGGCGTGGTTTGGTGCCATCCCATTGCCGTTGCATCCAGTGCGATTGCCGGGGCGACGTTGGGCAGGCCCGCCTCGGTCACATAGGCGTCAATACTGCCGCGGCGGGCAGCGTCAGGTTCGGTGGGTTGCCAGTGCAGCCCCGGCAAGGCGACCGCGAAACCGACGACATGCTGACCCGTCCCGCTGGCGATCTCAAGCGCGCGACCCGTCCGGGGCGCATGGGTTCGCAGCATTTCGCAAAGCGCATCGCGGTTCCGCTCGGCTGCGGGCGCGCATAGCTTTGCATCCCCCGCAGGCAGCGCGATGCTGGCGGTGGCGGGCAGCTTGCCGGTCATCGGCGCAACCTGTCAGGGCGCAAGGCCGCGACCGTGGCGGCATCCAATTGCGGTGCGCGGTCAAAGGCCAAATCCGCAACCAGTTGCGAGGCCGCAGCGCTGGTTTGAAAGCCGTACCCGCCTTGCCCTGCGCACCAGATAAAGTCGGGTTGATCCGGGTCAGGGCCCAGAACCAGCGTGCGATCGGCGGCAAAACTGCGCAAGCCAGCCCAAGTTGCGATGGGTTTGGTCAGCGGAACAGAAACCATGTTCTGATAGCGTTCCAGCCCTTCGGCCAGCACCATATCATCAGCCCAAGCGTCATGGGGCTCAACGGGGTCTTCATCGGCGGGCGAAATGATCAAGGCACCTGCATCGGGCTTGGCATACCATGTCTCGCCCACACCAAAGAACATCGGCCAGCGTGCAGGATCATGCCCGCCCGGTGCCGCGATCCGTGCCATCGACCGACGGTGCGGAATGATCCCCAGCGGCGCAATCCCAGCAAGGGTGGCGACATGATCCGCCCAAGCCCCGGCGGCATTGACGATCCGTTTGGCATGCAGCGTGTCGGTTCCGGTCTCGACCCGCCAACCTTCTGCGGAATGCTGAATGGCGATTACGCGTTGGCCTGTCAGAATGGTCCCGCCATTGCCGCGCAGCACCTTGGCGAAATCCTGCATCAGCCGGTCGGTGTCGATGTCGTGAGCATCGGCATGGTAGCTGGCAAACGCCAGTTTATCAGGGTCAAGCACAGGCACCATATCCAGCGCCTCTGTCGCAGTGATCCGTTCAAGCCCCATGGTGGAGACATCTTCTAAAACCGTTTTTTCCTCATGCGCTTGCGCAACGATCATCAGCCCGCGCTGTGTCAGATAGCCGCCATTTGCATCCTCAAGATAGCTGACACTGGCGCGGTTCAACGCTTGAACCGACGGCGCGCCGTAATTCTGTTCGATCAGCGCAGCCGAGCGGCCAGAGGCATGATAGCCAAGAGATTTTTCCGCCTCAATCAGCGTTACTTGCGCATCTGCCGACAGCCGTGCCGCTGCTGAAATCCCTGCGATGCCGCCACCGATGACGATAATATCAGTCATATTTGTTCTTCGATCCGGTCGGTTGCGGGGGGCGGTGTCGGCGACAGCGCCGAGATGGCGGCGTAAACATCGGCGGGCATGTCATAGGTCATGGCCGCCAGCGACGGGGCCAGCTGCGTGGCCGATCGGGCCGAGATAATGGGTGACGGGCCTGTGGGGTGGGCGGCGGCCCACGCCACGGCAAGCGTCGCAGGATCAATCCCCATCTCAGTCGCAAGTGCCGCCAAACCTGCCGCCGCAGCATGCATCACATCGGGCGCATAGCGCGCGGCATATCGGTCATCCTCAGTCAGGCGGCCAGCCTCGCCTTTGGCGTATTTGCCTGTCAGCAACCCACCCCCAAGGGGGGAGTAGGGGGCGACAAGAATGCCCAGATCATCGGCCATCGGCAAAATCTCGACCTCGGCCTGACGTTTGACCAGATTATACATCGGCTGGATCACGGCGATATCCAGATCGAATTTGGCCGCGATGCCCGCCGCTTTGACCACTTGCCAAGCGGCAAAGTTTGAAAGTCCGATGTGCCGGATATGGCCCGCGGTCTTCAGCTCGGCAAAGGTTTGGAAACTTTCGTGCATGTCGGTGTCGGGATCAAAGCGGTGCAGGTACAGCACATCAAGCGTCTCAAGCTGCATCCGGCTGCGCGATGTCTCGGAGGATTGCAGCAGGTTGGCGCGCCCCGATCCGCCGTCATAAGCGGCCTTGGTCGCGATGATCAGATCGTCGCGGCGTGTGCCCAGAAACCCGCCAAGCAGGGTTTCAGATGCGCCGTCGGTATAAACATGCGCGGTGTCAAAATGCGTGATGCCCGCCTCAATGCAGGCGTCAAACATGGCGCGCGACGCATCGGCATCCGCACGCCCGCCAAATTGCATCGTGCCAAAAGCAAGGCGGCTTGCGGGGGTGCCGTTGGGGCTGGTCAGGGTGTGTTTCATCGCCAAACCGTGCCACGGCCTGCCCCGCTTCGCAATGTCGATCTTAGTCTTGGATAGCACCCTTTTGTGTGGCGCGCTGATAGGCCGGGCGCGCGTGGATCATGTCAACGAACCCGGCAAGGGCGGGGTATTTATCCGCGCCGTCGCCGCCGCGCATGGCGATCTCGGCCGGAAAGCTAAGCATGATATCGGCGGCGGACAGGCTGTCTTGGACGAAATGCCCCGAGGGGCGCACGAGGCTGTTCATATAGCTGAAATGACTGTGCAGCTCGTCCTTGATCCTGGGATGTAACGGTTCGCCCGCGTCGCCCAGACGGCTGACATAGAGGTTCAGCAAGATCGGCGTCATGGCAGAGCCTTCTGCGAAATGCATCAACTCAAGATGGCGCAGATAACCGTCGCTGCCGCGATCCGGGATCATCTCGGGCGCATAGTTCGTACATAGCACCTCTGTGATTGCGGCGCTTTCGACGACCAGCGTGCCGTCAATCTCGACCATGGGGGACTTGCCCAACGGATGCACCAGCTTCAATTCAGGCGGTGCCAGATTGGTCTTGGCGTCGCGCTTGTAGGCGATGACATCATAGGACTGACCGATTTCTTCGAGCAGCCACAGGATGCGGTGAGAGCGGGACCGGTTAAGGTGGTGAACTTTGATCATGAGGGCGAAGATAGCGGGTTTGATGTGGATGGGTAGCAAAATGATCGTCAGATGCCTTTGGGTCAGCCACAAGAGCGACGCCCACTGCCGCTGATCCTGATGCCCCTTGCGTGAGAGTCCCCCCTGCTGATGCGGATGTCTTTATGCGACCCCATGACCCAGATCAAAGTTATCGGGCGCAAATGGCGGAATAAGCAGCGGGAAATAGGACGTTGGTATGAATGTTATTTCCCTTATAGATGCCTTAGGCGAACCTGCGGTCAGTGCTTTGGCCGGGGTGGCGACAGGTGTGGTTTTCGGTCTGTCAGCAGAACAAAGCCGGTTTTGCTTGCGCGCCGCCGCGGTTGAGGTGGCCAGACGTACCCTTGGCCCGCGCATGGCTGTGTGGCTGCTCACATTCTCGACTGCATTGCTGTGGACACAAGGGATGCATCAGGCGGGGATCATTGATCTGGGCGCAAGCCGCTGGCTGGCATCACCGGGCACGCTTTCTGGAGCGATCATTGGCGGGTGCATTTTCGGCGTTGGCATGATCCTGGCGCGTGGCTGTCCGGGGCGGTTGCTGGTCTTGGGGGCGACGGGCAATCTGCGGTCGATCCTGTCGGGCCTCGTCTTTGCAGTCGTTGCACAAATGAGCTTGGAAGGTGCTTTGACCCCTTTGCGCGAATATATATCGGGGGGATGGACCACCAACGGCCCGAACCCCAACATCTTGCTGGAATTGCATTTGCCAAGCGGCATGGGCATCGTGATCGGTATTGCCTTTTCGGTACTCGCGTTGATCATCGCCTTTCGAAACCGCGTGTCTTTTCTAACCTTATTCTTTGGCTGCGGTGTCGGGTTTTCCGTCGCAGTGGGCTGGTTCTTGACATACACGCTGTCGCAAACCAGCTTTGATCCGGTGCCAGTGGGAAGCCTGACATTTTCTGGCCCGTCAGCGGACACATTGATGTATCTGTTGTCGGCCAATTCACTGCTGGAATTTGACGTTGGTCTGATCCCCGGTGTGGCGTTTGGTGCATTCGTTTCTGCCCTGGTGGCGGGGCGTTTGGTCTGGCAGGGCTGGGACAGCGCGCGATCAATGCAGCGTTATCTGTCAGGTGCAGCATTGATGGGGTTTGGCGCGATGACGGCAGGCGGATGTACCATCGGTGCAGGTGTGACGGGCGGGTCTACCTTTGCGCTGACCGCCTGGGTGGCGCTGGTGTCAATGTGGGTGGCGGGGATGGCCGCAGACAGATTGATCGACCAGACTGCTACTCCCAAAGCAGGTTGAGCAGCTGTGAAAAGTTGCGGTCAACTAGGGGCCGCTTGGGGCCTAATCGCCAACAAAAAAGGCCCCGCCAAAGCAGGGCCTTTCGATTTGGTATAACCGCCCCGATCAGTTCGGGATGTCGCCTGTGATGCCTTCAACGTAGAAGTTCATGCCCGCCAATGTGCCGTCATCGGCTGTTTCACCTTCGGCAAGGAAGTCAGAACCGTCCTGCTTTTTCAAAGGACCGGTGAAAGGGTGATAGGACCCGTCCGCGATGGATGCCTTAAGCGCCAGCGCCTCTTCTTTCACATCTGCAGGAACCGCATCGGAAATCTCGCCGATGCCGACCATGCCAGGGCCAATGCCGTCCCATGTGTCTGTCGAGGTCCATGTGCCGTCCATCACCGCTTTGGTGCGTGCGATGTAATAGGGTGCCCAGTCGTCAATGATCGACGACACGCGCGGCATGGGCGCATATTGCGCCATGTCGGACGCTTGACCAAATGTGATCACGTTGCCTGCTTCCTGCGCCGCGGCTTGCGGGGCTGTGGAATCGGTGTGCTGCAAGACAACATCCGCGCCCTGTTCGATCAGAACCTTGGCGGCGTCTGCTTCTTTTGCGGGGTCGAACCATGTGTAGGCCCAGACAATCTTGAATTCGACGTCAGGGTTGACCTTCTTGGCGTGAATATACGCAGAGTTGATACCGCGGATCACTTCGGGGATCGGGAACGACCCGATGTAGCCGATGATGTTCGATTTGGTCATCTTGCCCGCGATGTGACCTTGGATCGCGCGGCCTTCATAGAAGCGTGCGGAATAGGTTGATACGTTATCAGCGCGCTTGTAACCGGTGGCGTGCTCGAATTTCACATCAGGAAACTTGGCCGCGACATTGATGGTCGGGTCCATATAGCCAAAGGACGTGGTGAAAATCAGGTCGGCACCATCAAGCGCCATCTGGGTCATCACACGCTCGGAATCGGGGCCTTCTGCCACGGATTCAACGAAGACGGTTTCGACCTTGTCGCCGAATTCCGCTTCGACAGCCAAACGGCCTTGGTTGTGCTCGTATGTCCAGCCGCCGTCGCCCACAGGGCCAACAAAGACAAAGCCGACTTTGGTCTTGCCATGGGCATCGGCATAAGCCCCGCCCGCAAGGCCAAGCGCAAGTGCCGCGCTGGCAAGAAGTGTGGATAGTTTCATAAGATAATCCCCTGAGTGATACGCCTTTTTATGAGGCGCTTTTGAAGTATCGCCCCGTTAAGACGAGGCGTGGAAATTGCGACCAAGCGACGCCGGAGCAGCGCTTTTATCCGCAGAAAGAACCACCAGCACAAGGATGGTGATGATGTAGGGCGACATTGCCAGATACTCTACAGGAATGGCAACGCCCGCACCTTGCAAATTCAATTGAAGCTGAGTGATTCCGCCAAATAAATAGGCACCCAGCAGCAGACGCCAGGGTTTCCAACTGGCAAATACCACCAGCGCGAGCGCAATCCAGCCCACACCCGCCGTCATCCCTTCGGTCCATTGGGGGACGCGGATCAGGCTGATATAAGCCCCGCCAAGCCCTGCACAGGCCCCGCCGAACATAATCGCCAGTGTGCGGATACGTACCACTTTATAGCCAAGCGCGTGGGCCGCATCATGGCTTTCTCCCACGGCGCGCAAGATCAGACCAGCCCGTGTGAATTTCAACATCGCCCAGACCGCGACAACCATGGCAAAGCCCAAATACAAGATGATGTCGTGCGAGAACAGGATCGGTCCCAGCACAGGTATGTCATGCAGCGGGCCAAAGTTCACCTCGGCCAGCCGTGGTGGTTTGACACCCACATAGCTTTGTCCCAACAGCGCCGAAAACCCCAGACCGAACAAGGTCAGCGCCAGCCCGGACGCCACTTGATTGGCCAGAGTGATCTGCGTCAGAAAGGCAAAAAGCAAGCTTAGCGCCGCGCCGCCGACTGCCGCTGCGGCAAAGCCCAGCAAAGGCGATCCGGTCTCGACGGCTGTGGCAAAGCCGCAGATCGCACCGATGATCATCATGCCCTCGACGCCAAGGTTCAGTACACCCGATTTTTCGACAACCAATTCGCCCAAGGCGGCGAAGATCAGCGGCGTTGCAGCGACCAGAAAGCCTGCGACAAACAACAGTGGATTGATGGCTGACAGGTCCATTACGCTACCTCCGTCCGACCAACTCGCAGCCGGTAATTGGTGAAAAGATCAAACGCCAACAGGTAAAACAGCAGCATTCCCTGAAACACCTGAATGGCTGCCGCTGGCAGTCCTAGCTGGCTTTGAGCAATGTCACCGCCGATGTAAGTAAGCGCCATAAGACAACCAGCCAGCAAAATGCCGATGGGGTGCAGTCGGCCCAGAAATGCGACGATGATGGCGGTAAAGCCGTAGCCTACGTTGAAATCGATAGTGATCTGACCGGCGGGGCCTGCGACCTCGAACATGCCTGCAAGACCTGCCAGCAGGCCCGACATGCCCATACAAAACAGCACAAGCCGCGTGGGGTTCACGCCCGAGAATTTTGCCGCCCGTGGTGCTTCGCCGGTCACGCGGATTGCAAAGCCAAGCTGATGCCGTGCCAGCAGCACATAGGCAAAGATCACGGCGATCAACGCGGCAACCACGCCCCAATGCATGCCTGATCCCGCGATCAACTCCGCGTTATGGGCGGATGCATATTGCTGCAGATTGCGGCTGCCGGGAAAGCCAAAGCCCTCGGGGTTCTTCAGAAGGCCAAGCGCCATGGAAGCAAGAAACTGCTCGGCTACATACACTAGCATAAGCGAAACGAGAATCTCGTTTGTGCCAAATTTCACCTTGAGTATAGCAGGAATCATTGCCCAAAGCAGCCCGCCCAAAGCGCCTGACAATACCATCAGGGGAAATATCAAAAAGCTCTCTGTCGGATAGAACGCAAGACCCGTTGCTGCCCCGAATATAGCGCCCATGATGTACTGGCCTTCGGCACCGATGTTCCAGATGCCAGCTTTGAATCCCAGAGATAGCCCAATGGCGATCAGCACCAAAGGCGCGCCTTTGATCAGCAATTGCGGACGGTAATAGAATGCGAAATCACCAAACAGCGGTTCCCAGAAAATCGTCATGATCGACGTGATGGGGTCTTTGCCCAAGACCGCAAAGAGAAGGCCGCCAAAGAACATCGTTGCGATCACGGCAAGCAAAGGTGCGGCCCATGAAAATGCCTGACTGGCCTGAGGCCGTTTTTCAAGCCTGATCATCGCGTTCCCCGCTCTTCATTTTGCCAGATAAACTTCACAGGGGCGTGGGGGTGTGAAACCCCCGCAAGCAACCGCTCAAACATGCGCCACCTCCATCCCGTGAGCCCCGCCCATCATTAGCCCTATCTCGTCCACCGTCAGCCCCTGTGCAGGGCGCGGCTCTGACAATCGTCCCTCGTTCAGGGCGGCAAAGCGGTCCGAAATCTCCATCAACTCGTCCAGATCCTGAGAAATCACAATCAGCGCCGCGCCACCTTCCGCCAGATCCAGCAGCGCCTGCCGGATCGATGCCGCGGCAGAGGCATCAACCCCCCATGTCGGCTGATTTACCACCAACACCTCGGGCCGCTGCAAAACCTCGCGGCCAATCACGAATTTCTGCAAATTGCCCCCCGACAGGGCGCGCGCCGCGTTGCCGGGGCCGGGGGTGCGCACGTCGAAATCGTTGATGATCCGTTCAGCAAAACGCCTTGCTGCTGGCCAGTTCAACATACCCCCCCGAACAAGATTTTCGCGCACCGCCCCGGTGAGCATCGCGTTCTCGGTGAGGGTCATGTCGGGTGCAGCCGCGTGGCCCAGACGTTCTTCGGGCGCCGTCAGAATGCCAAGACCCCGCCGCGCCGTTGGCCCAAGCTGGCCGACATCGCGATCCTTGAAACGGATCATCCCTGCGCCCGAAAGCTGTTCTCCCGAAAGGGCTGCCAGCAATTCGTCTTGTCCGTTTCCGGCCACACCCCCGATCCCCAGAACTTCACCAGCGCGAACCTGCACCGTGATTTCACGCAGGGGCATCCCGAAAGCACTTGGCGATTTCGCACTAAGGCGTTGCAAGTCCAGCAGGACCGCCCCGGGGGTTTTACCGGCCCGCATGGGTGTTTTCAGGGTGCTGCCCACCATCATCTCGGCCATATCGCGGGCGGATGTCTCGGAAGGCGTGCAATGGCCGACAACCTTGCCCAAACGCAAGATTGTGGCGCTGTCACACAGGCTGCGGATTTCTTCGAGCTTGTGTGAGATGTACAAGATCGCGGTGCCCTCGGCGCTGAGCTTGCGCAGGGTTTTGAACAGAATTTCAACCTCTTGAGGGGTCAGAACCGATGTGGGTTCATCCATGATCAGCAGTTTGGGGTCCTGCAGCAGGCATCGAATGATCTCGACCCGCTGGCGTTCGCCCGCTGACAGATCGCCAACAATGCGGTCGGGCGAAAGCGGCAGGCCATAAGCTTCGGAGACTTCGGTGATTTTGCGGCTCAGCGCGCCCAGCTTAGGCGCGTTTTCCATTCCCAAAGCGATGTTTTCCGCCACGCTCAGCGCATCAAACAGCGAGAAATGTTGAAACACCATGCCGACACCCGCCGCCCGTGCGGAACGTGGTTCTTGCGGCGCAAAAGCGGCCCCATGCATGTGCATCGTGCCGCTGTCCGGCTTGACCAACCCGTAGATCATTTTCACGAGCGTGGATTTACCCGCGCCATTCTCGCCCAACAAGGCATGCACTTCGCCGGGGGCGATGGTCAGCGACACATCATCATTCGCGACGACGCCGGGATAGGCTTTGGTCAGGCCGCGAAGCGCAAGAATGGGCGTTTGGGTCATAGGGGTTCCTTGCATTTCACCTGGTCAAGAAGCCTGCTTACACACCCTTTGGCAATAGCGTCGGGGGTTTTGCCAAGGGATTTATCCCCGATTGGGCAAATGATAAGCGCGGGATCACGACCCGCAGCCCTAAGGCGTTTGCGAAATCGGGCCCATTTTGTGTCTGACCCGATCAGGCCGATGCTGGCGGCGGTGCGGTCCAGCAAAGCGGCGCAAAGGGCAAGATCAATGTCGTGGGAATAGGTAAAGATCAGGTGATGCGCGTTCAGCGGCGCGCGTTTGGCCAGCTGGGGCATATTGGCGGCGGGCACCGCGGTGACGCCGCTAGGGATTTGCGCAGGAAACCGGTTAGCGCTCGCATCTACCCACGTGATGTTGAACGCGCCTTTCGGGCTATTGGCGACAATCGCCCGCCCAACATGACCGGCCCCCCAAAGCCACAGCTCTTGTGGTTCGTGGTCTTGCAATTGGGGAAATGTCAGGGCGATTTTGGGATCAGTGGGGCGTTTGTCATAGGAATAGCGCAAGGTAACGGCCCCGCCGCAGCATTGCCCCAAGTTGGGCCCCAGCGGCAGGGTTTGGGTTTGTTCGGCAATGCCGTCTTGCAGCATGCGCCGTGCCGTTGCGATGGCCTGATACTCTAGCGCGCCACCACCGATTGTGCCGTTGGTTTCTGTTGCTGTCACCTTCATCGCCGTACCTGCATCGCGCGGGGTCGAGCCGCGCGTTGCGGTGATTTCTATGTATATGGCGTCGCTCATGCGCGGGTCTGACCGATGGCCGTCAGCACTGCTTCGGCGGTCGCTGGTGTTTGCAAGTCACCGTAGTTTGGCCCGCAGGCTGCAACCGCATCGGCCAAAGCGGCAAAGGCCGAGATTCCCAACATCAGCGGCGGCTCGCCCACGGCCTTGGAACGATAGACCGTTTGCGCAGGGTTCGGTTGATCCCACAAAGCGACGTTGAAAATGTCTGGCCGGTCAGAGCAGGCAGGGATTTTATAGGTCGAGGGCGCGTGGGTCTTGAGCGTGCCATGATCGTCCCAGATCAGCTCTTCGGTGGTGAGCCAGCCTGCGCCTTGAACATAGCCGCCCTCGATCTGGCCGGTATCCAGCGCGGGGTTCAGCGAGGCACCAGCGTCGTGCAAAATGTCGGCACGCAGGATGCGGTTTTCGCCTGTGAGGGTGTCAATGACGACCTCGGTCACGGCGGCCCCGTAAGCAAAATAAAAGAACGGACGGCCGCGCCCCGTGATGCGATCCCATTCGATATCGGGTGTTTTGTAAAACCCGGTCGAGGAGAGCGAGACGCGGTTTTCATAGGCCGAGGCGACGGCCCTTGCAAAGGGGATGGTTTCACCACCCACCATCACCATGCCATCGGCAAAGGTGATGCTGTCCGCTGGTGCCTGATACCGCTGCGCCAGATGGTCCGCGATGCGGTCGCGGATCGTGTCGCAGGCGGCTTGCACCGCCATGCCGTTCAGATCGGTGCCCGAGGACGCAGCGGTGGCAGAGGTGTTGGGCACTTTGCCTGTATCGGTTGCGGTAATCTTGACCGCGCTCACATCCACGCCAAAGCGGCTGGCGGCGACTTGGGCGATTTTCTGGAACAGGCCTTGGCCCATTTCGGTGCCGCCATGGTTCAGGTGGATCGAGCCGTCTTGATAAACATGCACCAGCGCGCCTGCTTGATTGAGATGGGTAAGCGTAAAGGAGATGCCGAATTTCACCGGCGTCAGGGCGATGCCGCGCTTGAGGATCGGCTGGCTTGCGTTCCAATCCGCCACCGCTTGGCGGCGCGCGTGGTAATCTGACGTTTGGGTCAGGCGGCCGGTGAGGGCGTTGATGATGCCATCCGTCACAGGTTGGTGGTACGGCGTGGTTTGCACATTTCTGCTGGGGGCGTCGGCATAGTAATTGATCTGCCGGATGCGCAGCGGATCGGTGCCAAGGTGTTGGGCGATGTGATCCATCACCCGCTCGATCCCCACGATCCCTTGGGGGCCACCGAACCCGCGAAAGGCGGTTGCACTTTGCGTATTGGTGCGCAAACGGTGCGAGGTGATGCGGATGTTATCGAGGTTATAGGCGTTATCGGCATGCAGCATGGCGCGGTCGGCCACAGGCAGGGACAGATCCATGCCCCAGCCGCAGCGGGTAAAATGGGTAAAGTCCAGCGCGGTAATCCGCCCCTCAGCGTCAAACCCCACAGTATAGTCAATGCGGAAATCATGCCGCTTGCCGGTGATGATCATGTCATCATCACGGTCATAGCGCATCTTGCAGGGCCGTCCGGTTTTCATAGCCGCGATGGCGCAGGCGATGGCGAGCGCGTTGCCTTGGCTTTCCTTACCACCAAACCCGCCGCCCATGCGCCGTGTCTCGACCCGGACGGCATGCATGGGCAGGCCCAAAGCTTCGGCGACCTTGTGTTGGATTTCGGTCGGGTGCTGGGTTGAGGAATGGATGACCATGTCGCCATTGTCTTGCGGCAGGCCTAGTGCCGCCTGTCCCTCAAGATAGAAATGTTCCTGCCCGCCGATGTTGATCGTGCCAGTCAGGGTTTGCTGGGCCGTTTGCAACGCGGCTTCTGCGTCGCCTTTTTGGTAGATGCGCGGGCCGTCCTCGAACCGGCTGTTTGCGGCAAGCGCATCGTTGAGGGTCAGGATCGGCTTGGTCTTTTCGATCTCGATCTGTCCCAGCCTTGCGGCGTGACGCGCCGCCAGATGGCTGGTCGCGACCACCAAGAACAAGGGCTGACCGGCGTAATGCACAGCATCTGTCGCAAGCAGCGGCTCGTCATGGTTCGACGGCGAGACGTCATTGGCAAAGGGCAGATCATCCGCCGTCAGCACGGCGACGACACCGGGGGCATTTTTGACGGCGCTCAGATCCATCGCGGTGACCGTACCCGCCGCAATCTTGCTAAGCCCAAAGGCAAGATGCAGCGTATTTGACGGCGTGGGGATGTCATCGACATAGCGCGCCGCGCCCGTCACGTGAAGCTTGGCGGCATCATGGGGGAGTGGCTTTGCGACGCTCATGCTGTCACCCCATGGAGATCGATCTGAACCCCTTGCGCATCCAAAAGATAGCGCAGCAACATATTTTGTGCCGTGGCCATGCGGTATTGGGCAGAAGCGCGCACATCGCTCAGCGGTTGGAAATCTTGTTGCAAGGAGGTCATGGCCAAACGGATTGTCTGCTCGGTAAAGGGCTGGTTTATCAATGCCGCCTCGGTCTGGGCTGCGCGCTTGGGTGTGCCTGCCATGCCGCCAAAGGCGATGCGGGCATCTGTGATGGTATCTTTATTGCGGTTGATGTTGATGCAGCCGCACACAGCGGAAATATCCTGGTCAAACCGTTTGCTGAGCTTGTAGCAGCGCAAACTGTCTGGCTGTTTGGGAACCGTGACCGCCTCGACAAATTCGCCTGGTGCGCGGTCTTGTTTGCCGTATTCGATAAAGAAATCCTCGAGCGGCAAGCTGCGCCGTGCATCGCCGTGGCGCAGATGCAGCGTTGCCCCCATAGCGATCAGCGCCGGTGGCCCGTCGCCAATGGGCGAGCCGTTGGCAATGTTCCCGCCGATGGTCGCGGCATTGCGCACTTGGGTCGAGCCATAGCGGCGCAGCATCGCGGCGAGGCTGGGGTGATGGGGCGCGAAATGGGCCTCAAGCTCTGTGATCGTGGTCATTGCCCCGATGCGCCAGTGATTGCCCGCATCCGTGATCCCGCGCAGATCCTCGATTTGGTTCAAAAAGGCGATGGGGCCTAGGGGGCGGAATTGTTTGGTGACCCAGAGGCCCACGTCCGTGGCCCCGGCGATCAGGGTTGCGTCGGGATGGGCGGCGTACCAATGGGCCAGATCATCGGTGGTTTGGGGGTGGAGATGTCGAGGGGGCTGTCTGCCCCCATCCGGCTGGGCCGGACCCCCCGAGGATTTTTGACCATTTGGAAGTCTGAAGGTTTTAAGATGGTCGGGGACGGGCTGGGGTTCGGCGGCTTGGGCGGCGCGGATGATCGGGGCGTAGCCGGTGCAGCGGCACAGGTTGCCGGCAAGTTGGATGTCGTGGTCGGTTTTGCCATTCAGATGGGCCGTGGCCATCGTCACCACGAAACCGGGCGTGCAAAAGCCGCATTGGCTGCCGTGATGATCGATCATAGATTGCTGTACGGGATGGAGTGTCCCGTCTGGTGAGCCGATCCCTTCGACTGTCGTAACGGATTTGCCGTTGATCTGCGGCATAAACAAGATGCACCCGTTCAGGGCGCGGCTCCCGTCTTGGTCAGTGATCATGACCGTACAGGCACCGCAATCGCCTTCATTGCAGCCTTCTTTGGTCCCGGTCAGATGTTGTGTTTCGCGCAGCCAGTCCAGCAATGTTGTCGTAGGTGCCAAGCCGGTCAATGACACGACTTCTCCGTTCAGGAGAAAAGTGATGTCCATAGGTCAGTTCCGCCGCGGTACCGGGGCCCAAATCTGCGCGGGGTTCGATGCGACGTAGAACGCGGCGCGGGCAATGTTGGACCAAGCTATGCGGCGCGGCGGTAATTTGGCAAGCAGTTTCATGGGCACAGTCATCAGGTGCAAGACCGGGTGCTGAAATTATGGGCGCAACGTTCCGGCGGGTCTGGTGGCGGGGGCGCAGCTGGCCTAAGCTTGGCGCATGTCAAATACACCCCGATTCATTCACCTGCGCACCCATTCCGAGTATTCGTTGTTAGAGGGCGCGTTGCGGCTGAAAAAGCTGCCGGACCTGTGCAAAGCGGCTGATATGCCCGCGATGGCCCTGACCGACACGAATAACATGTTCGCGGCGTTGGAGTTTTCTGTCGCCATGTCCGGGGCGGGGGTGCAGCCTATCATCGGCTGTCAGGTCGATCTGGCCTATGTCGCCTCGCAACCGGGCGACAAGCCGCGCGCGCCTGCGCCTGTCGTGCTGCTGGCGCAGTCCGAGGTCGGGTATGAGAACCTGATGAAGCTCAATTCTTGCCTTTATATCGACAAGGGCGGTGCGCTGCCCGAGGTGAAATTGAGTGAGCTTGAGGCGCTGAGCGCGGGGATCATTTGCTTGACCGGTGGGGCAGGCGGGCCGGTCGGGCAGTTGCTGCAAACCGGGCAGGTGCCTGCGGCTGAGGCGTTGATGAAGCGGTTGCACGTAGCCTTTGGCGATCGGCTGTATGTGGAATTGCAGCGCCATCCGGGCGAGAACGGCCAACCCGAGGCCGAGCGGCTGACCGAGCGCGGCTTTGTCGAGATGGCCTATGCCATGGGCATTCCGCTGGTCGCGACCAATGACGTTTATTTCCCGAAAACAACGATGTACGAGGCGCATGATGCGTTGATCTGCATTGCGGATGGGGCCTATGTTGACCAGCAACAAGACCGCCGCCGCCTGACCGCGCAGCATTATTTCAAGTCGCAATCCGAGATGGTGACGTTGTTTGCCGATCTGCCCGAGGCGACCCAAAACACCGTCGAGATCGCCAAGCGCTGCGCTTTTATGGCGTATCGGCGTGATCCTATCCTGCCGAAATTTGCCGATAACGAAATTGAGGAACTAAAGCGTCAGGCTCATGAGGGTCTGAAAGAGCGCCTCAAGGTGATCCCCCATGCCACCAGCGTTGAGGAATACGAAAAGCGGCTCGATTTCGAACTGGGCATTATCGAAGGCATGGGCTTTCCCGGCTACTTCCTGATCGTTGCGGATTTCATCAAATGGGCCAAGGATCAGAACATTCCGGTGGGGCCGGGGCGAGGGTCGGGTGCGGGGTCACTGGTGGCCTATGCGTTGACGATCACCGACCTTGATCCGCTGCGCTATCAACTGCTGTTTGAGCGTTTCCTGAACCCCGAACGTGTGTCGATGCCCGACTTTGACATCGACTTTTGCATGGATCGCCGCGAAGAGGTGATCCAATATGTGCAGCGCAAATACGGGCGCGACAAGGTGGGGCAGATCATCACCTTTGGCGCGCTTTTGTCCAAGGCTGCGGTGCGCGATATCGGGCGAGTGTTGCAGATGCCGTATGGGCAGGTGGACCGTCTGTCAAAGATGATCCCGGTGGAGGGCGTTAAACCTGTCAGCATTGAAAAGGCGCTGGCAGATGAGCCGCGCCTGCGCGAAGAAGCGCGAAACGAGGAGGTCGTCGCGCGGCTCCTGGATTATGGCCAACAGGTCGAAGGGCTGTTGCGCAATGCTTCAACCCACGCGGCGGGGGTGGTGATTGGCGACCGTCCGCTGGACCAACTGGTGCCGCTTTATCAAGACCCGCGATCCGATATGCCCGCGACCCAGTTCAACATGAAATGGGTGGAACAGGCGGGGCTGGTCAAGTTCGACTTTTTGGGTCTGAAAACCCTGACGGTGATCCAAAACGCTGTGGATCAGATCAAGGCGTCGGGGCGGCATCTGCATATTGCCGCTGATGGGACCGAGTTGTTTGAGCCGCCCGAAGGCTTGATCGACGATATCGCCACGATCCCGTTGGATGATGAGGCGTCGTACAAGCTGTACGCCAGCGCCAAGACAGTTGCCGTGTTTCAGGTGGAATCCAGCGGCATGATGGATGCCCTCAAGAGGATGAAACCCACCTGTATCGAGGATATTGTGGCCCTTGTGGCGCTATACCGTCCCGGCCCGATGGAGAATATCCCGACCTATTGCGAGGTGAAAAACGGGATCAAGGATCGCGAGTCCGTGCATCCGTCGATTGATCACATTCTGGAAGAAACTCAAGGCATTATCGTTTACCAAGAACAGGTGATGCAGATCGCGCAGGTTATGGCGGGCTATTCCCTTGGCGGGGCGGATTTGCTGCGCCGCGCCATGGGTAAAAAGATCGCCGAGGAAATGGCCAAGGAACGCCCCAAGTTCGAAAAAGGCGCGATGGCAAATGGGGTGGACAAGAAAAAAGCGTCGGAAGTCTTCGACCTTTTGGAAAAATTCGCCAACTACGGTTTCAACAAATCCCACGCTGCTGCCTATGCCGTGGTCAGCTATCAGACCGCGTGGCTCAAGGCGAACCATCCGGTGGAATTCATGTCCGGGGTGATGAACTGCGATATCCACCTGACCGACAAGCTGGCGGTGTATTTCGAAGAGGTCCGCAAGCGGCTGGAACTGCCGTGGGTGCCGCCTTGTGTCAACCGGTCCGATGCGACGTTCAAGGTCGTGGATGGGGCGCTGGTCTATGCGCTGGGCGCGCTGAAAAACGTGGGCGTCGAGGCGATGAAACTGATCACGCAAGGCCGCAAGGTCGAAGGGGTGGACCGCCCCTTTGCCACGCTGTTTGATCTGGCACGCCGCGTTGATCTGAAACGCGTGGGCAAGCGCCCGCTTGAAATGCTGGCGCGGTCGGGCGCATTTGACCAGCTTGACAGCAACCGCCGCCGGGTCTGGAATGCGCTGGACGGTTTGGTGAATTACTCGGCTGCGATCCACGAACAAAAAGCGTCGAACCAGGTGTCGCTGTTCGGCGAGGCGGGCGACGATCTGCCCGAACCCCGCATTCTGCCCTGCGACGATTGGGAAGCCGCGGAGCGGCTGACCGAGGAATTCAAGGCCGTGGGGTTCTATCTGTCGGGCCATCCGCTGGACGACTACATGGGCCCGATGAAGCGTAAGGCGACGGGTGGCGGTGTGCCGTTTCTGACGCTGGATGAACTGACCGAGAAGGTCTCGATCAAAGGGGCCATGAACGCGCGCTTGGCAGGCGTTGTAGCGGGGCGTCAGGAACGTAAATCGGCACGCGGCAACCGCTTTGCTTTTGCGCAACTGTCTGATCCGACAGGGGCTTACGAGGTCACATTGTTCTCGGATACGCTGGAATTGGCGCGCGATCATCTTGAGACCGGATCGAAAGTTGTTGTGACGGTCGAGGCGACGATGGAAAGCGATCAGTTGAAACTGCTTGGCCGATCGGTCGTGCCGATTGATACCGCAGTGGGCGACGCAGGCAGCATGGGTTTGCGCATTTTTATCGACGCACCCGGCGCCATCCAAGCGGTGGCGGATGTGCTGGCAGGCGCGCGGTCTGCGGCGAAATCATCGGGCAAGGGGCCGATCCAGCTGTGTTTGATGGACCCAAGCCTGCCCGGCGAGGTCGAGGTTGATCTGTGTTCGGAATACCCGATGACGCCCAAGATCAAAGGCGCAATCCGGTCGCTGAGCGGCGTAATGGAGGTCGAGGAAATCTGATCGGTTGCGCGTTCTGATTGTAAATGCTGGACCGATAGGGTGATTTCGGTTAAAAAGGTCGCGAAACAAAGGGGATTGCCATGATCAAGGCTGCATTTACTTTGACGTTCGTTTTTGCCTTGGCTGGCTGTACCGAAGGGCCAGTCCTGTTTGGTGGGGGGACCAGCGCGCAGTCAAACGCCGCCGAACTCAGGGCAAATACACCGAAAGACCGTACGGGCTTATTTTCGATATTTGAAAGAGAACAAGAAACGGTTTTTGAAACATCGCAAACTTATCAGATGGATGTCCCCTTTGAGGCGACAGTGCCGTTTGGCACCATGGCACGGGTTTGTGAGGCCAATGTAAAGCCGCTTGGCAATCTTGTCGGTACATCAAGCGTGGGAGGTTTCAAAATCTACGACACCGCGCCAACGGGCGTTTCTGTTCGGAAATTCTATCTCACCGGATTTGCAGATGAATGCCCACGCCAATTTATGGCCGCAACTGCTGTTTTCGGCGCTCCGTCAAAATACGAAGCGTTGCACTACGGTGAGGACAAAGGCAGCCTTATCTACGGGGCAACCGATGCAGCTTATGACAAGATCAAGCAAAACACCTGCGGCGTCCCAGCCGGAGAGCCTTGCGGCCGCAAGATCAAGAAAATGGACGGGCACACCGTTTTTCTAAGCGCCTATGAGTTGGATGGGGAAAACGAACGTTGGACAGATTTCCTGATCCACAATGGGTCGGTTGTGGCAACTGCCTTAAAGACCAAGCAAGCCGTGCCCACTGATCAATAATGTGGCGGTCGATCATTACCCAACACGACGCCTTCGCTGCCTGCCGCTTCCCGTTCGCCCTCGCGCTGCATCAGCATATGTACACGCCGCGTGAGCGTCGCGATTTCCGTTTCCTGACGCGCCACGACATCTGACAGATCGTCCACGCTACGGATAAGATGGGCCATTTGTTCTTCAAGCTTGTCCACGCTGCGCTCCTTTGTTGTCATTTGATCTGCAGATAGGGGGGGCGGGTCGCCTTGGCAACCGCCAGGGGGCTGTCTGCCCCCTGACCCCCGAGGATATTTTCAAGCCAGAGAAGGCCCATGGAAAGCCACGTGGTTTGCTTGCTCTTGCCGGGGGGGTGGGGTAGATGCGAGGCGCAAAGTTCAGCCCGCAGGATGTGATCCCATGGCCAAGCCAAAGAAGACCCCCCGCCCCAAGGCCGAGACGCCAAAGGGATTTCGCGACTATTTCGGTGCCGAGGTTACGCAGCGCGCAGAGATGCTGCGCAAGATTGCCGGGGTCTACCATCGCTACGGGTTTGACGCTTTGGAAAGTTCGGGCGTTGAAACGGTCGAGGCGTTGGGAAAGTTCTTGCCCGATGTGGACCGCCCGAACGAGGGGGTTTTCGCGTGGCAAGAGGACGCCGATGCCGAGAAGCCCGGCGATTGGCTGGCGCTGCGCTATGATCTGACGGCCCCGCTTGCACGTGTCTATGCCCAGCACCGCAATGATTTACCCACACCCTATCGCCGCTATGCAATGGGGCCCGTCTGGCGCAATGAAAAGCCTGGCCCGGGGCGATTTCGCCAGTTTTATCAATGTGATGCCGATACAGTAGGGGCACCGTCGGTGGCTGCAGATGCAGAGATATGTGCGATGCTGGCCGATTGTCTGGAAGAGGTGGGCATCGAGCGCGGCGATTACATCGTCCGCGTGAACAACCGAAAGGTTTTGAACGGCGTGATGGAGGTTGCAGGGCTTGCGGGTGACGACAAGGAAGCCGAGCGCGGCATTGTTTTGCGGGCGATCGATAAGTTGGACCGTCTGGGGCCAGAGGGCGTGCGGGCCTTGCTGGGGGCCGGGCGAAAGGACGAGAGCGGTGATTTCACCGACGGTGCAGGTCTGACCGATGCGCAAGCTGATACTGTTATGGGCTTTATGCAGGCCAAGCGTGAAACAGGCGCTGCCACAGTTGCACGACTTCGAGAGTTGGTCGACGGGTCGGTGATCGGTATGCAGGGCGCAGACGAGCTGGAGATGATTGCCGATTTGATGGCAGCTGGAGGCTATGGCGCGGATCGGGTTGAAATCGATCCATCGGTCGTGCGCGGTCTTGGCTACTATACCGGCCCTGTTTTCGAAGCGGAACTAACGTTTGAGATCAAGGACGACAAGGGCCGCGTGCGCAACTTTGGCTCGGTCGCAGGTGGCGGGCGCTATGACGATTTGGTCAAGCGTTTTACTGGCCAAGAGGTGCCCGCGACGGGTGTGTCGATCGGTGTGGACCGATTGCTTGCCGCGCTGCATGCAAAGGGGCGGTTGACCAGCGCGGCTGTCGGCCCTGTCGTCGTGACCGTGATGGATAAGGCGCGGATGGCTGAGTATCAGGCAATGGTCGCCGAACTGCGTCAAGCAGGCATCCGCGCCGAGGTTTATCTGGGGAACCCGAAGAACTTTGGCAACCAGTTGAAATACGCAGACCGCCGCGACAGCCCCGTCGCTGTGATCGCGGGTGGTGATGAATTTGACAACGGCGTTGTGCAAATCAAAGATCTGATTCTTGGTGCCAAGATGGCCGAGAACGCCACGCTTGAAGAATGGAAAGACCGGCCCAGCCAATACGAGGTGCCTCGCGCTGATCTGGTGGCGAAAGTCATTGAGATTTTGGAGTTGAACAGCTGATGCCAAACCGCTCTGAGACGCTTGCCAAGGCGGCAACCCTGCGTGCGGTGTTCGAAGCGCAGGGGGCCGTCGTGGTAGAACCCCCGATCCTGCAACCCGCCGAGACATTGTTGGACCTGTACGGCGAAGATATTCGCGCCCGCGCTTACGTGACATCGGATGCACTTCGCGGCGAACAGATGTTACGCCCTGATTATACGGTTCCGGTCGTCCAGATGCACATGGCCCATGGCGCAGAACCTGCACGCTATACCTATGCGGGCGAGGTATTTCGCCGTCAGGAGCGCGATCTTGCGCGCGCAAATGAGTTCATCCAGGTCGGCTATGAGGTATTTGACCGCACCGATCCTGCGGCGGCGGATGCTGAGGTTTTCGCGCTGATCTCGCAGGCCCTGAGCGGGCTTGGGGTAAAGCCAGTTACCGGTGACATTGGTATTTTGATGGCCGCCGTCGAAGGTCTTGAGACGACACAAAAACGGAAAGACGCGTTGATGCGTCATATCTGGAGGCCTCGCCGTTTTCGCGCCTTGCTGGACCGATTTTCCGGGAAAACGGCAGTTCCTGCGTCGCGTGCCGCACTTTTGGCGGGCGACCTGCACAACGACGCTCCTATGATCGGTTTGCGCAGTGCCCAAGAGATTGATGATCGCATTGAAGCTTTGCGCGCGGATGCGGCGGCCCCAGCGATATCGGGCGAACAGGTCTCGCTGATTGCCGCACTGCTGGAAACTCGAGAGGTCATGCCAAACGCTCTTAGTCGTCTATATGATCTGGCGGTCGATCTTCCCGCGATTTCTGGCGCGGTTGACCGGGTCGCGGCGCGGTCAGATGCCCTGGCCGCGCGTGGGATCGATACCGCCACGCTTGTTTTCGACGCTGGTTATGGCCGTGTCTCGATGGAATATTATGACGGGTTTGTCTTTGGGTTTCGGGCTGATACACGCCCCGATTTGCCCGCAGTCGCCAGTGGCGGGCGCTACGATGCCTTAACGCGACGGCTGGGGCAGGGCGGTGAAATCCCTGCCGTCGGTGGTGTCATGCGACCGGGCCTCATGCTTGAGCTGGAGGGCATGCAATGACGATCAGACTTGGCGTGCCCTCGAAGGGCCGGTTGATGGAAAAGACGTTCGAGTGGTTCGCAGTGCGTGGCATCACCTTGCAACGGACGGGATCGGACCGTGAATATGCCGGGGCTGTGGGCGGGATCGAGGGCGTGTCGCTGATGCTGTTATCGGCGGGCGAAATCCCGCGCGAGTTGGCGGCAGGGCGGATCCACCTTGGTGTCACCGGCACGGATTTAATCGAGGAAAAGCTGGCGTTGTGGGACCAGTTGGTTGTGCCTGTTGAAGAACTACAATTCGGCCATGCCGATCTGATTGTTGCGGTGCCCGCCGCTTGGCGTGACGTTGACACGTTGGATGATCTGGATGCCGCCGCCGCAGCATTTCGCGCCAAGCACGGCTTCCGGCTGCGCATAGCGACCAAGTATCACCGTCTGGTACGCGAATTTCTGCGTGGCGCGGGCGTTGCGGATTATGCGTTGGTCGACAGCCAAGGGGCGACCGAAGGCACCGTAAAAAACGAAACTGCCGAAGCAATCGCCGATATTACATCCAGCGGGGAAACCCTGCGCGCCAACCACCTGAAGATATTATCGGACGGGTTGATCCTGAAATCACAGGCCACGTTGTGGCGCAGCCGGACAGCTGAAATGAACGACACTGAAAGAACAACGCTGTCTGCTCTTTTGAGCAAGCTGTCCTGATCCAAAAGCCCGCATCCAAAAGCCCGACTGGCCCGTGATCTCGAACAGCTTTCCCCGGCCTCATTTTCATTTTGCGAAATAAACTCAAAAACCGTCGGTTGCAGCGGAACGCCAACCTGAGTCAGAGGATGCCGATTTCAGCCAAGGCACGGTTCAGCTCGACGGGAAGCGGCTCTTCGTGTTCACGACCTTCTGGCAAATCTTCAGGCGCATCGGCCGGAGCAAGATAGCGCCAACCCTGAAAGGGGCGTTTCAGGCTGCCTTGGACCCGGATAATTTTGGGTTCCATCACGATGGCGCATCTGCGGATGCCGTCCTGCCCTAGATACTCGTCCAGACGAACGATTTTTTGACGACATTGGATGACACCCTTGATCACCCAGAAGATCGAACCGCCATTCGTCAATTCCGCCTCGCGTTTGGGCCACATGCGCGTGACGTGACGTGGCAAACCCTCGGGCGTTTGCGCGCGCTTTGTTGCCTGCCATGCAGCGAGATCATCAATATTCTCGGTGCCAACTGACAGTTTTAAGATGTTTACGTACTTATCCACAGAATCCCTCCGGACTTACACGACATAAGGTAGCGCATCTGTCGCATGCTTCAAACTGTTGTGCTTTGGCGGTGATCTGGGTATGAAGGACTCCTGCCTGAAAACCCCTGAGGAACCGAACATGTCACGATTTACCACGCCTATTGCCGAACAGATTTGGGATATGAAGTACCGGTTCAAGGATGCCGACGGCACTGCCAAGGATGTCACAGTCGAAGATACGTGGCGACGGATCGCCCGTGATCTGGCGCAGGTGGAAAAGACGCCGGATGTCTGGGAAGAAACGTTTTTCGAAGCCTTGGAAGATTTCAAGTTCTTGCCCGCAGGCCGCATTACCGCAGGGGCAGGCACGGCGCGGCGTGTGACGTTGTTCAATTGCTTTGTTATGGGCACAGTGCCCGACAGCATGGGTGGCATTTTCGACATGCTCAAAGAGGCAGCCCTGACCATGCAGCAGGGCGGGGGCATCGGCTATGATTTCTCGACCATCCGGCCCAAAGGCGCGGATGTGCTGGGTGTGTCGGCAGACGCGTCGGGCCCGTTGTCGTTCATGGATGTGTGGGATGCGATGTGCCGGACGATCATGTCCGCAGGTTCGCGCCGCGGTGCCATGATGGCGACGATGCGCTGCGATCACCCTGATGTAGAAGCCTTTATTGCGGCCAAACAAGACCCTGCACGTTTGCGCATGTTTAACATGTCAGTGCTGATCACTGACCCCTTCATGGATGCGGTCAAGTCAGACGGGTCGTGGGATCTGGTCTTTGGCGACAAGGTATATCGTACAGTTCAAGCGCGCGATCTGTGGAATCGGATCATGAAAGCGACCTATGAATTTGCCGAACCCGGTGTGATTTTTATCGACCGGATCAATGCGACCAACAACCTAAGCTATTGCGAGACCATCGCGGCGACTAACCCGTGCGGCGAGCAACCCTTGCCCCCATACGGTGCGTGCCTGCTGGGCTCGATCAACATGGCGCGGATGGTGGCGGATCCGTTTGGTGATGCGGCCCATCTGGATGTTGATGCGTTGGACAAACTGGTCGCGACTGCCGTGCGCATGATGGACAACGTCGTTGATGTGTCAAAATTTCCGCTAGAGGCACAACAGGCCGAGGCCAAGGCAAAGCGCCGGATCGGTCTGGGTGTGACGGGCCTTGCCGATGCACTCCTGATGGTGGGTCTGCGGTACGGCTCGGACGAAGCTGCGGCCCAGACGGAAAGCTGGCTCAAGGCGATTGCGCGCGCCGCCTATCTCGCCTCGGTCGATCTGGCCAAGGAAAAGGGCGCGTTCCCACTGTTCGATGCCGATGCCTATCTGGCGTCTGGTACGATGCAGATGATGGACGAAGACGTGCGCACTGCGATCAATGAAAGCGGTATTCGTAACGCCCTGCTGACATCGATCGCGCCTACCGGTACGATCAGCCTTTATGCAGGCAACGTCAGTTCCGGGATCGAGCCGGTGTTCGCCTATGCCTACACCCGCAAAGTTCTGCAAAAAGACGGCAGCCGCACCGAAGAAGAGGTTGTGGATTATGCTGTCCAGATGTGGCGCGATCTGAAGGGCGATGCGCCGTTGCCCGACTATTTCGTGAACGCCCAGACCTTGCCCCCATTGGACCACGTCAAAATGCAGGCTGCAGCACAGAAATGGGTCGACAGCAGCATCTCAAAGACAATCAACTGCCCCGAAGATATTAGTTTTGATGCGTTCAAAGACGTGTATATGGCCGCATGGGATCAGGGCTGCAAAGGCTGCACCACCTACCGCCCCAACGATGTGACCGGGTCTGTCTTGTCGGTCTCAGAGACCACGGATAAAGCGCCGGGCGAAACCGCGGCGCAAACCGTCCCAGCAGAGGGCGGAGAGGTGGTCTATATGTCCGAACCGCTGGACCGCCCGGAAGAACTCGAAGGCTCCACCTATAAAATCAAATGGCCAGACAGCGAACATGCGCTTTATATTACGATCAACGACGTGGTCATCGGCGGCCACCGCCGCCCGTTCGAAGTGTTCATCAACTCTAAAAACATGGAACATTTCGCCTGGACCGTCGCGTTGACGCGCATGATATCGGCTGTATTCCGGCGCGGCGGCGACGTGTCATTCGTGGTCGAAGAACTGAAAGCGGTCTTTGATCCGCGAGGCGGTGCTTGGATGGGCGGCAAGTACATCCCGTCAATGCTGGCCGCCATCGGCGGCGTGATCGAACAGCACATGATAGCGACAGGCTTTATCGCAGGAGAGGGTCTTGGTCTAAAGTCAGACCCCAAAGCCAAGGTAGTAGGCCTGGACGCCCCCCGTGGCAAAGCATGCAGCAGCTGCGGTCAGCATGATCTGCGGATGGTAGAAGGCTGCATGACCTGCGGAAGCTGCGGCCATAGTAAATGTGGGTAGGTGTGGTGTGCCCCCTGTCGGTTACCCCATCCGAGTTCCGGGAATCACAGCATCCGATTTCCAATGCTCAGCTTAATGCATTGACCAAATAACGAAAAAGGGCAGCGCCATCACGCTGAGGCAGTCCAAGGAGAAGCGTGCGCAGAGAAAACTTAAAAGCGTGCGCAAAACCTTGGAGGTGCTTGGGTTACTACGTTGCCTCACTTACAAGTCATTGAAAAAATGGGAAAAAAGACCCACTTTCGCTCCTTTCCTTTTTTCAGATGCAGCAAAGAGAGATTAAAGGTCCGTCGGTATATCTGAGTGCAGGTAGACACGCCCATACTCTTCCCCATCGGGTGAGAACGGGTTGACCGATCGGGCTCTCATTTTGGCGGACAGCTTTTGTTAGCTCGTGCGACAGTGCAGGAACATCGTGCGCGGCGTGAAATACCGTTCGTGGAAGTATGCGGCATCCTCATCGTTGATGTAGTACTGCAGGCAGTGAAACCAGAAGCGGGCGCATGATCCTCGAATAACGGTCCTGCTCGGCATCACGCTTCGCAATTCAGCTGTACTGCCGAACCGAGAATGGTTCGCTACAAAACTGAAAACAAAGAAGGCGGAGCATTCAGCCTCGCCCACCTCTTGGAGTTCATCCGCGGTCGTAATCGACTGCTGCGTCCACCTCTGTCCGGAGAAACAGCTTTCCATAGTCAATGCCGTCAGGGCTGAACGGGTCAACACCAGCGGCCGCAAGTAAGGCGGACATCTGCTGCCAGGATCTTCCATGCGCTCTGGACATGGTCCGGAATGTGTAAAACTTCTCGTGGAACTGAACCGAGTCCGCCTCGGTGAAATACCGTTGCATGGCGCGGGTTCGGGGGTTCCGAATTGAGGTCGCCGTCGTGTGCCCATTCGATACAAGTCGGTTAAGAAATACTGGCTGCCCGATACCTACGGTCTTTGCAAAAATCTCCAAAGACATGGCGGCTGGGCCATCATCCGAGAGAGCCGCCGAAACTTCGTCGTGATAGACGTAGATAGCCTTGTACCCATCGAAGTCGGAGTGATTACCGACCCGTCGGATGCGGCCTTTATGGATTGCCTTTACGATATCGCCGGGTCGGATCTTCAATCGCGCTGCAGATTTCGAGATGTGTTCCCATCCGTGCTGGGCCTGTCGAAGGGGTTCAGCTCCGGCAAGAAGGCTGTCGATGAAGGCCTGCCCTTCACGGGGATCCCAAATGTTTTTTGTGGTGGCGTCCGTCAACTTCGGCGCAAGGACACCGTCTTCTGCCAGCCGGTCGAACTGGGATCGTGACATGCAAAGGCCTTCAGCAAAGGATTTTGCCGGCAGCAGGGTTGTCAGTGAATCAAGCAGGGACGCGGCAGCATCCGCGTCGAACACAGCCCAAGCGTCGGGACGGTCGTCATTTAGCATTCCAGCACCCTCGAGCATCTTCCGCATACGGCGTGGGTCGATCCCCGTTTCCCGGGAGGCCGAACGCACCGAATGTAAACGTCGTCTCTCTACCGGTTCCCCGAGCAGATCATCTCCGGCGTTAAGAGGCCAAGTTTCAAGTAGGTGATCCCTCAAGATGGCGCGAAAGGGAGCATATGCAGGCACATCAACGTAATCCCGGGACAACCGATCGTAAAGAACTGGATAGATTGCCTTGGGTCCCTGATGGGGGTCTCCGGGCAGGTCCTGTAGGCGCTGCAGGGCAGTCGTGATGGACTTTGGACCATGCTGGGCGACCTCATACCCCATTTGTAGTAGCGCCCAGCGATCCTCCGGGTGGACGTCCGATGGCGCTGTGGTCTCATGACGCATGCGGGCACTTCCCAATAAAAAACAGAAGGTGGAGGCTGCGTGCAGAGGATGCAGATCTAACCAGCCGTTTTCTGGCCCATCAACAAGCCTGTCTTCCAGCCATTCGTCGAAGTCCGTCAGTTCACGGATATCGCGGTCAAATTCACCGGCAATAATGGCTGGCGCGATAGGCTGGAATTGCGCCACGGTGTTATACCGCGCGAAGGGCCGGGTCTCTCGCCAGAGAGGGACCAGAGGATGCGCATGCGCAAGGCAGATGGTCACATGCGGAACCAGCCAGTGTCCGCGGACTGCCATCGAATTCTCCGGTGAACGTTCCGATGCGCTGGCATCCTGTTTCAGGCAGATGGGACATCCCCGGATTTCAGGGCTGCGGATGGTTTTTGCGGGATAAATTTCGCCGCAAAGTTCATGGCGACGACCTTCAAGTTTTGTTCCTGACCAGTGTTGCAGGCACTCGTGATGAGCGCCGCCCAACACGGCTAGTAACCTGATCGTATCCTGTTCACCGTCCAGAATGCGCTGGAAGGGAATACCCAGTTCAACGCCGAAGTCCCGAAAGTCCACTTTATTTGCTGCCGCTAGCCTGGACATGTAGGAGAATGCGGTTTCCCGCGGTACGGGGTTTGTCCTGAGAGGAAGATGCGCGACATCGATCATTAATTGCTCTTATTTTTCGTTTCATGACCCAGTTATGCCACGTTTCATCGACTGCAAGCCAATACCCTGTTTCAATGGCAGTCTTTTGTACAGCCGGATCCACAGCAACCACAATCAAGCTCCATTGGGACTTTGTCAGGCGTATCTGAATGAGACCAAACCTCTCTATGTCAGATGGCGCGGGAACGGAGCGCAACGCGATGTCAGAGTAGTCTCTGCCTCAAGTGACCGACACGAACGGCCCATTCCTGCCGCTCGCCGGTGGTTTCAATGCTACAATGCAGTTTCACCAGACAGGCCATTCGCGACATAAGCGAGGTCGTCAACCATCTGAGGGACAATCACGCGGGACATCGCGTAAATGTCTCAACGCTTGGT
>JAGXGZ010000006.1 GCA_024636495.1 Roseobacter sp. | reverse complement strand
TCTCAGTAACGAACCGATCCGGCTCGATTTTTGGATTTCTGCACGGCCAAGCGTACAATAGCTTTGTGGATCAGAAGTATCGACCCCATTTGCCTTTAAATATGCAGCCCCACGGGCCTTCATGCGCGCTTTTTCAGCATCGCTCTTGCGGTAAGCGTCAATCTCGGCATCGGAATAGCCCAAAGACTTGGCGGTTTGCTGGATATTGTTCAGATACCCTATGGCGCGGAACATTTTTGCCGATATATCCGGGCATTCCTTGCGAATCCGGTCGGCCAGTCCAAGGTCCAACAGCGCATCATCCACGGCTGCCACGTCGCGCAGGGGCGGCTTTGCAGCAACAGGCCCGGCCAGCAACGCCACACTTACTGCGGCAATCAATACGTTACGCATCTTACTCTCCTCATGCAGGGGGCAGAATGCCCCGTCCGCATATGGGAACTGATACCGTTGTTATGCAATAACATCCCGAAATCAGCCAATTGCAGGCCGTATGTCGCGCAATCCGTCAGGAAGGGCAAGACCCCGAAAAGGTCAAACTATCGCCATTCAGGCGCAAATTCTCGGCAGGTGTATCTGGCCCAACAACCCATGTGATGTCAGAACTGCCATAAAGGTTCACGCAATACACGGTCCCCTCGTACCGCGCCGCTTCGCGCGCACCCTCGATCGACTGCGAGGCATTCCTGACCAACAAGGTGAACACATCGCGTTGTCCGTCTACTTTGCTGACTTTGGTCCTGAAATATTTACCATCAAAGGCGATCCTGTCCTCTTTCGGGGTACATGCCCCCAGCAAGGCTACAACAGTACATAGAGATACAACAAACTTCATCTTCTTACTCCGCCGCTGTGGCTTGGCATCCGTCGCTGCGCCAGCGCGTTGCCTGTTTCAGATGCGCCCAGCCAAACGCATGATCACTGTCGCCGTTTTCGCGCAAATGGTCCAGTCGCGCCAGCGCTTCTTCCAAGGTTGGCTGATGGCCTTTTGGCACCCACCACATGACGAAATGCATATCACCCATCACCTCGAACCATTCGGTGCGACGGGCATAAAACTGCTTGTGAACGGTGCCCCAAACGAATTGTTCAAGGGTTTCAACGTCTTCCCAAACTGTCAGGTTCGACACATATTGCGGATCACCGCCGATCTTGGCGTCTGTATTTCCCGTGCCAGGTTCGCCTGACCCTTTCATCATCCATACAAAACCCGGCATCCGCTTGCCCATGGTGTTGATCCGGTCAAGGTTTTCCATAAATTCGGCGACACGCGGATCATCCGTAGGTGTCAAAAGACGGCCCACATTCAGTTCCGCCAGATGCATTTCTTTCATCCCCGTCTCCTGTCACGCCGTGGAGTCATGCCACCCCAACGCTGCGCAAGTTCAGAACGCAGCGCCGATCGTCATTACCACCAACGCCAGAATGCACACCAGACCCACCACAAAAAACAAAGACCGCGCCGGTTGGTTTGTGGTGCGCAGGTGAACAAAAGCCATGCCGACCCGCGCCACAATAAATACCGACGCGAAAATATTTACCCAAAGCGGCGAAGCACCGATCAGGATTGCCGCGACAGTCGCTGCGATAAAAGGACCCGAGGTTTCAACAGCGTTCATAAAGGCACGTTCGCTTCGATAGACCGGATCGTCATAATTCCGCTTTGGTTTGCCGCAGTCACAGCGCCCTTCGGCACTGCGCCCTCTCGTCGAGATCATTCCCAACACGCTGATCATAACAGCCCAAAGGGCCAAAGACGTAATCGCATGGCTGTAGGCTGTGAAATTTTCCATTGTTTTACTCCGCCGCCACGGCGCTGACGCGGCCCGTGCGTTTGTGTTTGATCCGGTCCTCAATCTCATCGCGGAAGTGGCGGATCAGACCTTGGATCGGCCAAGCGGCTGCATCGCCAAGCGCACAGATGGTGTGGCCTTCAACCTGTTTGGTCACATCCAGCAGCATGTCGATCTCTTCTGGCTCTGCGTCGCCTGTGACCAGACGGTCCATGACCCGCATCATCCATCCCGTGCCCTCGCGGCAGGGTGTGCACTGACCACAAGATTCGTGCTTGTAGAATTTGGACAGACGCCAGATCGCCTTGATCACATCGGTCGAATTATCCATCACGATCACCGCCGCCGTCCCAAGACCGGAGCGTTGTTCGCGCAGGTAATCGAAATCCATGATCGCATCGCGCATCTGCGCGCCGGGGATCATCGGCACCGAGGACCCTCCTGGGATCACAGCCTTGAGGTTGTCCCAACCGCCACGGATCCCGCCGCAATGTTTCTCGATCAGCTCTTCGAAACCGATGCTCATCGCTTCTTCGACGACGCAAGGGTTGTTGACGTGACCCGAGATCGCAAACAGCTTGGTGCCCGCGTT
This sequence comes from Roseobacter sp., assembly GCA_024636495.1. GTDB lineage: Bacteria > Pseudomonadota > Alphaproteobacteria > Rhodobacterales > Rhodobacteraceae > Sulfitobacter. The sequence continues at coordinate 97,801 of JAGXGZ010000006.1, read as the reverse complement.
GTTGGGGCGACCAAAGCCTGAGAACCACTCAGGGCCGCGGCGCAGGATCGTCGGCACAACCGCAATCGATTCCACGTTGTTCACCGTGGTCGGGCAGCCATACAGGCCCGCGCCCGCAGGGAATGGCGGCTTCATGCGCGGCATGCCCTTTTTGCCCTCAAGGCTTTCGAGCAGCGCGGTTTCTTCGCCGCAGATATAGGCCCCGGCACCGTGGTGCAGGTAGATGTCAAAATCATAACCGGATTTGCACGCGTTCTTGCCCACCAGACCGGCATCGTAAGCCTCGTCAATAGCGGCCTGAAGCGCTTCTTTGTCGCGGATATATTCGCCGCGAATATAGATGTAGCAGGCGTTGGCTTGCATGGCGAAGCTGGCGATCAGGCAGCCCTCGATCAGGGTATGCGGATCGTGGCGCATGATTTCGCGGTCTTTGCAGGTGCCCGGTTCTGATTCGTCAGCATTCACCACCAGATAGCTGGGACGGCCGTCGCTTTCCTTGGGCATAAAGGACCACTTCAGACCGGTAGGAAAACCCGCCCCACCCCGACCGCGCAGGCCAGACGCCTTCATCTGTTCGATGATCCAGTCGCGCCCATTCTTCAAGATGCCCGCCGTGCCATCCCAATGGCCACGCGCCTGCGCGCCCTTCAGCGTCCGGTCGTGCATACCGTAGATATTGGTAAAGATGCGGTCTTGATCCTGGAGCATGTCGCTTCCCTTTATGTCTCGCAGCATCGCTGCGCTTACTCTTTTTTCGTCGCGGCGCACCGCGTCCGGTTTAATCGTCGCGGCTGGCAGCACGGGCTTTGCGCATCTGGTAGATGTTTACCATTGCCCAGATCAATGCCCCCAAGGCCGCAAAATCAAACAGCAGCGCATAGCGGCCAGGTAGGCCAAATTGTGGCGCAATCCACTGCAATATGATCCAAAGCAGCATGGTCCCCGCGATGACCAAGGCAACGGTCCGGCCCTTCCGGGCAAGTGCGATGTTCTCTTCTTCGGTCATTTAATCAGGCACCATGCTTGTTTTTGTTCGTCTATTTCTTGCGGGCAGAAAACTCTGTCTCGCCGCCTTCCGCGAGTATCTTGGCCTGAGCCATCCAGTTATCGCGCTGGATACGACCTTTGAAACGAAGCCGCGAATCCACCCATGCGATTTCTGACGGGCCCCACTTGGCCACTTGATCAAAGTGGTAAAATCCAAGCTCGTTCAGGGTCTGCTCCAACTTCGGACCGACGCCGCTGATCTGCTTGAGGTCATCCGGGCCGCCTGCGCGCGCAGCTGTCAATGTTTCGGGCTTCGCTTCGGCAACCGCACCGCCGCCCTCAGCGGGGATATCCGCAAAAGCTGCTGGGGCAGTCGTTTCTGGGTTAGCAGCCTTCTTGGGCGCGGCTTTCTCGGGCGCTGCTGTTTTGGCGGCGGCTTTCTTGGGTGCCGCTTTTTCAGATGCGGGGGCCACGTATTTATAATCGCCCTTACGTTCGGCCAATTCTTTCTGGCCCTTCAATTCTTTTGACGGCTTCATGCCAGAAAACGCTGACACTTCCGTCACCGCAGACGCTGGTACGCTGGCTGTTGTGCTGTCGGATGTCGATGCTACCGCGTCAGCGGATCCCGCAGGCGCAGCCTCGGCAACAGCGGAAGATGACGCATCATGTGGGGCGGAAGGTGCACTGATGGATGCATCACCGGCTTTAGATGCGACCTTAGCATTGGGTGCAGAGGTATCCTGCCCCGTCGCAGCCGGCTGAGCTGCGGCGCTGCTGCTCCCCGCTGCTGGCTTGGAAGCAGCAGATGCCTGACCTGCCGCCGAACCCGCTTCGGCAGCTCCGACAGTGCGCGGTGCCATGGCATCAGCATCTTTGCTGCAAAAAATCAACGTGAACACAAAAGCAGCAATACCACCCAGAATGGCACCCGCTGCAACCGACAGGATGATCCCCCATCCCGCGATCAGCCAAAACATCAGGATTGCTGCAAAGCCGACCCCGGCGCCCAACCAGATGCAGCCGCGCGTGCACCGTTCTTTTTGTGTAATGTCAGTCATGTCTGTCCCTTTTTAAGCCATGTTGATGTTCTTTTATGGCTTATAGATATCATCTTTTTTGGCGCGGGACGAGAATTCTGTTTCTTCACCAGCTGCAAGCTTTTTCGCCTGCGCGACCCAAGTGTCACGGGTCGCACGTCCCTTAAAGCCCGCAAGGTTCTGATCAACCCATGCCAGCTCATCCGCTGTCCAGTTGGCGACCTGGTCAAAGTGGAAGAAACCCAAGGAATTAACCAGCTTTTCAAGCTTGGGACCAATGCCCTTGATCATTTTCAGATCATCCGCAGTACCACCCCGAGGCGCGTCGAGCGTTGCCGGTTTCGTGCCTGTCGCTTCCGCGTTTTTCTGGGCCGAGGCTGCTACATCGGTTTTGGATGTGGGTGTTTTTGGCGCAGGCGCAACGCTGCCTTGGACTGGCTTGGCAACCGCCTCTACGCCATTTGCTTCGCCAGGGGCTTCCGATTTTTGGTCCGAACTGTCACCGACGGCGCGCGGTGCAGCCTGCTCAGACGGCGTGCGGCCGCCTTGCGCACCATCTGGCCCGGCGGGCGGCATATGGTCATCGCGTGCGGCTGCTTTGGATGGCTTTTTGCCATTGGCCTTGCCCTGCCAAGGTGCCGTGAACGGCACCTCTGTTCCGTCAATCCGCTTTATGCTGTCGCCGATATCGACGGCAAGCTGTGCACTTGCGTTGTACTGTGTCTTGCCGCTGTCATGATCCTTGAGGCTGGTCAGACCCGATAACGGTTCCGACGCATAGCGCCCGTTTTGGGGGCCCGGCACAGGCACATTTCCTGCTGACATATCATCAATCATCGCCGCGAAGTTTTCGGTCGTCAAATCCTCGAAATAGTCCTTGCCGATCTGGGCCATCGGCGCGTTCGAACATGCGCCAAGACATTCGACTTCCTCCCATGAAAACTTGCCGTCTTCGCTGATCTGGTGCGCTTTGGCTGCAATCTTGTCTTTACACACAGCTATCAGGTCTTCTGCGCCACAAATCATGCAGGACGTAGTTCCACAGACCTGGATATGCGCCACACTGCCCACCGGCTGAAGCTGGAACATGAAATAGAACGTCGCAACCTCTAGCCCGCGAATATAAGCCAAGCCAAGCATCTCTGACACGTGTTCAATCGCCGGACGGCTAAGCCAGCCCTCTTGTTCCTGCGCACGCCAAAGCAGCGGAATGATCGCGGACGCCTGACGGCCCTCGGGGTATTTGGTGATCTGCGCTTCGGCCCAAACCTGATTGGCTGGGGTAAACGCGAAGCTTGTCGGTTGGTCGGGGTGTAGACGGCGCAGCATCAGATCAGGCTTTCGTTCGGGCAGAGACGGCAGGCGCCTCCGGCGGGAGTTTGATTGGCAAAATGAAGGCAGCAGGTCGGATCAACGATCCACCTCGCCAAAGACGATATCCATTGTGCCGATGATCGCGGCTACATCAGCCAACTGGTGACCTTTGGCCATGTAATCCATCGCTTGCAGGTGCAAGTACCCCGGCGCGCGGATCTTGGCGCGGTAGGGCTTGTTGCTGCCATCTGCGACAAGATACACGCCAAATTCACCCTTGGGGGCCTCCACGGCGCAATAGACTTCGCCAGCGGGCACGTGGAACCCTTCGGTATAAAGCTTGAAGTGGTGGATCAGGCTTTCCATGTCGGTTTTCATGGCGCTACGGCTTGGCGGTGTGATCTTGCCACGGGCCAGAATATCGCCCTGCCCTTCGGGTTCGCGCAGTTTCGCGATAGCCTGTTGGATGATGTAGGTCGACTGGCGCATCTCTTCCATCCGAACGAGATAACGGTCGTAGCAGTCGCCGTTCACGCCGGTCGGGATCTGGAAGTCGAACTCGTCATAGCATTCATAGGGCTGCGCGCGGCGCAAATCCCATGCAAGGCCCGAGCCACGCACCATGACCCCGGAAAAACCCCAGTCCTGAATGTCTTGCTCTGTCACGACGCCGATATCGGCATTGCGCTGTTTAAAAATGCGATTTTCCGTCAGCAGGTTGTCGATATCGACCATGAAACCGGACAGAAACTTGTGCGACCACGTCTCGATGTCGTCAAGCAGCGCAGGCGGCAGATCCTGATGCACGCCGCCGGGACGGAAATAGGCCGCGTGCAAACGCGCACCGCAAGCACGCTCATAAAAGATCATCAGATCTTCGCGTTCCTCAAACCCCCACAGGGGCGGGGTCAGCGCGCCCACGTCCATCGCCTGCGTGGTCACATTCAAAAGATGCGACAGGATGCGGCCAATCTCGCAATACAGCACGCGGATCAGCGACGCGCGGCGGGGTACTTCAACGCCGGTCAACTTTTCGATGGCCAGACACCAGGCATGTTCCTGGTTCATCGGGGCCACGTAATCCAGCCGGTCAAAATACGGCAGGTTTTGCAGGTACGTCCGCGATTCCATCAGCTTTTCGGTGCCACGGTGCAGCAGGCCGATGTGCGGATCGCAACGTTCAACAATTTCGCCGTCCAGTTCTAGCACCAGACGCAGAACACCGTGCGCCGCAGGGTGCTGCGGGCCAAAGTTGATGTTGAAATTGCGGATTTTCTGTTCGCCGGTCAGGGCGTCTTCGAAACCTTTGGTACCGTCCATCATTTACGCTCCAACTCTGCCAGTTTGACGCCCATCCACCACAGCAAGGCAATGACGCCAAAGGGAACAACGCAAGCTACAGACCAATATTTATTGATACCGAAAAACGGCAGCAGCCGGACCATCGGGATGATTGTCAGCGCTGAAAGAATAAACCACCAGATGCCACCCATTACTTGGCCTCCGTCTTTTCGTCGCCGGGAAGAATGTATTCGGCACCCTCCCACGGTGACATGAAATCAAACTGTCGGTATTCCTGAACCAAGGAAACGGGTTCATAAACGACGCGCTTTTCAACTTCGTCATAGCGGACTTCGGTATAGCCAGTGGTCGGGAAATCCTTGCGCAGCGGGTGGCCGCGAAAACCGTAATCCGTCAGCAGCCGGCGCAAATCGGGGTGACCCGAGAACAGGATGCCGAACATGTCAAACACCTCCCTCTCGAACCAGTTGGCCGACGGGTGGATTGCGACGATTGACGGCACCATATCTTCTTCGCGTGCCGCGACCCGCAAGCGGATGCGGTGGTTCTGATACATCGACAAGAAGTGATACACGACATCAAACCGCTTTGCGCGACCGGGGTAATCGACCGCGGTGATATCGACAAGCGACGAGAAACGACACGTCACGTCGCCCTTGATGAAGTCTACCAATCCCGGCAGGTTCGCTTGGGTCACGTCCATGTTCAGCTCGCCATGGGAAATCTCCCATCCCAAGATGCAATCGGGCCGTTTTGCTTCGATATAGGCACCCAGTTCGTTCAGTTGTTCTGACATATCAGCCCCTTAGCGAACAATTGTGCCGGTACGGCGCATTTTACGCTGCAACTGCATGATACCGTAAAGCAGCGCTTCGGCGGTCGGCGGGCAGCCGGGCACGTAGATATCAACCGGTACGATCCGGTCACAACCGCGCACAACAGAATAGCTGTAATGGTAGTACCCGCCGCCGTTGGCGCAGGACCCCATCGAGATCACATAACGTGGCTCTGGCATCTGGTCGTACACCTTGCGCAGGGCCGGTGCCATTTTGTTGGTCAGCGTGCCTGCCACGATCATCAGATCGGACTGGCGCGGAGACGCGCGCGGTGCGGTGCCAAACCGTTCAAGGTCATAGCGTGGCATCGACGTATGCATCATCTCGACCGCACAACAGGCCAGACCAAAGGTCATCCAGTGCAGCGACCCCGTGCGGGCCCAGTTGATCAGATCTTCGGTCGAGGTCAGCAAGAACCCTTTGTCCTGCAATTCCTTGTTCAGGTTCTGGGTGGCCACATCGCGGTCCATCCCGGCCGTGTTGGCCCCGGCGGCTGCTACTGCCATTCCAAAGCTCCTTTTTTCCACTCATACGCAAAACCGGCTGTCAGCACGGCCAAGAAAATCATCATCGACCAGAAGCCCGCCATGCTTACGTCCTGAAAGGCGACGGCCCAAGGAAAGAGAAACGCGATCTCGAGGTCAAAAATAATGAAAAGAATTGAGACCAGATAAAACCGCACATCGAATTTCATCCGCGCATCATCAAAGGCGTTAAAGCCGCATTCATACGCCGACACCTTTTCGGGGTCAGGATTGCGCACCGCGATCACCACAGCAGCCAAGATCAAAACAAGACCAAGCCCAATGGCCACAGCCAGAAAAATAAGGATCGGCAGGTATTCCCGCATCATCTCGTCCAAGGGGAAGCTCCTTTGCGTGTGGGGCGCGGCGTTGCGCCTTACCTGTCAAGCGGCGAACCTGACTTTTGTCGGTTTACTCCGCTGCCTCGTCAGGGTCAACCGAACCCGCTACATTTGAAGCGTTCCGTTTTGACGCATCACCACCATCAGCACGCCTGTGCAGCGGATGCTTAAGTTTTAACGCAAGCACCCCTATGGGATAAACGCAAGAACGCCAGAAGCCGTGCAGATGAAAGCCAAGGTTCGGGTCAGGACCGCGCAAAAAACGCCTAGTTTTCCACCATCCATGATGCCTTGCGCTTGTCAAAGAACGCACCGATTCCTTCGGCGGCTTCTTCCGTCTCCCACCGTTCTGCCAAAGCTTTGATCGTATGGGCTACCACATCGGCGTCGATCCGAGGGCCCAAATCGCGGGCAAGCTGCTTTGCCGCCGCCACCGCACCCGGCGCACACGACAGATAGGGCTGAATTTCGGCCTCTATCGCGCTATCCAAGTCCGCCATCGGGACAGCCTTAGCCAATAGCCCCAGATCCACGGCCTCGCCCGCGCCAAACAGCCGCGCAGACATGAACACGCGGCGCGCGCGCCCCTCGCCCATGCGCGCCAGCACATAGGGCCCGATGGTTGCAGGTATGATCCCCAGCCGCGTTTCGGTGAACCCCATCTTGAGGGTGTCGACACCTATGGCCACGTCACAGACCGCCGCCATGCCAACACCGCCGCCAAAGGCATTGCCCTGCACGCGGCCAATCAGCGGCTTGGGCAGCGTATTGAGCGCGCCCAGCATCGCCGCAAGCTTGCCTGCTTCCACCGACCGGGTGGCCGCATCCATGTCGCGCTGCGCCTGCATCCAGCCCAGATCACCGCCCGCGCAAAAGCTTTTGCCAGCGCCCGTCAGAACGACGACACGCACGTCGTCATCGGCGGCCAGGTGTGCCGCCGCATCTGTCAATTCGGCTATCATCTGCGCGGACATGGCGTTGTGCTTTTCTTCGCGCGCAAGCGTCAGCGTCGCGACCCCGCGCGCATCCGTCTCGAGGGTAAGTGTCTCAAACATCAACCGGCTCTCATCTGGCGCGCCATGGCAGCGGCCTCTTCAATCAAGGTCTGGTCCAGCCCTGTCGCGTACCCAAGTGCCGTCAGATGCGCATTCACGGCCTCGGTTGCAACATTGCCAGCCGCGCCGGGTGCAAAAGGGCATCCGCCCAAGCCGCCAACTGCTGCATCAAAAACCCGTACGCCCATCGACAAGGACGCGTCGATGTTCGCCATCGCTCGTCCGGCAGTGTCATGATAATGACCGGCCAAGCGGCCAACCGGCACGACATTACGCACCGCCAAAAGCATCTTGGCAATCGTATCAGGCGTGCCTGCGCCGATGGTGTCCCCCAAGGACACTTCGTAGCACCCCATCGAGAATAGGCGATCCGCCACCTCAGCCACCTTTGCAGGCGCAATAACCCCGTCATAGGGGCATTTCACGACGCACGACACATAGCCGCGTACAGGCATGTCCACATGACGGGCTTCTTCAAGGATTGGCGCAAAGCGCTCGAAAGCCTCTTCGATGCTGGCGTTAATATTCTTCTGACTAAAACCCTCGCTTGCCGAGGCGAAAATCGCGATCTCATCAGCCTTTGCGCCAACCGCATCTTCGTAGCCACGCATGTTTGGCGTCAAAGCGGCATAGCGCACACCTTCGACCCGCTTGATCCCTCCCAGCACCGCGCCCGACCCCGCCATCTGAGGCACCCATTTTGGGCTGACAAAGCTCGCCACTTCAACCCGCGAAAAGCCCGCCCGACTTAACAGATCAACCAAAGCAATCTTTTCGGCCACAGGAATTTCGCGCGCTTCATTCTGCAATCCGTCCCTTGGACCAACCTCAAAAATCTCACAAAAGCCTTTGTCCATCACCGTCCCTCCCCTTCATTTTGCCAAATAAACTCAAATCCAGCCGCTCTCCCTAGACGACCGGCCACGGCTCAAAGAACGACTGCTCGAACAAGGGAACGCCTTGTGGCAACGATTTTTGAAACCCCTCCCTGCCTGAAATGCGCTGATACCAAGCCGCAATTCCTTGATGGCGATCAAGCTTGGCAAAATGTTGCGCCATATAAACCGCTTGCCCCACCCCGATATCCGCCGCAGTAAATCCGCTGCTCAACAAATAGTCGCGCCCCTCAAGCTGCGCCTCAATCGCATCATAGCATTTCACCACCCTAGCGGCTTCCAGCTTCATTACAATCGGGCTGCGCATGGCATCTTCGCGCAAAGCGACATGCTGCTGGGTCAAGGCCGCGCAATGCTGCGACAAGGTCTCGGCGAAATGCATCCACACCAGCCAGTCCATACGGTCCGGCGCGCCCGGCATCCGGCCCAGTCCCTCTGGGCTGAAACGCTCGCACAGGTATTCCCCGATGGCCCCCGTCTCGAACATGGTGTCACCCTCGATCTCAAGCGACGGAACCCGCCCGGCGGGCGAAATCGCCAGATATGCAGGGTCGCGCAAGGATTTGTCGAACGGATGCAAGACCACCTCGAACGGCACTTCCAACTCGTGCAGCAGCCAAAGCGTGCGCATGGATCGGGTCTGCTCGGCGTGATGCAGCCGGATCATGCCGCCGCCGCCTCGGCTTCGGCTTCCAGCCGGACAAGGGCTGCCCCCGCTTCGACCTGATCCCCGGCCTGCACCAGAACCTCGGCCACAATACCATCTCGTGCAGCCAAAAGGCTGTGCTCCATCTTCATCGCCTCCAGCACAGCAAGGCGATCACCCTTAGTGACCTGTTGCCCGACACTGGCATCAACACTGCGCACCAGTCCGGGCATTGGGGCCTCGATCAGATTCCCGTCCCCATGCCCGCCAGCCGCCCGCGCCAGCGGATCAATCACGTCGAACACAAACCCATATCCGTCAAACACGGTCACCTGTCCGTCATGCACCGCAACAGCCACAGCAAGCTGGCCATCCACTTGCCATCGCCCGCCAACGCGCAAGGCGCGCACTTCCGTGCCGCCGACCTGCCACACCTGCTCGGTGGGCGATAGAACCTGCACCTTCAACAGGTGATCCTCGCCGCCCCATGTCAGGCCAATCTGACGACGCAACGGCTGCCAAAGCGTAAATCCGGCCTCCTGCGCAGGCTCCAACACCCCCAAAGCCGCCATCCCCGCCAAAGCGCCATGGCGTGGCTGCACATCGGGTGAGACGGTCAGGCTGTCGATCTCGCGACCAATCAATCCTGTATCAACATCCCCCGCGCCAAAGCCTTCATGCCCGGCAAGCGCGCCCAGAAACGCAAGGTTGGTGACCGTGCCGCCCACTTGGCAGTTCATCAAAGCAGAGCGAAGTTTGGACAGCGCGATTTCCCGCGTCGGCCCATGCAAAATGATCTTGGCAATCATCGGGTCGTAAAACGGGCTGATCGTATCGCCCGCACGCACGCCACTATCCGCGCGGCAGCCCGGCGCAAAGACCAGATGGCTCAGCGTGCCAGTCGCAGGCAGAAACCCCTTCGGCACGTCCTCGGCGTATAGCCGGGCCTCGAACGCATGGCCCTCGATGCGCAATTCCTCCTGCCGCTTGGGCAAGGCCTCGCCCGCCGCAACCCGCAACTGCCATTCTACCAGATCAACGCCGGTAATCGCCTCGGTCACGGGATGTTCGACCTGCAACCGCGTGTTCATCTCCATGAAAAAGAACCCGTCTGGCCGCAGCCCGCCCGACCCATCGACGATAAATTCAATCGTCCCAGCGCCGGCATAGCCAATGGCCTCTGCGGCGGTGACCGCCGCTTGCCCCATGGCCTCGCGCATATGCGCCGTCATGCCAGGGGCCGGAGCCTCCTCGATTACCTTCTGATGGCGCCGTTGCAACGAACAATCGCGCTCGAACAAATGCACCGCGTTTGTGCCGTCCCCGAACACCTGAACCTCGATATGGCGTGGCTTGGTCACAAATTTCTCGACCAACACGTCCGCGTTGCCAAAGGCCGTCTTGGCCTCCGACCGCGCACTCTCCAGCGCTGCCTGAAACCCTGCTGCATCCTCGACCAACCGCATGCCCTTCCCGCCGCCGCCTGCGACGGCTTTGATCAACACGGGATAACCGATCTTTCCCGCCTCCGCCGCCAGCAAACCATCGTCCTGATCCGCCCCGTGATAGCCCGGCACGACAGGCACACCCGCCTTGATCATCAAAGCCTTGGCAGCATCCTTTAGACCCATCGCCCGAATGGCGGACGCCGACGGCCCGATAAAGACCAATCCCGCCGCCTCAACGGCTTCCACAAAACCGGGGTTCTCGGATAAGAACCCGTAGCCCGGATGGATCGCCTGGCACCCCGTATCCAAGGCCGCCTGAATGATCACATCGCCGCGCAAATAGCTCTCGGCCGGGGCCGATCCGCCAATATGCACCGCCGCATCCGCCATCGCCACATGTTTGGCCGCGCGGTCCGCATCCGAATACACCGCAACACAACGCACCCCCATGGCTTGCGCGGTTTGCATTACCCGGCAGGCAATCTCGCCCCGGTTCGCAATCAGGATCGTGTCAAACATGCGCCACTCCTATCGACCATTCCATTTTCATTTTGCCAAATAAACTCCGGGGGTGTGAGGGCTGGCCCCCATCTGCTCCCAAGCCAAGGTAAGGATGCCGCGCGTTCAAAGCATCATGCCCCATCACGCGTAATCCTCGATCACTTTAAAGCGCTCGCACATCAGCTTCATATCCGGCTCAAACCCGCCATTGCGGCGAAAATAGGCTTCATAGGCGCCCCGCCAGTGCTCGAGATCGCGAAACTCGCCTTGGGCGGCGACCAATTCTGCATCCATTTCGTTGAAGCGACGCGTCGAAACCTCAACCGTTTCGATCATCAGTGCAGGTGTTCCGTCCCAATTCAGCGCAATATCGCGCCGGCCAACCTCTGGATAGGCATCCCCGCCTGCCCCGTAAGCCGACGCCGCTTCGCAAGTAGCGGTCTTGTGGCCGCTGCGTACCAGCGCGAGGATTTCGGCGCATAACCGCGAGCTGTCACCAAAGCGGAAAGTCTCCGCATCTGGGTTGGCGTCAACGATCTCTTGCAGTGTTTGTGTCATGGCGATCTCCTTACATCCGGAACACGCCAAAGCGTGTGTCCTCAATCGGGGCATTCAGGCTGGCCTTAAGCGACAGCGACAGCACATCGCGGCTGTGGCGGGGGTCGATAACGCCATCGTCCCACAAGCGCGCCGATGCGTATAGGGGATGGGACTGTTCCTCGAACATATCAATCGTGGGCTGCTTGAAGGCCGCCTCATCCTCAGCCGACCAACTCTCGCCCGCGCGCTCAATCGCGTCGCGTTTCACAGTCGCCAACACCCCCGCCGCCTGCGCGCCGCCCATCACGGATATGCGCGAATTGGGCCATGTCCACATAAACCGCGGGCTATAGGCCCGCCCCGCCATGCCGTAATTGCCCGCCCCAAAGGACCCGCCCACCAGCATGGTGATCTTGGGCACATTGGTCGAGGCCACGGCCGTCACCATCTTGGCCCCATGCCGCGCGATCCCTTCGTTCTCGTATTTGCGCCCCACCATAAACCCGGTAATGTTTTGCAAAAACACCAGCGGAATTTTGCGCTGCGAACACAGCTCGACGAAATGCGCGCCCTTCTGGGCGGACTCCGAAAACAACACACCGTTGTTGGCGATGATCCCCACGGGGCAGCCTTTGACATGGGCAAAGCCGCAAACCAGCGTCTCGCCAAAGCGGCCTTTGAATTCGTCAAAGCGGCTGCCATCGACCAGCCGCATAATCACCTCGCGGATGTCGTAAGGCGTGCGCAGATCGGCAGGCACGACGCCCAGCAATTCCGACGGATCATAGGCAGGCTCTTCACTGGGTTGCCATTGCACATTTGCAGGTTTGGCGCGGTTCAGCCCCGCCACCGCACGGCGCGCGAGTGCGAGCGCATGCGCGTCGTCCTCGGCCAGATAATCGGCCACACCGGAAAGGCGGGTGTGCACGTCGCCGCCGCCCAGATCCTCTGCCGTGACGATCTCGCCTGTCGCGGCCTTGACCAGCGGCGGACCGGCAAGAAAGATTGTGCCCTGTTCCTTGACGATAATCGACACATCCGACATCGCAGGCACATAGGCCCCGCCCGCCGTGCAAGACCCCATCACTACGGCGATCTGGGGGATGCCTTTCCCGCTCATCCGCGCTTGGTTATAGAAAATCCGGCCGAAATGATCGCGGTCGGGAAAGACTTCGTCCTGATTGGGCAGGTTCGCACCGCCGCTATCGACCAGATAGATGCAGGGCAGATGGTTTTCCTCGGCGATCTCTTGGGCACGCAGGTGTTTCTTGACGCTCATCGGAAAGTAAGTGCCGCCTTTGACCGTCGCGTCGTTGCACACAATCATGCAGTCGATGCCATGCACCTGCCCCACACCCGCGATCACGCCCGCACAAGGGGCAGCCCCGCCATACAGCCCATGGGCCGCCAGCGCGCCCACCTCAAGGAACGGCGATCCGGGGTCCAGCAGGTTGGCCACCCGTTCGCGCGGCAACATCTTGCCCCGGCTTTCATGGCGCACGCGGGATTTCTCACCGCCGCCCGCCGCTGCGGCCTCGGCTGCGGCGCGGATGGTCTGCAGCGCATCCAGATGCGCGGCCTCGTTTGCCTTGAAGCTTTCAGAAGTCGGCAACGCCTGAGAGGTCAGCTTCATGGGTGTCTCCTTGGTATTTGTGTGGTCAAGAGCATCAGGATGTCTCCACTTCTGTGCGCGACAGCGCCTTTAGGTCTTTGCGGATCACCTTGCCCGTCACTGTCATTGGCAAGGCGTCCAGAAATGTCACTTCGCGGGGATAGGAATAGCTGGCCAACCGGTTCTTGCACCACGTTTGCAAGGTTTCAGAGTCAACCGTGCTGCCCGGTTTGCGCACCACATAAGCTTTTACGATCTCAGTCCGAAGGGCGTCTGCCTTGCCCACGACCCCGCAGGTTGCCACGCCAGGATGGGTCAGCAGGCAATCCTCGATTTCGGCAGGCCCGATCCGGTAGCCGCTGGACGTGATCACGTCATCCTCGCGGCCCACAAAGCGCAGATAGTCGCCGTTCCAAACGCCGCGGTCGCCGGTAAGCATCCACTCCCCTATGAACTTTTCTGCCGTTGCGTCTGTTTGTTGCCAATACCCCAGCATCATCGCCGCTGAACCCCGCCGCACAGCAATGTCGCCTTCGGCGTCTGTGGGGTTTCCGCTCGCATCCAGCACCGCAAGCTGGTGCCCCGGTACCGCCTTGCCGATACATCCGGGCTGTGCGGGGAATGTCGCTGCACAGCTGGACGCGATCATGTTGCATTCGGTCTGGCCATAGAATTCGTTTATCGTCAGGCCAAACGCATTCCGCCCCCATGCCAGCATTTCCGCGCCCAAAGGCTCTCCGCCAGACGCGACAGAGCGCAGGCCCGAGATGCTGGCCCCTGCTGCTTTGAGCATCCGCAGGGCGGTGGGCGGAAAGAAGACGTTGCGCACGTTGCCTGCGGCGATGATGCGGGTGCAATCGGCGGTGTCGAACTTGGCCATCCGTGCCGCGACCACAGGCACGCCCAAGGCCAGCCCCGGCATCAGCACATCGAACAGTCCACCGATCCACGCCCAATCGGCAGGGGTCCACAGGCAATCACCGGGTTGGCCCAGCAGATCGTGGCTAAGCGCAACTCCCGGCAGATGCCCGGTCAGAATGCGGTGCCCATGCAGCGCGCCCTTGGGGCTGCCCGTCGTGCCCGAGGTATAGATCAGCACCGCCGGATCGTCGGGCGCGGTATCGGCAAAACCGACCGGATCGCCCGCGACCCCTGCCTGATCCACCAGCCAGCTTTCCGCCAGATCGCCCAACAGGTCGCGCCCTTCGGCATCGGTCAGAACAAGGGTGATGTCCGCGTCCTGCACGCGGGATTTCAATGCATCCTGCTTGAAGAGCTTGAACAAAGGCACTGAAATCGCGCCCATTTTCCAGATTGCCAGATGCGCCGCAGCACACCATGGCGATTGCGACAGCAGCACACCAACTCGGTCACCGCGCCGGACCCGCGCCAGCAACGCCCGCGTCAAGGCGTCTGCCATGTCAGCCAATTCGCCATAGCTGACATTGCGCCGCGCATCACCTGTGAGGTCAATGATCGCGATCCGCCCCGCATCCTGCGCCAAACATTGCGCCGCCATATTCAGCCGCGCAGGAATGTCCCAAGCGCCCTGCGCATCCAGCCCTGGAAGCGGGGGCGTCATCCGTTTTCAGGTGGCGACAAGGTGAGGGCTTGCCGCGCCGTCTGGTCCAGTAAACAACTGAGTGCAGCCGGTCCCTGCCCTGTGCCGCCACCCCAAAGCGATGCCTCATAGGCACAGGACTTGTCGCGGAACGGGATCCAGGCGCGCTGCATCTCGCGCAAGGCTGCGGCCGATCCGAGTTGGTTTTGCATGTCCGACGGGCGGTCGGCGTCCAACTGTTTGGCCGCCGTCATTGCCTCGCCGTAGAAATAATTCAGCTGATCATCCCAGAACGCCAATTCGCGGTCCAGACAGCCGACCATGCCCGCCGTGCTGTCACCACCGGGAGTTTCCTCCATACACTCCCCTGCCGAGGCCCCCGCGCAGGTCAGGCGATCCGAGAAATCCTCTGCGTCCTCAAGACACATCTGGGTAGCGGCGTCGCTGTAGTTCAAATCCTGCGCCAGTGCAGGCCCTGACAGCAGCGCCAAGGCGCAAGCAAAGCGGATCACGCCATTGATCCCATCATCTCGCGGCCCACCAGCATGCGGCGGATTTCAGAGGTGCCTGCCCCGATCTCCATCAGCTTGGCGTCGCGGAAAATACGCCCCACAGGGTTGTCCGACAGATAGCCCGCCCCACCCATCGCTTGGACCGCCTGATGCGCCTGTTTCATTGCTTCCTCGCTCGCATAAAGACAGCAGGCCGCAGCATCCGCGCGGGTGACATCACCGCGATCGCAGGCTTTAGCGACCTCGTAGACATAAGCGCGGGCGGAATTCATCGCGGTGTACATATCCGCCATCTTGCCCTGCATCAGCTGGAAGCTACCAATGGGCTGGCCGAATTGCTTGCGCTCGGCCATGTAGGGCATGATTTCGTCGAGACAGGCGGCCATGATGCCAAGCCCGATGCCCGCCAGCACCACACGTTCGTAATCGAGGCCAGACATTAGGACACGCACGCCGCGCCCCTCTTCGCCCAAGACATTTTCAAACGGCACTTCGACATCGTCAAAAATCAGCTCGGCGGTGTTTGATCCACGCATCCCCAGCTTGTCGAAATGCGGGCCAGTGGAAAAACCCTTCATGGACTTTTCGATCAGGAATGCAGTGATCCCTTTTGATCCCGCATCAGGATCGGTCTTGGCATAGACCACCAGCGTATCGGCGTCCGGGCCATTGGTGATCCAGTATTTATTGCCGGACAAACGGTAGTGATCATTACGCTTTTCCGCGCGGAGTTTCATCGACACCACGTCGCTGCCTGCTGATGGTTCGGACATCGCCAGCGCGCCCACATGGGTGCCGGAACACAGCCCCGGCAGGAATTTCGCCTTCTGCTCCGCCGTGCCATTGAGGCTGATCTGGTTGGTGCACAGGTTGGAATGCGCGCCATAAGACAGGGAGACCGAAGCCGAGGCCCGCGCGATTTCTTCGACCGCGATGGTGTGGGCAAGGTAGTTCATGCCAGTGCCGCCGTATTCTTCCGCGACCGTCATGCCAAGTAGGCCAAGGCTGCCCATTTCTTCCCAAAGTTCTGGCGGGAACTCGTTTTTAAGGTCGATATCAGCGGCCATCGGCTTGACGCGCTCTTGCGCCCAACGGTGCACCATATCGCGCAGATCGTTAACATCCTCGCCCAAATCGAATTTCATGCTGGCGTTGAACATTCACCCCTCCCAGAGTTTATTGAACAGTTGTTCATTACTTTACACCGTTCAAAGACCACGTCAAGCAAATCCAAGCCCGGCTGGAACCCGAAGCGGCGCGGGATCGTTGGGCTGTGAAACCAAAATAAGGGGACTATCAGTTATGAGCGATTCATTGAAAAAAGAATTCTGGGACCGTCTGGAAGATACCCGCGCCGGCATGCTGGCCACTGACGGCGGTCGCGCCGTCCCGATGAGCCATTACGTAGACCGCGATGCAAACGCGCTGTGGTTTATCACAGCCACCGGCACGGATCTGGCGCAATCAGCACAAACAGGGGCTGCAGCGGAATACCTGATCAGCTCGACCAACGAGAGCCTTTATGCGCGGATCGATGGGCGGGTGCAGGCAGTAACCGATCCTGCAAAGCTTGATGAATTGTGGTCCGCCGTCGCGTCAGCGTGGTTCGAAGACGGCCGCAAGGATGATGATATCCAGCTTGTCCGTTTTGACATGACCGAGGCCGAGGTCTGGGCAACAGGCGGCAGCATGTCATTTCTTTACGAGATCGCAAAAGCCAATATCACCAAGGAAAAGCCTGATATTGGCGACCACGGTGTTATCCGGTTTTAATCGGCAGAGTTTCAACAAAAAGGGGCGCACCTGATGCGCCCCTTTTTTATGGCGCACTTTGATAAACCGCGCCGACTTCTTCGCGAATGATCCGCGCAATCAAGCGGCAATCGTCCAGCGAAAACGTCAGTGGCACGCGCATATCAATCAGTCCCGACAGCACCGCATCGCTATTTGGCAGCGGGGCTGAGGGGGCATACCTCCAACTGTCATAGCGGCTGGTAAAGCCCACGGGTTCACGTGCGCCGAACCATTTCAGCTCAACCCCCCGGGCCAGACAGCGCGACAATGCCTCTTGTACCCGGCGTGCCCCCCAGCCCTTCAGCAGAAACTGGATGGAAGAGCCGACGATGCTTTCTTGGGGCGCGCGGTCGATGACACTCAGGCCGGGTGTGTTGCGCAAACCGTCTTCCAGCGCGGCGTAACGCGCGTTCCAGCGCGCGACCTGATCTGCAAGGTTGCGCAGTTGCGGACGCAAAATCGCTGCGCGCAAATTATCCATGCGCCCCGAAATATTGGGCGTGTCATAGCGGATATCGGTAAAAGCCTCTGGCGGCGGTCCAGCAAGATGCTTGCCATAAAGCATGTAAGACCCTGACAGCATGATCGCCCGTGCCGCAATCTGCGGGTCATCCGTGACCAGAAAGCCGCCCTCGCCAGCGTTGATATGTTTGTAGGTCTGACAGGAATAACACCCGACGGTGCCGTGGCGCCCTGACGGCACGCCGTTCCACGCGGCCCCCATGGTATGCGCGCAATCCTCGATCACGGTGACACCCGCAGCGGCACACATCTCCATCAATGCGTCCATGTCGCAGATATGGCCGCGCATGTGGCTCAACAATAATACCTGCGCGTGATGCAGTTTGGACTTCAAATCCTCCAAATCAATCACCAAGCCATCGGTAACATCCACAAATATCGGCTGCGCCCCCACAGCAGCAATCGCACCGGGCACCGGTGCCAAGGTAAAAGCGTTTGACAGAACCTTGTCGCCGGCTTTCACGCCCACGGCCCGCAAGGCAGTGGCCATCGCATAGCCGCCCGAAGCCACGGCAAGACAGTATTTTGCCCCGACCGAACCGGCAAACTCCTGCTCCAGCAGCGCCGTTTCGGCAATCTCGTCCCCAGCTGTGTTGTAGCGGTGCAAGCGCCCGTGGCGCATCACGGCGACGGCAGCTTCGATCGCGTCTTCGGGGATCGGATCCTGTTGGGTAAAGCTGCCTTTAAAGATATCCACCACGCTACGGTGCCCCGATCAGCGTTGGCACCAAGACAGGCAAATGCGCATAGTCTTCCAGCAGGGCTTCCGGGCTCAAAGCGGCCATATCCTCGCCCGACGGACCAAAGGTGACCAGAATGCACGGCACCCCCGCCGCAGCAGCGGTTTTGCGGTCGGTATTGGTGTCGCCGACAAGACAACATTGCGCAGGGTCTCCGCCCGCGCGGCGCGCTGTCTCGAACAGATGCTCGGGGTCGGGTTTGCGCACGTCCAGACTGTCGGCACCCAACATCGCGCCAAACAGATCGCGCACCCCCAGACGCGTGAGCAAAGTGTGCGCCAGACCTTCGGGTTTGTTTGTACAGATCGCAACCCGGTAGCCACCAATTTTCAACGCCTCGACTGCGTCCATCGCACCTGGGTACAAAACAGTATGCGTATCGATATCCTGCGCGTATGCCTGAAGCAGCACGGGGTAATACTGGTCGATCAGCGCATCATCATGTGACCTGCCAATCCGTTCCATCCCCAGCCGCAACATCGCCCGCCCACCCTTGAGCGCTGTGCCCGCGTCTTGCGCTGCATCCAACAAATTGCCTTCGCCCATGTCCCGAAAACACGCATTGGCCGCCGCGATCAGATCACCGCTTGTGTCTGCCAATGTGCCGTCCAGATCGAATACAACCGTTTTCATCGGCGCTCCTTTGCTTAGTGTTGTTGCAGGCCGAAATCTTCTTTGATGGCCACTAGCCTTGCGCAGAAACGCGAACAAGGTAAAGAGAGGCTAAACCAGTTTATTAAAGAGATTTTTCATGGAAGTTGCACTGATCCTTTTGGCCGCAGGCAAAGGCACGCGGATGCAATCGGATTTACCCAAGGTTTTGCATACAGTTGCACAGGCCCCTTTGCTGGAACACGCGATGGCGTCCGGTGCGACGTTAAGCCCATCGCGCATTGTCGTTGTCGCAGGCCACGGGGCCGACCTTGTCCGGGACGCGGCGCAAGACTTTGACGAAGAGGCACAGGTTGTCGTTCAGGAAGAACAGCTGGGAACGGCCCATGCCGTGGCCCAAGCCCGTGAGGCGTTGGCAGATTTTGACGGCACGGCCATCGTGCTTTATGGCGACACCCCTTTTGTGCAGCCCGAAACACTTGAGGCGATGTGCGCAGCGCTGACAGATTCTGATGTGGTCGTACTGGGGTTCGAGGCCGCCGATCCAGGCCGCTATGGCCGTTTGGTGGTGCAAGGTGACAGCCTTGAACGCATCGTAGAGTTCAAAGATGCATCAGATCAAGAGCGCGACATAACCCTTTGTAACAGTGGTGTTATTGCCTGCAAGTCAGACGTTTTGTTCACCCTGATTGATGCAGTCGGAAACGATAACGCGTCCGGGGAATATTATCTGACCGACATCATCGGAATCGCCCGTGCGCGCGGTCTGAAAGCTACTGCCGTTTCATGTGACGAAGCTGAAACGATTGGTGTGAATTCTCGGGCCGATCTGGCTGCTGCTGATGCGGCGTTCCAAACCCGCACCCGTGCAGCCATGCTTGAGAACGGCGTGACCTTGATGGCCCCCGAGACAGTCTATTTTGCCCGCGACACGTATGTGGGCCGCGACACCGTGATCGAGCCGAACGTGGTTTTTGGCCCCGGCGTAACAATCGAGACTGGCGCCACAATCCGGGCATTCAGTCATCTTGAAGGCTGCCATGTCGCACGCGGCGGCATCATCGGGCCGTACGCGCGGTTGCGCCCCGGTACCGAACTTTCAGAAGACGTGCGCATCGGCAATTTTGTCGAAGTGAAAAACGCGCAGATCGCGGAAGGGGCCAAGATTAACCATCTCAGCTATATCGGCGACGCGACAATCGGGGCCAAGACCAACATCGGGGCCGGCACGATTACCTGCAATTATGACGGCGTGATGAAGCACCACACCCATATCGGGTCAAACGTCTTTATCGGGTCGAATACTATGCTGGTTGCACCCGTCCATATCGGCAATGGCGCGATGACCGGGTCTGGCTCTGTCATCACGTCAGACGTCGAAGCCGACGCGTTGGCACTGGCACGGGCGCCACAGGTCGAAAAACCTGGCATGGCGCGCAAATTGTTCGAAATATTAAAGGCCAAGAAGGCTAAACAGCAGAGAGGCAGCTAATTATGTGCGGTATTGTCGGGGTCCTTGGACAGCATGAAGTCGCGCCGATCCTTGTCGAAGCGCTGAAACGTCTGGAATATCGCGGTTATGACAGCGCCGGAATTGCAACCATCCACGAAGGCCGTCTGGCCCGCCGCCGTGCTGTTGGGAAATTGGTCAACCTGTCCGATCTGCTGGTTCACGAGCCGCTGGCCGGAAAATCAGGCATCGGTCACACCCGTTGGGCGACTCACGGTGCGCCTTCGGTCACGAATGCGCACCCCCATCAGGCGGGCCCCGTCGCCGTTGTGCACAATGGTATCATCGAAAACTTTCGTGAATTGCGTGCTGAACTCACAGCAAATGGTGCCGAGTTCGTCACCGAGACCGACACTGAAACCGTTGCCTTGCTGACCCAGCAGTATATGGCGCAGGGCCTTGGCCCGGTTGATGCCGCGACCAAGACGTTGTCGCGTCTGCACGGTGCTTTTGCGCTGGCTTTTCTTTTCGACGGTGAAGATGATCTGATGATCGGGGCCCGCAAAGGCGCGCCGCTTGCCGTTGGCTATGGCGACAACGAGATGTACCTGGGCAGCGATGCCATCGCCCTCTCCCCCATGACCAGCCGGATCACCTATCTTGAGGAAGGCGACCGCGCGATTCTGACCCGCAGTTCCGTTGAAATCTTCAACGCCAATGGGGATGCCGTCACCCGCGCCATCAAGACAATCAGCCTTGAAACGACGCGCGTCGACAAGGCAGGTCATAAACACTTCATGGCCAAGGAAATCGCCGAACAGCCCGGCGTCATCGGCGAGGCACTAGGCCATTACGTGAATGCCAAGGGCGAGATCACCCTGCCGGACCCCGGCCTTGATTTCACCGCCTTCGACCGGATCACCATGGTCGCTTGCGGCACGGCCTATTATGCCTGCCTAACAGCCAAATACTGGTTCGAGCAGATCACCCGCCTGCCCGTCGAGGTCGATTTCGCATCAGAATTCCGCTACCGTGAGCCACCCGTTTCCGCCCGCACACTGGCACTGTTTGTCAGCCAATCCGGTGAGACGGCAGATACATTGGCAGCCCTGCGCTATTGTCAGGGCAAGACCGATAAGATCGCCGCGGTCGTCAACGTCACGGAATCGTCGATTGCTCGCGAAAGCGATCTGGTTCTGCCGATCCACGCCGGTGTCGAGGTCGGTGTCGCATCGACCAAAGCTTTCACCTGCCAGCTGACCGTCCTGTTCTTGATGGTGCTCAAAGCCGCCTTTGACCGTGGTGTGATCGACAAGGATCAACTGGCCGATTACATCTCGGGCTTGCGGGCAATGCCGTCCTTGTTGAACACAGCACTTGAACAGAACACCGCGATCCGCGATGCCGCTTACAAGCTTTCCTCGGCCCGTGACGTCTTGTTTCTGGGCCGTGGCGCGATGTTTCCTCTCGCTCTTGAAGGCGCGTTAAAACTTAAAGAAATCAGCTATATACACGCCGAAGCTTATGCATCGGGTGAGCTTAAACATGGCCCCATTGCGCTGATCGACGAAAACGTTCCCGTGGTCGTCATGGCCCCAAAGGACGCCCTGTTCGACAAGACCGTCAGCAACATGCAAGAGGTGATGGCACGCAAGGGCAAAGTCATCCTGATCTCTGACCGCTCGGGGCTGGACGAAGCTTCCGAAGGCACATGGGCGCAGATCGAAATGCCCCCAGTGGCCGATGCGCTCGCCCCCATCCTCTACGCGGTTCCAGCCCAGCTGCTGGCCTATCACACCGCTATCGCAAAGGGCACTGACGTCGACCAGCCGCGGAACCTCGCCAAATCGGTCACCGTTGAATAGCAGACTGGTCTAGGCTTTCACATAAAGCACATCGCCATGCTTTGGGACCAAGGCATAGCGATGTGAGGCCAGTTTAAACCCGTGAGACTTCATATGCGCGTCGATCTGCGAAAACTCGGCCCCGCCCTCATACATCGGCACGCGTGATACTTCGCATTTGCAAAGATCATAGCCGCACAAAGCATCGCCCAGACCCTGCAATACCGACATCTCATGCCCTTGCACATCCAGAACCAGCATGGCGCGATTATACTCGGAAACGTCAATGCCGTGCCCCGCCAGGATGTCCGGCAAAGTCCGGCTTTGGATGGTCAAAACTTCGCCCGTTGCCTCTACATGGCCAAAGCGGTCTTTAAAGCCTTGTGTCGCCTGATGCACCGAAGAGGATGCCCCGTCGCCGCTGAACCGATGAAACCCAAGGCTTCCAGCGTCGCTGGCAGACACCAAAGCACATTCCGTCAGGTGTCGGGTCTCGCTGTTTCGCTTTGCCATCTCGATCTGGAGCTTTGCGTAAGTGTCAGGATCGGCCTCGACCCAAAGCACGGTCTTGGCTCCGAACTCTTCATAGCGGACTGCATCTTCGCCCCAATGCGCACCCACGTGGACGATAAAATCGACCGGAGACATCCGCTCCATCACAAGCTCGTAATGGGACGCCCGCAGATATTTACGCCAGCGTTTGGGCAACAATTTTTTGCCGCGCCGCTCGATAGACTTTAAAAATGACATGAATTCAGCCCCAAGAAGTAATTTCCTTTGATATCAGAAGAAAAACATGGTGCAAGGCGGGATGAACAGTCCATATTTCGAACAACTCACCGCCCTTGCCGATCCTGAGCGGGCTTCACAGATGCGCGACTATCACAAGGTCGACCGCACCTATCTGGGGTTAACCAACCCGCAGATCAACGATCTGACCACAATCTGGCGCAGCGAACTTGAACTTGCCGACAGGCTGGAGCTTGCAGATGCCCTTTGGCAGACCGACATTTTCGAGGCGCGCCTGGCCGCGTCAAAACTGCTGACGCAGGCACGCCTGCGCCCGGATGACGAGCCCGCCTGGCAACTGCTGCAAAGCTGGGTGCCCGATTTTGACAGCTGGGCCATCTCAGACCACGTCTGCATGGCGGTGCAAAAACGGCTTATCGCTGATCCTGCCCGGCTTGATACGGTCGAATCCTGGGCCGGATCGGACCAGCTTTGGACCAAACGAGCCGCCTTGGTTGCGACCCTGCCTTGGACAAAACAGAACCACCCCAAACCCGAAGAACTTGCCGCACGCGAACGTATTTTGGGATGGGCTGCTGGCTACCTGCCGGTAAAAAACGGGATCCTGCAAAAGGCCATCGCCTGGTGGGTCCGCGATCTAAGCCGTCACGATCCCGTTCGCGCACAGGCTTTCCTTGACGACAACAGCGCCCACATGAAGGCCTACGCGATCAAGGAAGCATCCCGCTATTTACCCAACGCAAATTCAACCGAGGATACAAAAACCCCTTAAGGTCTCATTCTCTGGCTTTCAAATATCCCGGGAGGTACGGGGGGCTGGCCCCCCGCCCCTCAATCCTAAAATCACCCCGGCGTCGAGACTTCGACCGTGGTCAGATCCGTCAAAGATGCGCCAATCAAGCGCAAGGCAGCCAGCGACATCCTGCTTCCCGCCGTTGCCGGCCCCGGAATCGGGATCAACACAACGGTAGACGACTGGCCCGTAGCCGGGTTCGTCACACGGCCTTGCATTTCCGTCTGCACCAACGGTGTCTTGATCCACAGTCCGGGTTCGGTCGCGCTTCCCAATGATACCACTGTCTTGCCAAGCACCCGCGCCCCTTGTGCAGCGGGCGCTGTCGCGGCTGCGCGCTGCGCCGCGGTTGTGGTATCCAGCGCCTCTGCAGTGCGCGCGGCGGGCGGCGGCGGCGGCGCTGACGTCACGGGGTCAAGCACGGTTTGTTCAACCTTGACCGCCTCCGGCATGCCGACAGCGCCGCCCATTGCAGCGTCAGCGGCCCGTGGTTTGCCCAGGCCCAACCTGTCCGACACCGCACCACAGGCCGACAAACCCAAGCCCAAACTTAAAAGGATCAAAAAATGTTTCATGTCTTATGATTAACGCCGCCCTTGCGCCCCTTCAATAACCTTATTGTCCCTTGCCCCGCGATGGGCCGATGTTTACCTATACCGTATGAATGCTCCATTGATTGACCCTTTCGCCCGCGCCATCACCTATCTGCGCGTTTCTGTGACCGACCGCTGCGATTTTCGCTGCGTCTATTGCATGTCAGAGAACATGAATTTCCTTCCCAAAAAGGAACTGCTGACGCTCGAGGAACTGGACAGGCTTTGCACTAATTTCATCGACCTCGGCGTGCAAAAACTGCGCATTACAGGCGGTGAGCCTTTGGTGCGCAAGGGCATCATGACATTCTTTGACAGCATGACCCGTCATCTGGACGCAGGAACGCTTAGGGAATTGACCCTGACCACCAATGGCAGCCAGCTGGAACGCTTTGCGACCGACCTTTATGCCGCAGGTGTGCGCCGGGTGAATGTCTCGCTCGACACGCTGGACGATCAGAAATTCGCCGACATCACCCGCTGGGGCCGCCTGCCCCAAGTGTTGCGCGGCATTGATGCCGCCCAAGCGGCAGGCCTGCGGGTCAAAATCAACGCAGTAGCGCTTAAGGGCTTTAACGAGACAGAATTGCCCAGCATCACCGCTTGGTGTGCTGAGCGTGACATTGACCTGACATGGATCGAAGTCATGCCCATGGGCGACTTGGGCAACGAGGACCGGCTTGGCCAGTATTGGTCCCTAAAGGACGTGCGCAAAGCCTATGAAGATCACTATACCGTCACCGATCTGGCTGAAAGCAGCGGCGGGCCTGCGCGCTATGTGCGCCTTGAGGAGACCGGCCAGAAAATCGGTTTTATCACGCCTCTAAGCCATAATTTCTGCGAAAGCTGCAACCGGGTGCGGATCACCTGCACCGGAGAGATATTTATGTGTCTGGGTCAGGAAGACGTGGCAGATTTGCGCGCGCCTTTGCGCAACCACCCCGATGACGACGCCCCGCTTAAGGAGGCGATCCGTGCCGCGATCAATCTAAAACCCAAAGGCCATGATTTTGACTATTCGCGCCAAAAGCTTGACGGGCAAATGCCGCGCCACATGAGCCACACAGGCGGCTGACACGGCCATGGCAGCGCCCCTTCTTTATCGTGCTTGGGTTGTCGCCAGCATGGGCTTGGTTCCGTTTTTTGCCCGTTCACAGACCGCCAAACTGCGCGAACAGGGTGTGCCCATTCTGCGCGCGCATGAAAAGCTCGGCCACGCCACACAAGACCGCCAAGGCGCAGGGCCGCTGATCTGGTTTCACGCAGCGTCAGTCGGGGAAAGCCTGTCGGTGCTGGCGCTGATCACCCGCATGGGTCTGTTTTTGCCACAGGCCCAGTTTTTGATCACGTCAGGCACCGCCACGTCAGCCAAACTGATCGCGCAACGTATGCCGCCGCGCACCGTGCACCAATTTGCCCCGTTGGATGCCCCCGGCCCGTTGAAAAGATTCCTGCGCCACTGGCACCCTGACGCCGCAATCTTTGTGGAAAGCGAATTGTGGCCCCAAATGCTGCGCCGCACCTTTGAGACTGGGGCGAAAATGGCGCTGGTAAATGCGCGCCTATCCGACAAATCCGTCGAGCAATGGCGCAAATGGCCAGGAATCGCACATTACCTTTTCGAAGTGTTCGATCTAATTCTGACACAAAATGACGCAATGGCGCATAAAATGGTCAGCATCCATGCACCCGCAGACCGCGTTGCGCGGGGGATCAACCTGAAATCCATGGCGGGCCCTTTGCCCGTTGACGAAGACGCCTTGTTCGAGGCCCGTGCCGCCCTTGGGTATCGGCCCGTCTGGGTTGCCTCCTCGACCCATGACGGGGAAGAGAGCGCTGTTTTGCAGGCGCATGCCGCGCTGTTAAAACAGTTTCCCGACCTTTGTCTGATCCTTGCCCCCCGCCATCCCGACCGCGGCGACACAGTCGAGGCGTTGATCAAGGATGCGGGGCTGACCTGTCACCGTCGCAGCCGCGGCGAACAGCCCGGTGCACAGGTCTACCTTGCAGATAGCTTGGGCGAGTTGGGCGTATGGTATGCGCTCGCAGACATCGTGTTTCTGGGCGGCTCGTTGCTGCCCATCGGCGGGCATAATCCTTTCGAGGTTGCACAATCGGGTGCCGCCGTTCTGTCGGGCAGCCACGTGTCAGCCTTTGCCGAGACATACGCGCAGCTTGAAAGCGAAGGTGCTGCGCGCATTATTGCAGACGGGGATGATTTGGCTGACCAGATCGCCAGCCTGCTGTCGTCGGCGGATCAGTTAAAGGCCATGACCACAGCCGCCAAACGCTTTGTCGCGGCACAAGACGACCAGCTTGACCAGATCGCGTCGCGTCTGGTGTCTGTGTTAAAGCTGGATGCCCCATGAAACAGCGGCTGTTTGTCACCAATTTCAACAAAAATTTCACCGGTGTTTCCGCAACCGCTGCCAACGTGATCCGCGCGCAGATGGGCCGGTACGATCTGTCGCTCGTGGGTTATCCTTTGCCGGGTTGCCCCGATCCGATCACGCTGAAACAAGCACGAGCGGCGTCGGCCGAAGCTGCAATTTGGCACGTGCGGCGCAATACAGAAATGCGCGCGGCCCTATGGAGCAGGGATGTGCTGCGCCTGCCCATTAAAGTCGTCTTTACCTCTGCCGCACAGCGTCGTCATTCAGCCTTCCCCCGCTGGTTGATCGGTCGCATGGATGCAGTCGTGGCAACCACGCAGAAAGCTGCAAGTTTTGTTCCGCATGTGCGCGCCGTGGCCCCACACGGCGTCGATACGGCACTGTTTCATCCCGCGCAGGACCGCGCGCAAGCGTGGGCAGAATTGCGTTTTGGCGGTCAAAGGGGGATCGCCACGATTGGCCGTATCCGCCCCGAAAAAGGCACGGACGATTTTGTACGTGCGATGATCGCTTTGTTGCCAAACCACCCCGAGGCTGTAGCGCTGGTAATCGGCAAGGCAACACGCGAACATCAGGGGTTTCTGGCGGGCCTGATGGCACAAGTTGAGGCGGCAAAACTGGGCCAACGCATCCTGTTTCCCGGAGAGATCCCCGCAACAGACCTGCCAAAGCTGGTGCGAGGCCTGTCGCTGGTAATGCAATTGCCCCAATACGAGGGGTACGGCATGGCCCCGCTTGAGGCGATGGCGTCAGCGGTTCCGTTTGTCGGATATGACGCTGGATATTACCGGACGTTCACTGCGCAGGGTCGCGCGGGAACGATCGTTACCTCGTCCGACGAGGCTGCCGCCGCTGCGGATCACATTCTTGCGGGCAAGGTGGAGCAGATGGGTCGGTTTGCACGCGATCATGCCGCCGCGCATTTCAGTGCGGCAGCCGAAGCTGACGGGATCGACACCGTTTATCAATCACTCTGGCGATAAGTTTTGGCGCGGGGATAGGTTTCACCCTACCCCCGTCGCCCATGCCGCTGTCAGCCGATCGGCATGCGCTGTTCGGCAATCCCTGCCCACCAACTGCATCCAGCCGGAATCACATCGTCGTTAAAGTTGTAAAGCGGGTGGTGTACCATCGCCGTGTCGCCATTGCCGACCAGAATATAGGCACCCGGACGCTCTTCGAGCATAAAGGCGAAATCTTCGCCCCCCATCACCAGCGGGGCCTCGTCACATTGTCCTGAAATGCTGCGCGCCACATCGGCGGCGAATTCGGTCTGCTCGTCGTGGTTCACCATCACGGGATAGTTGCGCAGATAATTGACCTTGGCGGTCGCCCCAAAAGTCGTGGCAATGCCTTCGCAAATCTCGCTTACGCGTTTTTCAGCGAGATCACGCAGATCGTTCGACAAAGTCCGCACGGTGCCCAATAAATTGACCCGCTGTGGGATCACGTTGAACGCCTTGGACGACGATTCAATCGAGGTGATGGACACCACGATATTGCCAATAGGATCAGCATTGCGGCTGACGATGGTTTGCAACGCGGTGATGATGTGCGCTGTCACAACGGACGTATCAATCGTCTCGTGGGGTTTTGCGGCATGCCCCCCAAGACCTTCGATTTCGATATCCAACAGATCTGTCGCAGCAAAGAACGGGCCCGGACGGATGCCAAACTGACCTGTCGGTATCCCCGGCCAATTGTGCATGCCATAGACCTCCTGAATGTTCCAGCGGTCCATCATGCCGTCCTTGCACATCTCGCGGCCACCGCCGCCACCTTCTTCGGCGGGCTGAAAGATGACGACAACCGTGCCGTCAAAGTTGCGTGTCTCAGCCAGATATTGCGCCGCCCCAAGCAACATTGCTGTGTGGCCATCATGGCCGCAGGCGTGCATGGCATTGGGTGTCTTTGATGCATACTCAAGCCCGGTTTGCTCGTGGATCGGCAGGGCATCCATGTCAGCGCGCAGACCAATTACCTTGCCAGACTCCGTCGAGTTTCCCTTGATCACACCGACCACGCCAGTCCGCCCGATTCCTTCGACGACTTCATCACAGCCAAACGCACGCAGCTTTTCGGCCACAGTGGCAGAGGTCCGGTGGGTCTCGAACAGGATTTCGGGGTGTTCGTGCAGATCGCGGCGCCATGCGGTAATATCGTCATGGAGTTCGGCAAAGCGATTCTTAACGGGCATAGGGTGTCCTTTTCATTCAGTTTGGTCGCAAGGTGGGGCTTAACCGACGCTTGGCAACCGGGTTTCGACCATTTCGGCGAACCAGCTGCAGCCTGCGGGGATGGCTTCGTCGTTGAAATTATACATCGGGTGGTGAACCGTTGGCCCATTCCCATTTCCCAACATGATATAGGCACCGGGGCGTTTATTCAGCATGTACGAGAAATCTTCGCCCGCCATGATCGGGGGCGTATCGCGGTCTACCCCGGGCGTGACCTTCTCGGCGGCTTCGGCGGCGAAATGGGTGTTGGCTTCGGCATTTACCGTGATCGGATAGCCGCGCTGGTAATCGATTGCAGCGCTGCATTGGTAGGCAGCGCAGGTATGGGTCACAATCGCCTCAAGCCGTTCCTGCGCCAGATCGCGGACACCCGCATCAAGCGTACGCACAGTGCCGCGCAGGCGCACGGTCTGGGGCAACACGTTGTGGCTGTCGGTTTCCGATCGCAGGGTGCAGACCGAAACAACCACCTGCTTGATCGGATCCACATTACGGCTGGCGATGGATTGCAGCGCGACCACCACATGAGCGGCGGCCAGATTGGTATCAATCGCCTCGTGCGGGGCCGCGGCATGGCCGCCCTGCCCGGTTATGGTGATGTCAAACTCGTCCGCAGCGGCCAGCAAGGGGCCAGTGCGGATCGCAAATGCGCCGACCGGATGGCCGGGCATATTGTGAAGCCCGTACACCTCATCAATTGACCACCGATCCATCATGCCTTCCTGAACCATGATATTGCCACCGCCGCCGCCCTCTTCTGCAGGTTGAAAAATCAGCACCACACGGCCATCGAAATTGCGGGTTTCGGCCAGATATTGCGCCGCCCCCAGCAAAATTGCCGTGTGCCCGTCATGCCCGCACGCATGCATCTTTCCCGGATGGGTCGAGGCATACTCAAGCCCCGTGGCCTCAGAAATCGGCAGCGCATCCATGTCGGCGCGCAACCCGATCGTCTTGCCAGAGGTATTGCTGCGCCCCTCGATCACCGCGACGATCCCCGTTTTCGCGATGCCCGTGGTGATGTCAGTGATTCCAAAGCTGCGCAGTTTTTCGGCCACAAACGCCGAGGTTTGCGGCAAATCAAACATCAGTTCAGGGATCGTATGCAGGTGGCGGCGCCATGCCGTAATGTCGGCATGGGTTTCAGCAAAGCGATTTTTGATCGGCATGGAAAGCCTCCTATTTAGACGAAATCAGACGTTGGGGCCGAGTACCATCAGGCTGCCATCACTAAAGCGCGACAGACGAAATCTGGTCAGATCATTGCCCACATTGCCGCCCGTGACCAGTGCGGCCAAGACCCGCCCCATCCCCGGCCCAATGCCAAAACCGTGACCCGACATGCCCGTCCCGATGGTCAGACCCGGCAACGTCGGCGCGCGGTCCACCACAGGGACGATGTCGGGCATGGTGTCGATCATACCCGCCCATGCCGCCTTGAGACGAACAGGTGGCAGCTCGGGGAACAGCGCTGAAAAATTGCGCAAAAGGCGGTTGATTTTTCCCATATTGGGGGCCGGGTTCAGGATCCGCATCGCCTCGAACGGGGTCGTTTCGTCATTGTCCCACCGCCGTTTGGTGCCCCAAGCATCGGGAAAGCCTTTCGGCGCGAAGGGGTGCAGAACCTGCCCCAAAGGATTGGCCTTAAGCTGTGTGAGGTAATGGGGAAAGGCACGCACGGCATCGGGGCCGACAAACAGTTCCGGCGTACCCGGAGGGGCCAGCGTATAACCGCCATCTTCGCGACGACGAAACGCGACTTTGCGGTCCGCAGCAGCACCTGCATAAATTTCCGGCAAAGGTTCGGTCGCGGCGACGTTTTCGCGCACCGAAAGCTGCGGTATACTGACACCGTGATTGCGCAAAAACAGCGCAGACCAGGCACCGCCCGCCAAGACCACTTCGGGTGCGGTGATGCGACCCGTTTCAGTGACCACGCCGGCGACGCGGCCCGCGGCAATATCAAGACTGCGCACCGCGCAGTTTTCAACGATCTGCACCCCTTCGCGCGCGGCAATCGCGGCCAAGGCGGGCACGGCAACCCACGGCTCGGCGCGCATATCCGACGCTGTGACCATGGCACCCAGTGGCCGGGCTGCTATGCCGGGAAACATCGCTGCGACCTCGGCGCGTGACAGCATCTTGGTCTCGACGCCGTTCGCCTTGGCATGGGGCAACCACGCCTCATATCCCCTAAGCTCACTCTCTTTTCTTGCCAGGTACGTGATCCCGCCTTGACGCAAGCCGATATCAACATTGGTTTGCCCGGCCAATTCCTGCCACAACCGCTGCGCGTCTGCCATGATCGGCATCTCGTCGGGGTCGCGGCCTTGTTGCCTGATCCAGCCCCAGTTGCGGCTGGATTGCTCGCCCGCGATGCGGCCCTTTTCCAGCAACACCACCTTGTGGCCATAGCGGGCCAGAAACAGCGCTGTGCACACGCCAATCACCCCGCCCCCGATCACAACGACATCGGCAGACGCAGCATGAGGGCCCGGATAGGTAACAGGCGTCTCAGTATTTATGGGGAAATTCATGGGGTAACTTTTCACTCAACATTCATTGGGCTGCGCCCCATGGGCATCAGGCTGACAATCGTTCAACAAGGTCGCGCATGAACTTATGCCCCGCCTCGAATTGGGACACTTCAATATATTCGTTTGGCTGATGCGCCTGTGCAATGTCTCCGGGGCCACAAATAATCGCACTATAGCCCGCGTCCTGAAATTGCCCGGCCTCGGTGCCATAGCTAACCTTGTGGCTGGCGTTATCACCCGTGATCTGGCGCACAAATGTTTCGGCAACGCCGTCTTTTTCGGGTTGCAGGGCGGTCACGTCGAAGCGGGGTGTAATTTCGATGTAAGTTTCAGGCACAACTTCTTGCATCTGCTTTTCTACTTCGCGGACTTTTTTCAGATAGGCCGTGCCCCAAGCATCTTTGTCTTCGCCCGGAACCACCCGAAAATCCATCGCGAATTTGCAATCCTTGGCGGTGATATTATGCGCAGTCCCCCCCGAAATCATGCCGACATGGCATGTGGTAAATGGCGGATTGAACATCGCGGCCAGTTCAGAAGGTTTGCGGGCAAAGTTTTCGGTGTTCATCTCGTTGGCCCATTCGATCAGCTTGGCCCCCGCCATGATCGCATTAACCCCGGTGTGCAGAAGGGAGGAATGAACCTCGAACCCCACGACATGGGTGTTGAACCCGATCCCACCTTTGTGCCCGCTCACGGCCTGCATGGTCGATGGCTCTCCTACGATCACCAGCTTACCTTTTGGCAAGACCGGCTGCATTGCCTTGATCATCGGCGGCGCACCCAGACAGCCGACTTCCTCGTCAAAGCTAAGCGCGATTTGAAGCGGTTGTTTGACGCCGGCATATTTCGCCTCGACCAGCGCCCAGATCGCCATGGCGTCGAAGCCCTTCATGTCGCAAGTGCCCCGACCGTAGTAGCGGCCATCCCGTTCCACAACGCTGTATGGATCGCTGTCCCAGGGCTGCCCGTCGACGGGCACCACATCGGTGTGGCCAGACAACACAACGGCGCCTTCCTCCCACGGGCCCACATGGGCAAACAACGCGTGTTTCGGTTGATCAGGATCAATATAGCGATGCGACTCGATGCCGTGTCCGGACAGATAATCGGCGACCCAATCGACCAAGGGGATATTTGTGTCGCGCGATACTGTCGGAAAGCTGATCAGCTTTTCCATCAACGCAAAGGGAGTCATACGTTCGGCCATTGGGTGTCCTTAATATCCGCTGTCGGTCAGAAGCACCTGATGACCCTCGGAAACGGTTTTGTAAACCGATGGCTCAGGGGTGTAGCTCACTGGATGGATCGGCGACGGAATCGGTTTAAAGTTCAGCTCGCTTTCCTTTTTGCGTTTGCGCGGATCAGCAATCGGCACCGCCTTCATCAGCGCCTGGGTATAGGGGTGCTGCGGGTTTTCGAACACCTGCTGACGGGATCCCAATTCGACGATCCGGCCCAGATACATCACGCCGACCTGATGGCTGACGCGTTCGACAACGGCCATATCGTGACTGATAAACAGGAAGGACAGGCCAAGTTCTTGCTGTAGCTCCAGCATCAGGTTCACCACCTGCGCCTGTACAGACACATCAAGGGCCGACACGGCCTCGTCTGCGATGATAAGCTTGGGGTTCAACGCCAAAGCACGGGCGATTGCGACGCGCTGGCGTTGACCGCCCGAAAGCTCATGGGGAAAGCGGCGCATGAAACTGCGCGGCAACTCAACCCGGTCAAACAGCATCTCGATCCGTTTGGTCAGCGCATCCCCCTTAAGCGTGCCGAAGTTGTGAATCGGTTCGGCCACCTGATCCGACAGCTGCATCTGCGGGTTCAGCGAGGCAAATGGGTCTTGGAAAATCATCTGCATATCAAGCCGCGCTTCGCGCAGGTCATGCGCGTTCAGCGCCATGATGTCTTTTCCCGCGATATCAATCTCGCCCGACAGCGGTTCCACCAGCCGCAGGATCGACCTGCCCGCTGTGGATTTCCCACACCCGGATTCGCCAACAAGGCTCAGGGTCTGACCTTTGTTGATGGTAAAAGACAAATCCTCGACCGCGTGAACATTTGCCACGGTGCGGCGGAAAAAACCACCTGTCACCGGAAACCGCGTGGTCAGGTTCTTGACGGTCAACAAGACCTCGTTCGTGCCCTTGATCGGCACGATGGATTTGTCCTTGTTTCCCAGCAGCTTCATGGGCTCAGGATAAGCTTTGCCCGTCATCTCTCCAAGCTTCGGGACGGCGGCCAGCAACGCCTTTGTGTAAGGGTGCTGGGGATTTTCAAAGATTTCCTCGACCGTGCCCTCTTCTACCTTGTTGCCCCGGAACATAACCACGACGCGATCTGCCATCTGCGCCACCACGGCCATGTCGTGGGTGATGAACATCACGGCAGTGCCGGTTTCACGTTTCAGCCGGTCAATCAGTGCCAGAATCTCAGCCTGAATGGTGACGTCCAAAGCGGTGGTTGGTTCATCAGCAATCAGCAGGCGCGGCGAACAAGCCAGCGCCATGGCGATTACGACGCGCTGGCGCATGCCGCCTGACAACTCATGAGGATATTGCTTGAGACGCTGATCGGGCTGCGGGATGCGCACTTGGGTCAGCAGTTCCAGCGCGCGGGCCTCGGCCTCGACTTTGGTCATGCCTTTGTGCAGCCGCAAGCCTTCGGTCAACTGACGGCCCACAGTAAAGACCGGGTTCAGCGCGGTCATCGGTTCTTGAAAGATCATTCCGATCTCGTTGCCGCGAATTTCGCGCATCAAATCCTGATCGGTAAGCGCCAAATCGACAGCTGGATTGTTCTGGCGCTCAAATAATAGGCGCCCGCCAGTGATTTTTCCGCCCCCGAATTCGACAAGACGCATCAATGACAAAGAGGACACCGACTTTCCCGAACCGGATTCGCCAACGACACAAACCGTTTCGCCAGAATTGATGTCGAAACTTACGTTCTCTACGCCCAATACGGGGCCATCTTGAGTTTGAAATTCAACCCTAAGCCCTTGAATTTGCGCGATTGGTAGTGGCGTGCCGTCGTCAAGCATTTGGTTTTCCACCGCTGGTAAATAATGTGATCAGATGACGCTAAGGCCAATCATCACCCAGTGTCAAACCCGCACGCCATTTGTCCCCGATCCAAAAATCTCAAGGCTTGCAATTTATCTCAAACCTGTTTCGATGGAGCTACGCGCTTTGGGGGGCTAAGACGTGGCCGGACATGTGATGCTTTTATCATCACTGGCATCTGGCCCACTTGACCTTTCGGGTACGATGATAAGAAAGTTCGGGATGTCATTCGTGAGGACCGACAAAAAAACGCGGCACCACCGAAAGTAATCACCGGTGCCCAACAAGGAGTAAGACATGACTTTGAAAACCCTTTTGATGGGTGCTGTTGCCTCTATGGCTTTGGCCCCCGCCGCCTTCGCGGCCGCCCATGAGGGCGAGCGTGGACGCGACGGCGAGGTCAAGATCATCTATTGGCAAGCCCCCTCGATCATGACGCCCTATCTGTCGGGCGGCACGAAAGACCTTGAGGCCGCAAGCCTCGTGATCGAACCGCTTGGCCGTTATGACGAAACCGGCGCGCTGGTGCCTTATTTGGCCCAAGAAATCCCGACCGTCGAAAACGGCGGTGTTTCCGAAGACCTGAAATCCATCACATGGAAGCTGAAAGAGGGCCTGCTTTGGTCCGATGGCACGCCAGTCACATCTGCTGACGTTAAATTCACGGCGGAATACTGTATGCACCCCGAAGGCGGTTGCGCACAGGGTGCCAAGTTTGACGGCGTTGAAAGCATCGACATCATCGATGATTTGTCGCTGACGGTAAACTTTACCGAAGCCAAGCCAAACCCTTATGGTCCTTTCATGGGTGCGCAGGCACCGATCATTCAGGCAGCACAATTTGCCGAATGTCTGGGGGCAAAAGCACCAGAATGTACCGAAGCCAACTTTAACCCGATCGGCACCGGCCCGTTTATGGTTACTGATTTCCGTCCAAACGACGTGATCCAGATGGTTGCCAACCCGAACTACCGTGATCCAAACAAGCCCGCCTTTGCATCGCTGACCTTTAAAGGTGGCGGCGACGCGGCTGCGGCTGGTCGTGCGGTCATGGAAACCGGCGAATATGACTACGCCTGGAACATGCAGTTGGCACCCGACGTGCTGGCAAAAATGGCCGAAGGCGGCAAAGGTACACCTATTTCGGCATTCGGCACATTGGTCGAACGTATCGAGATGAACATGACCAACCCGTCTCCGGATCTTCCCGAGGGCGAGCGCGCAACCTTGATGCACCCGCATCCGTTCTTGTCGGATTTCAACGTCCGCAAGGCACTGTCCATGGCAATCGACCGTCCGTTGCTGGTCGAAGTCGGTTACGGTCAGGCCGGTCGTCCGACCTGTAACCTCGTCCCTGCCCCTGCGCTTTATGCGTCGGAAAGCAACACCGAATGTCTGACCCAGGATCTGGAAGGTGCAAAAGCGCTTTTGGAAGAAGCCGGTTGGGTGGACAGCGATGGCGACGGCGTTCGTGAAAAAGACGGCATGAAATTGTCGATGCTGTACCAGACCTCGACCAACGCTGTCCGTCAGGACTTTCAAGCGTTGATCAAAGACTGGTGGAACCAGATCGGCGTCGAAGTTGAACTGCGCAATGTCGATTCGTCGGTCTTCTTTGGCGGTGACCCAGGTTCGCCTGACACCTTTCAGAAGTTCTATGCGGACGTTGAAATGTACGCCAACAACTTTGACGGCACAGACCCACAGTCGTATCTGTCGGCCTACCGCTGTGGAAACGAGCCAAAACCATCCAGCCAATGGCAGGGTGAGAACATCAACCGCTTCTGTAACGCGGAATACGATGAGCTGCTGGACGAATTGTCCCGCACAGGCGAGTTGGACAAGCGCGGCGAAATCGCCAAGCGTTTGAACGACATCATCACCAAAGAGACCATGACAATCGTCCCATTGGTTGACCGTGGTCGTGTGTCGGCTGCATCGACCACCTTGGGCGGTGTGATCCTGAACACATGGGATTCCGAACTTTGGAATGCCGCGGACTGGTATCGCACCAAGGAATAAATCCTTGGACTTTGGGGGAGCGTCGTTTCGCGCTCCCCCTTTTTGCATTCATGCCCTGCCTGAGTGTGACACAAACAGCCGACATTCCATTCCAGACTGACTTTCAGAGGCGCCGCGCATGCTGACTTTCACCATTCGACGACTGCTATTGTCGATCCCGACGCTCTTGTTCATCAGTATGGTTATTTTCCTGCTGCTTCAGCTCGCCCCCGGCGATCCGATGGCGCAGGTGCCGCTGACCGTACCCCCCGAAGTCAAACAGAAAATGCGCGAGGCGCTTGGTCTGGGCCAGCCGATCTATGTGCAATATTACAAATGGCTGATCCAGTTCTTCTGGGTTGAACCGCAGGTCTTCCTTGATTGGGCAACGCGCGAAACCTTCCTTTTGGGGTGGTTGCCAGATACGAATTTCTCGACTTTCATCGATCCAGACTCCGGGGCCGTACGCCCCGTGCAGCGCATCATCAGCTGGCAGACCCGCAGCCCGGTGATGGATATCGTGGTTCAGCGGATGCCGCAGACCATCTGGGTGGTTGGCCTCAGCTATATCGTGGGTATCCTGATTGCTATTCCCATCGGCGTGTACTCTGCCTACCGCCATTATTCGCTGTTCGATCAGGCCGGGACATTCGTCACCATGGTCGGATTTTCGATCCCGCCCTTCTTTACCGGCCCGCTTTTGATCGTGATTTTTTCGGTTACTCTAGGCTGGCTGCCGTCGATTTATGACACCACCCATGTGGTCACCGACTGGGCCAGCTTTAAGGTTCAGTTTTTCCAGATGATCATGCCCGTCATGGTGCTGGCCCTGCAAACCACAGCCCAGATCAGTCGCTATATGCGGGGTGCCATGCTGGACAACCTGAACCAGGACTACGTGCGCACGGCGCGGGCCAAGGGCCTCAAGGAAAGCACCGTCGTTCTGGTGCATGTGCTGCGCAACTCGATGATCCCCGTGGTTACCGTGATTGCCCTTGGCATGCCCGCGATCTTTGGTGGCGCGATCATCACCGAGAACGTGTTCAAGGTGAACGGCATCGGGCAGTTACTACTGACCGCGCTTTTCGCCAATGACCTGCCGATGGTGATGACGCTGACCTTTATCTTCGCCATCCTGATCGTTCTGTTTAACCTGATTGCAGATGTTCTATACGGCCTGCTTGACCCGAGGATCCGCTATGACTGAGCAAGCCCCCCAGACAGACCAAGCCGACCCATATGGTGCCTTGGTCGACAAGGTTCCCACCCAAGCCCCGCGCAGCCAGTGGATTGATGTGTGGCAACAGTTCCGCAAACACAAAGGCGCTGTCTTTGGCGGTGGGTTCTTGTTGTTTATCACGCTGGCAGTGATCTTTGGCCCCTTCCTGTGGGACGTGGACCCCAAGGCGCTAGACATTCGCAACAAGAACTGGCGCCCGATCTATCAGCTGCTTTTTGACAGCGAGGCCAAGGCCGGTTGGGCGCATCCCTTTGGCACCGACCAATTGGGCCGCGATATCATGGCCCAGATGATCGCAGGCGGACAGGTGTCTATGGCGGTGGGCTGGCTGGCCATGGCGCTGGCGCTGATCATCGGATCGGCAATTGGCGTGATCTCCGGCTATTTCAAAAAGCTTGATTTCTGGCTGATGCGCTTTACCGATCTGGTTCTGTCGCTGCCGATCCTGCCGTTGACATTGCTTGCGGTCACCCTGTTTCGCCAACCGCTTAACGCGCGTTTCGGGCCGGAAGGTGGCATGTTCATTCTGATCGTCAGTATTATTGGTCTGACCTCGTGGATGCAGACCGCACGGATCGTGCGTGGCGACATCCTTGCGCTGAAAGAGCGCGAATTTATTCTGGCGGCGCGGTCGATCGGGACGCGGTCGGGTAAGATCATCCGGGTGCATCTGCTGCCCAACGTCATCTCGCCCATCATGGTGTCTGCGACGTTGGGTCTGGCGACCGCCATTATCACCGAAAGCGCGCTAAGCTTTTTGGGGGTGGGCTTTCCGTCCGACTTCCCGACATGGGGCAAACTGTTGTCCGATGCAGTGTCGCGGATGCAGGAATTCCCCGAGCGGGTGTTGCTGCCCGGTATCGCAATTTCGCTGACAGTGCTGAGTGTGAATTATCTTGGCGACGGGTTGCGTGATGCGTTGGATCCACGGCTGCGGGGGCGCTGACCGGCGGATGGCTTTGGTCGGTTTGGCTGCGTCGGATTTGAGTATTTGAAAAAGGGTGAAGGGAGGGCGAGAGTCCTCCCTTCTTTCGTTTTTGCGCGTAATAAGAATGTTTATTGTTCAAGCTTGCACAAAGTCAGGACAATCGTTTGGCCACCCCCATATCAGCAGAATGGTTTGCTGTAGTTCTGCGCCCGATTGGAACTTAGTTCCAATCAAGGGACGCGTTGTGCGGTAACAAGCGCTTGATATTAGCCAATTCTCGCGTCAATTGGGAAATAATTCTATTTCCAAGGGATCAGAGCAATGTTTGAGTCATTCGGTTTTGAAAACACGACCCCGCAGCAGGCATCTGTTCTGTTTGCGATCATCGTTGGCGTTCTGTTCGGTATTCTGGGACAGATCACCAAGTTCTGCTTTCGCCGGGCGTTGGTTGGCGAGGACCGCGTATCGGCAGCGGGCATCTGGCTGACGGCGCTGGCATTTGCAGTGATCGGCACGCAAGCCGCCGTGGCTTTGGGTTGGATCAGCTTTGCCGAACACCGCTTTATGGTTTCGGACGTGCCAGTCGTAGCGATCGCCCTTGGCGGGTTGCTGTTTGGCGCAGGCATGGTCTTGACGCGGGGCTGTGTCTCGCGGTTGACCATTCTGGCGGGATCGGGGAATCTGCGCGCGGTGCTGGTCTTGGTTGTCTTTGCCATCGTCGCCCATGCGACGTTGAAAGGCCTACTGGCCCCGATGCGCGTCGCCTTGGGCGGCATTACCATCGATATGGGGGACAACGTCAGCCTGTCAGCCTTGCCCGGTGGTGCGTGGCTTTGGGGGGGGCTGATTGCTGCAGCTGCGCTGGTCTATGCTGCACGGTCGGGCATTGGTGCCGGGTCGGTGGCCATGGCCGCAAGTATCGGGTTGCTGGTGCCATTGGCATGGGTTGGCACGGGGTTCATCCTGTTGGACGAATTTGACCCTATCGCGATGGAAAGCCTGTCGTTCACCTCACCCGCAGCTGACACGCTGTTTTGGACCATAGCAAGCAGTGCCGTGCCAGCCGGATTTGGCGTTGGCCTGTTGGGCGGCGTGTTGTCAGGTGCCTTGATCGCAAGCCTAAGCTTTGGTGGATTTGGCTGGCAGAGCTTTGAAAGCCCCGCCCAGACTGGCCGCTACATGGCCGGGGCTGCGTTGATGGGCGTTGGCGGTGTCTTGGCAGGAGGATGCACATTGGGCGCAGGTCTGTCAGGTGTCCCAACCCTGTCGTTGGCCGCCATTCTGGCCATCGTGATGATCGCAGTGGGCGCGCTGGCGACAAACGCGGTCTTGCGTTTCTCCCCCGCCCCACAGGTCACGCACGGCTAAACCGCTAGAATATCTTGCGGCGCAACCGCCGCAGCATCCACCAGACCAACCCTACGACCACTGGCACAGCAAGGGCCGTCAGAACGCCCTTGCTAACCCCGATGCGTTCCGCGAACGGGTAAAGCACGTAGCTTGCCAAAGACACGGCATAATAGCTGATCGCCACCACAGACAGCCCCTCGACGGTATGTTGAAGGCGCAATTGCAGATCGGATCGTTCATCCATGCTGGCCAATATCTTTTGGTTCTGGGCAGAGCGTTCCACATCAACCCGCGTCCGCAAAAGCTCAGAAGCGCGAATGGCGCGTGCTGACATGGTCTGAAGCCGCATCTCGGAGGATTTGACGGTGCGCATCGCAGGCTCATAGCGGCGCATCATGAATTCATCGAACCCTTGTCGAGACATGAACCGAGTTTCCCGCATCGCTGCAATCCGTTGCGAGACAATGGCCTGATAGGCATCGGTCGCCCCAAATCGGTAAGACACCTCGGCCGATAGGGTCTCGAGCTGGACCGAAATGTCGAGCAGCTTGTGCAGGGTTTCTTCGGCCACTGCGTCGGACCCGCGCATCGCGGCCATCAATTCGTTCAACTGACGGTCAAGATCGGTCAGTTGTCCGCCAAAGTCGCGCACTTGTGCAAAGCCAAGCATCGACATGGATTTATAGGTCTCGATCTCGCAAAGACGCTGCACAATACGGCCAAGACGACGGCTGCCTGTGACATCAGAGGCAAAGATCGCCATGCGCATATGCCCCGATGAATCGATGCGAAAATCGCTGGCGACGACGGCTGCCTGGTCCAACACATTGGCCACGGCAAGGCTTTCGGGCACGAACCAGTCATGCAGCAGATCAGAGATTTCCTGATCCGTCTCCGGGCGTTTGATCATACGCAGCAAGATCGACGTGATCCGCTCCGCATTCAGCCCGGCGCGCCAGTTTTCAGGGAAAACGTCAAACTCTGAGGGATCGAAGGGACGCTCGCTGATCTGTTCGCAGAACACGGTGTAGGTCACAAATTCAGTGTGCTGTTCCCACTTAAGGGAATATTTCCCCATCGGGCCGTAATAATGGGTGGCGTTTTCCGCCGGAAGTGGTGCGCCGTAATGCTTTAGCAGTGCCGATAGATGTTGCAGATCCACCGATCGGTCACGCGTCGCGGCATCGCCAGGCGGACGCACCGCAAGATATGCTGCGACATGTGGGGCGCGCAGCGACGGAAACGGGCGGGCGTGCAATTCGCTGTTAAGCGCATAGCGCAGAGGGTGGTCCTTGATCGCTGCCATCAGTTTTTCCGTTATCCAAGCGAGATGATAAAAGACAAGATACAACAAAACATTGGAATGAACAGGAAGATATTCATATTTTTCATGCCGTTACAGTGTACGATTGAATACTGTAACGGCATTGCTTGTGATTGCAGCTGAATGCAAAACGCCCCACCAATGCAGGCAGGGCGTTTCAAACTTTCAGGATTGGCCCACTAAGAGCCTTTCAGCGTGATCAGTCGATCAGCGGCAGCAGCTTGTCCAAGCTGGCCTTTGCATCACCATACAGCATCCGGGTATTGTCCTTGAAGAACAGCGGGTTCTCGATCCCGGAGTACCCTGTCCCCTGCCCGCGCTTGGACACGATGACGTTCTTGGCTTTCCAGCATTCCAGAACCGGCATACCTGCAATCGGGCTGTTGGGATCATCCTGTGCGGCAGGGTTCACGATGTCGTTCGACCCGATCACGATGGCCACATCTGTCGACGGGAAATCATCGTTGATCTCGTCCATCTCCATCACGATGTCATAGGGCACTTTGGCCTCGGCCAGCAACACGTTCATGTGGCCCGGCAAACGCCCCGCAACGGGGTGAATGGCAAAACGGACGTTCTTGCCTTTGGCACGCAGCTTTTTAACCAACTCGCTGACCGCTTGCTGCGCCTGCGCAACCGCCATCCCGTAACCCGGAATGATGATAACACTGTCGGCTTCGTTCAGCATCGCGGCAACGCCGTCCACTTCGATGGCGACCTGTTCACCTTCAACCGCCATCTGCTCGCCCGCAGGGCCACCAAAGCCACCCAAGATCACGCTGACAAACGACCGGTTCATAGCCTTACACATGATGTAAGACAGGATCGCGCCCGACGAGCCCACCAGCGCGCCTACAACGATCAAC
Organism: Roseobacter sp.; assembly: GCA_024636495.1. Classification (GTDB taxonomy): domain Bacteria; phylum Pseudomonadota; class Alphaproteobacteria; order Rhodobacterales; family Rhodobacteraceae; genus Sulfitobacter. The sequence continues at coordinate 55,638 of JAGXGZ010000006.1, read as the reverse complement.
AGATCGTTGCCAAGGCTAAAGCCGATCGCCGCCGCTGCCCAGCCCGAGTAGCTGTTGAGCATCGACACAACCACCGGCATGTCCGCGCCGCCAATGCCCATGATCAGGTGATAGCCGATAAACAGCGCCGCCAAGGTCATCAGGAACAACGGGAGGAACCCGCCTGTGTTGAAATACCAGATCAACGTTACCACAGCGATGGCCGCCGCCGCGATGTTCAGGAAATGACCACCCGGTAGCTTTTCCGCCTTGGAGGACACACGGCCCGCAAGCTTGCCATAGGCGATCACGGAACCCGTGAAAGTCACCGCACCGATAAACACGCCCAAGAACAATTCGACCCGCAGAATGCTAAGTTCGACACCGGTTTTCTTGGCAATCAGCGCCGCGAAAGTGCCCAACTCATAGGGATCACCCCCAGCCGCCAGAAAGCCCGAAACGCGGCCGATCTCGAAATGCGCGATCAACCCGACAAAGACAGCCGCCAGGCCCACAAGGCTGTGCATCGCTGCGACAAGCTCTGGCATCTGGGTCATTTGAACCTTTGTCGCCAACTGATACCCGATGGCACCACCGCCCGCGATCAGAATGATCGACAAGAACCAAAACCCCGTGCCCGGCCCGATCAGCGTCGCAGCCACGGCCAAAGCCATCCCCACGATACCATACCAGACCGCGCGCTTGGCGCTTTCCTGACCGCTCAACCCGCCAAGCGACAGGATGAATAGAATTGCTGCAACTACATAAGCCGCTGTTGTAAAACCAAAATCCATAATCGGTGCTCCCTTAGGATTTCTGGAACATGGCGAGCATGCGCCGTGTCACGAGGAAGCCGCCGAAAATGTTGATCCCACACATGAAGACCGACAAAGCTGCCAAAACAACCACCAGAATAGAGCCTGATCCGATTTGCATCAGCGCGCCCAGAATGATGATCGACGAAATCGCATTGGTCACCGCCATCAGCGGTGTATGCAGGCTGTGCGCCACCCCCCAGATCACCTGGAAACCGATGAACACCGACAAAACGAACACAATGAAATGCTGCATAAAGCTGGCCGGGGCCACCAGACCGACTGCCAGCAGCAACGCGCCACCGACCGCCAGCAACGTGACCTGATTTTTGGTCTGCTTTTTGAACGCCGCTATTTCCGCTGCACGCTTTTCTTCGGGCGTCGGTGCCTTTGGGGCAGCAGGCTTGTTCTTTTGCTGCGCAATCGCGTTGATCTTGGGCGGGGGCGGCGGGAATGTCACCTCTGAGGCATGGGCAATCGTCGCCCCCCGGATCACGTCATCCTCCATGTTGTGGTTGATCACACCGTCTTTTGCAGGCGTGAGATCGGTCATCAAATGGCGAATGTTGGTCGCATAAAGCGTCGAGGCTTGCGCGCCCATCCGGCTTGGGAAATCCGTGTAGCCGATGATGGTCACGCCATTCTCGGTCACGAACTTCTCGTCCATCTTGGTCAGCTTGCAGTTGCCGCCCTTTTCAGCCGCAAGATCCACGATCACCGAACCCGGCTTCATCGCGGCAACCATATCTTCGGTCCAAAGCTCGGGGGCTTCGCGGTTGGGAATCAGGGCCGTCGTGATGACGATGTCGACTTCAGGCGCAAGCTCGCGGAATTTGGCCAGTTGCGCCTCGCGGAATTCGGGAGACGAGACCGAGGCGTAGCCGCCGGTGACGGCACCGTCTTGCTGCTCTTCCTCAAAATCCAGATAGACGAATTGCGCCCCCATGGATTCGACCTGCTCTGCCACTTCGGGGCGCACGTCGAACGCATAGGTGATCGCACCCAAGGACGTCGCCGTGCCGATGGCTGCAAGACCCGCAACACCGGCACCCACCACCAGAACCTTGGCCGGGGGCACCTTGCCCGCCGCCGTGATCTGACCGGTAAAGAAACGGCCAAAGTTATTTCCCGCCTCGATCACCGCACGGTAGCCCGCGATATTGGCCATCGAAGACAGCGCGTCCATTTTCTGGGCGCGGCTGATCCGGGGGATCATTTCCATCGCAACAACGGTGGCCCCTTTTTTGGCCGCCGCCTGCATTTTCGCCTCGTCGGCAACGGGGCTAAAGAAAGAGATCAGCGTCTGGTCGCTGCGCAGCTTTTTCATTTCTGCGTCGTCGGGGACGCGCACTTTTGCAACCACGTCGGCAGCTTTCCAAAGCGCCGCAGCGGTCTTGACCACCTCTACGCCCGCTTCCGCGTATTTTTCGTCAGCAAAGCCTGACGCATGGCCCGCGCCCGCTTCGATCAAACACTCGTGGCCCAGCTTTTGCAGCTGAAGCGCTGACTCAGGGGTCATCGCTACGCGGTGTTCCCCGTCAAATATTTCTTTTGGCGTCCCGATCTTCAATCCAGAATCCCCCGTATTGCCGTGTCGCATCCACCGTGGCGCAACATTATTACCCTGAGCAGTACCGCTTGGCCCCCTATAGTACAAGACATCGGCCCGCATTGAAGGTTAATTCTGGCGAATGCTAGCGATAACAGCCTCGATTTTATCACCCGAACGCGGCGTGACGTCGTCTGCCGCCTTGCGCCCGACTGGGCCTGCCCGCAGCATGCCCCTAAACCAAACGGAGGACGCTATGGATTTGAACGGAAAACACGCCTTTATTACCGGCGGCGGCACAGGGATCGGCCTTGCCATTGCGCAAGATCTGGCAGCCAAAGGCGCACATGTCACCATTACGGGGCGCCGCCAACAGGTGTTGGACGAGGTTGCAGGCGACAACATGACGGGCTTGGCGATGGATGTGCGCGACGAGGCCGATGTGGTGGCCAAGATCGCCGCCGCCGTGGCGGCCCATGGGCCAATCCAGATTTGCATTCCCAACGCCGGCATCGCCGAGGGTAAGGCCGTGCATAAGACCGATATGGAATTCTGGCGCAATATGATGGCGACCAATCTGGACGGAGCATTTTTGACCATCCGCGAATCGCTCAAGTCCATGCGCGAGACGGATTGGGGCCGCGTGATCGCGATCTCGTCCATGGCGGGTTTGCGCGGGCTGCCCGGTGCTGCGGCCTATTCCGCGTCCAAACACGGGATGATCGGTCTGGTTCGGTCGCTGGCCGAAGATTACATGGGCAAGCCCTATACGTTCAACGCGATCTGCCCTGGCTATGTGGATACGCCCATTGTCACGCGCAATACGGCGTCGATCTCGGAACGTGCAGGCATTTCCGAGGAAAAGGCGCGCGCGATCATGGTGAATTCCAACCCGCACAAGCGGTTGATCGACGTCAGCGAAGTTTCGGCCGCAGCAATGTGGCTTGTCGGCCCCGGCTCTCAAAGCATCAACGGCCAATGCATTCAAGTTACCGGAGGAAATATGTAGGTGATCCTTTAGGCCGCATTAACCATTCTGCGCCTAAAGTCGCTGCATGGTTCAATCAAATGCTAAAGTTTTAGAAACATGGAACGGTCCCCGCCGCAGGTTTGGGGGCCGCCCCCAATGAACCCACCCTTCCAAAGTCGCCGCAAACAGCTCAGCCCGGACGAAAATTCAGGCATTGAACAAACATCCCAAAGCGCACAGCAAACCTGTCGGCCTAAACTTCCCGGCTATGTCTGGCGTTCCTGTCGCAGGCCAGCTTCCGCTAATGCGCCCCATCATTTCGACTTCGAAACCTCAGGCTGATTGCAATAGACCTTGCCGACGCCCCGCAGCCCAAGCACGGGCCGCTTCGCCAAAGCGTTGGAACAAGGGCCGCGAGACCGGATCATTCGCGGCATCCCATTCGGGGTGCCACTGAACGGCAAGCGTAAAGCCGTGCGCGCCTTGGATATAAATCGCTTCTGGCGTGCCGTCATCCGCATAGCCGTCGATCACGACCCGTGGACCTGCCGCCTTGATGCCCTGCCCGTGCAGCGTATTGGTACGGACCTTGTCCGCCCCAAGAATGTCATGAAACACGCCACCTTGGGTAAAGGTCACATCATGGCGCAGTTCGAATTTTTCCTCGATGGTGCCATCAGGCGGCATCCGGTGGTTCATCCGCCCGGGCAGATCCCGGATTTCGGGGTAAAGCGTGCCGCCCATGGCAACATTCACCTCTTGAAAGCCACGGCAGACGCCAAAGAATGGCTGCCCCCGTTCTACGCAGGCGCGTACCAAACCCAACGCAATCGCATCGCGCGCACGGTCAAATGTGCCATGCGCCTCGGTCTCTGGCTCGCCGTATTCTTCGGGATGTACATTGGGCCGCCCGCCTGTCAGCAAAAAGCCATCACAAGTTTCCAGCAACTCGTCCACCGACACGAGGGCCGGATCACTCGGGATAATCAGCGGTAAACATTCCGAGACTTTTGAAATCGCGATGGTGTTCATCGTGCCTGTAGCCTGAATAGGATACTGGTCGTTCAACAGACCGCTGTTTCCAATGATACCGATGACGGGACGTGACATATTCAACCTTCAAGACGGGATTTAAGGTGATACTACCCCGTCCGAATGGCGATCTCAACCGGTCTTGGGCAGCAAGGTTTATGCCTCGCCCACCAGCCCGGCCGCAGCGATCCCAGCCAATGCCGCATCCGCATCATTGTCCGACGTGTCGCCGGTAACCCCAAGCGCCCCGATAACAGCGCCCGCGTCATCGCGCAGCAATACACCACCCGGCACCGGCACTACCGCACCGCCATAAACCCCATTCACCGCCGCCATAAAATAGGCCTGCGCCTCTGCCCGCGCCATCTGTGCACGCCCGGCCATACCCAACATGACCGCGCCGTACGCCTTGCCATGGGCTATCGCAAACCGCCCCGGTGCCGCACCGTCTTCACGCTCGAACGCCTGAACATGGCCACCCGCATCCAGAACGATCACTGAAAGCGGCTTGAGCCCCATCTCGCGGCCTGTCTTCAGCGTTTGTGCAATCATCACCTGCGCCTGCTCTAACGTTACCATGTCCCTAAACCTTTTTCATTTTGCCAACTAAACTCCGGGGAGCGCGAGGGGCTGGCCCCTCGCACCTGTCCGATCAACCAAGTGCCGCTTTCAATTCCAACCGCCGCGCATGCAACACAGGCTCGGTGTAGCCCGACGGCTGCACCCGTCCCTTCATCACCAGATCACACGCCGCCTGAAACGCGATCCCGTCAAACCCTGGCGCCATCGGCTGATACAGCGGATCGCCCGCATTCTGGCCATCGACCACGGCGGCCATCTTCTTCAAGCCGGCCATGACCTGATCCTGCGACACCACCCCGTGATGCAGCCAATTTGCCAACGCCTGCGCAGAAATCCGGCAGGTGGCGCGGTCTTCCATCAGGGCCACGTCATGAATATCGGGCACTTTCGAACAGCCAACACCCTGATCGACCCACCGGACGACATACCCAAGGATCCCTTGCGCGTTGTTCTCGATCTCTTGTGTGATCTCGGCATCCGACAGATTGCGCCCTTTCAGAACCGGAATATTCAACAACGCCTCCAGCGTCCCACGGGCACCGCCTGCCTTGATCTCCTCCTGACGCGCCAACACATCGACTTGATGATAATGCATCGCATGCAAGGTCGCGGCAGTCGGCGATGGCACCCAAGCGCAGTTCGCTCCCGCCTTGGGATGACCGATCTTGGTCTCAAGCATCGCGGCCATCAGGTCCGGCATCGCCCACATGCCCTTGCCGATCTGGGCACGGCCCTGCAAGCCACAAGCCAGACCGATATCGACATTGCGGTCCTCGTAGGCTGCGATCCAGTCAGCGTTCTTCATTTCGCCTTTAGGCACCATCGGCCCCGCCTCCATCGAGGTATGGATCTCGTCGCCGGTACGGTCGAGGAAGCCTGTGTTGATAAAGGCCACCCGGGATTTCGCAGCGCGAATACATTCCGCCAGATTGGCCGATGTGCGGCGTTCTTCGTCCATAATGCCCAGCTTGACAGTATTGGCAGGCAGACCAAGCACGCTTTCCACTTGGGTAAATATCTCGTCGGCGAAAGCCACTTCCGCAGGCCCGTGCATCTTGGGTTTAACCACATAAACCGATCCGGAAACGGAGTTGCGCATCCCATCGGTCTTTTGCAAATCATGCATCGCGATGAGCGAGGTAATCATCGCATCCATCAGCCCTTCGCCCACTTCCAGACCGTCGCGGTCCAAAATGGCCGGATTGGTCATCAGGTGGCCCACATTGCGGATAAGCATCAAGGACCGGCCTTTGACAGAAACCGTGCCCCCATCCGGCGCAGTATACTCGCGGTCGGGGTTCATAGCACGGGTAACGTTCTGGCCACCCTTTTCAAAGGTCTCGGACAAATCGCCCTTCATCAGGCCCAGCCAATTGCCGTAGGCTATAACCTTGTCTTCGGCATCCACCGCCGCCACGCTGTCTTCGCAATCCATAATCGTGGACAGCGCGGATTCCATCAATACATCAGACACATGCGCAGGATCGGTCTTGCCAATCGCATGGTCCGCATCAATCTGAATTTCGATATGCAAACCATTGTGCTTGAGCAATATCGCCGTGGGCGCGTCGGCATTGCCGCGGTAGCCAGCAAATTGCGCCGGGTCAGCAAGGCCGATGCCATGCTCGACCGGAGGTGTCTGCTGAGCAGAGGGTTTCGCGGATTGGGTCATCGCAGCAGCGCGCCAATCGGACGCGTTCAGCAACATCCCTTTCAGCGCGCCGTCAACAATCTGGTAGCCCAACAGCTGGCTGTGACTGCCCGACAGCAAGGGAACGGCCTCGTCCAGAAACGCTTTGGCCCGCGCGACAACACGACCCCCGCGCTCGGCGTCATAGCTTTTGCCCTGTGGCAGATCGCCCAACGCATCGGTGCCATAAAACGCATCATACAAGCTGCCCCACCGCGCGTTGGCCGCATTCAGTGCAAAGCGCGCATTGGTGATTGGCACCACCAGTTGAGGGCCGGGAACGGACGCGATTTCGGGATCGACGTTACCCGTATCGATGGCGAACGCAGGGCCTTGCGGGACAAGATATCCAATTTCGTGTAGGAACGCCTTGTACGCTTCGGCGTCATGATTCTGACCCGCGCGGTCCTTGTGCCATGCGTCGATCTTGGCCTGCATGTCTTCGCGGACTTGCAACAGATCGCGGTTCTTGGGCCCAAGAGTATGTACCAGATCAGAGAACCCAGCCCAAAAACCATCCACATCAACGCCCGTTCCCGGCAACGCCTGATCCTCAATGAAGCGGACGAGTTCGTCTGCGACCTGTAGGCCGTTTTTGTCTATGCGTTGGGTCATTGGGTGCTCCTTGGATTTCGTCTTGCGCAATTTTGCACAAGGCTTAGAAGCATAAAACCTCAGGGGCAAGTTATATTGGTAAAATTATATTACCAATCTGACCCTAGCTGGCCTTTTTTGGGCCACTTCGGCACCTGTCAGAGCAATAGCGCACCGCGTCCCAATCCTTGGCCCATTTCTTGCGCCACGAAAAAGGCAACCCGCAGGTCGCACATATCTTTTGTGGCAGATCGGCCTTTTTTCGCATTTTCGCCATGGGTTTCTCAAACTTTGGTGATCTCATAGAAAAGGGCGGCATCTGATGTTCAGATACCGCCTAGGATACTCGTTACGAAAAGGTTTGTTTAGTTACTTTCGTTCGTTCCCGTAGCAACGGGATCAACAGGTGCAACAGTCGTGTCGGAACTCAATCCGGGCTGCGTTTCATCATCACGACCGTTTCCAATGACAAAGAACAGCAACACCAACACCATCAGAACACCGAAACCAATAGCGCCCTTTATCCCCATGAGGGCTGGCTTGTGACGTTTCTCTTGCTTTTCGATATTTGTGTCGGGTGCTGACATCAGGCGTCTCCATTCATTAGTTTTCGCGCCCGCCTTGCGGGTACGAGGTTACCTGTCTAACTCTGTAGGCGAACGTTGAGTTCCAACATGAAGGAAAAAAAATGCGCGATGCTGCCCCTCAGACGATATATTTGGCCGACTACACGCCTTTCGGCTTTATCATCGACAGCGTTGCCCTGCATTTTGATCTGGACCCGAATAAAACCCGTGTGAAAAGCACAATCGCTTTTCGTCCCAATCCAGATGCGACCGACAAGACCTTCTTTTTGCACGGTGAAAACCTGAAACTGATCAGCGCTGCGATTGACGGCAACTCGGTGAGCCCCGAAATAACCGATAGTGGCCTGACCTGCCCCGTCCCAGACGCACCCTTTGTCTGGGAGTCCGAGGTCGAGATTGACCCGATGGGCAACACCGCGCTTGAGGGCCTTTATATGTCGAATGGCATGTATTGCACGCAATGCGAGGCAGAGGGCTTTCGCAAGATCACTTATTACCCCGACCGCCCCGATGTGATGGCGGTGTTTACTGTGACCATCAACGGCCCGCATCCGGTGCTTCTGTCCAACGGCAACCCCGTTAGCGCATCCGAGCATGCAGCCGAATGGCACGACCCGTGGCCCAAGCCTGCCTATCTGTTTGCACTGGTCGCAGGCGATCTGGTCGCTCATTCCGGCAGTTTCACCACGACATCTGGCCGCGACGTGACCCTGAACCTTTACGTGCGCCCCGGCGACGAGGGCAAATGCGCCTTTGGCATGCAGGCGCTGAAGGATTCGATGAAATGGGACGAAGATGTTTACGGTCGTGAATATGATCTGGACCTGTTCAACATCGTTGCCGTCGATGATTTCAACATGGGCGCGATGGAAAACAAGGGCCTCAACGTCTTCAACTCTTCCGCCGTGCTGGCTTCGCCCGAAACTTCGACCGATATGAATTTTGAACGGATCGAGGCGATCATCGCACATGAGTATTTCCACAATTGGACCGGCAACCGCATCACCTGCCGCGATTGGTTCCAGCTGTGCCTCAAGGAAGGGCTGACAGTGTTCCGCGACAGCCAGTTCACGTCCGACATGCGTTCGGCCCCGGTCAAACGCATCAGCGATGTGATTGATCTGCGCGCCCGCCAGTTCCCCGAGGATCAAGGCCCGCTGGCCCACCCCGTGCGCCCCGAAAGCTTTCAAGAGATCAACAATTTCTACACGGCGACTGTTTATGAAAAAGGTGCCGAAGTGATCGGCATGCTGAAACTGCTGGTGGGCGACAAGGCGTATTCAGATGCGCTCGACCTCTATTTCTCGCGCCATGACGGACAGGCCTGCACGATCGAGGATTGGTTGCGCGTGTTCGAAGATACCACAGGCCGCGACCTTGCGCAGTTCAAACGCTGGTATTCCCAAGCCGGCACACCACATCTGTCCGTGACCGAAGAGTGGGACCACGGCAAGCTGACGCTGAATTTCAAACAGCACACGCCGCCAAGTGGTGCCACCCCTGCTCCGCAGCCCTACCTGATCCCCATCGCCATGGGCCTGATCGATCAGGATGGCGACGAGGTCGAGGAAACGGTTGTGCTTGAGATGACGCAAGCAGAGCAAAGCTTTGTTTTCGACAATCTCGGTACGCGGCCCATGGCGTCGGTCCTGCGCGGGTTCTCTGCCCCCGTGGTGCTGACCCAAGACCTGTCTGACGCCGACCGCGCCCATCTGCTGGCCTATGACACCGATCCGTTCAACCGCTGGGAACAGGGGCGCACTTTGGCGCGGCATTCGCTGACGGCGATGATCCTTGAGGGCAAAAAACCAAACAAGGACTGGCTGAAAGGCATCCGCGCGGTGATCAGCGACGAACATCTTGATCCGGCTTTCCGCGCCCTGATGCTGGGCCTGCCGTCGCAATCTGAATTGGCGCGCAGCCTGAGCGAGGCAGGTCACACCCCCGATCCCGACATCATCTATGCCGCAGTCGAAGCGACCCGCGCGGCCATGGCGAAATCCTACGCCAACCTGCTGCCCACGGTATATATGCGCCACACGGTAACCGATGACTACGCGCCCAACGCCGCGCAATCGGGCAAGCGCGCGCTTGCCAACGCCGCCCTGTCGCTGCTGACCCCAACCGATGGCGGGACCACAGCGCAAACGCAATACGAGGGCGCTGACAACATGACCCAACAACTGAACGCCTTGGCTAACCTGATCCGTGCAGGGCGTGGGTCGGAAGCCTTGCAAGCGTTTGAGGCGCAGTGGAAAGACGACCGCTTGGTGATGGACAAATGGTTCGGCCTTCAAGTCATGGAAGCTGATCCCGAAGAGGCCCACGAAGTCGTCGAGACCCTGACCAAGCATCCCGATTTTAACTGGAAGAACCCCAATCGTTTCCGATCGGTGCTGGGGGCCTTTGCAGGCCATCACGCCGGGTTCCATCACGCGTCAGGCGCGGGCTACCGTCTGCTGGCCGATTGGCTGATCAAGCTTGATCCCGTAAACCCGCAAACGACAGCGCGCATGTGTTCGGCGTTTCAGACGTGGAAACGCTATGATGCGGACCGCCAGGCACTGATCAAGGGAGAGCTTGACCGCATCCTGTCGCAGCCCTCCTTGTCGCGCGACACCACCGAAATGTTGACCCGTATCGCAGGAGTTTGACATGCGCCCCATCCTTCTGATCACCGGTGCGTCTGCCGGAATAGGTGCCGCCTGCGCGCGGCTTGCAGCATCCACCTATGATCTGGCGCTGAACTACCGCTCGGATACCGAGGGTGCCAAAGCCGTCGCGGTCCAAGCCGAAACGCAAGGGGCGCGCACCTTGTTGTGCCAAGGGGACGTGGCAGACCCCGACGATGTCGCGCGCATCTTTGCCCAGATCGACAGCCACTATGGCCGACTTGATGCGCTGATCAACAACGCCGGTATCGTGGACCAGATCGCGACGGTCGCCCAGATGGACCATGCGCGGCTGAAACGCATGTTCGATGTGAACGTGATCGGCGCGATGATGGTCGCCCAAGCTGCCGCCACGCGGATGCAGGCCCAAGGTAGCGGTGCTATCGTCAACATGGGTTCAATCGCAGCGCGGTTGGGTTCGGCGCATGAATTCGTAGACTACGCCGCCTCCAAAGCCGCGATCGACGCCTTCACCAAAGGCCTCGCAAACGAACTGGCCCCTCAAGGCATCCGCGTCAACGCCATCCGCCCCGGCCTGATCGATACGGAAATCCACGCCAAGGCGGGCGCACCCACCCGCGCGAAAGACCTTGCCAAGAACATCCCGATGCAGCGCACGGGCACGGCAGACGAAGTGGCAAGTGCGACGCTGTTCCTGCTGTCAGACGCCGCCAGTTACGTCACTGGCACAACATTGGATGTTAGCGGCGGACGCTGATGCCGGCAGACTACACCTATCAAAGAAACCACCGCAGTACCGGCAGCCTGATCCTGCTCCCTGCCATCTGGCTGGCATTGATCGGGTCAGCGGTTCTGGTAGACGCCGCGCCGCTATTGATTGGCATCCTTGCCGCCTGCACCCTGCCCTTGCTGTGGGACCTGATCAAAAATCCTCCCGCAGGCCTCACCCTGACCCAAGCATCTCTAAAATGGCACAGCGGCACTCAGACCGCTGAAATAGCGCTGAAAGAGATTGAACTCATCCGCCTTGATACCAGACTGGACTTTTCGGTGCGCGCCACGGTGATCCTGAAAAACGGCCGCAAGATCCGCATCCCTTTCGAGGCAACGCCACCTCACCAAACCCTTGAAAATGCCCTGCACGCCAAAGCCATCAAAACCGAACGCCACCATTTCAGCCTCAGGCAATGACCCCCCGCTTCTCTGGCTCTTAAATATCCTCGCCGAAGGCATCCTTGCCTGTCGCCCAGCGCGAACACTGCGCAAATACGCTTAAGGCCGCGCCTTGGGCCGGGTCGCATTCAGTGGCTTGCAATAGTTCTGCCGCCGCAGCCACCCTTTCATGTCCGCGCGTTTTGCCTCGCTCCGCATCGGGCCCCAGTCAGCCGCCACGCCGCGCCCCCCGCTGCCATAAAGGACCCCATCACGCGGCACGGTGACGGCCATGATTCGGACGGCGCAACTCAGGTTCGCAGCCCCGTTTTTCAGCGCCTCTCCGGTGCCGACATTGCACTGATATCCCCGGGCCGTGCTGGGCTGGATTTGCAAAAGCCCGTACCAGCGCCCCCCACCGCCGACGGCATAGGGGTTGTATGTGCTTTCATGTTTGGCCAGTGCCGATAGAAACCCCACCCAGAATGCGCGACGCCCTGCGTCATCCGCCGAACTGTAGCCAGGGCACCAACCAGCGATATCAGAAGGTATTGTATCGACCAAAGGCTTGCCGTGGGTTTTAAGGGCGGACAATGCCGCTCTGGTCCACAAGGCATGTCCTTGTTGATGCTGAAAGCGCGTCCGGGGCAGGTTCGCCGGGCGTGCGGGGGGTGACACTTGAAACGGGTTTGAACTTTGTAAGGGTGTCGCTTGGGGTTCCGACGGTGCTGGTGGGCGTGCCATATCGGTCGTCTGAGATACCGCATAAGTTGCGTACCACAAAAGCGCCACACTGATTGTTAGAAGTCGCATCAAACCACCGCCTCGCGCGAAATTTCTATAAAAATAAGCGTTTCCCGACCATCAAATAATAACGAACAAAATCGGCCAAACCCCTAAGATCGTTTCCAATGCTCAAAAACTAAGACCCTATTTAGTCGAAAACACACTTTCTGGATGCAAAAAACCTTATCCCAACCTTCGCAAAGCCATGATGATGCCCAAAAGCAGTTGCATGTTCAACGACACAAGAGACGTTCAAACGAAAGACTGGACAACACATGCTGCAGATTAAAAACATTTTCAAACGTAAAAAACTGCCTGCTATTTCGCAGAGCAACACAACCATCTTCCCACTGCCCAGCATCTCTGACCTGTCAGAGAAAATGCAATCAGCCAAAAAGCAAACCCGAAATGCCCACAAAGTCATCCCTGCTAACTTGCAAGAGATTTTGAAGATCAAGTGCCCTGACCCCACGGCCGAAGACCGGATTCGTGACAATCATCAGCAATTGGGACAACGTTTGGTCCGACAGGAAAACTGGGAAGCCCTTAGCACATGTATCACAAATCATGATGCATCCGGCACGCTGACCCCCGGCTCGATGCCCTTGGCCGAACTTGTTGCATATGGCGCGCGCGCTGATGTGGTGATGGCCGCTGAACATGCCATCAGAGACAGCGAAAACCACGTCGCCAAAGAGGTGTTGACCGGGATCGAAGACCTTGAGCATGTCGTGGAATCCATGCCCGACGACTACGTGATTGCCTGCATTGTCGCGCAAGCGCACATCGACATTGGCTGGGCATGGCGCGGCAACGGTTGGGATGCGGAAATTTCGCAGCGCAATCGCGAGGCCTTTGAGGCGCATTTCGAACGCGCCCGCGACCTGATCGCGCCGTTCTTGCAAAGTCACGCCCACTCACCGCTGCTTGCAGCTACCGATTGCGCCCAAGTCAGCGGCCCGGCCGCCACGAAACATCATATGGCTGACAAATACGAACATCTGATCAATCTGAACCCGCATAACCCGCGCCCGATGCGCGCCATGGGCAACCATCTGTTGCCCCGCTGGTTCGGCAACTATGCCCAACTCGAACTGGAAGCACGCCGCACGGCTGCGCGCACCGAACATATCTGGGGGGCAGGAGGATACACGTGGGTACAGTTTGACGCGATTTCCTTTGATGATGTGGCATGCGCCAATCTGGACCTTGCGTTTTTCATCGATGGCCTGCGCGACATCCTCAAACGCAACCCCAATCCCCATACCGCAAATCTGCTTGCCGCCTACTGCGCCAATACCATTGGACAAAGCTTTTCAGGCAGCGACGAGGCTGACCATGTACGCGCCCAGATTGCCGATTGCACACAATGGATTGTGCGGGACCACCTGACCGAATTGCACCCGATGATCTGGGCGCATGCCGCACACGGGTTCGACAATAACATTCGCATCAGGTCCCCGCACAGATTCGCGGCCTCCGGACAGGAAGACGCAATGCGGATCATGGCGGGACTGTTCAAGTCAGAGATCGCGGCGGGCAAGCAAATCGTCTTTACCGAAAACGGACCTCGGGCTTTCAGCGCCTAAGCTTCTTTGATTGGGCACAGCCCCCCCTGGTGCCCTACAAAGCGCCGGATCAGCCTTTGCGCTGCTCCGGCGCTTTGGCATTTCAACGCTTGGTCGCGCGCCCCTCTTGCAGCACCCAGCCCCCTGTCTTATGACCAAAGCATCATTCCAAAGACGCCAAAGGTGCCCCCATGCTTGACCTGACCTATGACACCCCCAAAGTCCGCACCATCGCAGGTGCCAAACATGACTGGGAACTGGTCATCGGTATGGAGGTGCATGCGCAGGTGCTGTCCAACGCCAAGCTGTTCTCGGCAGCTTCCACTAAATTCGGGGCAGAACCGAACAGCAACGTCGCCTTCGTCGATGCCGCCATGCCCGGCATGCTGCCCACAATCAACGAATTCTGCGTCGAACAGGCGGTTCGGACCGGGCTGGGCCTGAAGGCACAGATCAATCTTGAAAGCGCTTTTGACCGCAAGAACTACTTCTACCCCGACCTACCACAAGGCTATCAAATTTCACAGCTTTACCATCCCATCGTGGGCGAAGGCGAAGTGCTGGTGGAGATGGGCGATGGTACAGCGCGTCTAGTGCGCGTTGAACGCATCCACCTTGAACAGGACGCAGGCAAATCGATCCACGATATGGATCCCAACATGTCCTTTGTTGACCTGAATCGCACCGGTGTGGCGCTGATGGAAATCGTGTCGCGCCCCGATATCCGCGGCCCCGAAGAAGCTGCGGCCTACCTGACAAAGCTCCGCCAGATCCTGCGGTACTTGGGCACCTGTAACGGTGACATGCAATCGGGTGCCATGCGTGCCGATGTGAACGTGTCGATCTGCCTGCCCGGACAATATGAAAAATACCAGGCCACGCAGGATTTCAGCCATCTGGGCACGCGTTGCGAGATCAAGAATATGAATTCCATGCGGTTCATCCAGCAAGCCATCGACGTAGAGGCCAAGCGCCAGATCGCCATCGTCGAAAGCGGTGGCGAGGTCGTGCAGGAAACCCGTCTGTTCGACCCCGACAAAATGGAAACCCGCTCCATGCGCTCCAAGGAAGAGGCGCATGACTACCGCTATTTCCCCGACCCAGATCTGCTGCCACTGGTGATCGAACAGGCTTGGGTAGACGATATCGCGGCCACGCTGCCTGAATTGCCAGACGCCAAGAAAGCGCGCTTTATCAACGACTTCGGGCTAAGCGACTATGATGCTTCCGTGCTGACAGCAGACCTTGACAGCTCAAGCTATTTTGAACAAACCGCCCAAGGCCGTGACGGCAAGATGGCCGCAAACTGGGTGATCAACGAGCTTTTCGGTCGCCTGAAAAAAGACGAGAAAACCATCACCGACAGTCCGGTGTCGCCTGCGCAACTGGGCGGTGTGGTTGATCTGATCGCGTCCGATGCGATTTCCGGCAAGATCGCCAAGGATCTGTTCGAGATCGTCTATACCGAAGGCGGCGACCCCGCCCAGATCGTGGAAGACCGCGGTATGAAGCAGGTGACTGATACCGGTGCCATTGAGGCTGCAGTGGACGAGATCATCGCCGCCAACCCCGATCAGGTCGCCAAGGCCCGCGAAAACCCCAAGCTCGCAGGCTGGTTTGTCGGTCAGGTCATGAAGGCCACCGGCGGCAAGGCCAATCCCAAGGCCGTGAACGATCTGGTTGCGAAAAAACTGCAAGGCTGAGGGGGCCAACCGGAATTTTCGAAAATTCCGGATCGTTTTCTTCCAAGAAAACGGCCCCCCACCTTTGTCATGAAAGGCCGAAAGATGGACGCCCCCTTCAAATCCTCTCTGCGTGCGGTCCAACCTGAATGGATCGACTTTAATGGCCATTTGAACATGGCGTATTATTCCGTCTTGATGGACAACGCCGTCGATGATGCCTTCGCCGTGCTGGGCTTTGGCCCCGAGTATCAAAAGCAAGGCTGCACCACCTATGTGGCCGAATTTCACATCTGCTATGTCCGCGAACTCCACGAGGGTGCGCAGACATACTGCACCTTCCAACTGCTCGATTACGACGCCAAACGCTTTCACAGCTTTACCGAACTGTGGCACGCAGACGGCTGGCTTGCCGCCACCGGAGAGGCGCTGACCCTGCACGTCGACCAATCCGGCCCCCGCGTCGCCCCCATGCCAGACACGATCCTGTCGCAGCTGGAACAGATGAAGCAAGCCCACGCGGCCCTCCCCTATCCCGACCGCGCAGGGCGCAAGATCGGGCTGAAGAAGTAGCGCCCCCCACGTCCCACGTAGGGTGGGATTTATCCCACGCTTACTTGGCGCGGTGATCACTTTGGGCGACCAACAGAACATACAAAGCCGTCACAATCTGGTTCACCACCTCTTTATCCAGCACCCCAATACTTGCTGCGCCGTAAGCACCCGCAAGTCCGGCATAGATCGCGCGGTGACACCACAGCGCACAGCCAATTTTCTTTACAACTTCTGTCAAACGTTCAAACATACCAGTGGTCCTTTGGGTTGAACGTCGGGCCCGACAAGATTACGCGGATTGCGTAGGCCTAAGATGACCCGCCAAGAGGTTGATTGCGTTGCGCAATAGTTGTTGCGGCTGGGTTGAGTTAAATTGTCAGAGGTTGTGGAAAATTGTTGGATATCACCGCATTCGCGGCCCTGATCAAACGCAAGCGCGGCGAAGCACGGCTGACCCAAGAAACCTTGGCGCTAGATGTCTTTGGTGATTCTGCCCGCAAGGCCGACATATCGCGGCTTGAAAATGCCAAGGTTCCCAAACCTCAGGAAGCCACGGTTCAGAAAATCTGCAAAGCGCTGGACATCTCCATCGCTGAGATGGAACCGATCCGCCAATCCCGCCTGTCCGCGGCACAGCTGGATCACATCCCCACGCTTAGCCGTGAAGAGTTGGAAAACATCGCCAACCGCTTTCAGATCGACGGCGTTTATGACCGCACGGATGCAGACCTGCGGCAACTCCTGACCCAAAAAGCCACCGAATACCGCGCGTTACGGGCCGAGGTGGATGCGATCCCGGACAGTATGAAACGGCTCGCCAACCTCAAGGCCGCTGCACAGGATGCGATTGCGCGGGTTGATCTGGACGAGGTCGAAACCCTGATGACGCTGGTCCACGCGGCAGAGCTGGACGAGGCCGCCACCTCTGCCGAAATCCGCGCTAACAACGCCCTGCTGCGCGGCAAGGTGGATCACGCCTATTCGCTGCTGTGTGCCGCTGCCGACAGCTTTGCCGCCATCGACCCGCTGGAACCGGTGCGCCGACGCATCCTGCGCTACTCTGAAATCCTGTGCACCCACGGGTTGCGCTATGGCGGCAAGGGCTTGGGCCTTGCGCAGGCCATCGTCGCGGACCTGCTGACCCCGACCCTGAAAGATCGCGATGCGTGGCTATGGGCTGCGGGTCAAAACTGCCTTGCCATCGCCCTGAAAAACCAAGGCAGCCGCAGCGACGGGGAAAAGGGCGCAGACCTGCTGGCGCAGGCCGTCACCGCCTATCGCGCCGCCCTAAAGGTGAGCACCCTTGCCGATCATCCGGTGCAGTGGGCCGAAACGCAGGAAAACATCGCGATTGCGCAGGAAGCAATTGCCAATCACGACAGTTGCGCCGACCGCCACGCGGCGTTGCAAGCCGCCCTTGCGGCTGTGGAAAATGCCCTGACCGTCTATGACCCCGCAACGATGCCTTACGACTATGGCACAGCCACCAGGCTAAGGGACCGCATCCAATCCGCGCTCGACGCATCAGGCGCGTCGTGACCCGCGCCGATCCGCGCTGCGCAACCCACCCTTCGCAAACCACCCTCCCCAACCCACCTTCCATTGTGTGATAAATTCCGATGGGGTATGTTGGGCAAACAACGCCAAAGGACACCCATGCCCCGTTACGAATACAAAGTCGTACCCGCCCCCAACAAGGGCCTGAAGGGCAAGAACGTCAAAGGGGCCGAAGCGCGGTTTTCCCATGCTCTCCAAGAGTTGATGAACGGGCTTTCAGGCTATGGCTGGGAATATCAGCGCGCTGAAACCCTGCCCTCGATTGAACGGGTCGGGCTGACCGGGTCGACCACCGAATGGCGCAATGTGCTGGTGTTTCGCCGCCCGCGCGAAGGCGACACTGATGCGTTCAACCCCGAATTGCTGCCCGCCCCCCACCAGTTCACCCCGGAGCTTGACCCGATTGACGCGAAGAAGGCCGAGATCGCCAAAAACCCCAAAGGCTACGAGGGGTTTTTCGAGGGCGAGAACGGCGTGGAAGACCCCGATCATCTTAGCGCCGCCCCCGCGTTGCTAAGCACCCTCGCCTCGCGGCGTAAAAAGGCTGTGCAACCGGATGACGCCGAAAAAGGCGCAGATGACGCTGTGCCGGCTACAGACACGCCGCCCCCCGCGCCCAAAGACTAAACGTCGAGGTCCAGCGCCAGCGCGTGGATGCGACCAATCAACTCAGGCCCCAAGGCGCTGTGCACGGCGCGGTGGCGGGCAAGCCTGTTCATGCCCTTGAAATGACTGGTGCGAATTTTCACATTAAAGTGGCTCTCACCGCCTTCTTGAAAGCCGGAATGCCCCCGATGGCTTTCGCTGTCGTCCACGACATTCAGCTCGGATGGCGCAAAAGCAGCCTCAAGCCGGTCTGCAATTTCTTGAGTTACTGACATTTTTTCGCATAGCCCCCTTCAATCTGGCGCTGCAATCTTTAGAGTGATCGTCCTGAGTCGGAAAGGTCCATATCATGCCCAAGCCAGATCCCTTCGGATTCGACATGTCCGTGTCGTCCTCCAAAAAGAAGAACCCCCGTGGTCGGCGGGGAATGTCCGGTGCATCCGAGACATCACAACGGCTGTGTTCACATGAAGGCTGCGAAGAGCCCGGCAAGTACCGCGCGCCCAAAGCGCCTGACGTGTTGGACGACTATTTCTGGTTCTGCCAGCAGCATGTGCGCGAATATAATCTCAAGTGGAATTTCTTTGACGGCACCACCGAGGCCGAACTGAACGCCCAGATGTCCAAAGACAAGGTCTGGGAACGCACCACCAAGCCGCTTGGCGATCCAGAGGCGCGTGCCTGGGCCCGGCTGGGTATCGAGGACCCGCATCAGGTGTTGGGCAAGAACGCCACGCAGAACCCCGGCAAAGGGCCTGCTGCGGGCCGCCGCCTGCCGCCCACAGAGCGCCGCGCGCTTGAGATCCTTGAGGCCAAGGACACTTGGACCAAGCCAGAGGTGCGCAAGGCCTACAAAAAGCTGATCAAAGTGCTGCACCCGGATATGAACGGCGGCGACCGCAGTCAGGAAGAGCAGTTGCAAGAGGTCGTCTGGGCATGGGACCAGTTGAAAACCAGCCGCAACTTTAAAGATCAATAGATCCCGCCCCAGCATTGGTGATCTGCGCGGCCTGCCTTGCATGAGGGCTGGCGCGCGGATCGCCAATGCTGCGTTTTTACCCGAGGGGCGCGCCGCGATTGCCGCATATGTCAATTGGCCCTTTCCCTCAGCCTTAAGAAAGATATGTTGCCTAGTGAAATCGGCCCTGACCCACAGGGCGCTCAAGAATGTGAAGGACGACACAGTATGACCGAGACCTCATTGGATCTTAACGCGAAACCCACCAAAGAGATCTCGGTTCGCGACGTCTTCGGTATCGACACCGATATGGTCGTGCACGGGTTCGAGGAACGCACCAGCCGCGTGCCCGATCTGGACAGCACCTATAAATTCGATCCCGATACGACATTGGCGATCCTTGCAGGGTTCAACCACAACCGCCGGGTCATGATCCAAGGCTATCACGGCACAGGAAAATCCACGCACATCGAACAGGTCGCAAGCCTGCTGAACTGGCCCTGTGTGCGCGTCAACCTTGACAGCCACATCAGCCGGATCGATCTGATTGGCAAAGACGCGATCAAGCTGGTGGATGGCAAACAAGTCACCACGTTCCAGGAAGGCATCCTGCCGTGGGCGCTGCGCAACCCAACTGCGATTGTGTTCGACGAATACGATGCGGGCCGCGCCGACGTGATGTTCGTGATCCAGCGCGTTCTCGAAGTTGACGGCAAGCTGACCTTGCTGGACCAGAACCAGGTGATCGAACCCCACCCCTATTTCCGCATTTTCGCGACGGCCAACACCGTCGGTTTGGGCGACACCACGGGTCTGTATCACGGCACCCAGCAGATTAACCAAGGTCAGATGGACCGTTGGTCGCTTGTGGCGACGCTGAACTACCTGTCGATTGACGCGGAAACCGCAATCGTGATGTCCAAGAACCCCCATTACAACACCGAAAAAGGTCGCAAGACGATCAAGCAGATGGTCACCGTTGCCGACCTGACGCGCACTGCCTTTATGAACGGTGACCTGTCTACTGTGATGTCGCCACGCACGGTCATCGCATGGGCCCAAAACGCCGAGATCTTCCGCAACGTGGGCTACGCCTTCCGTCTGTCGTTTCTGAACAAATGCGACGAACTTGAGCGCCAGACGGTTGCCGAATTCTACCAGCGTTTGTTCGATGAGGAACTGCCCGAGTCTGCGGCAAGCGTGAGCCTTGGATAAAAGCCGATCACTGATCGGTCTTTGCGCCGCCCTGCTGATCAGCGGCGGCGCGCAGGCCCAAAGTGACCCGGCACTCGATCCCGCTGCGCAATGCGCGGCCTTTTGGCTGGGATTTAACGACTACGCGAAAAGGTCACCGTTTCTAGAAGGATCGCCAGACGACTTGAAAAGGTCCGATGCCTTTCGCAACGTTGCCGTAAGACTGGCGCCGGGCCGCGTCACAGAAATTGACCACACGATTCAAGACCAGCGCAGCGCAATGGCACTATTGGCCGAAGCCGTGATTTTTGGCAACGACAAGCAGTCTCGCAAGGTGTTTGAAACACTGGGTCAAACCTGCGAGAGTTTTGGAAATGAACAACCTGAGACGCGAGATTTGAAATGAGCAAACCATCAGACAATCCCGCAGACGCGTTTAAAAAGGCGCTGGCTGAAGCGACCAAGGTGATGTCGCACGACCCTGACCTGACGGTCAGCTACTCTGTCGATCCCTCGGGCATCTCGGGGGATGCGATGCGCCTGCCCCAGATCAGCCGCCGCATGACCCGCGACGAAGTGATGTTGGCACGTGGCACCGCTGATGCGCTGGCGCTGAACCGGCGCTACCATAACGGCCAGACCCATTCGAAATACCTGCCTACCGGTGACATGGCCCGCGAATTATACGAGGCGATGGAAACCGCGCGCTGCGAGGCTGTTGGTGCCCGCGACATGCCCGGCACCGCCGGAAACATCGACGCAAAAATCAAATACGACTCGCTGCG
The DNA here is from genome assembly GCA_024636495.1 of Roseobacter sp. Classification (GTDB taxonomy): domain Bacteria; phylum Pseudomonadota; class Alphaproteobacteria; order Rhodobacterales; family Rhodobacteraceae; genus Sulfitobacter. The sequence goes on along the minus strand of JAGXGZ010000006.1, from coordinate 34,364 downwards.
CAAAGGGTATGATCAGGCAAAGCAACCCAGCGATGTGCCGCTTGCGACGGCTGCGGGATACCTTGTGCGCCATCTGGCCACAGGCCGCGACCTGCCCGTCGGTGCCGCAAACGCTATGGACCTGTGGCGCGGCTATATCGAAGAGCAGGCCGGCGGCACGCTTGAGACCTTGAACGACACCTTGGATGATCAAGCAGCCTTTGCGCGGTTTGCCCGCAAGATGATCGTTGATCTAGGTTATGGCGACCAATTGGGCGACGATCCTGACCAATCCGACGATGATCAGGACAGCGCCGAAGAAGAACAAGATCCAGATAGCACGGGTCAGGATGACGATGACGACGAGCAGGCAGAGGCCTCTCCCGAACAGTCGCAAGAACAGCAGCAAGACGAATCCCAAGCGCAGGTTTCCATGGACGACATGGCGGACCAAGAGCTGGGTGACGAGGCCGAGATGCCCGACGGCGACGCCCCGATGGAGCCACCCGCCCCGCCCCAAGCATCCGACGCCGATCCGAATTATCTGGTGTACCAAACCGACAATGACGAGGTGATAGGTGCGGAAGATCTGGCAGAACCTGCCGAGCTTGAACGCCTACGCGCTTATCTCGACCAGCAGTTGGAACCGCTGAAAGGGGCCGTGAGCCGTTTGGCAAACAAGCTGCAACGCCGGTTGCAAGCCCAACAAAATAGATCGTGGGAGTTTGACCTTGAAGAAGGCACGCTGGACGCGGGCCGTCTGGCGCGGATTGTGGCGAACCCGACCACACCGTTGTCGTTCAAGATGGAAAAAGACACCGAATTTCGTGATACCTGCGTGACATTGTTGCTGGATAACTCTGGCTCCATGCGCGGGCGTCCCATTTCGATCGCGGCGATCTGTGCCGATGTTCTGGCGCGCACGCTGGAACGCTGCAACGTCAAGGTCGAGATTTTAGGCTTTACCACCCGCGCGTGGAAAGGCGGCCAAGCCCGCGAGGCGTGGCTGAACGATGGCCGCCCCGTGCAGCCCGGTCGGTTGAACGATTTGCGCCATATCATCTATAAATCAGCAGATGCACCTTGGCGGCGGACCCGGCCCAATTTGGGGCTGATGATGAAAGAAGGCCTACTGAAGGAAAACATTGACGGCGAGGCGCTGGAATGGGCGCACCGCCGGATGGTTGCACGCCACGAGTCGCGCAAGATTTTGATGGTGATCAGTGACGGCGCACCTGTCGACGACAGCACCTTGTCCGTCAACCCGGCGAATTATTTGGAAAAACACCTGCGTGATGTGATCGCCATGGTCGAGAAACGTAAGATGGTTGAATTGCTGGCGATTGGTATTGGCCATGATGTTACGCGGTACTATGACCGTGCGGTGACGATTACCGATGTGGACCAGCTTGCCGGTGCGATGACAGAACAACTCGCGGCGCTGTTTGATAATGATCCACGGGCACGGGCGCGCATTATGGGCATGCGCCGCGCAAGCTGAGCGTTCGGGACGCTCCGCGGGGAGTTTTTTTAGCAAAATGAAGAAGGGGTGGCGTCATGTTTCAATCATTTGAGGTGACATCAAAGCCTGAGCAAGGCCCGCCCCGGCTGGCCGCTTTGCGCGCTGAAATCAAGATCGAAGGTCTGGACGGTTTTCTGGTGCCGCGCGCCGACGCGCATCAGGGCGAATATGTTGCCCCCCATGATGAACGTCTTAGCTGGTTGACCGGATTCACCGGATCAGCGGGTTTTTGTGCGGCCTTGCTGGACGTCGCGGGCGTGTTCATTGACGGGCGATACCGTACGCAGGTCAAAGCACAGGTGGCCGATGTATATACGCCTGTGGCCTGGCCCGAAGTGTCGTTGGCAGACTGGCTGAAAGCCGAGCTGCCACAAGGTGGCGTTGTCGGGTTTGATCCGTGGCTTCATGCGCTAGGGCAGATCGAACAGCTTGAGGTGGCCCTGAAAGGCAGCGACATCACGATGCGCCGCTGCGTCAATCTGGTTGACCGCATCTGGGAAAACCAACCTGCCCCGCCGATGTTTCCTGCCAAGGTACACCCGCTTGAGTTTGCCGGAGAAACCCACGCCCATAAATGCGCGCGGTTGGGGGAAGCCTTGCGCGCTGCAGATGAGCATGCGGCGGTGATCACCTTGCCAGACAGCCTGTGCTGGCTGTTGAACATTCGCGGCGCTGACATCGCCCGCAATCCGGTCGTGCATGGCTTTGCCGTTCTGCATGGATCGGCGGCAGTCGACCTGTTCGTGGCCCCCGCCAAAGTCGCCGATTTGGCCGACCATCTGGGCGATCACGTGACAGTGCATGCACCGGACGCGCTGCTGGCCTATCTTGGCGCACTCCCCGGCCCGATCCGGCTGGACAAAACCACCGTTCCTGTTGCTATTGCCGATGCCGTAGGCGACCGCGCGGCTTGGGGTGACGATCCCTGCGCTTTGCCCAAGGCCTGCAAGAACGCGGCAGAGGTCGCGGGATCTGCTGCGGCGCATCTGCGCGATGGCGCAGCCTTGGTCGAAACGCTGGCCTGGCTTGAGGCACAAGCGCCCGGTACGCTGACTGAGGCAGAGGTTGTCACCAAGCTTGAGGAGGCGCGCCGCCGCGACAATGCCCTTCAGGACATCAGTTTCGAAACGATTGCGGGCACCGGCCCGAACGGCGCGATCATGCATTACCGCGTGACAGAGGACACCGATAGCACGCTGGAAAATGGTCATCTGCTGGTGCTTGATTCTGGCGGGCAGTATCTTGACGGGACCACCGATATTACCCGCACCGTTGCCATCGGTGCCGCACCGCTTGAAGCGAAACAGGCCTTTACCCGCGTGCTGACGGGCATGATCACGATGAGCCGCCTACGCTGGCCAGATGGCCTTGCTGGCCGCGATATCGAAGCCATCGGGCGGTTGCCGCTGTGGCTGGCAGGTCAGGATTTTGACCACGGGCTGGGGCACGGTGTCGGTGCATATCTCAGCGTGCACGAAGGCCCGCAACGGCTGAGCAAGATCAGCACAGTGCCCTTGATGCCGGGCATGATCCTAAGCAACGAGCCGGGATATTACCGTGAGGGGGCCTTTGGCATCCGGCTGGAAAATCTATTGGTTGTCCGATCTGCCCCTGATCTACCGGGGGGCGACAATCACCGAAAAATGCTATGTTGGGAGACGCTTAGCTTTGCCCCGATCGACAAGCGGCTGATCCTGCCCGATATGTTGGACAGCGCGACACGTGACTGGCTGAACGCCTATCACCGCGACGTTGCGGAAAAGATCGGGCCCCGGCTATCACCAGAGGCAAAACTGTGGTTGGATGCCGCAACAGCGCCGATTTAAGCGCCAATATCGTCAACGATTTCAGGGAGGAAGGTCCGCTATGTCAGACCACATCAAGATTTTAGAAGCCGACGGAACGTGGACAGTGCGCGCCGGGGGGGCCGTGCTGGCGGAAACCAAGAATGCGCTGGAACTGCGCGAAGGTGACATGGACGCGGTGATCTATATCCCCCGCGATGACATCGCGATGGCGTTTTTGGACAAGACCAACAAGACGACCCATTGCCCGCACAAAGGCGATGCCAGCTATTATTCCGTCGTCACAAAAAGCCGGACGCTGGAGAATGTTGCGTGGTCATACGAAAATCCCAACGACGCTGTCGCTGGGATCAAAGGTTATCTGGCCTTTTATAATCTGCCCGAAGTTACCGTCGAGCAGATCTAGGAACATTTAGACGTTCAGCAACCAACTGGTGTCGGCGCTCAGCGCGGCGGCACTTGTCCCTTGCAGGATCACGACCACATTCCCGCCCACGACGATTTCGCTGTCGGTGCCATTTGCAGCGGCGCGGATCACAAAGTTGCCATCACCCGGCGCGAATTTCGCAGGCGAGGTCTGGGTCTCCTGCAGGTACAAGCCGTCTTCCGCCTGATTGAAGTCGGTCACGATCACAGGGCTGGTTCCAACCTGATCATAGCCGATGGCGTTGATGATATCCGAACCCGCACCACCGGTGACCATATCGCCGTTATTGGCGCTGATCTGGTCATCGCCATCCCCGCCGATAACCGTATCCGCCAAAGTATCAGAGACTCCCGTAACATCGGTGCCAAAGTTAAAGTCATACGCACGGATCACGTCGTTTCCTGCACCACCATTCGCAAGGTCTGCACCTGTACCGGTCAGCAAGAAGTCATTGCCGTCCTCGCCATAAATCGAGTCGTTTCCGGGGCCACCAAAGACAGCGTCATTGCCCAAGCCACCAAAGATCGCATCGTCACCTTTGTTGCCCGCTAAAAGGTCAGGCCCTTCGCCGCCGTCCAGCACATCATTGCCCGCTCCGCCGTTCAGCGTGTCAGCACCGCTTTGACCTGACATATTGTCATTACCGCTCCCGCCATTCAGCAGATCGTTCTGCGTTCCGCCGTTCATCAGGTCGTCGCCCGACCCGCCGTTCAGCGTATCGTTCAGGCCACCGCCAAGCAGCGTATCATTGCCTGCGTTACCGTTCAGCAAGTCGTTGCCACCTTCGCCGTCCAGAAAGTCATCGCCCAACAGACCGCTAAGCGTGTCATTGCCGACACCCCCGTTTAGACTGTCGTTACCGGCACCACCATTCAGCCCGTCATCGCCCGCGTTCCCGTTCAGCAGGTCGCTGCCGTCGTTGCCAGCCAGATAGTCGGCACCATCACCGCCCGAGAGCGTATCCAGGCCGCGACCACCAAACAGCGTATCGATGCCCGCGTTGCCCTGAATATCATCGTCACCGGTGCCACCGTTCAGCAAATCGCCACTTGGGCCGCCGCGCAGCACATCATTGCCTCGACCACCGAACAAGATATCTGCCGCTTCATTGCCGAACAGCGTGTCAGCACCGTCGCCACCGTTCACCGTATCGAGGCCGTTGCCACCGGACAGAACATCCGAACCGCCAAAGCCATTCAACAGGTCGTTGCCAAAGTTACCTTCAAGCGTGTCGTTCCCCGCGCCGCCATCCAGCGTGTCATTGCCATTTTGGCCGCCAAGGAAATCATCACCGGAATTGCCGCGCAATACATCCGGGCCGTTGCCGCCGATAAGGCTGTCGTCGGCCCCGAAACCAGTCAATGAATCCGCGCCGTTGCCGCCAAACAAGGAATCAACGCCGGGGCCGCCATTGACGGTGTCGTCACCATCTTGACCATCAGCTATATCATTGCCGCCCCCGGTCGAGATCAGATCGTTGCCAGACCCGCCATTGATGGTGTCGTCAGCGCCGAAGCCGTTGATGGTGTCATTGCCCTCGAAGCCATTCAAATTATCCGACGCCCCAGAACCGTTCAACAGATCGCTGCCACCATTCCCGTCGCTGTTATCGACAATTGGTTCATCGACATCAGGGTTTGAAACCTGCGGCTCTTCATCGTCATCGTCGTTATCAAAAAGGCCAGCCAAACCAAAAAGCGCGAGAGCAGGCAGCAGAATCAAGCCCAGCATAATTACATCCCCATAAAATCAAGTTATCCAAATAATAACGCATTCTAAGACTCTGTTAAGCCATAAAATATCCTTAATTCAGATGCTTGGCGACGAATGACAGACAATGTAATGGGGCAGAGCCGATTGTATCGACATGCCGCACAATCAGGAATGTTCTTCGGCGGCCGTTTCGGCCAAGGCCCGGTTATAGGCCTTCAGAGCGTCCACATGAAACAGCGCCCCAAGCAGTTCCGGAGGGGAATCAGGCTTGAGCGTGACGACCGGAATATAGGCGGCACCGGACTGCTCAAAGATCGGCATTGCTGCCTCGAGCGTTGAAGAACCGTCGACATATGTCCCCTCTGCGATCAGGGCCCAGCAGGTTTCTTCATCGGCGGCGCGTGGGTCGTCACGGCTGCGCATCATGCGTACCGCCGTGAACATCGCGAGCAGATACGCTTGCGGACCAGCTGCAAGATGCACGCCGCGCCGCTCCATCTGGGTCAAGAAAAAGCTGCGATCCACGATGCGAGACGCCAGTGCCGTCGACATGCTGACTGCAATCATCACCGCAAGTCCGGTCTGCCAGTCACCGGTTAATTCAAACACAATCAGGGTCGTTGAAATCGGTGCCCCCAAGACGGCCGCCGCAACCGCGCCCATTCCAGCCATCGCATAAAGCGAGGTCACGCCGGACACGTTGGGAAACACGCTTGTCGCGATCAACCCGAATGCCAGCCCCGTCAACGCCCCCAGCATCAACGACGGTGAAAAAACGCCCCCGCCCATCCGGCCACCCAACGTGATTGAAACCGCTACGATCTTGAGCGACGCAAAAACAATAGCCTCGTTCAATACCATGCTGCCCGCCAACGCACGCGTTGTGGTCTCATAGCCGACGCCGATGATATGGGGGAACCATAGCGCAATAACGCCTAGCAACGCCCCCGCCACCGCCGGACGCAGGTAGCGCGGCAGCTTGCTACGGGCCTGTATCCAATTGCCGATATCCTCGGCCCAGAAAATGCTGCGCATCAAGATCACCGCCACCAAACCGCAGGTCAGCCCCAGCAACAAAAAGGCGGGAAGTTCTGCATAAAAAGCAACATCCCCAATCGTCGGTAGCGCAAATTCCGTAAGCCCGCCAAATTCAAGCCGGTTGATCACAGTCCCCGCCGCCGAGGCAATGACGATGGGCGCAAAAGCATGAACGGCAAAGTGGCGCAAAACGACCTCGAGCGCGAAAAGGGCGCCCGCAATCGGCGCGTTAAAGCTGGCCGAAACGGCCGCAGCCACCGCACATCCAAGCAGATCGCGCCCCGTGATCCCGCTTGCGTTGATCCGGCGGCTTACAAGGGTCGAAATGACCGCGGCCAAATGCACGACGGGCCCTTCCCGCCCCGATGACCCACCCGTGCTTAGCGTGATCAACGACGCCAGCGCCGAGGCCAGACCCGCCCGCGTCTCGACCCGGCCCTCGTGCATCGCCGCACCCAAAATCACGTCGCCCACACTGCGCGCACGGGCATCTCTGGTAAAATTGTGCAGGATCAGCCCCACCACAAACCCGCCTATCGTGGGGATCAGAACGACCCAATACCACTCAAGACTGCCGATGAAACTATGCAGGTGCTGGACGTCCTCGGTTCCATACAAAAACGCTTGTACTGCGTTGATTCCCTTGCGAAAAAACAGCGCGGCAAAGCCCGCAGCAATACCAACGACAAGGGCGATGAACCAGAATGTGATCTTGCCCGGCCCTTTGTCGCGCAGCACGCTCCAGCCCGTCCGCGCGGTGGTGCGCATGGCGTCATACTGCTGGGTGATGTAGGGACGAGGGTTCACGGGCACAGCTGCTTTTCATCTAGGGTGTTCTCTGTCTAGGCCAGAGGAGCCTTTAGGAAAACCCCTGCAAATACCCAAGCCGACCTAGCCTGCAAACTGACCGGCCAAAAGCTCTCTGGCGGCGGCGCGGGCCGCGTCGGTAATGGTATCACCAGACAACATGCGCGCAACCTCGTCCACCCGTTCAAGATCAGACAAGGGTGTCACTGTAGACAGGGTCATCCCCTTGGAAACGGCCTTGGACACCCGCCAATGATGTGCCCCAAGCGCCGCCACCTGCGGCGAGTGTGTTACGACAAGCACCTGTTCGCCCTGCGATAGCGCCGCCAGACGGCGCCCGACGGCATCGGCTGTCGCACCGCCAACCCCACGGTCAATCTCGTCAAAAATCATCGTCAGACCCGTTTGCCCTTTGGTCAGACACACCTTGAGGGCAAGTAAAAAGCGGCTCAACTCCCCCCCCGATGCGATCTTGCCCAAAGGCCCCGCAGGTGCGCCGGGGTTGGTCGCCACGGTAAATGAAACCGCATCACAGCCCTCTGGGCCGGCCGTCTCGGCGGCGATCTGGGTCTCGAAAACTGCCCGCTCCATCTTGAGCGGCGCAAGTTCAGCGCCGACCGCTTTGTCCAGCTTTCCAGCCGCCTTGGTGCGTGCTGCCGTCAGTCCCGCCGCCGCTGCATCATAGGCGCTTTGTGCATCACGTACGGCTTTTTCCAGCCCCGCTTGCGCAGCCTCGCCCGCATCAAGCGCGTCCAGCTTGGACCGCAGAGTGTCGGCAAAGCCTGCCAGATCATCGGCCTGCACCTCGTGCTTGCGGGCCATGGCGCGGATCGCGAACAAACGCTCCTCGGTTTCTTCCAGCTCGACCGGATTGAACGACATATTGTCGATTGCAGCCACCACCCCTTCCATCGCCTCGTCCAGCTCTACCATGGCGCGCGACAGCGCAGCCATGGGTGCCTCGAGCGTTCCATCAGCTTTGTCGGCCACGCCATCAAGCCACCGCAGCGCGTCCCCCAATTGGGTCTCGGCGCCGTTTTGGCCCATCATCTCGTAGGCGTTGACAACGTCGCCCCGAATTTTCTCGGCGCTTTGCATCAGGCGGCGGCGCACATCTAGCTGCGCCTCTTCGCCAGCTTGCGGGTTCAGTTTGTCCAACTCGCCCACAGCGTGGCGCAAGAACTCTTCTTCAGCAGCAATCGCTGCACGCTCAGCTGCTGCTTTTGCTGCGGCCTTTCGGGCCGCGGCCAGCGCTGACCAAGCTTGGCGCACCTGATCGCGCAGCGCGCCCGTTCCGGCAAAGTCATCCAGAATGGCGCGGTGCCCTTTCGGGTCGAGCAAACCCCGATCATCATGCTGGCCGTGCAGCTCGACCAGTGTTTCAGACAGCGCACGTAGCACTTCGCCGGAACAGCGGCGGTCGTTGACCCACGCGGTCTTGCGCCCGTCCGACGCGTTGACGCGCCGCAAGATCAGCTCGGGCCCGTCAGGCAGTCCGGCCTCTTCCAACACGGCATGGGCTGGATGGGTGTCGCTCAGATCAAACCACGCCGTCACCTCGCCCTGATCGGCCCCTTGCCGCACCAGATCGGCGCGACCGCGCCAGCCCAGCACAAAGCCAAGACTGTCCAGCAAGATAGACTTGCCCGCCCCGGTTTCGCCGGTCAAAACGTTCAAACCCGGCTGAAACGCAAGTTCCAGCCGGTCGATGATCAGCATATTTGAAATATCTAGGCCACGTAACATGGGTCAATTTCCGTGTGAAACGAGCCGACGGAGCTCGTCAGATCCATTCACCCTTGATGGTTTGACGGTAAATCGCGGTTAGCCAGTTATTGCCAAACGATTTCATCTCAAGCCCGGACCCTGTGAGCAGATTATAGCTTGCCTCGTACCATTCAGTGGACTGGTAGTTGTAGCCAAGGATCGCGCCCGCCGTTTGCGCCTCGTCCGTCAGGCCAAGCGACAGATAGGCTTCGACCAAGCGGTGCAATGCTTCTGCGGTGTGGGTGGTTGTCTGGAAATCTTCGACCACGACCCGGAAGCGGTTGATCGCAGCAGTATAATGGTCACGGCGCAGATAGTAACGGCCCACTTCCATTTCCTTGCCGGCCAGATGGTCAAAGGCCAGATCGAACTTCAACACGGCAGAGCGGGCATATTCGCTGTCAGGATAGTTTTCGATCACCTGACGCAAGGATTGCAACGCCTGAAATGTCAGACCCTGATCCCGACCGACTTCGTCGATCTGGTCATAATAGCTGAGTGCCAGAAGATAGCTGGCATAGGCGGCATCATCATCATCGGGGAAGAAATCAATGAAACGCTGCGCGGCAGAACGGCTGTTGGGATAGTCCTTGTCTTGGTGAAACGCAAAGGCCTGCATGATCAAAGCGCGCTTGGCCCAGTCGGAATACGGATAAAGGCGTTCGATCTCCGAGAAATACTCGGCCGCATCGCCAGGCCGTTTGCGGTTAAGCTCGAACTCCCCCCGCTCGAAGATCTGTTCGGCGGTGTAAGTCTCAAGCGGAATTTCCTGCGGGTTGAAAAAGCTGTTGGTCACACGTCCGGGATCGCGGCCACCCGCACAAGCCCCAAGTGCTGCAATCACAAATACTGCACCGATCAACCGCTTGCGCGACATCGTACCTGTCATGCCCTACACCCTCGCTTCATTCCACCAGCCACATCTTAAGATACGGCTTTGTTTGTGACTACCACAATAGATCACACAACAAAACGGTGATTAACACCACAAATCCAAGTCTTGCTGTCGCAGACTTTCTTATCAAAGAGATGATTAACCAAGCCGCGCAGGAATTTCAACTCCACAACGCGAGGCGCTTAGGCAACAGCAGGGATTTCATCCCAGACAAGGCCATAGCCCGGCAGGCGGGTAACCATGTCTGTGTCGCATTCCACCAAGCGCACGGCACCGGGCGTCGCGAAAAGCGCGCGCAACAGCGTGTTGGTGAGGGTGTGGCCTGCGCGCACGCCTTTATAGTGGCCAATCAACGGGGCACCTGCCAGCGCAAGATCGCCCAAAGCGTCCAGCATTTTGTGGCGCACGGGTTCATCAGCGTAACGCAATCCACCGGGGCTGAGCACTTTGTCCCCGTCAAATACAACGGCGTTTTCACCCGAATTACCGCCAAGCGCCAGACCGTTGGCCTGCATCGCATCCACATCCGCCTGACGGCAGAAAGTGCGGCTGTCGCACAGTTCGCGGGCGAAAGATCCGTTGTTCATGACCAGCGATTTCTTTTGGTTACCGATGGCGGCATCCGCGAAGTCGATCTCAAAGTCGATCTGCATGGTATGGCTAGGTGCAATTGTTGCCGACGCGTCACCCTCGGTTACGGTAACGGATTTCAAAACTTCGAACGCCATCACAGGTGCCGACAGAACGCGCACACCGCGCTGCATGATACCGCGCACGAAAGGCGCTGCAGACCCGTCAAGGATCGGCACTTCGGGGCCGTCAATTTCAATCAATGCGTTGTGAACACCACATCCGGCAAGTGCGGCCATCAGATGTTCGACGGTCGACACCTGCAAGCCCGATGCGTTCTCAAGCTTGGTGCAAAGCGGCGACCGGTTCACGGCGTCCCAGCGGGCGGGGATCATCCGATCGCCAACGTCAAGATCGCTGCGCGAGAACCAGATGCCGTGGTTCACACCTGCGGGACGGATCGTTACAGTTGCCGGAAGGCCAGAATGCAGGCCTTTTCCGCTAAAGCTGATCGCTGTCTTGATGGTTGTTTGCACGTTAGCACCTCGATGGTCAAAGATCGTCTGTCTAAGTTGAACTCTGACCTATCGACGTGGTTCAGTATGCTCAACTCAATCATTACTACGGTCTGAAACATGCCTGTTACAATTGGGCACAAACACGCTTAGGTTTCCCCAACAAGCTGATTAAAAACAATATTATCCTATGATAGGATCGATATTGACCGCGAAAGCGTGATCGAAATTTGCAAGCAATCTCACGCATTTCGACGAATTATTACATTCCTTAATACTAAATTCACGCATCCATGCCTTCCCCAGCAACCCCACAAAAGCAAAAAAGCCACCCCGAGGGGCAGCTTTTTCGTCTTCTACGAGGTCGTCTTCGAGGGTCTTAGTTCGCCTGACGGCGCAGGAACGCTGGGATCTCGATGCGCTCTTGATCTTCGTCTTGCGCGTCACGGGGCTGTGGAGCCGCCGACGAGGCGCGCGTTTGAACAGGCGGCTGCTGGCGCGTCGGGCGCGGCTGCGCCTCGGCTTCGCTACCGTGGCCAGTCATGCGGTTGATCAACGAGTTGATGCCAAACCGCTTCTCGCCCTGATCTGTCGCGCTTGGTTGCTGGCGCTGTTGTGGTTGCGCTTGGTGGACCGGGCGTTGCTGACCGGGTGCAACCGCAGTCTTTTGCGCAGCAGCACGCAAACGCGCCAGTGCTTCGGGCGATGGTGTCCCTGCGGCAGGGGCACGCGGTGCAACGAACGCTTCTTGTGCGGGCTGCTGATAGGTCTCCTCGCGGCGGGGCTGGAACGATGCGACGTCGGGACGGTATGCCGGGGGTGGCAGATCGTCTACGTCGGATGCCTCTTCCTCGAAGATATCGTCGTTATAATCGTCTTGGGTATGCGACGCGACCTCTTCGAACAGCTGCGGCTGCGGATATTCATAGCGGGTCTCGGCCGCAATCGGCGCGGGTGCCTGAACCGGTGCCTCTTCAAAGGCGGCTGGCATCGGTGCCGGCACCTTTTGCGGCAAAGGCTTTGACATGGAGCGGCGCGGAACTGGCATTTCGGTGTTCACGTCAACCGCATCAATGCCAGTGGCCACAACGCTCACGCGCATCATGCCTCCCATCTCGGTATCCAATGTGGAACCCACGATGATGTTCGCATCTGGATCGACTTCTTCGCGAATGCGGTTGGCCGCTTCGTCCAGTTCGAACAAGGTCAGATCGTGACCGCCGGTGATGTTGATCAACACGCCCTTGGCACCGCGCAGGCTGATTTCGTCCAGCAGCGGGTTGGCAATCGCCTTCTCGGCGGCCTGGATCGCGCGATCCTCGCCTTCGGCTTCGCCTGTGCCCATCATCGCTTTGCCCATTTCGTCCATCACGGCACGAACGTCGGCAAAATCGAGGTTGATCAAGCCGGGGCGGACCATCAGATCGGTCACGCCTTTAACACCTTGGTACAGCACGTCATCCGCCATGGAAAACGCTTCGGTGAATGTGGTCTTTTCATTCGCCAGACGGAACAGGTTCTGGTTTGGAATGATGATCAGCGTATCGACAACCTTTTGCAGCGCTTCGACGCCTTCTTCGGCCTGACGCATGCGCTTGGCACCTTCGAACTGGAAGGGCTTGGTCACAACACCAACGGTCAGAACACCCAATTCGCGGGCGGCTTGTGCGATGATCGGCGCGGCACCCGTCCCGGTGCCCCCGCCCATACCGGCTGTGATGAAACACATATGCGCACCGGCAAGATGATCAACGATCTGCTCAATGCTTTCTTCGGCGGCGGCGGCACCAACGGATGCGCGCGCACCAGCACCCAGACCTTCGGTGACCTTGATCCCCAGCTGAACGCGGTGTTCTGCCTTGGCTTGCTGCAACGCTTGCGCGTCCGTGTTGGCCACCACGAAGTCAACACCATCGAGGTTCTTCTCGATCATGTTGTTCACAGCATTGCCGCCTGCACCACCAACACCAAAAACGGTGATACGAGGTTTCAGGTCGCCCTGACCGGGCATTGAAAGATTAAGTGTCATGTGCCGTCCGCCTGTATTGTTTTGCCCACTTGCGGGGCATTTTTTGTTCAATCTTCTTAATCGTATAGGGATTAAAGCTTTACGTCACCCAAAAAACACAATTTTGACACATTATCTGGGCGTTTTTTTGCCGATTTTCACCGGATTTCGGCCTTTGCACCGCATATTGCGGTTACCAGTTGTCGCGGAACCACTTGACAGCACGCTTGAGCGACCGTGCCGGATAGCGATCCGCCGGAATATCAAAGTCCCACCATTCGTCCTGCGGGTGCGCCGCAAACAGTGCCAACCCCACGGCTGAGGCAAAACTGGGCCCGGTGGCCGCCTGCGGAAGGCCGTGCACACGCAGCGGGCGGCCTAGGCGGACCTGCTGGCCTAGGATTTTACTGGCCAAACCATCAAGACCGGGGATCTGGCTGCCACCGCCGGTCAAAACGATCTGTTGGCTGGGCAGATGATCAAAGCCTGCGGCGTCGAGGCGGGCGCGAACTTCTTCCAGAATTTCCTCGACACGCGGGCGCATGATGCCGATCAGCTCAGCACGGCTGACGGTGCGCCGATCGTGTTCGTAATCGCCGGTATCGCCGCCGATATCGATCATCTCGCGATCGTCCATTCCGGTGGCCTGAACGCCCCCGTAAAACGTCTTGATCCGTTCCGCATTTGCCGTGGGCACCTGCAATCCCATCGAAATATCCGAGGTGATGTGATCGCCGCCCATCCGCACGCTGTCGGCATAGATCATATGTTTGCGGATAAAGATCGACACCGAAGTTGAACCCCCGCCCAAATCAATACAGGCGGCCCCCAGCTCTTGTTCGTCCTCGACCAAGGCGGAGATACCAGACACATAAGCCGAAGATGCAATGCCTGCCAATTCAAGATCACAGCGCTTGATACAATGGGCCAGATGCTGCACGGCGGACGCATCAACGGTCAGCATATGCATATCGACCGACAGTGAATTGCCCAATTGCCCGCGCGGATCAGACAGACCTGATCGGTTATCAATCGCAAAGTTCACCGGCTGCGCATGCAGCACCTCGCGGTCTTCTCCGTATTCGGGAACATCGCAGCTTGCCAGCACCTGTGCCACATCCTGTTCCGAGACAACCTGCCCTTCCAGATCAATCTCGGCATCCAGCCCGTAGCTGCGTGGCTCGGCCCCCGAAAAACATGCAATCACATGGTCCACGCGAATATTCGCCATCTTCTGCGCGGCTTGCAATGCGGTGCGCACGGCGCGTTCGGTTTCCTGCATCGCGCAAATCTCGCCAAAGCGCACGCCGCGCGACCGCGTGGTCGCAGCCCCGATCACCCGAAAACCGGATTGCCCGGCAAGTGAACCGATCTCGCCTTCGTCCGAGACGCGGCCCGACCCGTCAAAGCGCAGCACAAGGCACGCAATCTTGGAGGTGCCTACATCCAGAATGGCAACAACACCGCGCTGCATCGCAAGCTTGCGCATGTGCCGCATCGACCGCTGACTGTCGTATAAATCCATAGCTTTACTGTCCCGAAAGTTGCCTGATGCGCCACCATTCTTGGGTGGCCTCTTTATTCATTTGAACGGTCGGGCGTTGCGCCAACCGCATATCGACCCGCGCTACATCACGGGTCAAAACCTCTTGTGCGCCTTCCAGCGCGATCACCCGCTCAAGCGCCTGAATGCCGCCCGCTTCGGGCAGTAAAATGCGCTGCTCGCGGTCAAGCACCACATCCCAACGCCGCGCGCCCATGCGCACAAACCCGCGGAGCCGGTCGCCCAAAGGGGCCGCAACGCGTTGCAGATCAAGCGCCTCGGTCACGCTGACATTCGCAGCTTCGCCCACGACCAATGGCAGATCAGCGCGGTCGTTGCGGTGATCAAGACCCCCGATAAAGCTGCCCTCAAGATCGATCAGCGCCAGACCGTCTTCGGTACGCCACACCGCGACCGGGATGCGCGGTTGCACGTCCACTTGCAAAAGACCGCCCGGCTTGACGCGCAGGCTGGCTTGTTTGACGCCGGGCAAATCAAGGATAGCCATCCGCATTGCAGGCAGATCCAGATCAAACGAGCTGATCGGGAATTCAATCGGGACAGCCGCCCGAACATCTGATGCCAGCCCATCCTGAACGCCGTCAATCGCCATCAGCTTGACCATGAATTCAGGCCGTTGTTCGATGCTGGCGCGCAGATCTGTGTAGGTTTGGGCGATCTGATTGCGCCGCAAATCATCGGCCAGATAGACAGTGCCCGCGATCAACGCCAAGCTGAACGGCACGCCGATCCGCAAACCAAACAGAAATGTCGGTGTCAGCATCAACCGCTGCATCCGCCACGCCCACCGCGACGGTGCCGGATCTGCCTTGACCGCTTTGGCGGGCTTTGCGCGCTTGATCAGCGATTGCATGACGCGTCCTCCACCATCCAGGCGCAAAGTTCGCCAAACGAAATACCCACGGCCTGTGCCTGTTCGGGCGACAGCGACGTGGGCGTCATGCCCGGCTGGGTGTTTGTCTCAAGCAGGATAAGACCGTCGGCACCGCGGGTCTCGTCCCAGCGAAAATCGGTGCGGCTGACACCGCGACAGCCCAAGGCATTATGCGCCCGAAGCGCGTAGTCCATGCACAGCTCGAAAATTTCGTGGGGGATATCGGCGGGGACCACATGGGTTGATCCGCCCTCTTTGTATTTCGCGTCGTAGTCGTACCAGCCCGTGGTCAGGATATCCGTGACCGTCAGCGCACGCTGGCCCATAACCGTTGTCGTCAATTCGCGCCCGACGGCGAACCTCTCGACCATGACCTGCGCCGGCATATCATCGCTCAGCTGCGGCGGCCCGTTGTTTTCAATCTCGACCAGATAGACCCCGACAGAGGATCCTTCGTTATTCGGCTTCACCACATACGGCGGGTCCATTACATGCGAGGCGCGCACGTCTTCGGCAGAGGCAATGATACTTTCCACGATCGGCAGCCCGACCGAGCGAAAGACTTCCTTGCTGCGCTGCTTGTCCATCGCCAACGCCGACGCCAGCACGCCCGAATGACTGTAGGGGATATTCATCCACTCAAGCATGCCCTGCACACAACCGTCTTCGCCCCAACGACCGTGCAAGCAGTTCAGCACAACGTCAGGTTTGGCCGCACGCAAATCAGCGTACACCTCAGGGCCAGCATCGACCTCGATCACATCGTAATTTCTGCCCCGCAAAGCGGCGGCGCATGCGCGCCCTGTCGACAGGGACACCTCACGCTCTGCGGAAGGTCCACCCATCAATACCGCCACTTTCGGGGGTGTCCTGCTCGACAATCCCACTCAATGTGCCTTTTTAACTGGGTCTTTGATGACCCTTATACTGTATATTTTACCGCATAGCGGCGTCGTGCCTGAGCGCCCGCGCGATTATTTTTCGCCGATCCGCATAATTTCCCACTCTAGCGTGATACCGCTGGAATCGTAAACCTTTTTTCGCACCTCTTCGCCTAATCCTTCAAGGTCTGCGGCAGATGCGCCACCTGTGTTGATCAGAAAGTTGGGATGCTTCGGGCTCATTTGTGCACCACCCAAGGTTGCACCGCGCAAGCCTGCATCATCTATAACCTTCCACGCTTTCAGATCATGGCGGTCATCAGCCTGCCCGGTGCTGGAAAAACCGGCCGGGTTGCGAAACGTCGACCCCGCGCTGCGGTCTTTGGTCGGTTGCGTCTCGTCGCGCTTGCGCAGTTGTTCTTCCATCCGGGCATGAAGCACCTCGGGGTCACCCTCGGGCGGCGCAAAGGTGGCGGAAACGATCACGCAGCCCTCGTCAAGGTCGGTCTGGCGGTACTGAAATTGCAGATCCTGTGCGGTTAACGTAATCAGCGTGCCCTGCCGGGTGACCGCCTGCGCACTGACAAAGCAATCGGCTGTGTAGCTGCCATAGCAGCCTGCGTTCATGCGAACAGCACCACCGATGCTTCCCGGAATGGTACGCAGAAAGGTCAGATCCAGCCCCGCATCGGCTGCCTTGCGGGCCACATGCGCATCGAGCGCCGCAGCCCCCGCAATCACGTGATCGCCCTTGATGTCGATCCCGTTGAACCCCCGACCCAAGCGGATCACGACCGCACGGATTCCGCCGTCGCGCACGATCAGGTTTGACCCCACCCCCATGGGGAAAACTGCGGTATTTTCAGGCAAGGCACGCAAAAAAGCGGCCAGATCATCTACATCGGCAGGCTGGTAAAAATAATCCGCCACACCGCCGACACGCAACCATGTCAGATCGTTCAGCGGGCGCTGCGGTGTAAGTTTGCCGCGCATGTCTGGAAAGGAGATATCGCTCATGGCAGCGGGGTAGCGCTGTTTGGGGCGCACGTCAAACCTCGGATTCGCGTTCAATCTTGCTTAGCCGCCATTGCCGCACGAAGCGGCCAATCATCCACCCCGTGACCAGCGCACAAAATGCGTACATCACAGCCGATATTTGCGCCATGATAACGGGGTTCTCAAATGGCTTTGCCCTCAGGCCCCAGACCATCCACATCCAGTTCAGCCCTAGGCCTGCCAACAAAACTGGAAGGGCGAGCAGAAACCGCTTGCCGTACCCGCACCACCCCAACGCCAGCATCCACACAACCAGCACGCTGATCAAGATTGCCAGCGTGGCTGTCATTCGGCGGGGCCCTGAAATGTCGTTCGGCGCAGCCACCGCATCAGATAAATCACCGGCCAGCGCAGAACCGAGCAGCCTGCCGCCAAAACCAGCATCCCGGCCCATGGCCCATGCTGCGCGGTCACATAGCCCAAGATCGGGATGCCGACGGCAATCAGGATATAGGCATTGCGCCAATGGTTGTCAGAACTGGGGGTCATCGCCAGAATATTGGCAACCACCGCCCAAAAACAGGCAAGTATCAGGGAAAGGCTCATCGGGGCACCTGCGGGTTTTGTCCGCGCAGCTTTGCCAGCAGAAAGCGCAAAGGATTACGGAACATGGACACAAAGGCAGCGAGACCAAGCAAAGAAAACACCAGACCGACCTTAAGGCCGATCATGATAATCAGGACGGGCCCGGCGACCAGCAGGATCGCGCCGGGAATATATTGCATGCGCAGCGGCAAGGTGGCGACAGTTGCCGACAGAAACACCCAGATCAGACAAAGCCAGACCAACGTCATGCCATGCACCCGATTTTCAACGACCGCGCCATTCAAACGGTTTCCTTTTTCATCGCATCAAGCGCGGCAGGCAGACCGTTTGCCCAAGTGCTGATCGTGCCCGCCCCAAGGCATACCACCATGTCGCCCGGACCTGCCTGCTCAAGTACAAGGCGTGCCAGATCGCTTTCACTGTGAACAGCACGCGCATGGCGGTGCCCGTGGCGGATCAGGCCTGCGACCAGATCGTCCCGGCTGGCCCCTTCGATGGGGTCTTCGCCTGCGGCGTAAACTTCGGCGATGCCAACGACATCAGCATCGTTGAAACAGGCGCAGAATTCTTCGAAATGGTGGTGCAGGCGGCTGTAGCGGTGCGGTTGGTGCACGGCAATAACCCGGCCTTCGGTAGCCTGACGCGCGGCTTTCAGCACGGCGGTTATTTCAACCGGATGATGGCCGTAGTCGTCAATGATGGTCACACCGTCCACTTCGCCCACCTTGGTAAAACGCCTGTTCACACCGCCAAAGCCCGCAAGCGCTGCACGGATTTCTTCGGCTTTCATCCCAAGATGGCGCGACACCGCGACGGCGGCCAAGGCGTTCGACACGTTGTGATCGCCGGGCATGGGAAGGCTGCACTCCTTGATCGTCACGTCTTCGGTTTGAAGCATGATGTCGAAATGCGCCACGCCTGCCTTGTAATGCAGATTGACCGCACGCACATCAGCTTGCGCGTTAAAGCCATAGGTGATCACGCGGCGGTCGGTAATCTTGCCAACCAGCGCCTGCACTTCGGGGTGGTCGATGCAGCAGATCGCGACACCGTAAAACGGGATGTTCGACACGAAATCCAGAAAGCCTTTGCGCAGCGTATCAAAATCGCCCCAATGCTCCATATGTTCTGGGTCGATGTTGGTGACGATAGCAATGGTGGCGGGCAGCCGGTTGAACGTGCCGTCGGATTCGTCCGCTTCGACCACCATCCATTCGCCCTGCCCCATCCGCGCGTTGGACCCGTAGGCGTGGATGATCCCGCCGTTCACGACCGTGGGGTCTATGCCCCCCGCGACCAGCAGTTCGGCAACCATCGTCGTCGTCGTGGTCTTGCCGTGGGTGCCTGCAATGGCGATGTTGGATTTCAGACGCATCAGCTCGGCCAGCATTTCAGCGCGCCGCACAATCGGCAAACCCGCAAGGCGTGCCGCATCCAGTTCAGGATTGCCCGGCTTGATCGCCGAGGAAATAACGATGACCTCGGCGCCTTCGATATTTTCGGCGGCCTGTCCTTCAAAAACGGTCGCCCCCAGATCAGCCAGACGGTCGGTGATCTTGGTGGTTTTCAGGTCAGACCCCTGCACGCGGTAGCCATGGTTCAACAACACTTCGGCAATGCCGGACATGCCGATGCCACCAATCCCTACAAAATGAATCGGTCCCACATCGGTGGGAAGCTTGGTGGCTGCGTTCATGTCGTCTGTCCTTTATTTCCCAAGGTTTCTACCATCTGGGCAAGTTCTTGAGCGGCGTCAGGCTTGCCAACCGACAAGGCCGCCTGTGCCATTTGCTGCGCACCACGCGGGTTGCTCAGCACCATTTCTATTTGCTCGGTCAGGCTTTCGGGGTTTGCCATATTTTCTGGCACCATGATGGCGGCACCTGCATTCACCAGCCCGCGCGCGTTGGCGGTCTGGTGATCACCCGTTGCAGCAGCAAAGGGGATCAGGATCGATGGGCGGCCAATCACCGACAGATCCGCGACGCTGGATGCGCCCGCGCGGCTGATCACCAACTGCGCCTCGGACATGCGGCGCGGCACATCGTGAAAGAAGGGCTGCACGTCGGCGTTGATGCCGTTCTCGGCATAGAATTCGGCAACCCGCTGTGCGTCTTCATCACGCGCCTGATGGCTGACACGAATATTGCGCACAAGCCCCATCGGCAAATTGGCAATCGCAGGCGGTATGACTTCGCTCAGGATGCGCGCACCTTGTGATCCACCCATCACCAGCAGCTCCATCGGGTAATCGCCCGGTTCGATATAGCCGGCCCCAGCCCGTTCAAGCACCGATCCGCGCACCGGATTGCCCACATGATGGCCTTCAACGCCGTCGGGCAAGGTGGTTGGCCACGTCCCACAAGCCACCGCATCAACGCGTTTGGCAAAGATCGTATTCACCCGGCCCAAGACGCCGTTTTGCTCATGGATCATCCGTGGCTTGCGCAAGATCCAGGCAGCCGTCAAAGCTGGGATCGACGGGTATCCGCCAAACCCCACAACGACATCGGGCCTGTCGCGCAACATGCCGAATACCGCACCAAAGACACCGCCCAAAATACGCAGGGGCACCAGCGCCTTGGCCAGCAGACCGCCGCGCGCAAACGTGGCACTGCTGATTTGCTGAATTTCTACAGAATGCGGAAACCCGCTCGTATAGCGTGCGCCACGCGCATCAGTCGAAAGTTTGACCCGCCACCCGCGCGTCAACATGACCTCGGCCAGCGCTTGAGCGGGGAACATATGCCCCCCAGTGCCACCGGCCGCAATGATCAAAAGCGGGGCATTCACCTTGTGCGCCCCCGGCTTAGCAGATCAGATATCTGACCTTGCGGCCGCGTCCGTGTGAACGCCAGCAACATGCCGACCGCGATGCCCGATGCAATGACCGACGACCCGCCATAGCTGACAAAAGGCAACGTCATGCCCTTGGCGGGCAGCAACCGTACCGCGACGCCCATGTTGATCATCGCCTGCACGCCGAACATGCACGCAAGCCCCGTGCCCCCAAGCCGGATAAACGGATCGCGCTCGCGCACCAGCCGCAACAGCGACCGTACAACGACGGTGGTGTAAAGAATGATCACGACCATCACGAGGATCAGCCCGTATTCCTCGGCCGCAACCGCGATGATGAAATCCGTATGCGCGTCAGGCAGGGACCATTTCACCTGCCCCTCGCCCACACCCACACCGAACAGGCCACCCTCGCGGATCGCATCAGTGGCATAGCCAAGCTGGGTGCGCGGATCGACATCAGGCGACAAGAACCCGTCAATGCGGCGCGCAAAATGTTCGGAGTTCGAATAGGCGACAGACCCCGCCAGCACCACCATGCCCGCCATCCCCACCAGCAGCACCAAAGGTGCGCCCGCCACGAAATACATCACGCCCCAGCCAAACAGCACCAGACAGGCCTGCCCAAAGTCCGGCTGCAACGCCAGCATCAAAACAATCGAAATACAAAGCGCAAAGGACCATGTTTTGCCGGGAGGGCCGTTGATCTCAAGCGAGGCAGCCATCATCCAGGCCGACACGACTACAAAACCGGGTTTCAAAAACTCGGACGGCTGAAACGACGCAAAGCCAAGGGAATACCAGCGCATAGCACCTTTGCCAAAATCCGTGCCAAAAAACGGCAGCAAGGCAAGGGCGACAAAGGACAAAAGAAACCCCACAACCGCCAAACGGCGCACGACCGTCGGTGTCATCATCGACGTCAGCAGCATTGCCACAATCGCAAGAAAGCCGAAAACGGCTTGGCGTTGCACATAGTGAAAGGAATCAAACCCGTTTTTGGACGCCAAAGGGGGTGATGCAGCCAGACCCAGCAACATGCCTACGGCAAACAGCATGAGGATGCAGAACATCGCCCATTTGTCGATTGTCCGCCACCATTTTGGAAGAATGGGTTCGCCGTCCCGAACGGGAACCGCGCCATAGACCATTTCTGTCATGGTATCTGCCTTACACTGCCTCGATGCGCCCCTTTTCGGGGTCTGTCTACAAGTGTAACGCGGTTTTCGACGCGGGGCTAGTCTGTTTTAGGCCAACCCCGCGCAAAGCTGCCTATGCCGCCTTGTGGGTTCCGCGAATAGGGTAGTCCTTTTCGCGAATGAACGTCAGCCCGTTCACCAAAGATTGCAAATCGGGCCGCGCAAACGGCGCGTTCGACAGGTCGATGATCTGGATTTCACCAGCGGCGTTGATCACAAATACCGCAGGCTCTGCAAAGGGTTGGTCGGTTTCCAGCGGACTGCGCGGGTCCGAGATGTACAGACCCAACTCTCGCATCTGCGCGATGCTTAGATCATAGCCGATGGTCAGGGTCAGACCTTTTTCATTGGCCATCGCGCGCGCCTTGTCTTTGGGATCAGCCGACACAGCCACCACATCGACGCCGATTTTGTTAAACGCTGGCACCAAAGTCTCAAGCGTCGACAGATATGTCTTGCAAATCGGGCAGTGCAAACCGCGATACACAACGACCAACTGCCAGTCATGACCACCCTGCGGCGCGCCCAAGGTCAGCATCCCCCCTTGCAGCTCCGGCACTGTCAGTTGCGGAAAAGCATTGCCTGCGTCCAGTACATTCATCAGAATCTCCTTTGTATTTCACTTGACCAAACACGTAGGCAATCCGCACGCCCTTACAAGACGCCTGCACGCGCCCTTGATGGCATCGCCCTTGACCGCCCAAGCGCCGTCAGGCACATGCAACCACATGCATTACACCACTGTGATCCTTGGCGCCGGTGCCGCTGGCATGATGTGCGCAGCCCACGCGGGGGGCCGCGTTCTGCTCGTGGATCATGCCAAGGCCCCGGGCGAGAAAATCCGCATTTCCGGCGGCGGGCGCTGCAACTTTACCAACCTGCATTGCACACCGGGCGCGTTTATCTGCACCAACCCGCATTTCGCCAAATCAGCGTTGGCCAAATATACGCAATGGGATTTCATCGAACTTGTCGATGCACATGGCATTGCGTGGCATGAAAAGACCTTGGGCCAACTGTTCTGCGATACGTCGGCCAAGGAAATCGTCGCGATGCTGCGCGGTTTGATGCAAAAGGCTGAGGTCGATCTGCGTCTGCTCAGCACGCTTGAAGAGATATCAAAGACCGAGAGCGGCTATCAGATGATGCTTGTCACACCAGACGGGCGCAGCACCATTACCGCTGATAATCTGGTGATCGCATCGGGGGGCAAATCCATCCCGAAAATGGGGGCGACAGGGCGCGCATATGACGTCGCCGCACAATTCGACATTCCCGTGACAGCCACGCGCGCAGGGCTGGTGCCCTTTACGTTCACCGACGCCCGTTTTGCTCCGATCTCGGGCACCGCAACACCAGCACGCGTAAGCGCAGGGGGCACATCCTTTGACGAGGCATTGCTGTTCACCCATCGTGGCCTTTCTGGCCCGGCGGTCCTGCAAGCGTCCAGCTATTGGGAGGAAGGCATGCCAGTCACGCTGAACCTTCTGCCGCAAAACGATCTGTTCCAGAAACTGCGCGACCAACGCCAGACCTACGGTCGACGCAACTTTACCACAGAACTGGCCAAACACCTGCCCGCGCGGCTGGTCGATCATCTAGCAGCGCAGTTCGATCTTGGCGGCAATCTTGCTGATTGGTCAGACACACGTCTGCAATCCCTATGTGACAGGCTCTCAAGCTGGAAAATGACACCGACTGGCACCGAAGGGTACCGCACCGCCGAAGTCACCCTTGGCGGCATAGACACCGACGCACTTTCGTCCAAAACCATGGAAACCAAAGCCATTCCCGGTCTGTATTTCATCGGCGAAGCGGTAGATGTCACAGGCTGGCTTGGCGGGTATAACTTCCAATGGGCGTGGTCCTCGGGCATGGCAGCCGCCCGCGCTATTGCGCAGTCCTCATAAGTTCCAAATGGCCTGAAATCCCGGGGGAGCAGCCAAAGGCTGCGGGGGCAGCACCCCCTGCCACCTCACAAAAACTTCTGCACCTGAGCAACGAAATCATCCCCCCGCCGCTCGAAGCTGTCATATTGATCAAAGCTCGCCGCCGCAGGGGCCAACAGCACGACATCCCCCGCCTCGGCCTCGGCCACAGCGCGCGCCACGGCCACCTCCATGGTCCCGCACACCTCGGCCTCAACGCCCAGCTTCATGGCAAACTGCGCCGCCTCGCGCCCGATCACATAGGCCTTGCGCACCGTGGGCAAAGGCCCGGTCAAAGCCCCTAAACCACCGTCCTTCTCAAGCCCGCCACAGATCCAGCGGATGTTTTCAAAGGCCGCGACAGCTTTCACCGCACTATCGACGTTTGTGGCCTTGCTGTCGTTCACAAACCTGATTCCGCGCGTCTCGCCGATGGTCTGACTGCGATGCGGTAAGCCCCCAAAAGAATGGAACGCGGCCTCGATCACCTTGGGCGCAAAGCCCAGTGACCGGCACGCCGCGTAGGCCGCACAGGCATTTTGATGGTTATGCGCGCCGGGCAATCCTGCCACCTTGCGCAAGTCAATCGACCCGACCTGCTTGCCCTTTCGGTATTCCGATAAAAAACCTTTTCGCGCAAACACCAGCCATCCCGGCCCGCTTAGTTTGCGGTCCACCGACACGCGGATCACCCGGTCATCGGCCGCGCCCTCAGACAGTTGCCCAGCCAGAAAGCGCCCCTCTGCCTCATCCACGCCGATCACCGCGCGGTCAGGCCCGCCTTCGGCAAACAGCCGCCGCTTTGCTGCAAAATATCCCCCCAAGCCCGCATGGCGGTCCAGATGATCAGGGCTCAGGTTGGTAAAGACCGCAATGTCTGGCGTCAGATTACGCGCCAGATCGGTCTGATAGC
Organism: Roseobacter sp.; assembly: GCA_024636495.1. Lineage (GTDB taxonomy): Bacteria > Pseudomonadota > Alphaproteobacteria > Rhodobacterales > Rhodobacteraceae > Sulfitobacter. Next base: position 9,558 of record JAGXGZ010000006.1, on the reverse strand, counting down.
TTGACAGCTCAAGCACCACGACCTCGCCATCAATCGCAGGCTCGATGTCCAGCACCCCGCGCCCGATATTTCCCGCCAACTGCGTCGGACGGCCAGCGTGTTTCAAGATGTGGTGGATCAAAGCCGAGGTGGTGGATTTCCCGTTCGACCCTGTGATCGCAATAATCTTGGGGATCTGGTCGAAATCGTCCCAATCCTGAGTGGCAAAGCTTTGGAAAAACAAACCAATATCGTTATCCACCGCCACGCCCGCGTCCTGCGCGGCTACAATCACAGGGTTGGGTGCGGGATAAAGATGCGGAATACCGGGGCTGACGATCAGACGCGCGATCTCATCAAAGGCGTCGGCTTTTAGCAAATCCGTACATGCAAACCCTTCGGCCAACGCCTTTTCGCGGGCGGCAGGGTTGTCATCCCAACAGATCGGCTCTGCCCCGCCCTCTTTCAGCGCCCGCGCCGCACTCAGGCCCGACCGGCCCAGACCCAAGACTGCCACCTTCGCGCCTTCTAAACCCTGAACTGGTATCATGTCCGATCTCCTGCTAGCGATGCCCTGAAAATGTCCGGAGCGTACCATGCCCCCTCTGCCAGATATTCTAGCCCAGCTCAACGACGACATGCGCCGCGACAACGACTGGGGTGCCGTGGCCAGCTATATTCCCGAACTTGCCCATATTGACCCCGCGCAATTTGCCATCGCGGTGACAACGGCTGACGGTGACACCTTTACAGCTGGCGATGCCGATACGCCGTTTTCAGTGCAATCCATCACCAAGGTTTTCACGCTGGCCATCGCATTGGGCCGCTCGGGCGACCAACTTTGGCGCCGTGTGGGGCGCGAACCGTCGGGCAAGGCGTTCAACTCCATTGTCCAACTCGAACAAGAGGCGGGGCGCCCGCGCAACCCCTTCATCAACGCGGGTGCCATCGTCACCACCGATGAAATCCTCACTGGCCGTGCGCCACGCGAAACCCTGGCCGAAATCCTGCAATTCATCCGCGCCGCCGCTGGGGATGACGATATCCACATTAACCATGCCGTCGCCGCCTCCGAAAAGGCCCACGGCCACCGCAACTTCGCGCTGGCCCACTTCCTTGCCTCCTGCGGCAACCTCAATAACGCGCCCGAAAAAACCCTCGGCACCTATTTCCACCACTGTGCGATTGAAATGTCGGCCCGCCAACTCGCCATGTCGGGCCGATTTCTGATCGAAACCGCAAAACTGCCGCGCCTGATCCTGCCACAACGTATTCGCCGGTTGAACGCGCTGATGCTGACCTGCGGCCACTACGACGGATCGGGTGATTTCGCCTACCGCGTGGGCCTGCCCGCCAAATCCGGCGTCGGCGGCGGCATCCTTGCCATCGTGCCGGGCAAAGCCAGCATCGCCGTCTGGTCGCCCGGCCTAAACCGCTACGGCAACAGCCTAAAAGGCACCGAAGCCATGGCCCAACTTGCGCGCACCATGAACTGGTCCATCTTCTAAACTCGTTTCATTTTGCCAAATAAACTCCGGGGGAATCGGCCCACAGGGCCGATGGGGGCTGGCCCCCTAGCCCGCCCGCCGCAGGCGATGCCTTGGTTTAATAAACCAATGGCACGATCACCGAACTTTCAAAGTCGCCAGTCCGATCATCGCCAAGATTAACGAAATAATCCAGAAACGGATCACGATTTGGGGCTCAGCCCAGCCCTTTTTCTCATAGTGATGGTGGATCGGTGCCATCAAAAACACCCGCTTGCCGGTGCGTTTAAAATAGAGCACCTGAATGATCACCGATAGCGCCTCGACCACAAACAGACCGCCCACGATGGCCAACACCAGCTCGTGTTTAGTGGCCACCGCAATGGCACCCAAAGCACCGCCAAGAGCCAGCGACCCGGTGTCGCCCATAAACACAGCCGCAGGCGGGGCATTGTACCACAAAAAGCCCAAACCACCGCCAAAGATACCCGCGGTAAAGATCAAAATCTCACCCGTTCCCGGCACGTAATGCACATCCAGATAGTCGGTAAAGTCAACACGCCCCACCGCATAGGCAATCACGCCCAAGGCCCCCGCCGCGATCATCACCGGCATGATCGCCAATCCGTCCAACCCATCCGTCAGGTTCACGGCATTGGCTGATCCCACGATCACGATGATCGAAAACGGCACGAACAAATAGCCAAGGTTGATCAGCGTGTCCTTGAACACCGGCAGCGCCAATTGGTTTTGCAGCTCGGCTGGGTGGTATTGCGCCGCCCAAACTGCGGCGATCCCGGCAATGGCAAACCCCAGCAACAACCGCAGTTTGCTGGACACGCCTGCCGTCGTTTGCTTGCTCACTTTGGCATAATCATCCGCAAAACCGATGGCGGCAAAGCTCATCGTGACGAAAAGCACCATCCAGATAAACGGATTATCCAGCCGCGCCCAAAGCAATGTGGACGTCAACAAGGCCCCTACAATCAGCAACCCGCCCATGGTTGGTGTGCCCGCTTTGACGAAATGCCCCTCGGGGCCGTCGTCGCGAATGGGCTGGCCTTTCCCTTGGCGTTTGCGCAGCACAGCGATCAACGGCTTGCCGAACAGGAAACCAAACACAAGGGCTGTCAGGAACGCGCCGCCCGCCCGAAAGGTGATGTACCGGAAAAGGTTGAAGAAATCGCCGCCGTCCGACAAAAGTGTCAACCAATAGAGCATTCTTTGCGTCCTTACTCAAAATCTTGTGGGCCTCAGCCCGCATCTACATTTGTGACCGGATGGCCCATTTTACGGATCGCGTCAACGATAAGGCCCAGTTTCATTGACAATGATCCCTTGGCCAGCACGACATCGCCACTGTCCAGATGGCTGGACAAACCCGGAAGAAGTTCAGCAGACGTCGCCGCCCATTCGCCTCGTTGATGGGCCGGAAGCAGATCATAAAGCGACCGCATCAACGGACCAATGCAATGGATTAGATCAAGCTGTTTGGTCGCCTTAAGATGGGCAAGCCCTGCGTGCAGCGCGATTTCATCGCTCCCTAATTCCTTCATGTCGCCCAGATAGGCGATGCGTCGGCCTTTACTGACGCGACCGATATCATGGGTAACCTCAGAGGCCGCCAGCACCTCAAGGGCTGCGGCCATTGAGGTCGGATTGGCGTTATAGCTGTCGTCGATCAGGTTCAGCGTCAGATGGGTGTCGACTGTGTCCAGATGGATCACCTCGCGTACACCGCGCCCCTTGTAGGGCGTCCAGCGCCCCAAGGACGCCGCCGCCAGCGCCAGATCAGCCCCCATGGCCTGCGCAATCGCGAGCGCGCCAAGCGCGTTCATCGCGAAATGTCGCCCAGGTGTGCCGATCTTGAACAGCAAGGGCGTGCCATCTGCATCCGCCTGCACCACGGTTGTATCGCCCTGAACCTGCACATCTTTCAGCTTGAAGTGATAGGCGTTCACCCCGAATTCGATGTCGCGCAGGCGGCGGTCCACCGCTTTGGCCATCAAAATCGCCGCATGATCAATATCGGCGTTGATCACCGCGACGCCCCCCGGTTGCAGCCCGTCAAAGATCGCGGCTTTTTCCACGGCTATCCCTGCCACATCATCGAACGCCGCCAGATGCACGGCGGCGACGGTGGTGACCATGGCCGCGTCAGGCCGGGTCAGGATCGCGAGCGGAGAGATTTCTCCGGGGTGGTTCATGCCGATCTCGATCACGGCAAATTCGGTATCGACGGGCATCCGCGCCAGTGTCAGCGGCACGCCCCAGTGGTTGTTGTAGCTGTCAACCGACGCATGGGCGCGGCCTTGATCCGCGAAAATCGCCAGCAGCATTTCTTTGGTCGAGGTTTTGCCGACGCTGCCCGTGACCGCCACGACCTTGGCTTTGGTGCGCGCGCGCGCGGCGGCACCTAGCGCCTCTAGCCCCTTGAGCACATCCTCCACGATCAACAAAGGCGCATCATCTGCAACACCTTCTGGGATGCGAGATACCAGTGCGGCCCCGGCCCCTTTTTCCAACGCCATGGCGACAAAATCATGACCGTCACGCACGTCTTTCAGCGCCACGAACAAATCGCCTGCCGCGATCGTGCGGGTGTCAATCGACACGCCGTTGCAGGCCCAATCGCCCACCGCACGGCCCCCCGTTGCGGCGGCTGCCTCTGCTGCTGTCCACAAGCTCATGTTAACCTCCCGTCCAGCGCCGCCACGGCAAGGCTGGCCTGTTCCACATCATCAAACGGCAAGACATCATCGCCAATGGTTTGCCCGGTCTCGTGCCCCTTGCCAGCGATCAACAACGCATCACCGGGGCCGATGGCATCGACCCCGCGCAAGATCGCCTCGGCGCGGTCACCGACTTCGGTCGCCTCGGGCGCACCTGCCATCACGGCGGCGCGAATTAGGGCCGGGTCTTCGGATCGCGGGTTATCATCCGTGACAAACACCTGATCCGCATGGGCCGCCGCCGCCTGCCCCATCAAGGGCCGCTTGGTGGTGTCGCGGTCGCCGCCAGCGCCCACAATCGCCACAAGCCGTCCCATCACATGGGGGCGCATGGCCTGCAGCGCGGTGGCAATCGCATCGGGTGTATGGGCGTAATCCACAAATACAGCAGCGCCATTGTCGCGGGTCGCGGCCAGTTGCATGCGGCCGCGCACGGTCGTCAGATGCGGGATCGTGTCGAACACATCTGCCGGCTTGGCCCCGCAAGCGATCAACAGCCCGCAGGCCAACAGCACATTATCCGCCTGAAACCCGCCAATCAAATTTAGCCGTTTTTGATAGGTCTTGCCGCGCCATTCAAAGCGCAAATCTTGCCCCGTGGCGTCAAAGCGTTGCCCCGTCAGATGCAGATCCCCGCCGTCCCGGCCCAATGCGATAACTTCGCAGCCGCGCGCGCGGGCGATGGCGGCCATGTCGATGCCTTTTGGGTCGTCGATATTGATTACCGCCGTGCCGTCCTCGGGCAGGACGCGGGCGAACAGGCCTGCCTTGGCATCGAAATACGCCTCGAAGGTGGCGTGGTAATCCAGATGATCCTGGGTAAAGTTGGTAAATCCGGCAGCCTTCAACGTCACCCCATCAAGGCGGCGCTGGTCGAGGCCATGAGAGGACGCCTCCATCGCGGCATGGGTAATGCCGTTGGCCGTGGCCTCGGCCAAAGCGCGGTGCAGCGTTATTGGTTCGGGCGTCGTGTGGGCCAGCGGGGCAGTCCAGGCGCCCTCGACCCCCGTGGTGCCAAGGTTGACGGCAGACAGGCCCATCTCAATCCAGATCTGGCGCACGAACGTACTAACGGAGGTTTTCCCATTTGTGCCCGTCACCGCAACCATCGTTGCAGGCTGCGCGCCGAACCACAAAGCGGCGGAGCGCGACAGCGCCTCGCGGGGGGCATCAGTGATCACGACGGCAACGCCCGCCTTTGCCATGACATCGGCGGCAATCACGGCACCTGCAGCATCGGTCAGCACAGCGGCGGCCCCCATACGAAGCGCGTATTGAATAAATTCGGCCCCGTGTACGGTGCTGCCGGGCATGGCGGCAAACAGATAGCCGTCTTTGACTTGACGGCTGTCAACGGCAATGCCGGTGATCTGGGGGTTTGCCTCGCCCTTTGCAGTCAGACCAAGTGAGGATAGGGGGACGGCCTGTGTACCCATGGGGACGCTCTTTATATCAGTTGCTGCTCGACAGGGTTATATCAGCGACGCTGCCCGGTTCAACAGTTGGTCTGAGGCCCAGCAAAGGGGCGATCCGGCGGATCATCTCGGCGGCGACGGGCACGGCTGTCCATCCGGCCGTGCGGCGCGGTTTTTCGCCGGATGTTTCAACCGGTTCGTCCAAGGTCACGATCAGCACATATTGAGGATCATGGGCGGGGAACATGCTGGCAAAGGTGTTGATCACCTTGTCTTCCAAATATCCGCCCCTTGGTCCGGGCTTGTCAGCCGTCCCGGTTTTACCCCCGACGTGATAGCCTGGAATGTCGGCAAAGCTGGCGGTTCCTTCGCTCACGGTTTTGCGCAACATCAGCCGCGCATCTGACGCAGCCTGCGCCGACATCAGCCGCTCGCCCATTTTCGGGCCGTCCTGTTTCAGCAAGGTAGGAGCGACTTTATAGCCGCCATTGGCAATCGCGGCATAGCCCGCGGCAAGGTGCATTGGGCTGGAAGACAACCCATGCCCGTATGAGATCGTCACGCTGCTCAGTTCCTCCCAGCGTTTTGGCAAGAGCGGCTGGCCACCCGAAGCTTCTACGATCTCGAACGGTGTTGCCTCAAAAAACCCAAGACTTTTCAGGAAAGCCTGCTGGCGTTCGGCACCAATCATCAGCGCAAGCCGGCCAGAGCCCCGGTTGGAACTGTGCGTAATAATACCCGTAACCGTCTGCTTACCGTAGTTTTTATTGTTAAATTCACCAATGTTAAAGCCGCCAACCCGCATCGGGCCAGAGGTATCAATGACCGTGTCCGCCGTGACAAGCCCCAGATCAATCGCTTGGGTTGCAACAAAAATCTTGAACACCGACCCCAGCTCGTAGACCCCCTGAACGGAGCGGTTAAAAAGCGGGCTATCCGATGCGTCGCCCGTGATCGCGGCATGGGGGCGGTCATTGGGATCAAATGACGGCAAAGAGACGGCGCTGATGATTTCGCCGGTATGGACATCCATCAAAACCGACGTCGCCCCTTTTGCGTTCATCAATTTCATGCCGCCGTAAAGAATACGCTCCGATGCAGCCTGCACTGTCATATCCAGCGACAGCTCCAGCGGTTTGTTGCCATTGGCAGGGTCGCGCAGATACCCGTCAAAAAACTTTTCCGCGCCCGCAACGCCGATCACTTCTGCGCCGTGCACGCCTTCCTTGCCGAAACTGGCGCCGCCCATGATATGCGCCGCGAGCGCCCCATTTGGATAAAGGCGCATGTCACGTGGCGCAAACAGCAGGCCCGGCTCACCGATGTCATGCACGGCCTGCATCTGTTCAGGGCTGATTTTCTTTTTGATCCACATGAACTTGCGCTTGCCGGTAAAGTCCTTGAGCAGGCGGTCTTTGTCCAGATCGGGGAAAACGGCCAGCAGTTTGCTCGCCGCGCGTTCGGGGTCGATCATGTGATGCGGTTGCGCATAAAGCGCGTGGGTTTCAAAATTTGTCGCCAACAGATTGCCGTTGCGGTCCACAATATCGGCGCGCGCAGCCGAGATCACCGAACCGGGCGCTGCTGCACGCGGCTCTGTCGGGTCCGTGGTTGCCATGACGCCCATACGTACGCCGACAACAGCAAAGGCGCAGAAAAAGAACACACCCAACACCAGCAATCGCCCTTCGGCGCGCTGGCGCGAGGAGTCGCGCATCTGTTCGTGACGGATACGGGTGTTTTCGCGTTCGATCGCGTCCGGGTTTTCACCTTTTTGGCGCGCTTCAAGAATACGGGCAAGCGGACGCAGGGGAGTACGGATCATTCTGTGGCCTCCATCGTGGATACATCGACGCCTTCTGTGATTTCAAACAGCGGCAATTCCGGCAGCGGCGGATAACCGACCTGATCAATTGCGCCGAACTGGTCAGGATGCAGTGGCAACAGGCCCAGCCGGTCGAAATTCATTTCAGCCAGATCACGCAGGCGGTCAGGGCGGTTAAGATAGGCCCATTCGGCCTTGAGAACGGCCAGACGGCTATGCGCCTCGCGGATGTTCTGGCGCAAATCGTCGGTATCGCTTAGCGCTTGCTGAGTGGCATAGTTTTCGCGGTATGCCCAAAATGCCAACCCGATAACGGACAAGGTAGTCAGGACGTAAAGCACTGCTCTCATAGCATAAATCCTTTGACCATCGGCATTCCAAGCGATGACGCATCGACCGTTCCGGCGGGGGCATCGGTGCGGGTCGCAACGCGCAATTTGGCCGATCTGCTGCGCGGGTTTTCGTCAAGCTCTTGCGCATCAGGACCAATGGCTTTGCGTTTGATGATTTTGAATTGCGGTGGGGCAACGTCGGCTTCGGGCGCAAAGCGGTTGGCGTTGCCCCCCGCCCCTGCCCGCGCTGTCAGGAACCGTTTCACCATGCGATCCTCGACCGAATGAAAGGTCACAACGGCCAGTTGCCCGCCGGGCTTCAAGGCACGCTCGGCGGCCATGAGCCCCTCGAACAGCTCTCCATATTCATTGTTCACCGCGATGCGCAGTGCTTGAAAACTGCGGGTTGCAGGATGCGACTGGCCCGGTTTCGAGCGCGGCAGGCAGCTTTCCACCAAACGCGCCAGCACCAGTGTCGTTGTGATCGGTGCTTCCTCGCGGGCGCGCACAATTGTTTTGGCGATGCGCCTGCTGGCGCGTTCTTCGCCGAATTGGAACAGGATGTTGGCGATGGTTTCTTCTTCGGCCTCGTTCACGATATCCGCAGCCGAGGGGCCATCCTGGCTCATCCGCATATCAAGCGGCCCGTCGCGCATGAAGGAAAAGCCGCGTTCGGACAAATCAAGCTGCATGGAGGACACCCCAAGATCCAACACGATCCCGTCAAGATCCTGCGCATAGGTGTCCATCTTCGAGAAAACGCCCTGCTGCATCAAAATCTTGTCGCCATAAGCCCCCGCCCAAGGGGCTGCCATCTCGAACGCCAACGGGTCGCGGTCAACGGCGATAACCTGGGCCGCACCGGCATCCAGCAGACCCAGCGTATAGCCGCCCGCACCGAATGTTCCATCCAGCCAGCGGCCTTCAACAGGGGCAACCGCAGCCAAAAGCGGGCGCAGCAAAACCGGAGTGTGGGGGGCGGAGGGTGCTTTCGGGACAGCGGCCATATTGCTATGCCCCCGGCTTGCCATCCAGGAAGGCCATCGGATCGAAGTCTTCTGGCAAATCGTCCAGCCATTCCTCTTCGCGGGCCTTTTCCTCGGTGTCGTAGGTTTCGGGCTTCCAGATCTGGAAGGTATCACCGGCAGCGATGAAAAACGCTTCGCCGTCCAGGTCAATCTTGCTGCGCAGCTTGGCGGGCAAGACAAGACGGCCGGTTTCATCAACAGCCGTGGGAAAGGATTGACCGTGAAACAGCCGCTGCAGCATCTTGCGCTCCATCGAGCCGCGCGGGAGGGCGTCGATCTTGTCGTCAACCTCGTCGATGGCCTGCATGGTATAGCATTCAAGGTAGTTGCGGCGGTGATCGCCATAAACGATTACCAGTTCGGGCGTGCCGCCGTTCTGCCAATTTGGATCACCGGCTTCCAACACACGACGAAAAGAGGCTGGGATAGACACCCGCCCCTTCGTATCGACCTTGTGTTGGCTTTCGCCTCTGAACCTGCGGCTCACGTGTACGTCCCTGCCTGCGACGCGTCTGCGCCAGAATTTCATTTCCCCGGTGGTGCCCGACGTTTGATGTAAAAACGGCGGGTTGATCTGCTGCCACTGATCAACCCGCCGCCCGTCCCGCCTGAGCGGGGAAGTCCGACTGCGCGCGCCACCTGGGGGGATGTCTGCTCGCTCGCGCGCCGGATCTCTTGGTCTGATGAAAGCGAGGTGCCTGTATGAACCTGCTAGAGTTTTTTTATGGTCGTTGGGGTCGTTTGGTGCCCCGTGTCTCGT
>JAGXGZ010000005.1 GCA_024636495.1 Roseobacter sp. | reverse complement strand
TCTGGGTCGGGTGAACCCCATATTTCTTGGACAGCTCTGCCATCGACATCTCCTCGCGGATTGCTTCAAGCGCAACCTTGGCTTTGAAATCGGGCGAATGGTTCTTTCGTTTCGTCATTTGGGATCACTTCTTTCACAAGTTGATCCTCCTTAACTACTGGTCCGAAACCTTGCGACCACCTCTCGGCGGAGCGGTGGCCATTGCTACTTTCGCAGCTATTTTTATCTAATGACAACATTGGCTCAGGCCAAACGGCGCAACGTTGAACCACCGCCGACGCGCAATACCGGTAAAGCCTTTAGCCCTATCTTGCGGTATGCGGCTTGGGTCATCTTCATCTTTATCCCTATTTTGCTGCCGATGGGTGTGTTTACCGACGTGCTGGCACCAGATTAGCCGGAACACGCCTTATCCGAGCCACCAGACGCTTGGACTAACGGTTTTGATTGCTGCCGTCCTGCGCGTCTGGCGCATCGGACAAAACCGTAAGATCGGACTGGCGAGACTCGCGGTAAGCATTTGTGACGCCAGGCGATCAAAGTCCGTTTGGATATATCGTGAGACCGCATTTAAACAGATCCGACGTTGCGCATTGTGCCCCATAAGGCCAACCACAATTGTCAGCACTGCGGACGAAGGCCACCATGCAATTTCCAGGCATCGTGAAGCCAGACTTATTTGCGGCGGTCAAGCGCAATTGGGCCCTTGCGACTTACAAACCCAAAAACCGGTCACATGAATATTGAACCCTAAAGCGGTGTGTTTCGCTGTTGATCCACTAACCGACAGGGCATTATGCACTGATTTTTCGAAAAGTTGGTTGGCCGTGCAGATTGCGCGGGAAGGTCATCGTGAACGTCAGCCAGCCCGTAGCGATGCGGCGGTCCAAGCCTGTCTCACCATGGCAGCGCTGGTCAGTTGCCTTGAAATAGACGACTCGTCAGAACCAGACTTTAGCAGCTTCTATCCACAGCAGCCGGCGTTGCCGATCGCCGCAGCTGACTGGGGTCACTACATTTGCTCAGCCCCGTGCGAGAGATGACCGCGCAATTTTTTGAGGGGCGGTGAATGCAGTGTGTGAAATTGCTCGCCCAGCGCCTACCGCCGCAAGACCTTAATCGCCGGGCTGCGCAGATTCCAGATCCGCGCCGCGATCCCAAACGGGTTCACAGCTCGTGGCATGCGCCGTCCCGTGGCCGGAGGCTAGATCCCGCAGGGGAACGGCGAAGCACGATCTGAGGCCGATTTCTGCAACACTGCAGACTCATTTCCGAAATGCCCGGATCGGCAGGCGCATCACCCTTCCTACAAAGCTTTGCCCACTAGCCTTAACCTTTATGAGAACAAAGCTGGCAGTAGCGGCCTTTATCAAAACGTCAGTTGCACCACTATGGTTGAGAGCGATTTTCCGGCACAAAACCGCGCACCGCGGCCTTGATTCGGGTCTGTTTTATCGATCATATACAGCGACAGACGTTGTATTTGAATGAAGCCAACTACCATCAAGGATTCAACAATATGTCACATAGTGAAGAAATCCACCTCAGATACGATTTGATCTGTTTTGCAATTGTAGCAGCCATTGGCGCAGGGTTACTGCATTTCAACACGCTCAACCTATCGTATCTGGTCAAAACATCAGAGACCGAATTGACGGCGCGTGTTGTCTTGTGGGCGCTTGGCGGGATCGTGTTTGCTGGCGTGCAGATGCCTCTTGCGGTGATGATACTGGCAATCCGCCATGAAGACGACAGCAGTCTCTATAGCAAAGCGTCCCAGTTGATCCTGATCCCAACCTACGCAAGTTTCCCTTATCGAAAGCCGTTTATCTAATGCTTAAAACCATAACTGCCGTTGTTACCGTCCTAGGTCTTGGAGTGCTGGCAGGGTGCGCGCCCCTCGCTGCGACCCTTGGCCACGATTACCAAGTCTCAGGGGTCGAGGAAGGCGATATGCTGAAATTACGGGCAGGACCGGGCACCGGTTTTCAGATCCTTGCGGGCCTTCCCAATGGAACGGCTTTGCGGGTGGAAAGCTGCCAGCAAACCGGGGGAACACGTTGGTGCAAGGTCACATCCCCGCAGTCGCGCGGACTGGACGGCTATGTCTCTTGGGCCTACCTGAGCGAAATCTGAAGGCGAACCAGCGTTTCTAAAATGAGATTTCGCTATGAAACCCAAGACCTTAGTGCCGTAGTTGTCCAGCAATTGAGCGCCCTAGGTGTGCTTTGCAATCCTCTAGCGCTGGCGACCTGATTTTAACCATGCGCGGCAGATCAGCAACCAGATGAAAGTCGCGTTTATCGTAGCTTGCACGATCAAACCGGGGATCAACTGCGACCGACGGAAAAAGATGACCAGAAGTTGTAAAACCCCTTTTTGACGTCAATTTAGAATGCAATCGAATTGGGAAATACCCATACCACAAGGGCGTATACGGTAGGTCCTAGGCGCCTTTGAACAATGTTTGACGGGACCGCCCTTCCTTTTTTGACTGATAAAGCGCCCTGTCTGCGTCTGACAAGATTTCCTTTGCCGCCATATCCTGATTTTCGCGTATCCAAACTGTCCCTATGCTAGCCGAGATTTTGCATGCATGACCTTGAAACATTATCGGATACTGAAGACGCTCGATCAACCGATCGCCAATGCTCAATAATGTGTGCTCGTTTGCGACGTCACACAAAATAAGCGTGAATTCATCCCCCCCTACCCGCGCAATCGTGTCTACCGCGCGGGTTTCTTCGACCATAATCTGCGCAACGGCCTGCAAGACATGGTCGCCAGCGGCATGGCCCAGCGTATCATTTACAGCTTTAAAGAAATCCAGATCGATCTGCATCACGGCAAAATCGACCCGATTGCTAAGCAACCGCCCCATGACATGGTCCATCGCGCGGCGGTTCTTGAGGCCCGTCAGCGTGTCGGTGAAAGCCTGCTCTTCTGCTGCGATTTTGGCTCCTTGCAATTTGACGTTCAACTGGCGCGAGGCATCCATCGCTGCTGATTTCGCCTCGATCAAGTACAGCATTTCGATGGCCAGATCCGTTGCCGCGAAATCAGCGCTGCTTAGCCCGTAGGTCCGAACCCCCTCAAGAATCGAGATCCCGAACGACAGATTGATCACAACATTGCCAGATCCGTCATCAAGATGCACCAAAACCGCCTTCAGGTCACTTGATAGATCATCGCGCAAGGAAAGGTGCATTTTGCTGCCTGCCTTGCGGCACATCGCGGCAAAGCTGCGCATAGTTTTGGGGCGCTTGACCACAAAAATATCCAAAAACGGCACGCCGATCAGATCAACATTCGGGCACAGCTTTTGAAGGGTCGGTCCAGAATGACAGATGCAGCCGTTCTGATCGAGGACCAGATGCATCGGGCAAAGAACATCCAGCATCGGGCTGGGTATACTATCTTTCATCCGATACGCGCCCCAAGATCAAATTTCCGTCCCTGTGAAAAATCTTTATCAATCAGCGTAATAAAGATTTTCTCCAAATCGTTTTCACCTGTTTCATGATCAAGCAAAACCAAGGCCCCGTAATCGTCAGCTATCACCCGAAGCATACCGACCAAAACATATCCGAAACCCGGCACACCACTTCGGCAAAGCAGCTCAAAGCATCCATCGGCGCGTTCGTCTATTTCCAGCCCCGGTAGGTCAAGGTCTGACACAGCCAGCCTAGCCCTGTCGGGAAGATCATCCAGTGAATGCAAGAATTCCTCGAAATTGATGCCACCAAAACGCAAAAGACGGCGCACACCTTCCAATTTCGGGGTCGAAACAAGATACGTGCCCAGATCTTCAAGAAGATCTTGCCGGGGCCGCGCGGTGATCATTGCAAGCCCTGCGATCAGCCCGGTGGTAATATCGTCTTCATAAGACAGCATCACCTCGAACTCGGAATACCCTAAATCCATACGACTGATCACCTGCGCCCAGATGTCCTTGCCAAAGGTATCACAGACATAGTTTTGAACGCTTCTGTTGATAAGCCCGTGCATGGTCACCTTTCCCGTTGATGTGTACCACCATCGGAAACGAGCGTTAATATACAGCAAAAAAATGGACCAGAACGGCCCTTTCGCTGCCAGAAATACGCAGCAATTAGCAAGTATTTTAGAAAACCGAACCGTCAAACGACCCCGTCAGAAATCTGTCGGTGCGCCCCCCTCAGATTTGCGGCGCGCTACGAATTCGGCTAGTTCTTCGCGACTTGCGATGTCCATTGGCGGCTCTTCAAAGCTGGCCATGATGTCTTTGAACATCAGATGGGCGCGCTCTGGCGTCCAGATGGCGCCTGCGGCCTCCCAACCTTCGTAGTTTTTCCAGTCGCTCAGGAAGGGCTGATAGAACGCGTCGGTATAGCGGTCCTGGGTATGCTGGATGCCAAAGAAATGACCTGCATTACCGACTGATTTTATGGCGTCCAATGCGATTTCATCCGGGCCTGTAGCACAGATTACCGGGTCCATATAGCGCTGAATTTGCTGAAGTATTTCACAATCCATGATAAATTTCTCGGGCGATGCGATCAGCCCACCCTCAAGCCAGCCCGCCGCGTGATAGACCATGTTGGTACCCGATTGCACCGCAGCCCAAAGGCTGTTCGAGGTTTCCCACATCGCCTGCCCGTCAGGGACATTCGCCGCACAAACGCCCGAAGACCGCATCGGCAGATTATAAAAACGGCACAGCTGCCCCGTCATCTGGGTGGCACGCATATATTCAGGGGTGCCAAAAGCAGGCGCGCCGGTTTTCATATCGACGTTCGAGGTGAATGTGCCAATCGCACAGGGGCAACCGGGGTTGATGATCTGCGCCAGCACCACGGCACAAAGCGCCTCGGCCAGCGATTGTGCAACGGCGCCGGACATGGTTACGGGGGCCATGGCACCCGCCAGCGTAAAGGGTGTCACCACCAGCCCCTGCCCGCGCCGCGCAAGGCGCATCCAGCCGTCCAGCATCGGGATGTCGTGTTTCAGCGGCGAGGTCGAATTGATGTTGGTATACATGCGCGGGGTCGCGTCGAATTCCTCATGGGTCAGGCCACCCGCGATGCGCACCATCTCCATCACGTCCTCGACACGTTCCTTGCCCAGAGAATAGGCATGCATCACTTTGTCGGTGATCGTCAGCTTGTCGAACAGCACGTCCAGATGCCGGACGGACGCATGTATATCCACAGGTTCGACCGGATAGCCGCCCGCAAAATGGATACAGTTGAAATATTGGGTCAATCGTAGCAAATCCTGACACATGGCGCGGGTGCCGGGAACCTTGGTGCCAATCGACATGTCCCAGTAATTGGGCGGGGACGACACATTGCCAAACACAAGATGCTTGCCGCCGATGGTGATCTGGCGGTCTGCGTTGCGCGGAGTCAGGGTAAAGCTGGAGGGCGCGTGGGCGATCCATTCCATCACGAAATCACGCCCCATGCGGACGTTTTCACCGTTCACGCTGCAGCCCGCTTTGCGCAGAATCTCAAGCGCTTCGTGGTTCAGAAACTCGATCCCGATTTCTTCGAGGATACGCATCGCGCCGTCGTGGATCGCCTCGACGCCCTCGGGTGTCAGTGGCTCAGTCGGGCGGTCAATGTTGATGGGCGGGTTCCACGGCATTTGTTCAATGACCGAGGTCCCGCGCCGCGTCTTGGCACCAGCACGCCCGCCAGTGCGGGTTCTGCGTTTTGCATCCGTGTCAGACATGGCTTTCTCCTGAAAATCAGTTTCAGAAAGCATCATCCAACACGTGCTGGCGTTCCCGTTACCGACGGGATGTGTCGTTTTTCGCGTGTGGTTGACCTAGCGATCCACCCCATCAAGCCAATTCGGCAGATGGGTGATATCGGCCAAGACAACATCCGCATGCGGTGCCAAATCCTCTGCCGTTGCCATGCCGGTCAGCACGGCCACCCGTATCATCCCGGCAGCTTTGGCAGCCAGCAAATCGTGGGTACTATCGCCGATCATTGCGATTTGACTTGGGTCCAGACCGACCTTGGCGGCAAAGGCCAGCAGCTGACCCGGACCGGGCTTTCCGCCATGACCACTGTCAAATCCGGCAATGAAATCGAACAAATGCGTGACGTGGGATTTACCCAGATGCGCCAAAGCAGGCACTTCGGCGTCATTGGTCGCAACGCCCAAACGCAATCCGCGGGCCTTCAGCCCCTCAAGAAAGGGCACCAGCGGGGTCACTTCGCTTTGCGGTGCGCGTTCGGCCTCTTCGTTGAGCAAGCTCAAAAGCGCTTCGGACGACAGCTCGGGCACATGCGGGGACAAGACGGCCACGACCTCACCGGGGGTTCCCGCGATTACAATGCTATCGTGCAAGAACCGGTTGGCGGTAAAATCAAAGCCAACCGTGGCGCCAAGGTCGGTGGCACGGCCAATGTCGCCTTTGCTCAGGCGGATCAGGAAGGCGTTGGCCCATGCTTCCCAAGTCTCGGCAAAATCGAACAGCGTGCCGTCCTTGTCGAACAAAATGCCTTTGATCGCAGTCATGTCCAATTCACCTGTTCCCCGCCCGGCAAAGACTGCCGCGCCTGCATGACACGTTCATAGGGCGCTTTGATTGAGTCGCAAAAGCCAATCACCCAAGCATCGTTCATCATCAGAAAATCAAGCACGGCCCCCAAGAACGCCGGATCTGACGCCTGAACCCGCAAATCGTCTGCGCTGGCCCCTGATGCGTCCATAAACACAGGCATCAAGTCTTCGTTTGCGGCCAGCCAGGCCAAGGCCTGTAGCCCAAAGGTTTCAGCGGCTTCCTGCTTAAGCATGGGCGCAGTCCTATCGTTTATGACATTTCGCAACACTTTATTAACCTATTGGGTCAACAACAGATCACGTCATCAGTTAAATTTTGTGGGAAAGGAAGGCAAGTGCAGGGCAAGATCCTCATCGTTGATCCCATCGCCACAAACAGGATTGTGCTCAAGACAAAACTGGCTTCGGCTTTCTATGACGTGCGTCAGGCAACCTCTGTGACAGAGGCGCTTTTTCATGCCAGCCGCGACACGCCGGATCTTGTAATCTCGGCGTTTACATTAAGCGATGCGGATGCGACTGCCCTTTTGGATGGGCTTGCGGCCCTGCCCAAAGCAAACCGTATTCCGGTGATTGCGTTTGGGGACAGCGAAGATGCAGCCTTGCGGCAGTTGTTCCTGTCTCATGGTGCACAAGATGTGTTGGTGAAGCCTGTAGAAGACACGCTGCTGCTCAGCCGGGTGCGCAGCATGATCCGCCTTTATCATTCCACAGAGCGTTGGCACATGCGCGCCGAAGCAAGCCGCGCCTTTGGTCTGGCCGACCCGCCCGCCCCTTTCGAGCTGCCGGGCGATATTCAGGTGGTGGGTAATGACAAAGGCCTCAACCACATTTGGGCGACCCAATTGCGCCATGCACAGTCCCACAAGATTTCTGTCTGCGACACAGGCGACGCGATGACCTGCCTGACGCGGGCTGTCATTCCTGACGTCTTTGTCCTTGTCCTGCCCCAAGACGGCGACGCAATCAAAGACCAGTTGCATTTGATATCATCCATTCGCGCCAATGCCGGAACCCGCCATTGCGGCATTATCGCGGTTCAAACCAACCCCAACGCCGAAGTTGCGGCCAATGCGCTTGATCTGGGGGCAGACGATCTGATGCCACATGGGTTTAACCTGCGCGAATTGCAATTGCGGCTTGCCGCGTTGTTGACCCGCAAGCGTCAAGTCGATCGCATTCGCGCAAGCGTGGATATCGGGCTGCGCGAGGCCATATTCGACCCTCTGACGGGGCTTTATAACCGGCGGTATGCCTTGGCAGAGTTGACCCGTCAGACCCGCACCGTAAATCCAAAAGACTCTCCGTTTGCCGTGATGATGGCGGACATGGACCACTTCAAACGGATCAATGACCGGTTTGGACATGCGTCAGGCGATGCAGTTTTGGTTGAGACGGCCCGCAGGCTGCGCGCGCATCTACGCCCCAGTGACACCGCTGCAAGGTTGGGCGGAGAAGAGTTTTTACTCCTGTTGCCTGCGACCAGTGAAAAGAACGCGACCGCTGTAGCCAGACGGCTTTGCCGCTCGTTCGAGCAAACGCCTTTCGTCATCCCGGGAAGCCAAACCCCCGTGACCGTCACGATCAGCATTGGTGTGTGCATGGTCAGCGCCGCCGATTTAGCCAATGCGGCCAATACAGCCGGGCTGATCGACCGAGCCGACAAAGCGCTTTACGCCGCAAAAAGCCGGGGCCGCAATTGCGTGTTGTTAAGCAGACCCGCCGCGTGATGCAGCGTCGGTGAAAGTTTGCCGAAAAGCATTTTCTAGAATTAAACCTTTTACATTGGAAACGACTGGCAGCAATATACCCGCATTGGTTGTTTTATTTTGATCTGGATCGCGCAATGATACATGCTGACAAACCCCTGATCGGGATTATGCTGATGCTTGGGTTCTGCATTCTGGCCCCCATTGGCGATGCGATTGCAAAACTGTTGGGCACGTCCGTGCCAATCGCGCAGGTCGTTTTGATCCGTTTCGCCGTCCAACTGGTTCTGTTGGTTCCGCTGGTCTGGGGCACCCGCCGGGCGTGGCGCATGTCTGGGACCACGCTTTGGCTGACATTTTTGCGCACCCTGCTGCATATCATCGGGATTGCAGCGATGTTTACGGCGCTCACCTATCTGCCCCTCGCCGATGCGGTTGCCATCGTTTTTGTCATGCCCTTTTTCATGCTGGTCTTGGGGAAATACGTCCTGAACGAGGAGGTTGGCAGCAAAAGGCTGCTTGCCTGTATCGTCGGGTTTATTGGTACTGTGCTGGTCATTCAGCCCAGTTTTGTTCAGGTTGGCTGGCCTGCACTTTTGCCAGTCTTTGTGGCTGCGAATTTTTCGGTGTTTATGTTGGTGACACGAAAAATCGCCAAGCACACGGACCCGATCAGTTTACAGGCCGTCAGTGGTTTTATGGCCATTCTATTGATGGTGCCACTGATCTGGCTTGGTCCCAAACTGAACATCGCAGCGTTTGAAATCATCAGCCCAAGCAAGGTACAATGGGCGCTGCTTTTGGGGATCGGGGTGCTGGGCAGTGTCGCACATCTTTTGATGACATGGTCGTTGCGCTATGCCCCCTCGGCGACCCTGGCCCCCATGCAATACCTTGAAATTCCGTTTGCTACTGTAATCGGGCTGCTTGTTTTTGGCGATTTTCCAAACCCGCTGGCCACGGTTGGCATCGCGATCACGATGGCCGCCGGACTGTTTATCATCCTGCGCGAGGGGGCCATCCAACGGCGTCTGAATGTACAAGCGCTTGCACAACCGGCTGAATAAGCCTGCGCGGCACGATCAGAATAACCCGCGGCGCACTAGCTTCCAACGTCACCGGCCCAAGCGCCCGGTTCGAAGTGCCGATCTTTGAAAGCGGGTCGAATGCAACCCCGTCAATGGGCCACTCAAGACCGTCGCTGCGCCCCGTCACAGGCCCCAGTGGAAACAAGGAAACCACATCGCCCTTTTCAGTGGGAAGCGTAATAACAGGCGGGGCGATGAACATGATCTCGGTCTTTGCGATCAAAATACACGGGCGGTGCGCGTATGTCGCGAGGGTGTGCAACGCCGCGAGTTGATGATCGACGCGGCCGCCTAGAAATCCGACACCGACCACCAAAGGCGCGTCAATACACGCTAAGGCCTTGTCAAAATCCGTCGTTTCCTGTTCACTTACTCTAATTTGTCGGTCTGGGGGGATCTGCGAAAGTGTGTCTGCTGTAACGGAATCAAAATCACCAATCACTGCTTCAAGCGTAATACCGGCCTGCCTTGCCAACTCGGCTCCGCTATCAGCGGCAACGCAAACTGGCGCAAGACGCAAGGCTTCCATCAAGTCCGAAACTTGCCCCGCCCCCCCCCCGATCAGGGTAACTGGGCTGGAACTGACGACAATACGTTCTTTCAATGGGTTTTCCCTCATTTTTGGAAACCAATCACAATGATGACACTAAATGATACCCGATCGGGCACATATTCGAGCCGCTTTCGTCTTGAAGCTCATGGTAAACAGTACCTTGCATAAAGGCAGAGGACGAGCATCCGATGATGAATAATAATAAAATTCTGACGGTCTCCTACGGCACGTTCTCGTGTACGCTAGAGGGGTTTGACGATTCATTCGGCACCATGAAAGCGATTGCAGAATATTTTCGCGATCTGGCCGCCGAAGACCGCTACTTTGGGGCGGAGCCGTCACAGCCCGATGCTGAAATGCTGGCTCATATCGCGCAAAAGGAAATTTCGCGCCGGGTCGAAGCCCGCAGACAAGATGGCAACATCGTCCTAAGCGCACGGGAAGAAACCGCGTCGGGGGTTCCAAAACCGGTCGAGATCACCAAAAGTGACACGACCCTCGCCACTGCCGCCGTAAGTGCGCTGACTGAAACGCAACCACCTGCGGCCAAAGCCGCGACTGAAGAGAGCGCAGAGAACGTGGCTGACACGGCCAGTGCCGCAGTCGCAGAAACCGCGCCCGATTTGGTCAAAGTCACCGACGAGCCTGTTGCTAACGCGCCAAAGTTCGACCTTGCAGAGATCGATATCGTTCCAGGTCAGGCCGACGAGGAAATCAAGGCGTTCTTTGACGAAACCGCTTCGATGCAGGTTAATGAAGAAGACGGAGTACTGTCGGTCGATTCGCCCGTGAGCAGCAGCATTGCAGCAAAACTCCAGCGTATTCGATCAGTGGTGTCCCGACACGAAGCCGATCAGGCCGAAGCCGACTATACCGAAGACCAGCATGCGGAAGACGAAAAAGGTGCCGCTTCTCCGAAAAAGGATTTCGTCGCTGACGCCGTTAAGGATATCGAAACCGCACTTAGCGAAGATGACGCCGCAGCATCAGCGCCAGCGGATGAAGAGGATGACGTCAGCGCGCTGATCAGCCGTCTGGACGCGCAAGCCGGTGACGATGATCACCCCGAAGAAAGCATTGCCGCCGATGATGACGGTGTCATCGAAGATGATATAGCAGGTGAAAACCTGTTCGACGCAGACGACACAGCGCAGGACGCTCTGGACGAACCTGTAATCGACCAGAAGAACGCGACCGCGCCACTTGGGCGGGTGATCAAAGTCAAGCGTGCCGATTTGGAAAAGGCCATCGCACGGGGTGATCTGGAAGAATACTCCGGTGATGATCAACTGATTTCCGAAACCGATGTAGATGCAGATCTGTCTGACTCCATCTTGGACGCAATCGATTCGCAAGCCTCTGATGATGGTGTGACACATGAAGATCTGGCACCGTCATCCCTGACGGCCGCTGAAGAAGATGAGCTGGCCCGCGAACTAGCCGACGTCGAAGCAGGCGTCGCCGAGAACCACGCCGAGGCTGAACCGCGTCGCACATTGCCATCGCTCGAAAGCGACCAAGGCTCGGATATGAACCGTCTTCTGGCGGAAACCGACAACCAGATGGATGATCCCGAAAGCGCGGTGCGCCGTGATGCCATTGCCCATTTGCGTGCAGCAGTTGCGGCGAAAAAGGCGGACATCGCGTTGGGTGCGCCGCAAACAACGGACGAAGCTGACGATGCTTATCGCCATGATCTTGCAGAGGTGGTCAAGCCACGTCGCCCCATTTCCAGAGCCGACACGACAGAGCGCCCGGCAGAAGCCCGACCTGCCCCGTTGAAACTGGTCGCCGAACAGCGGATCAATACCGAAGCGACAGCACCCACGCCTCCGGTTAGCCCACGCCGCGTTGCCGCAGTTGCCCCCGCAGCCCAAGCCCCTGAACAGGTAGATGGCGGATTTGCCGAATTCGCAAGCGAGATGGGTGCAACAACATTGCCCGAACTGTTGGAAGCAGCCGCTGCCTATATGGCATTCGTTGAGGGACTGGACCAGTTTTCACGCCCCCAATTGATGAGCACCGTGCGCCTGGCCGGAGATGAAGACTTTAGCCGCGAAGACGGCTTGCGGTCCTTTGGCATGCTTTTGCGCACCGGCAAGCTGGAAAAAATTGATGGCGGCCGTTTCAAAGTGTCTGACAAGATCGGCTATCAGCCTGATGAGCGCGCTGTAGGCTAGGTCAACGTTTTATCTAATCGATCTCACAAAAACGGCCCCTCACTGGGGGCCGTTTTTTTAGTTTTCGCCGTCAACCTCGGCAGGGTCTTGCTGACCGACGCCCTTGAAGACGAATTTGAACGGGATCGCCCAGACGATCCCCAGCCCCACATAGATCAGCAATTCAACCAGAAACGACGGCCGATCAAACAGCGCAATAATCGACACCGCGACAACAATATAAACAGGCAGTCCAATCAAAAGAATGACCAATGCCCATCTGCGCCGCGCCTTATAACTTAACGCCATGTTGCCATTCTCCGCTTGTTGCTACAGTCGAGTAGATGACCCCAAAGGCATAAAAGTCAAACGTCAGTCTGCAAAAGGGTCCGTTACCAAAATCGTGTCTTCACGCTCGGGCGAGGTTGAAAGCAGGGCAACCGGACACCCGATCAATTCCTCAACGCGGCGGACATACTTGATTGCGTTGGCGGGCAAGTCAGCCCAACTGCGCGCGCCTTCGGTCGATTCAGACCAGCCGGGCATTTCTTCGTAGACCGGCGTGCAGCGCGCCTGCTGATCTGCCGCCGTGGGCAGATACTCAAGCATCGCACCATCCAATTCATAGGCTGTGCAAATCTTGAGCGTTTCAAAGCCGTCAAGCACGTCAAGTTTCGTAAAGGCTATGCCGTTGACCCCCGAGGTTGCGCATGTTTGGCGCACCAGCACGGCATCGAACCAGCCGCAGCGCCGTTTGCGGCCTGTGACAGTGCCAAATTCGTGGCCCCGTTCGCCAAGACGCTGACCGTCGGCGTCCTTCAATTCCGCAGGGAACGGCCCCTCACCGACACGCGTTGTGTAGGCTTTTACGATGCCCAAAACAAAATCAATGGAACCCGGCCCGATCCCGGTTCCCGTTGCCGCTTGGCCCGCAATCACGTTGGACGACGTCACGAACGGATAGGTTCCAAAGTCGATATCGAGCAACGCGCCTTGTGCGCCTTCAAACAGAATGCGTTTTCCGGCCTTGCGCTTTTCGTTGAGCACTTTCCAAACCGGGGCGGCATATTCCAGCACCGATGGCGCGATCTCGCGCAATGCAGCCAGCAGGGCATCGCGGTCGATCGGCTCAAGACCCAATCCACGTCGCAGCGCATCGTGGTGCACAAGCGCACGATCCACCCGCAGCTCAAGTGTTGCATGATCTGCCAGATCGGCCACGCGGACAGACCGGCGACCGACCTTATCCTCATAGGCCGGCCCAATGCCGCGCCCGGTCGTGCCGATCTTTGCAATACTGTTTTGCGCTTCGCGGGCGCGGTCCAACTCGCCATGGATCGGCAGGATCAGAGGCGTGTTTTCGGCAATCATCAGCGTCTCTGGGGTAATCGTCACGCCCTGTTCGCGCAGAATGGCGATTTCTTTCACCAGATGCCAAGGGTCCAGAACAACACCGTTTCCAATGACCGACAGCTTGCCGCCGCGCACAATGCCAGAAGGCAACAGGCTGAGCTTGAAAACTTTGCCGTCGATCACCAGCGTATGTCCGGCGTTATGCCCGCCTTGGAAGCGCGCGATCACATCCGCCCGCTCGCTCAGCCAATCGACGATCTTGCCTTTTCCCTCGTCGCCCCACTGAGCGCCTACAACAACGACATTGGCCATGATGATATTCCTTTAAAGGTGCAAACCCGCGTCGGTATAGACCCGCAAGCGCCGGACTGAAACTGCAAAATGACACCTTCGCTTCTCTGGCTCAAAAATATCCTCGCCAAAGGCGAAATCTTTTAAATGTCCCATAGACTTTTATGCCTTCGGCGAGGATATTTGGAAGCCAGAGAAGAATGGGAATAAAGCGAATGGGTTTTTTGATCAGATGGCTTTGCGCTTTCGTTCTTCTTGCGGTGACGTTTAATCCGACCGAGTTCAACTACGTCCAGTGGGCGCGCGATTATGGCCGGATGAACATGTCGATTGCCGTTCTGCTTGGGCTGCTTTTGTTTATCGGCTACGTTATTTACCTGCGCGCAACGCTTCGGTCGATCGGGGGCCTGGGCATGTTGCTTGTTTTGTCCGTGGTCAGCGCCAGTCTGTGGGTCTTGTATGATCTTGGCGTGCTGAGGCTGGATAACTCCAGCTTTAACGTCTGGCTCGGCCTCTTCGCCTTGAGTTTCGTGTTAGGCATCGGGCTGAGCTGGAGCATTTTTCGCCGCGCCGTTTCAGGTCAGGCAGATGTGGATGACGTAGAAGACTAGACGCATCGCTTTGGGATGGCGGGCGGGGCGTCTTGGCCCAAAGGCCAAGCGCGCTAAGCCATCACACAGCAGTTCAGGGGCACTCTTGGCAATCCTCCCTTGCCCCCATGGGCAAACATGCCTAGATACCCCGGAAGTTAAAATCCAAAAGCCGTAGGTATTCATGGAAAACGTTGTCCTGATCGTCCATCTTATTCTGGCCCTTGGCCTGATCGCAGTTGTCTTGCTTCAGCGGTCAGAAGGTGGCGGCCTTGGTATGGGCGGTGGCGGGGGCGGCGCGGTATCTGGCCGCTCGGCTGCCACAGCAATGGGCAAGATAACTTGGATCCTTGCGATCTGTTTCATCATCACGTCGATCACCCTGACAATCATTGCGGCGGAAAAATCCGCAGGGTCTTCCGTGATCGACCGCTTGGGCACTACACCGCCAGCCTTAAACACTGCACCGGTTCTGCCCGACAGCGACAGCTTGCTGCCGCCCACGCCGGCTGACAACACACCGCAGGTTCCAACGGCTGATTAAACCAGCCACTACAATACACCGCAGGTTCCAACGGCTGATTAAACCAGCCACTACAATAGCTTGAGGTTTGGCCAAGAATAGCAACATGATGTTGCGGCTTGGCCTTGCCTTTTCCATCCAAAATCTGCTAGCCTTTAGTCCCGTGGTGTTGTGGTTTTCTGCACCTCATTTGGCTGGCTATTGCCACATCAAATTTGAACTTCACGGGGGTCTTCGATCACATGGCACGCTATATTTTTATCACCGGCGGTGTGGTTTCCAGCCTTGGCAAAGGTCTGGCCTCGGCTGCCTTGGGCGCATTGTTGCAAGCACGCGGCTTCTCGGTTCGGCTGCGAAAACTCGATCCCTATCTGAACGTTGATCCCGGCACCATGTCGCCTTTTGAGCATGGCGAGGTTTTCGTCACCGATGATGGCGCTGAAACCGATCTGGATCTGGGCCATTACGAGCGCTTCACCGGTGTAGCTGCACGCAAAACAGATTCGATCAGTTCGGGGCGGGTGTATTCGACCGTTCTGGAAAAAGAGCGTCGCGGCGATTATCTGGGCAAGACCATTCAGGTGATCCCCCATGTGACCAACGAAATCAAAGACTTCCTGCATGTCGGTGACGACGAGGTTGACTTTATGCTGTGCGAAATCGGTGGCACTGTCGGCGATATCGAGGGCCTGCCCTTCTTCGAGGCGATCCGTCAGTTCAGCCATGATAAACCCCGCGGCCAGTGCATTTTCATGCATCTGACGTTGCTGCCCTACTTGGCGGCCAGTGGCGAATTGAAAACCAAACCGACCCAGCATTCGGTCAAGGAATTGCAAAGCATTGGTATTGCGCCGGATATTCTGGTCTGCCGGTCAGAACACCCGATCCCCGAAAAAGAACGCGAGAAGATCGCGCTGTTCTGTAACGTCCGCAAAGAGGCGGTTGTCGCCGCCTATGATTTGAAGACCATCTATGACGCGCCGCTTGCCTATCATGCGCAGGGTCTGGATCAGGCGGTCCTCGACGCGTTCCAGATATCCCCTGCCCCCAAGCCTGATCTGACTGTCTGGCGTGATGTGTCTGACCGTATTCACAATCCCGAAGGTGAGGTGCGCGTTGCCATCGTGGGCAAATACACCCAGCTTGAGGACGCCTATAAATCTATCGCCGAAGCGCTGACCCATGGCGGGATGGCCAACCGGGTCAAGGTCAAGGTCGAATGGGTCGATGCCGAAGTGTTCGACAAAGCCGAAGACGTCGCACCCCATCTTGAAGGGTTTCAGGCGATCCTAGTGCCCGGCGGGTTTGGCGAACGCGGCACCGAAGGAAAGATCAAAGCGGCACAATACGCACGCGAACATAAGGTCCCATATCTAGGGATTTGCCTTGGTATGCAGATGGCCGTGATCGAGGCAGCCCGCAATGTTGCAGGGCTTAAGACAGCAGGATCCGAGGAGTTTGACCACGAATCCAGCGGCAAAAAGCGCTTTGAGCCGGTTGTTTATCACCTCAAGGAATGGGTGCAGGGCAATCACAAGGTCGAGCGTAAGGTGAACGACGATAAAGGCGGTACCATGCGCCTTGGGTCCTATGACGCGACGCTGAAAGAAGGCTCGCATGTCGCCAAGATCTACGGCACCACGTCAATTGACGAGCGTCACCGCCACCGCTACGAAGTTGACACCGCTTACCGTGAACCGCTTGAAAATGTTGGGATGACGTTTTCGGGCATGTCACCGGATGGCAAGCTGCCCGAGATCGTTGAGTGGACGGATCACCCTTGGTTTATCGGCGTGCAGTTCCACCCCGAGCTGAAATCCAAGCCCTTTGCCCCGCATCCCCTGTTCAAGGATTTCGTACGCGCGGCCAAGGAAATGTCGCGGCTCGTCTAACCCTCTCAAAGGCGGCCACACCCATGCTAAGCTATCAACATATCTATCATGCGGGCAATCTGGCCGATGTGCACAAACACAGCCTGCTGGCGTGGATGCTGGGGTATCTGACGCGCAAGGACAAGCCGCTCAGCTATCTGGAAACCCATGCGGGCCGTGCGCTTTATGATTTGTCAGACGAATACGCGCTTAAAACAGGCGAGGCATCACAAGGCATCGGGCGTGCGCGCAACTGGTTTGGCAAGGATCACCGCTATACCCGTGTGCTGGATGCTGTCTCGCACGAACATGGGCCCAACGCGTATCCCGGCTCGCCCCTGATTGCGGCAAAGCTTTTGCGCGAGACCGATAGCATTCATCTGGCCGACCTTCATCCGGGCGAATTTGCAGCACTTGATCTGGCGATGTCGCCCTATAACGCCAAATGCCACTACCGCGACGGGTTCGAAATGGCATTCGCCCTGACCCCGCCAACGCCGCGGCGCGGACTGATGTTGATTGACCCCAGCTTCGAGATCAAGACGGATTACGTCGATATCCCCCGCCATATCGGCAAGCTGGCAAAGGCTTGGAATGTCGGGATTATCGCCCTTTGGTACCCAATCCTTACCTCCAAAGCGCACCAGCCCATGCTAAGTGCGTTGATGGGTGCGCACCCAGAAGCGCTGCGTCACGAGGTCGGCTTTGCACCTGCGCGGCCAGGCCATGGCATGACCGGCTCGGGTTTGTTCGTGATAAATCCGCCCTTTGGATTGAAAGAAGAAGCCGCTAAGCTGGCCGGCAAGTTCAGAACTTTGCCAAAGTAAGGAAACAGAATGCCAAAAGGCTATTGGATCGCCAATGTCGAAGTGCGCGACGCGGCTGTGTATGATCAGTACCGCGCCGCCAATGCAAAACCATTCGCGGATTATGGCGCAAAATTTCTCGTTCGCGGAGCCCCAGCCGACGTGCGCGAAGGCACCTCAAAGCCGCGCATCGTCGTGATCGAATTTCCCAGCCTTGCCGATGCAGTGGCCTGCTATGAAAGCGATGCGTATCAAGCGGCCAAAGATATTCGTGCAACCGTATCAGACGGCACACTGCTGATTATCGAAGGCTACGCGCCCTAGCGGTTGCGCCTTTTTTACATCACTCGGCCGCCATCGCTCAGGTCGTAGGAACAGATCACCAAAGCGTGTGTTATCTAGCCAATCCAAGATACAAAAGTTGTGAGTTACCATGTTCGAACGTCTGTTTCCCCGCCGCAAGCCCGACCCCAAACCTTTGCCCCAGCCCACGCCTCAACTGGCATTGGGCGCGCTCTTGGTGCGTGTCGCCTTGGCCGACCGGAATTATCAGGCTGCAGAAGTCGGGCAGATTGACCGGATTTTGGCGCGCACGTTCAATCTAAAGCCGCTGGAGGCCGCCAAGTTGCGCGCAACTTGCGAAGCGCTTGAACGCCATGCCCCCGGTACGCCGGAATTTGCGACGATTCTGCGCGAAGAAGTATCCTATGGCGACCGAAAAGCACTGAGTGACGCGATGTGGTCCGTGGCTTTGGCCGATGGCGGCCGCGACGACAGCGAAGAAATCCAACTGCTCGCCATCGAAACGGCCCTTGGCCTGACCGACGAAGACATGGCCGCTGCCCGAGAAAACGCGCTCAAGGCATTGTGAGCTTGGCCTTTTTGCGCCGCCGTTCTATATCCTGATTATGTTTGCAGATTTCCTTAAAAGGCTGACACAGCCAGACCCCGCCCAACTGCCCGACGCCGATGCGCGTCTGGCGTTGACTGCCCTTTTGGTGCGGATTGCAAAATCCGATAACGAATATGCGCCGTCCGAACGGGCCCGCATCGATAAGATCACGGCCAAACGCTACGGGCTTGATGCCAAAGGCGCGCAAGATTTACGCAGTCAGGCAGAGGAGCTTGAAACTCAGGCCCCGGACACTGTGCGATTTACCCGTGCGATCAAAGATGCCGTACCTTACGAGGCCCGCCTTGGCGTGATCGAGGCGCTGTGGGAAGTCGTGTTGGCCGATGGCATGCGGTCGGATGAGGAAAACGCACTGTTGCGGCTTGTCGCGAAATTGCTCGGTGTAACCGACACGGACAGCGCCATGGTCCGCAAGCGGATCGAAGGCAGCGTCTAGTTAACGCGCACGCGCGGTCACTTACGCCGGGTCAATGCCGTTTATTTAGGCAAAATCCAAGTTCTGGATTGCAAATCCGGTTTGGACACACCTTTAATCGACGCAACTGGCCCAACAAGGACATCCCGTGACAGACCAGACCCCTGTGATCGAGATCAGAAACCTCCACAAAGCGTATGGCGCTTTGGAGGTTCTGAAAGGTGTGTCCTTGTCAGCGCCAAAGGGTCATGTGATCTCGTTGATCGGGTCTTCGGGGTCGGGGAAATCGACATTGCTGCGGTGTTGCAACCTTTTGGAAGACAGCCAACAGGGCGAATTGATTTTTAACGGCGAGCCGGTGACCTGGAAGGGCACCACGCATAATCGCCGCCCCGCTGACGCCAAGCAGGTGCTGCGTATCCGCACGAACCTGTCGATGGTGTTTCAACAGTTCAATCTGTGGGCGCATATGACGATTCTGCAAAACGTCATGGAAGCCCCCTTGACCGTTTTGCGCCGCGACCGCGCAGAGGTCGAAAAATCAGCCCGCGCCTATCTTGATAAGGTTGGGATCGGTGATAAATCCGACGTTTTTCCCGCCCAGCTTTCAGGGGGTCAACAACAGCGTGCCGCCATCGCGCGCGCCCTTTGTATGGAGCCCGAAGCGCTGCTGTTTGACGAGCCGACATCGGCGCTGGACCCCGAGTTGGAGCAGGAAGTTATCAAAGTCATCAAGGACTTGGCCGCCGAGGGGCGCACGATGATGATCGTAACCCATGACATGAATCTGGCCGCGGATGTGTCGGATCATGTCGTGTTTTTGCACCAAGGGTTGATCGAAGAACAAGGGGCACCAGAACAATTGTTCGGCGCACCCAAATCAGAACGTCTGCGTGGGTTCCTGTCACCGGGCCACGTGTCGTAAAAAAGAGTAAGTTGGGAGACTTCAAAATGATAAAACTACTATTGGCCACAGCCGCATTTGCGCTGAGCACGGGTTTTGCACTGGCAGATGCCCACGGCAAAACCATCCGCATGGGAACCGAGGGCGCTTACCCTCCCTATAACTTCCTGAATGATGCAGGCGACGTTGACGGGTTCGAGCGTGAAGTCGGCGACGAGCTGTGTCTGCGTGCCGAATTGACCTGCGAATGGGTCACAAACGAATGGGATAGCATCATTCCAAACCTCACCTCTGGCAACTATGACACGATCATTGCCGGGATGAGCATCACAGATGCCCGTGAAGAAGTCATTGATTTCACGCAAAACTATTTCCCACCAGCGGCCTCGGCCTACGCCGCGAAAACCGCCGACGCCGATCTGACAGGTGGCATTGTCGCAGCACAAACCAGCACGATCCAGGCAGGCCACGTGGCCGAATCCGGTGCGACATTGCTGGAATTCGCAACCTATGACGAAACCGTCGCAGCCGTGAACAATGGCGAAGCGGACGCGGTTTTCGCGGACAAGGACGCGTTGGCCCCCACAGTTGAAGAATCCGCCGGCGCGCTGATGTTTGTCGGCGACGATGTGCCTTTGGGCGGCGGTATCGGCCTTGGTCTGCGCGAAAGCGACACCGAGCTGAAAGCCAAGTTCGACGCAGCCATCACCTCGATGAAAGAAGATGGTAGCCTGAACAAGCTGATCGTAAAATGGTTTGGCGAAGGCGCTAAAACATTCTGATCTAGTTACGGGCGGCCTTTGTGCCGCCCGTACCCCTCACAAAAGACACCCGATCAAGGGTGCTTACCTCAGGGACATTCCGCCATTTTTGCCTGCACCGATCCTGAAACGCTCTCCGGCCTGTCATGGCTGACCTGCTACCTGACCACGGGCAAGCATCTGGCGTTTTATGGTGCCTTTGGGACGGTTCTTTTGTTGCTGGCCATCACCGCCCCCGCCGCGATGGCCTTTGGCTTTGGCGGCGCAATGGCCGCGCGGTCACGCATTTTGCCGGTTTCATGGTTGGGGCGTGGCTATATCGCAGTTGTTCGTGGTGTGCCCGATATTGCGTTTTTCCTGTTCTTTGTCATCGCCTTGGATCAGGGTATTGAATACCTGCGCCACAAAATCAAATGCCCCGATTGGACCGAACCATTGCGCCAAGGCAGCGATTTCATTGTCTGTCAGGCCGCCAAAATGCCACTGGGGAATTCCCCGCAATGGGTTCACGAGAGCTATGGTTTTTCTCTTGCCGTGTTGACCTTTGCGATTGTGTTCGGGGCCTTTGCCGCCAATGTTTTATACGGTGCAATGCGCGCCGTGCCACGCGCCCAGCTTGAAACAGCCGAAGCTTATGGCATGTCCCCCCGCCAGACTTTCTGGCGTGTCCTTGTTCCGCAAATGTGGGTCTATGCGCTGCCCGGCTTGGGCAACTTGTGGATGGTGCTGATCAAGGCGACACCGCTTTTGTTTCTGTTGGGCGTCGAAGACATCGTTTATTGGGCGCGTGAACTGGGCGGGGCCAAGACGCCGCGCTTTACCGATTATCCGCACCCGGACTGGCGCATGTGGTATTTTCTGGCCCTGCTCGTGTTCTACCTTTGCTTCACGCGGGTGTCTGAAATTGTGCTTGACCGGGTGATGCGCAAGCTGACACGCGGGCAAGCCACCTCGGGCGGTGAAGCCCAACGCAAGGCCCTGACATGAGCTGCTGGGAAACCGTCCAGGCTTACGGGCTGCGCTCGCTTGGGATTGGCGAACGGCTGCTGCCGCGCAATGATTTCACACTATGTGATCAGTTCACATTGATCGGGTCTGGGATGATCTGGAATGTGTATTTCGGGTTCTTCGCGCTGATATCGGGCTTTGTCTTTGCAACCGCTCTGGGCTTTGCCAAGGCGCAACCCAGCCCGTGGGTGCGCAAGCCTGCCGAGTGGTTCATCTTTATCTTCCGTGGCTCGCCGCTGTTCATTCAATTCTTCTTTGGCTATTTTCTATTTCTCAGCCTCAAATCAGTGCACCCTTTCTTTGACGCCTTCACCTCGGCTTGGCTGGGGGCCTTGGTGGTTTTGTTCTTCAACACCTCCGCCTATTCTGCGGAAATTTTTTATGGCGCGCTGCAATCCATCCCCAAGGGCGATACAGAGGCGGCAGATGCCTACGGCATGTCGGGCTGGCCACGTTTCAAGCGGATCATCTGGCCCACAATGCTGCGATTGGCCTGGCCTGCCTATACTAACGAGGCGATTTTCCTGTTTCACGCGACAACGCTGGTGTTTTTCACCGGCTTTCCGGCGCTGCAACAACGCGGCGATGCGCTGTATTACGCCAGCTATTTCGCCGACAAGACGTTCAACCCCTTCGTTCCCTACCCTATTCTGGCGATGTACTTCATCTTGCTGACCTTGGTGATTATAGGCGTATTTGGTGCAATCAATCGGCGACTTAACAGGCATTTGCCCCAAGATCAGATTAGGAAAATTCGCTTGCGTCCTAATCTGATACGGTAGTATCTATTTTTTGATCAAATTATTTGGCGCGTGGGCGTCAATCCCGGTTTTCGACCTGTGCAAAACCCGTTTCATGCCCGCCGCTCACAAGGTGTGTTATGAAAAACTGGCTCCGCAAACATCCTCAGGTCCGCACAATTCGTGTGGCGGCCGCCGACCTGAACGGTCAGGCCCGTGGCAAACGTATCCCGACGCGTTTCGCCGATAAGGTCGTCGAGGATGGCACGCGCTTTCCCATGTCCGTCCTGAACCTTGATATCTGGGGCGAAGACATCGACGACAGCCCGCTGGTGTTCGAATCCGGTGATGCCGATGGCGTGTTGTTCCCTACCGAACGCGGGTTTCTACCGATGCCATGGCTTGATGCGCCGTCAGCCTTACTGCCGATCTGGATGTTTCACGAGGATGGCCGCCCCTATGCCGGTGATCCCCGTCATGCCCTGCGCGCCGTCCTGGACCGTTTCAAGGATCGCGGCCTGACCCCCGTCTGCGCGGTAGAGCTTGAATTCTTTTTGATCGACGATTCTGGGCGAAAATTGCAGGTGCCCTTGTCGCCCCGCTCTGGCAAGCGCCGCAAAGCCGCCGAGACCCTGTCGATCCGCGCGCTGGACCAGTTCGATGAATTTTTCACCGATCTTTATGATGCCTGCGAGGAAATGGACATTCCCGCCGATACCGCGATTTCTGAGGCCGGTTTGGGCCAGTTCGAGATCAACCTGATGCATTGTGATGACGCCTTGCGCGCCGCCGACGATGCGTGGTTTTTCAAGATGCTGGTCAAAGGGCTGGCACGGCGGCACGGGTTTGCCGCCAGCTTTATGGCGAAGCCTTACGAAGATTACCCCGGCTCTGGCCTGCACACGCATTTTTCGGTGCTCGACAAAAACGGCAATAACGTCTTTGACGACGGCGGCCCGAACGGTACCGCCATCATGCGCCACGCTGTCGCCGGTTGCATGAACGCGATGGCCGGATCAGCGCTGGTGTTTGCACCCCACGCCAACAGCTTTGACCGGATGGTGCCCGGTGCCCATGCGCCCACGGGCATTTCATGGGCTTATGAAAACAGAACCGCGTCGATCCGCGTCCCGTCCGGCAGTCACAAGGCGCGCCGGATTGAACACCGCGTGTCGGGCGGCGATGTGAACCCCTATCTGATGTTGGCCGCCGTTTTAGGGGCTGCGATGAACGGGATCGAGGACGCGGTTGATCCGCCAGCCCCGATCACCGGAAACGCCTATGCTGCGGATCTGCCGCAAATTCCCGGCGACTGGAAATCCGCAATTGATCTGTTCGAGACATCGCCCGAGGTCGCGCGCATTTTTGCCCCCGAAATGGTCCGCAACTTTATCCTGACCAAGCGTCAGGAATTACACTATATGCAAGAACTTACCCCGCAAGAACAGGTCGAGATCTACCTCGATACTGTGTAAAAGGCAGCCGTCATGAAAATTGGAATTCTGCAAACCGGCCATTCCCCCGACAACATGAAAGACAGCCTTGGCGACTATGGCGAGATGTTCACCAAACTGCTGGGCGGACATGATTTTGACTTTCATATCTGGTCGGTCGTGGATGGCAATTTTCCCGCCTCGGCGGTGGATGCCGACGGTTGGTTGATTACAGGGTCCAAGTTCGGGGCCTATGAAGACCATGACTGGATACCACCCCTGGAGGATCTGATCCGTGCGATTCGCGAGACAGGTCGCCCCTTGGTGGGGATCTGCTTTGGCCATCAGATCATCGCGCAAGCCCTTGGTGGTCGCGTTGAAAAATTCGCTGATGGCTGGTCCGTCGGGCGCACCGACTACACCGTGAACGGTCAGCCGATGGCGTTGAATGCGTGGCATCAAGATCAGGTCACAGCCCTTCCTGACGGGGCCAAGGTCGTCGGATCATCTGACTTTTGCGCCAATGCTGCTTTGCTTTACGACGATCAGATCTGGACGATCCAACCACACCCCGAATTTGGCAGCGACTTTGTCGACGGGCTGATCCGCACACGCGGCAAAGGTGTTGTTCCCGATGCGCTGCTTGCCTCTGCCGCCACGCGGTTGGACTCCCCGACAAACAACGCCGATATTGCAGCCTATATTGCTGAATTCTTCAAGAAAGAGAGACCCTGATGTCCGACTGGATTGACAACCTGCCCGAAGCCGTCCGCGACTATCTGGATGGAAAACAACTGGACGAGGTTGAATGTATCATCCCCGATTTACCCGGTATCGCGCGTGGCAAGGCGGTGCCCGCCAAGAAATTTGCCCGGCAGGAATATTTCCACCTGCCCGACAGCATCTTTTATCAAACGATTACCGGCGAATGGGGCGAGGCTGCGGGCGTTGAAGGGTTCATCGAAAAAGATATGATCCTGCGTCCCGACTTTTCGACGGCCACCGCGGCACCTTGGACGGCGGATTGGACACTTCAGGTGATCCATGACGCCTATGACCGCGACGGCAATCTGGTTGAATATTCTCCGCGCAACGTGCTGAAACGTGTAGTCGATCTGTACCGCGCTCAGGGCTGGGAACCTATCGTCGCCCCCGAGATGGAATTTTTCCTCGTCGCGCGCAATCTCGACCCTGCCCATGCCATCAAACCGATGATGGGCCGCTCGGGTCGCCCTGCGGCGGCACGCCAAGCCTATTCGATGACAGCCGTGGATGAATTCGGACCTGTGATCGACGACATTTATGATTTTGCCGAAGCCCAAGGGTTCGAGATTGACGGCATCACCCAGGAAGGCGGCGCGGGGCAGCTTGAGATCAACCTGATCCATGGCGATCCGGTCCGGTTGGCCGATGAGGTCTTTTATTTCAAACGTCTGATCCGCGAAGCGGCGCTGCGCCACGACTGCTATGCAACCTTCATGGCAAAGCCGATCGAGGACGAACCCGGCAGCGCAATGCATATGCATCATTCGGTGCTGGACGCGAAAACAGGCGAAAACATTTTCTCTGACGCTGACGGAGAAGAAACGGAAGAGTTCTTTCACTTTATCGCCGGCATGCAGAACCACATGCCCGACGTTCTGGCGGTGCTGGCACCCTACGTGAACAGCTATCGTCGCTACGTGAAGGACCATGCAGCCCCGATCAATCTGGAATGGGGCCGTGACAACCGCACCACGGGCATTCGCGTGCCCCTGTCCAAGCCCTCCTCGCGCCGGGTTGAAAACCGGATCGCAGGCATGGATTGCAACCCATACCTTGGCATCGCGGCATCACTGGCCTGCGGATACCTGGGCCTGATGGAAAAAAAGCAGCCAAAGCCAGAATTCAAAGGCGATGCCTATGAAGGCGACGGCGATATCCCGCAGGTCCTTGGGTCAGCATTGGATTTGTTTGAAGAAGCCACCGAAATGCACAAGATTTTGGGGCCGGACTTTGCACGGGTCTATGCCATCGTTAAGCGCGCCGAATACGGCGAGTTTTTGCAGGTTATTTCCCCGTGGGAACGTGAGCATCTCTTGATGAACGTCTAGGCCTGTTGCGGGCGCGGATGCCTTCGGCGAGGATTTAAAACCATTTGGAACAGGGCGCGGGGACAAAATGCCATGAACCTGCTTTACGCAAACGACAAGAACGGTGCCTATCCGCCTAGCTGGTACGCCGCGACAGCCACACCATTGGACGCATTTGCGCCGTTACGGGGCGCGGTAAAAGCAGATGTTTGCGTTGTCGGTGCAGGGTATACTGGGCTGTCCGCCGCCTTGCATCTGGCCAAAGCGGGCCGCAACGTGGTCTTGCTGGAGGCGCAGCGCGTAGGCTTTGGCGCGTCGGGGCGCAATGGCGGGCAACTGGGCGGTGGCCAGCGGGTCGAACAGGATGCGTTAGAGAAAATGCTGGGACGCGCGCAGGCGCAGCGGCTTTGGGACTTGGGCGAGGATGCAAAGGCGTTGGTCAAAGACCTGATTGCCGAGAATCAGATCGACTGCCACCTGAGACCCGGCGTTGCCTGGACGGCGTCTTCAAATGCCCATGTGCGCCACCTGCATAACTACGCCCATCATCTGCAAGACAGATATGGCTATGATCAGATCGAGATGTTGGACCAAGGTGCCTTGCAGCATGTCTGCCCGTCACCCGATTACAAGGGCGGGATTTTGGACATGGGGGCGGCCCATCTGCATCCGTTGAACCTGGCACTTGGTCTTGCGCGGGCCGCGAAAGAAGCTGGCGTACAAATCTATGAAGGCTCCGCCGTACATCATATCGAGGAAGGCCTGCGGGCCGTTGTGCAAACCGATGGCGGGCGCGTTACGGCGGATCATGTCGTGTTGGCCTGCAATGGCTATCTGGGTGGTCTGAACCGCAAAGTTGCGGCACGGGTTATGCCGATCAACAATTTCATCGTGGCAACCGAACCTTTGGGCGACCGCATCAAGGACGTGTTACCTCGCGATGTTGCCGTCGCCGACAGCCGCTTTGTGGTGAATTATTTCCGGCTAAGCCATGACGGCAGGTTGTTGTTTGGTGGTGGTGAAAGCTATGGCTACAAGTTTCCAGCCGACATCGCAGCCAAAGTCCGCGCGCCCCTATCTGTTGTTTTCCCGCAGCTTAAGGACGTGCGGATTGATTACGCGTGGGGCGGCACTTTGGCGATTACGATGAAAAGACTGCCCTACCTCGCACGGGTTGCCCCAAACATCCTATCGGCCTCAGGCTATTCCGGGCACGGGGTGGGCACAGCGACCCACGCAGGCCAGTTGATGGCGCGCGCAATACTGGGTGACAGCGACGGTTTCGATGTAATGAGCGCAATTCCCACGCACCCCTTCCCCGGGGGTGCCGCAATGCGCACACCTTTGCTTACGCTCGCCATGAGCTGGTACAGCCTGCGCGACAAATTGGGCCTCTAGTCACAAATCTTTAACGCGATATCCCTCCAAAATAGCTTGGTCTTGGGGCGCGCTTGTTTTACTATTCTGAAAACCAACATTCGGGATTTTGAAATATGACTTTGCCAGACATGCACCGCGCCGAACCAATTCCCGAGGCTGCGCGCGACGAAATCGAACGACTTTTGCAAAGTGGCGACCTGTTTCGCTATACCGCTGCCAGTGGCGCGCCTGTGTCTTTACTTGAGGCGGAATTCGCGCAGATGATGGGCAGCCGCTATGCTTTGGCGGTGTCGTCATGCTCTGCCGCGCTGTTCTTGTCGTTGCTGGCCTTGGACCTGCCAAAGGATGCTCGTGTATTGATCCCCGGGTTCACCTTTGCCGCTGTGCCGTCATCCGTCGTTCATGCGCATTGCATTCCTGTGCTTTGCGAAGTTGGCGACAATTACCGCATTGATATGAATGACTTTGAAGCCAAGCTGCCAACCGTGGATGCTGTTATCATCAGCCACATGCGCGGCCATACCTCTGATATGGATGCTATCATGGCGCTGTGTGACGCTGCCGGCATCCCTGTGATCGAGGATGCGGCACATTCGCTGGGTACGCTGTGGCATGGCAAGAAAATCGGCACAATCGGCGCGATAGGCTGCTTTTCGTTCCAGTCTTACAAGATGATCAACGCTGGCGAAGGCGGGATCATGATCACCAACGATGCCGACCTGATTGCGCGTGCGATTATCATGTCAGGTGCTTACGAGCATAACTGGAAGAAACACCCCGGCATCGCTGAGGCTTGCACGCGCTGGCAAAATAAGCTGCCGCTTTACAATCTGCGCCTGAATAACCTGTCAGCCGCGTTGGTGCGCCCGCAATTGGCCGAACTGCCACGCCGCGTTGCCGATGGGTTGCGCAACCATGATTATGTCGCGTCCAAGCTTGACGCATCGCCGTATATCAATGTTCCTGCCCCCTTGGCCCCTGAAACCCGCGCGCCGGATTCGATTCAATTCAACATGGTCGGCATGGAGGATGACGCGATCCGGGCATTTGCATCTGCCAGTGCAGCCGCAGGCGTTAAAGTCCAAGTGTTCGGCCAAAGCACGGATAACGCACGCGCGTTCTGGAACTGGCAGTTTATCGAGGATTTGCCCGAATTGCCCCAGACGCGCAGAATGCTGATGTCGGCGTGCGACGTGCGTTTGCCGGTTCACTTGACGCCGGATGATCTGGACGCGGTCGTTGATGTGCTTTTGGGTGCGGTTCAGGCTGCAACCGATGCTCAAGCCGCCTGATCTGCAGATCACTCAGGCCTAGAATAACAAAAAGCCCACCCAAAAGTGGGGTGGGCTTGGTTCAAATTTAATTAAAAGAATATAAACACAGGGCCACACGGCCGCGTGGTCACTTAAGCTTGGATAGCTTTTCTTGCAATTCGGCGAGTTGTTTTTTAATCGCGTCCAGACTTTCGTCTTTTTCGCCCTTCGCAGGCTTTTCGCTCTTGGGCGTTTGCAGTGCAGGCCACGTCGTTGGCATATTGGCGGTCATGGCCTTCATGAACGCTTCTTGCTGGGCTTGCATCACATCAAAGCCGGGCATTTTGGACATCGGATTAATCGTATTGATATTTTCAAGCACCCGCGACTGACCGTCACGCAGCATGTCAAAAGACGCCTTAAGAAACTGAGGCACAACGCTGGCATTGGGCGACATATAGCTGCGTACCAGATCGTTCAGCACGTCAACGGGCAAAACGGATTCACCACGGCTTTCGTGCTCTGCAATGATCTGCAACAGATATTGTCGGGTCAAATCGTCACCAGATTTGAGGTCGACGATCTGGACTTCGCGACCGTCCCGGATAAACCCGGAAATATCCTCAAGCGTTACATAATCGCTCGTCTCGGTGTTATAAAGGCGGCGGCTTGCATATCGCTTTATAAGCAGAGGCTTGTCTGTGTCGGCCACGGTGGATCCTTCCCAAATTGCGTGCTGCAGTGCAGCTTAAGGCAGCAATTTCCAAAAAGAAAGGTGCCACAAAGAAAGGGCAGGCTTTTGACAGCCCGCCCCAACACTCATGAAAGTGCTCTTAGCCTAAAACGAATTACTTCGCTGCGGCTTTTTTCGTTGCTTTGGTCACGTCAGCTGTCGCTTTTTTGACTGCTGCGGATGCTTCTTCGGACATATCTTTGCCCGCTGCCATCATCAATTCAACTGTGTTCATCTGAACCGATTTTGCGATCTCTGCGAAAGCTGCCATGTGCTCGGCTGCAACTTCAGCGGAAGCAGATGTGAAATCTGTCATCGCTTTTGCGTAGTCGGCTGGCTCTGCCTTGGCTTTGGACATTTCAGCCAATTTGGCCAATGTGTCTTTCTGCCACTTTGTGGAAATCTCGGCAGATTTCTCAGCAGCTGTCAGGGCAACGCCGGACAGTTTTTCGTTCAGGGTTGCAGTTGTTTTGAACGCGTCGTTCATCGCTGTGGTGTCAACTGGGAATGCGCCCATAACGTCTTTCATCATGGCGGCCAGATCTGGTGTCTTTGTCATAGTCTCTTCCTCTTTCAGTTGTGAGCGACTGATGTCTGCTCGTTTTGTTATGACTATTATCTATATGCTGCAGTGCGGCATTGCAAGTTTTTTCTGCGCTGCAGCATATGAATTTCAGCAAAGGAAAAAGACCAATCAGATCAGCCGTTTGCCTTACGCGACACGTAGGTCCCTGGCGCATCGCAAATTATTTCCTGGCCATTTGCGCCCGGAATTCGAGCATCCACCTGCGCACCTGCCTGATTCTTGAGCCACTCCCCCCAGGTCGGCCACCATGAGCTTGCCTGAAACTCTGCCCCCTCCAACCAGTCTTTGTGGTCCATCGACAGGTCAGGATTGGTGTAGTGCCCGTATTTGCCCTTGCTGGGTGGGTTCACGATCCCTGCGATGTGGCCGGACTGGGTCATGATGAACGTCTTGTCCTTGCTGCCCATTTGCTGGACGCCCCGAAAGCTGTCTTTCCATGGGGCGATGTGATCCGTCTCGCAGCCGACAGCCAAAAGCGGCACATCAATGTCCCCCAATTCAAGGTGGTGACCCAAAAGATCAAACCCGCCGTCGGCCAATTTGTTTTGCTGACACAGGCCTCGCAGATATTCCATCGCCATCTTTTCAGGCAGGTTCGCGCCATCGCCATTCCAGTACAGCAGATCGAATGCAGGCGGCGTGTCGCCCAGCATGTAGCTTTTGATCGCAGGGCCATACACCAGATCGTTCGAGCGCAGGAATGAAAACGTCCGCGCCATGACGATGGACGGCAAGATGCCCTTGTCTTTCGTTTCGGCCTCGATCCCGTCGATGAAATCATCTGTCAGGAAAGGCTGGAATTCCCCCTGATCCGAGAAATCGGTCAGCGCCGTAAAGAACGTAGCGGATTTGACGGATGTATCGCCGCGCTGTTTAAGCAGAGAAAGAGACAGAGACAATGTCGTACCCGCGATGCAATACCCCACCGCGTTGACCTGTTTTTCACCGGTGATCTTTTTCACTTCGTCGAAAGCTTTCAAAAAACCTTCTTCGATATAATCGCCCATGCCAACATCGCGGTAGCTTTTGTCGGGGTTGATCCAAGACACCATGAACAGCGTGTGGCCCTGATCCACGATCCATTTGACCAGACTGTTTTGTTCTTTCAGATCAAGAATGTAAAACTTGTTGATCCAGGGCGGAAAGATAACGACCGGGGTCGCATTCACTTTTTCGGTTGTAGGGCTGTATTGGATCAACTCAAACATACGGTTACGAAACACCACCTTGCCCGGCGATGTCGCGATATTACGTCCCAGCTCGAACGCCTTTTCATCGGCAAGACGCACGATCAGTTCACCGTTGTTTGCCTCAAGGTCTGCAATCAGGTTTTCCAACCCCTTGATCAGACTTTCACCTTCGGTTTCGACAGCGCGCTCCAGCGCGTCGGGATTGGTGGCAAGAAAATTGGTCGGGCTCATCATGTCGATGATCTGGCGGCTGAAATAGCCAAGGCGCTGCTTTTCGCGCGGGTCAAGATCGGACACATCCGAGACCGCCTGGCTCAGCGCCTCGGCGTTGATCAGATATTGTTGTTTGACAAAATTGAAATAGGGATGGCTTTCCCAAAGCGGGTTGGCGAAACGGCGGTCCTTGGCGGTCCTGTCCAAGGGCGCTTCCAACTTGCCCTTGGCGAGCGCTTTTTGCGCCTCAACGAAATGGCTGACCGATTTGGTCCAGAACGATACCTGATGCTCGATCAGTTTGGCAGGATTTTGAACCGCCTCGTTCCAGTAGGATTGTGCGGCTTTGGCGAACAGCTCCTGATTCGGGGCATCAAGGGCGGCTTGATGGCCTTCTCGACTGATCATGATCTCTGTCAACCGGGCTCCCAAAGCTTCGACTTTGTTCATATTCTCGGTCATGCGCGCCAGTGCGGCCTCATCAGGTGCAGGATTTTTATTCGTTTTTGTTGTCATGGTAACCGTTCCTCCCTATGTTTGCACTCGCAGCATCGCGCCGACCTGACTGGGAGGGGGACGGCGGAGTGCCCAAGCACAGGGCCAACCAACAGGAGACCCCTCATGAAGTATATGGCATCTTACGACTTAATGGAAACAATGCGGAACACCAACCAATGGCTTGGTGCGACGGCGCAGGCAATTGCGTCTTACCCTGTGTTTTCAGCAGTACCGAACCCGGCGCTTGACTGGATGGCTGCATGGGGCGAAGTGACCGAACGCAGCTTTGCCCGCATGGTGGCAAAACCCGATTGGAACATCCCGCCGTCCGTCGGCAAGGATGGTGCAGATCACCCGATTTCGATCGAAAAGGAAATCGTGGGCGCATTTGGCGACCTTGTGCATTTCGTCGTTCAGGGCCGCGATTTGCCCAAGCGCAAGATCCTGCTTGTCGCCCCGATGTCAGGACACTACGCCACCTTGCTGCGCTCGACTGTAATCAGCTTGCTGCCCGACGCTGACCTGTACATCACCGATTGGCACAATGCCCGCGACATTCCCGTCAGCGCAGGCAAATTCGACGTCGAGGATTATACACTCCAGCTAGTTGAATACATGCGCCATCTGGGTCCGGACGTACATGTCATTGCCGTGTGCCAGCCTGCCCCGCTGACGCTGGCCGCAACGGCCTATCTGGCCGAAGAAGACCCCAGCGCGCAGCCAAGTTCGCTGACTTTGATCGGGGGGCCGATTGACCCCGACGCAAGCCCGACAGATGTGACCGATTTTGGCGACCGCGTGAACATGGGCCAACTTCAGGAAAT
This sequence comes from Roseobacter sp., assembly GCA_024636495.1. Taxonomy (GTDB): domain Bacteria; phylum Pseudomonadota; class Alphaproteobacteria; order Rhodobacterales; family Rhodobacteraceae; genus Sulfitobacter. The sequence goes on along the minus strand of JAGXGZ010000005.1, from coordinate 30,045 downwards.
GTCGATCCAGCGCGTGGGCTTTAAACACGCTGGCGTGGGCCGCAAAGTGTATCCCGGATTGCTGCAGTTGAACTCGTTCATCTCGATGAACAGCGAAACGCACGCAAAAGCGTTTCGCGACCAGATTATGCGCGTCGCTCAGGGCACAGCCAGCGATCATGACAAGCACAACAAGTTCTACGACGAATATCTGTCGGTGATGGACATGCCCGCAGAATTCTACCTCTCGACAGTTGAACGGATCTTTAAAAACAACGAAATCGGGACGAACAACTTTACTGTTGCGGGCAAAAAGGTCGACATCGGCAAGATCACAACCGTCGCTGTGAAAACTGTCGAAGGCACCAAGGATGATATCTCGGCACCCGGCCAATGTGTTGCAGCACTTGCCTTGTGTACTGGTCTGCCTGACAGCAAGAAAGCCAGCCATCTGGAAGACGGTGCAGGCCATTACGGTATCTTTGCCGGCAAAAGCTGGCGCGATAATATCCGGCCGCTTGTACTGAAATTCATCGACGCAAACCAGCGTCCGGCGGCGCAGGATGAGACCAAAAAACCAGCCAACAAAAACGCGGCTGCATAATGTTCAAAGCGCCGCGCGACATCTCCTTTGCCTGCTCTTGTGGGCAAATCAAGGGAACGTTGCGCGGCGCTGCACCGTCTACCGGCACGCATCTTGAATGTTTTTGCACCGACTGTCGCGCTGCCGAAGTTTATGTTGGCCAGCCTGACATCCCATCCGTAACACTTTTCCAAACCTCGGCTGACAAATTCGACATCGAACAAGGGCACGACAAGCTTGCGGTGTTTTCGTTTGGCGAAAAGAACCTGCTTCGTTGGCATGCGGCATGTTGTGGGTCGATCCTGTTCAACACATTGCGCAACCCGAAAACCGGGTTTGCCAGCATTCGCGTCCCACTCCTTGCTGATCAAGACGCAATCGGGAAAGTGACCACCAGGGCATTCATCAAAACCGCATCCGGCAAATCGAAACATCACGGGATGGCACGGTTCGTTTATGGCCTGCTAGCCCGCATGGCGGCGGTTCGCCTGTCAGGGCGTTGGAAACAAACCCCGTTTTTCGACACGGCCAGCCTAAAGCCGGTGCGCGAGATTCAAATCGTTTCAAAAGAAGATCGCGCCAAGATCACGGCAAGCCTTACCTGAAAAAGCTGCGCCCCCCGCGCCTATTTCAAGACGTAGGGCTGGCGCATCCAGTTGATCAACGCTTCGGTCACCGCTTGGGGTTGTTCAAGAGTTGGCACATGCCCAGCCCCCGAAATGACCTGCAAAACAGCGTGAGGGATCAGTTCAGCCATGAAACTATGGCGTTTCACTGGGTTAATGGTGTCAGCCTCGCCGCACATGACCAAGGTCGGACAACGTAGTTTGCGCAGCACCGCCTGCTGGTCACCGCATCTTTGCAACGCGCGCGCCTGTTTCAGATAGACCCCCGGCCCCAGCGTATCGGCCATATCCAGCAAGATATCTATAATTGCCGCACGGTTCGGGCCCGCCGCCAACGCGCTTTGCGGCACCTCTTCGCGCATCACATCCATGATCTTGCCCGACTTGGCTTTCACAATCCGCAACTCACGCATGGCCGAGGTTTGGGGCGTTTCGCCCAAGGGGCTGGTGTCAATCAAACCAAGGCGGCTGACGCGATTGGGTGCGCGGCGGGCGATCTCAAGTGCTACCATGCCGCCCATTCCCAACCCCGCAAGGGCAAATTTATGCGGCAAAAGATCCAGCAAACCCGATGCAATTTCGTCCATCCGTTCCCCTTGGGTGATGGGTGCCACGGTGACGGCCATCGAGGCGGACAGTTCCGCGATTTGCGGCCAGAACACGCGCGCGTCGCACATTAAACCGGGTAAAAGCACAAGAGGTTCAGCCATGCGTTGCCCTGCAACATATCCTGATCTTAGCAAACTGCATCAAAACCGCCTATTCGTTCGATGCACACCACATCATGGATAGGCAATGCCGCGCAAGGGCGGAAAATCAGCATATCTTGCGCACCGCTGCACGATTGGCTCAATCGGGTCATAACCTGCACGCAGCAACATCCCCTTGGGCGCGATATAGCTGGAAATCGTACGCAGCGGATTTGGCCGCCAGACCAGATTGAACGCCGCCAGTTTGGGAAAAAACCACATCTCGGAATAGGGCAGATGATCATGCACCCACCACGCCAGATCACGCCAATCACGCCCCTCAGCATAGCGATCAGCAAACCACGGAACCACAACCGAGGCCCCCGCGATGGAATCATCGCCCCCGTAACGGTCCCAGATATGGCATTCAATCGGGTTATCGCTTGCCGCGCAGTTCAGTTTGTTTTGATTGCCGTAGGTGTTCAGGTGCGCTGAACGATATCCAGACCGCACAGCGACCCTGCCAAAGGTTTCCTCAAGCGGGTCCAACAACGCCGTGCAAAAGTTACGCCCGTTTTCAATCGCAAGATCAGGATTTTCTGGAATATTGGGAATCCCGTGAAAACCGGAAATCTCGGAATACAGGAAGTCGCGCATAAAGAAATGTGTCGACAAACGCACCCGCCCAAACGTCTCAAGGCTCCACATGCTGGCGGGTTTACGCATTCCAGCAGCGGCCCAGCACATCTTCCAATGCGTCAACCATCAGTGCCAGACATGTATCGTCGGAAAATCGGTGGTCCGCGTCTTTGACCAGTTGCAACTGCATGTCCGGGCCCTGCGCATGGTCAAGCAATCGAACTGCCGTGGCGACGCTTACCGCAGTATCCGCCGTGCCCTGCAAAAATCTGACCGGAAATGGCAACAGCAACGGTGTGCGAAGCACCAGTTGGTCACGCCCGTCTTCAATCATGCGGCGCGTGATGATGTAGGGCTCCATATAGTCGGAAGGCAGTTCGACTTGGCCTGTATCCTGCAACAGCCGCTTTTGTGCATCAGTAAAGCTGGCCCAATATCCGTCTTCGGTAAAATCCGGTGCTGCCGCGATGGTCACCAGCCCTGCAATCCGGTCGGACATCGCCCTACACAGCAACAACGACTGCCATCCGCCCATCGACGATCCCACAGGGATAATCTTGCCGCGTGTCAGCGCGTTCACGGCGGCCTGCGTATCTTCGGCCCAATCCCCGATGCAACCATCCGTGAACTCACCCGAAGAATCGCCATGGCCGGAATAGTCGAAGCGCAAGAAAGCACGCCCCTCGCGGCGCGCCCACTGCTCAAGGAAAATCGCCTTGGTGCCTTGCATGTCAGACTTCAGCCCACCCAGAAAGACGGTGCACGGCCCGCGGCCTTCGGTCAGATGATAGGCCAGCTTGCGCCCTTGGGGTGTTTCTAGAAAGGCATGTTCAGTCATCCGCCCAAATATGTTCCCTTAGAGGGGCGATAGAATATCTTTTGGTTGTGCAGCCGCCCCAGCAGATCGTCGATCTTGCGCAGGGATTCCGCTGTTTCTGCGGCGGGCAGCATCTGCTGAGTATCGCCCAATGCGTCAAGCGACAGATCACGCTTGGTGATGTGAAGTGCCGCCTCGATCAAATCAATATCGCTGACTGTGAGTTCGAAATTTCGGTTATGTTTTGGCATGTCCCACTCCTTTTGATTGAATGGACAGTTCTGTCATAGAAGGTGCTGCGTTTGCGATCAATCCACAGCTTCAACCTCGCGCAGTCCAATTCCAGCGATTGCAGCCCCCAGCGCCATCAGTGCAAATAAAACAAGCGTTGCGGTCGGCCCCAGCAATGCCGCCCCGCCCCCTGCAAACCCGGCCACCAGCAACAACAGCCCGATGACCGTGTTCGACACGGCAGCATAAGCCGACCGTTGATCTTCGGGCGACATATCCACCAGATAGATCGACCGGCCCTGCCGCACGCCGTGATAGGCAATCATCAGGATAAACAGGACCAGCGGCATCGCCCAGAATTGCGTGGCCAGCCCCAGAACACTTAATGCCACCGCACCCAGCATCGCCACAGCACCCACAATCCCCGTCAGCATCAAGACCTTGCGGCTTGATCTGTCAGACATGCGACCCCAGACATACGAGCTTAGAAACGACGCCAGCGCCGAGGCCAACACCAAGGCACCCAGCTGGCCAAGCGCGGATTGATCCTCGCCCCCGGCAAGCACGACAAAATAAGGCGGCGCAAGTGCTGTCGATGTCAGCAGGCCACGTACCAGAATGAACCGCCGCAGGTTCGCATCTTCCTTCAGGATGCCAAAGCTTGCTTTGGTGGCATTGCCAGTATCGCTTTTTTCTTCGCGCAAGGCCGCAAAAAGCAGCGCAGCGCCGCCCCAAAGGCACGCGGCAAGCGCGATAGCCGCGACCACAACGCCCTTGTTTTCGAACAGACCAGACATCAGCAACAGCGCCAGCACGACCACACCCGCTGACGCGACCGATCCGGCAGTACCAGTGATCGCCCCTCGCCGGGATTGGCCAACGGTTTTGCCCAGGATATCCTTGTAAGACACCGAACAGGCCGCGCGAGACAGCGCCAGCCCCGCCAGTGCCGCGCAAATGGCGTACCCCGCCGCCGCGCCGTCAAGTGTAAGTGCGGCCAAAACAATCAACGCAGCAAACAGCCCCTGACCGGCAGAGCCCATCACCCAAGCCCACTTGCGCCGTTCCATCCCCTGCACCCATGACGCGAGGATCATCTGTGGCAGCAACGCGCCGCTTTCGCGGATTGGCACCAGCGCACCGGCGAATACTGCTGGCGCCCCAAGGGCTGTCAGCAACCACGACAGCATCAATTTGGGGTCGATCAGCCCGTCTGCCACCTTGGTCATCGACAGGCTGGCAATGTGGCGCAGGGCGTTGGGGGCTTCTGCCTTGTGGGCGACATCGCTCAGATCACTTGCATCGTCGGAAGACCCCGAGATTTTCGTAAAAAGCTTTCCTGCCCAGCCCTTGTGCATCTATCCGTTCCTTACGCTACCGGCCTATCCACTTATGCCAATGCGCCCTGAAGGAAAGAAGTTTCCGCCCAAACCCCAACATTGACAATACCCCGACATCGCGCCATCTACGCGCTTGCACATAACCCGCAACCGGGCGTCTCGTAGGCGCCAAACCGACGAGGAGGCCCCAATGGCCCAAATCACTCTTACCCTTCCCGATGGCAATGCACGGCACTACGACGCAGGTATCACTGCGGGCGAGGTCGCCAATGACATCTCGAAATCGCTCGGCAAAAAGGCGATCAGCGCGACCGTCAATGGCGCGCATTTCGATCTGGCCTGGCCGATTGACGCGGATGCAAGCATCGCAATCCACACCATGGCGGACGAGGTCCAAGCCAATGAACTGGTGCGCCACGATCTGGCCCATATCATGGCGCGTGCCGTGCAAGACATCTGGCCCGACACCAAGGTAACAATCGGCCCCGTGATCAAGGACGGCTGGTATTACGATTTCGACCGCAAGGAACCGTTTACCCCCGAAGACCTTGGCCTGATCGAAAAGAAGATGAAGGACATCATCAACGCCCGCGACCCCGTCCGCACCGAAGTCTGGGACCGTCCCCGCGCGATCAAACATTACGAGGACCTGAACGAGCCCTATAAGGTAGAGCTGATCGAAAGCATCCCCGGCGATGAACCCTTGCGGATGTATTGGCACGGCGACTGGCAAGACCTGTGTCGCGGTCCGCACCTGCAACACACTGGCCAGGTGCCCGGCGATGCGTTCAAACTGATGTCCATTGCCGGTGCCTATTGGCGCGGCGACAGCAACCGCCCCATGTTGCAGCGCATCTACGGCGTTGCCTTTACTGGCAAGGAAAAGCTGCGCGCGCATCTCAATATGCTCGAAGAAGCCGCCAAACGCGACCACCGCAAGCTGGGCCGCGAAATGAACCTGTTCCACATGCAAGAAGAAGCCCCCGGTCAGGTGTTCTGGCACCCCAACGGCTGGCTGATCTACACCCAGCTGCAAGACTACATGCGCCGCAAACAGCGCGCAGGCGGCTATGTCGAGGTGAACACACCGCAGGTGGTTGACCGCAAGCTGTGGGAAAAATCCGGCCATTGGGACAAGTATCAGGAACATATGTTCATTGTTGAGGTCGACGAAGAGCACGCCCGCGAAAAGGCTGTGAACGCGCTCAAGCCGATGAACTGCCCCTGCCATGTGCAGATCTTCAACCAAGGCATGAAATCCTACCGCGACCTGCCGTTGCGCATGGCCGAATTCGGCTCGTGTAACCGCTATGAACCTTCGGGCGCGCTGCACGGCATCATGCGGGTGCGCGGCTTTACCCAAGACGACGGCCATATCTTCTGCCGTGAAGACCAGATCGAAGAAGAAACCCTGACCTACATTGAATTTCTCTCCGCGATCTACAAAGACCTCGGGTTCGAGAACTTCAAAGTCAAATTCTCGGACCGCCCCGACACCCGTGCCGGATCGGACGAGGTTTGGGACAAAGCCGAAGCCGCCTTGCTGTCGGCCACCCGCAAAGCGGGCATCGAGCCCGAGATCAACCCCGGCGAAGGCGCGTTCTATGGCCCCAAACTGGAGTTCGTGCTGACCGACGCGATTGGCCGCGATTGGCAATGCGGTACCCATCAGGTCGATTTCGTACTGCCCGAACGGCTCGACGCGACCTACGTCGGGTCTGACGGGGCCAAGCATCGCCCCGTGATGCTGCACCGCGCGACCTTGGGATCGTTTGAACGTTTTATCGGTATCCTGATCGAAGAACACGCAGGCAAGCTGCCGTTCTGGCTGGCCCCGCGTCAGGTCGTCGTGGCCTCTATCACGTCAGAGGCTGATGATTATGTGAACGAGGTCGTGGCGACTTTGGTCGCAGCGGGGATCCGCGCCGAGGCCGACATGCGCAACGAAAAGATCAACTACAAGGTCCGTGAACATTCCGTTGGCAAGGTTCCCGTGATCCTTGCGGTAGGCGCGCGCGAAGTTGAAGACAAGACCGTGTCGGTGCGCCGCTTGGGCGAAAAGCAAACCTCAGTTCAGGCGTTAACCGACGTCGCGGCGGCGCTGGCTCTTGAAGCGACACCGCCCGATCTGCGCCCGATTACTTTGTAACAAACACATCCGGGCGCAAATAGGCCGCTGCCCGGATGTGACCGTTTATTTCAAAATTGCGCGCGCCAAGGTGAAATTTCACCGAATGTTACAGAAAACAGGCGGAAAACCTAACGTTCACGTGACACACTTTGACGGGAGTGGATTTGTTGCGCCAACGCGGGCTTAACTAGGTTACTCATAAACGACTTCGACCCAACTGGAGGAACAACACAATGTCCAATACACTGAAATCCCTTGCTGTCGCCGGTGCCGTCGCTGCTGCCATGGTTGCCCACACTGCCCCCGCAAATGCCGCATCCAAAGAGAAATGCTATGGCGTGTCACTGGCAGGTGCCAATGATTGCGCCGCAGGCCCCGGCACCACATGCGCGGGCACATCTGTCACCGACTATCAGGGTAACGCCTGGAAACTGGTCGATGCAGGCACATGCGCGAGCATGGAACTGCCCGAAATGGCCGATGGCAAAGCACGCACAGGCTCGCTCGAAGCACTTGACCGCGACCTGCCAGCCTAAAGCTGACCACTGCGCAGGCGGCGTTTTGCGGCCTGCGCACCCACATTGAAACTACCAAGACCATGGGGAGGGCGCGCCATGCTTGACAGCGCAGGCCGTTTTGACCGTCTGCCCGCAAGTCCGGGCGTTGGCTACAAACCGCAACATTTCACCGATTTGCAACGTGACCCCGGCCCCGTCGAATGGATCGAGGTTCACGCCGAAAACTATATGGGCGATGGCGGGCGGCCGCTTGCACAGCTCCTTGCGCTGTCCGAAAGATTTGCGCTGTCCGTGCACGGCGTAGGCCTGAGCATCGGTGGCGAAACACCTTTAGACCGCGACCACCTGACCAGATTGAAAAAACTTTGCGATTGGGCCCAGCCTGCCAGCTTTTCCGAACATCTGGCGTGGTCGACCCACGGTGCCGAGTTCCTGAATGATCTGCTGCCCCTGCCCTATACCGAAACAACGCTGTCCCGTGTCGCCAGCCATATCGGCCAAGTCCAAGAAACACTGGGCCGGCAGATGCTGCTTGAAAACCCCTCTAGCTATCTGGTCTTCGCGGAATCGACCTTGTCCGAAACCGACTTTCTGGCTGAACTTGTGCACAGGACCGGCTGCGGTTTGCTGTTGGATGTGAACAACGTCTTTATTTCAGCCACCAATCTGGGCCTATCGGCCCAAGACTATATCGACGCCTATCCGCTGGCGCATGTCGGTGAAATCCACGTGGGCGGGCATGACGAAGACACCGATGATGCAGGGGCGCTGCTGTTGATTGATAGCCACGGCAAACCGGTCATCGATCCGGTCTGGGCGCTGCTTGACTACTGCTTGGCGAAAACAGGCCCCAAGCCCGTGTTGGCTGAATGGGACAACGATGTCCCTGACTGGCCCACCTTGCGGGCAGAGACTGTACGCGCTGCCAAAGCACTTGCTGCATGACAGATCAAAGCACTTTTCGCGACGCCTTGCTTGATCCATCAAAGCCAGTGCCAGAAGGGTTGCTGGGGGCGGCACATGCACCTGCGGGAAAACGCTATAGTGTCTACCGCAACAACGTCACCCATTCGCTGATCTCAGCTTTGCAAACGGCATTTCCATTGACCCGCAAGGTTCTGGGGGGGCAGAATTTTGATACCCTTGCGCCGATCTATGTGCGCGCGCATCCCCCAACCTCGCCGCTGATGATGTATTACGGCGCTGAATTTCCCGCATTTCTTGAAACGCTGCCTGAAGTTTCAAAGCTGGGGTATCTGCCTGATTGTGCACGGCTAGATGCTGCGATGCGCGCGTCCTATCACGCCGCGAACACCCGGCCCTTTGATCTTGAGGGGTTCCAGCAGCTGCCCCCGGAACAGATGATGGCCCAAGGTCTGCACATTGCCCCCTCTGTTCGGATTTTGCGGTCGGTCTGGCCGTTGTTCGACATCTGGCGCTTCAACATGGTCCAGGGATCTGCAAAACCGGTTATGCAGGCGCAGGACGTCATGATCTGCCGCCCTGAATTTGATCCCGAACCGGTCTTGTTACCGCTTGGCGCTGCACAGTGGCTGGATCACCTCGTGCAGGGTAAATCCCTCGGAGAGGCCTTTGAGGCAACACTAGAAGAAACGCCAGAATTTGATCTTGCGGCCAGTCTGACGATTGCGTTTTCGCACGGCGTTTTTCATGGAACTGATGGGGGTCAGCATGTCTAGATTGCTTGGTGTTTACGATGCTGCAACCTTGTGGCTTGCCCGCCAAGAGTGGCTTTTGCCCACACTCGCGCGGTTGGTTTTCGCCGCGGTTCTGGCGGTCTATTTTTTCAATTCCGGACGCACCAAGATGGGTGATGGTTTGGCGGGGCTGTGGACCCCAAGTACCGGGGCCTATGTGCAGATATTGCCCAAAACGTTTGAAGCTGCCGGCTATGATGCAACTGCGCTTGGCGCGTTTCACCACGCCGTGGTCTTGGGTGGAACGCTTGCGGAGTTCCTGTTGCCTGCGCTGATCCTGCTGGGGCTTTTCACACGGATCGCTGCGGTCGGGATGATCGGGTTTGTATTTCTACAGTCTTTGACAGACATATACGGGCACAGTCAGTTTGATGCATTGGGGCGGTGGTTCGACCGCTTTCCGGATGCCGCTATTCTGGACCAGCGCGCACTTTGGGTGGTTCTTTTGATGATCCTTGTCGTCAAAGGGGCGGGCCCGCTTTCCGCCGACAAACTGCTGCTGGCGCGGCTTACGCGGTAAGCGCCGCCTCGACCTGCTTGGTCCAGCCCAGATACAGCGTTTCACCATCCGCGATCAGCGGGCGTTTCATCAACGCCGGATGCTGGGCGATCAGGACAAGCGGGGCGGCTTCCCGCTCTGCCTCGGCCAATCCGCGCCACGTTGTCGAGCGGGTATTCATTATCGCTGCGCCGAACTGATCAAAAGCACGCTGCATCACGTCCTCTGGCACACCCTCGGCGCGGACATCGACAAGGCGGGCATCTGGCAGCGCTTTCAGGGCTTTGCGGCAGGTATCGCAGTTTTTCAAACCATAGATGATCATTTTCGCCTCGCTATTGCGGCTCATGGGGGTGTGCGACATCGGCACGCACCCCAAAATCCTTGATTTTCCGGCGTAATGATCAATCTTTTTAAGCTAGGTCAAGCCGGGATGGTTCGGGGTGGCCTGTTTACGACGGCACCACATACTTCTCAACAGGAGGCACCGAAGATCATGCCATCAGGAACCGTAAAATGGTTTAACACCACCAAAGGATATGGATTTATCGCACCGGAAAACGGCGGCAGCGATATATTCGTCCACATTTCAGCCGTAGAGCGGTCGGGCCTTACCGGGCTCGCTGACGATCAAAAGGTATCATTCGAGATGTCGGAGGGGCGCGATGGCCGCCAGATGGCAACCGATCTGAGCCTGCTATAAAACCTCGTCCGGTGCGACCTGCACCGGACACTCAATTATTTGAGACTAGCGCGAATAGGTGCAGCCTTTTTCGCCGACTTCACAGGAATAGGTCGCTGTGCGCGGCTTGTGATAGCGCACTTTGTGGGTCTTGCGCACGGGATGCGCCATGACCTGCTGATAGCTCATGTGCTGGTTCGGCGTGCCGCAGCAGATTACCCCTGCAATCGTGACGGGTTGCAGGCCTGCCGGGCAATAGTTTGCATGGCTGGCGTATGGATAGACTTTGGCTTCGGCAGATGCTTGCGCGGGAAGCAGGGTCGCCCCGATCATGCTTGCTCCGACGATGAGTGCTGAGTGTAGACGCATTATATCCCTCGTTTTTATCCGCTTTTGCTCAGTTTTGCCCAGCGGGCGGGCTTAAGTCCAGCTTTTTCAACGGTTTCAGGGTGAAATGCGGAGAGGGGCTGTGGTTTGAGCGCTTGACGGGTGGCTTGAGGTCTGCGGAAAGGTTCCCCACGGGGAACGTTAAGATGTTGTTATTGCTTGTTAATTATTGACTGCACGGGCGTTCGGCGTAGGGTGGGTGAAACCTACCGCGTGTTTGCGGTGACGGAGGATGCGTGGGTTTCACCCACCCTACGAAGACCACCGCGCCCGAACCGAGGGGCGGGAAGCGAAGCGCCCGCGTCACGCCGCAGGCGTGCCTTCGGCACGACGGGGGCGATTCGGGCGCTCCCAAATCAGAGATTTGGCTATCCCCCTAATAAATGGCAAGATGATAAATTATGGCAATAAGGCAGGGCTAGGCGAAGTGTCGATCACGCAGTTCACGGCAGATACTATCTATTCCCGGAAACAGCGTAGACGCAGTAATTCCCATTAACTTTAAATCGGATAGAACTTTGGATCGCTCACTTGCAGGAATATCGTACGCAAAGAGGTATTTTTTGTTTTCGTTTTCTTTTAACATCAAGAATCTCTCTATATCTTCTAGATTTGTCAACGTTAGGAGACCTTGTTGCGGTATCGCCCTGTCATTCTCAATAGAAAGAGCCTCCAAGACGGAAAAGTGCGGCTTCATAAAAGTGATGCTTTGGTGTGGAAAAAACTCTTCACTGTAAGATAAATGATCGAAAGCAAATATGCGCACCACGTCGCTCTTTTGATTAATCTCCGAAAAAGCAAAGTAAGCAGCCACAAAAGGCGAAAACGTCCAGTCCAAAAGTGGAGTTGGAAAACCATGATGCTGGGCCAAATTCAAGAAAGCACCGTTTTCATAGGGTTTCCCTAAATCGAAAACATGCCTTGTTCTCGAACTCAATGCTCGATGTAGGCGCGGAATATCTTGCGTAAGGTACCGATTTAGATCTCGTCTATTAGATCGATGAAAAGAGGTACGCAGGGGCCAAGGAGCCGATTGCCCTCGATAAACAAATTCTGAAAAATTTTCTTGAGTTACTCGTTCTTTGAAATCCGCCCAACTGCTTATTTTTTGATCAGGAGGAACCAATGAAGTATCTTGGGTCAACCAACGTTTTAATCTTGCGTGCCCCCCCGTTCCTATTTCAGTTTTCCACTTCACTTCAAGTACATCAATTTCGACAAACGTAAACTCGGCCTTTAAAGTCCTTGGCAACTGAACATCAGGAAAATGCTGGCCTAATTCATTAAAAGTTGGAAAGTAACCTGTAGCACTATCAAAATGACCAACAGTTGTATCGACCAAGAAGTCATCAATTTGATCTTTTGCGCGTATCGCTGCGTACGAAGCCGGGATATCTTTATCATCAGGAAATAAGTAGGCTGATCCACGGGCTTCATCGCCAATAGCGTCCAAGTCCAAAACAATTAATGAGTTGGGGTCACCATGGTTCCTGCCAATCCACTGCCCTGCCATCGATTTTTCAGGGTCAATCACCCAATAACCCCCATAAACTCCCGCCATTCCCCCTTGGACATCCCAGAGGTCTCTTGCGTGACTTCCTCACCCTTCAGCATCCGGCGGATACAATCAAGGGATGTGTGGGACAGGGTTGCTCCCCCCAGACGGTAATCCTCGAAGGCTTTGTACGCTGCGGGCACCCAGTCGGCGACGACCTGACAGATCGCGTCGGCGTAGACGCGGATTTCATATTGGGCATGGGCGTCGGCGCGCAGGCGCAAAAAGTGGAAGAGGTTGTGCAGATCGACCTTCCAGTACCATTGCGTGTAGATGTTGGTGGGCAGGTTCATGCGGGCAAGCTCCCTTGCCAGACCGTCCTGGGGTTGGCCATCGGGGCCGACCTCGGCAATCATCGCCTCGTAGTTGTCATAGGCGCGGTTGCTGTCGGTTTTCAGGATTTCGAGCACGCGGGCAGCCTCTGCCCCTTCCAACACGCCGCCGCGCCCCTGATTGTTCACGACGGATTGGGCGTTCGTGTGTTCGGGGCTGGGGATGTAGAATTCGCGGTCAAGGATCGAATAGCGGGCGGAGTATTCGTTGACGTTGGCCGTGCGGTGGCGGATCCATTGGCGCGCAACAAAGACCGGCAGTTTGACGTGCAGCTTGATTTCGCACATCTCGAACGGGGTCGAATGCCAGTGGCGCATGAGGTAGCGGATCAGCCCTTCATCGTTTTGGACCGATTTCGTGCCCTTGCCATAGCTGACGCGGGCGGCCTGACAGATTGCGGCGTCGTCGCCCATATAGTCGATGACGCGCACAAAACCGTGGTCTAGAACGGGGATCGCCTTGTAAAGATGGGCTTCCATCCCTTCGGAAACCGCACGCAGGGTGGGTTTTGTATCTGCGCGCAGGGCGTCGATTTCGGCTTGTTGGTCGGGGCTGATCGGCATGGGGCGCATCCTGTCAAATTGCGTGGGATTCGCGGTCAACTATATATGCGCAAACCCGCGTTCGGAACCGCGATATGCGGTATTGTTTTTAAGTAGCACTTTGCGCCGAAATGCAGCTTGAGGGTGCTGGATCGTTGACAATCGCGTGTTGAAACGACGACTGTTGACCTAATAAATAAAAAACTTGAGGCAGACAGTTATGAAATTAGGCGCACCAGGGCTCGTGCTGTGTTTTGCTATGGCAAGCTGCGGCAGCGGCACGCCGTTCAATGGGAAGACAGTCGAAGAAGGCCCTGCCGACTTTGCCCCCGGCACGGTCTATCTGACGCAAGACAATGAAAGCCTGACTGCGAACAGCATTTCGTATGATGCCGACAAAGACGAGTTGACGATCAACAACATTCCCTTCGACGATCCCAACAACACCTATATTCGCATCCAGAACACCAATTTTCAGAACAGCGGGTTTGGGGCCTATCAAAGCGATCCTGAGGCGGGGAGCAATGAGTTCAGGTATTTCGCGGTCTTCCGACGCTCTGATTCAGGGCTGTCGCAAGCCGCGGCGACGACATCAAACGAATATGTCGATTTCGGGTTTGGTGGTGCGGGTGCCACACGGGTCAGCGGTGCCACGTCGGTGCCGACAACAGGGATCTATTCATACAGCGGGGAATATGCGGCTGTTCGGGTCGTACGCTCGGTAGATGACGATGCAGCAACCGTTGACGCCTTGTATTACGTCACGGGCGGGATGGAGATGACTGCCGACTTTGGTGACTTTGACGAGGTTGGTGCAGTGGGCGGCGTGGTGCGCAACAGAATTTTATACGATAGCGCGGGTCAGGTTCTGGGGGCGCTGGATGGCATCATTTCTTTCGCCAACAGCGAGATTGACAGAACGGACGGAACGATTGCGTCCGGCCTTGCCGTAGAAGTGCAAGGCGGCACGCAAGTGCCCAATGGCAGCTATCAGGGCGGCACGGCCGGTGCGTCAGGCAACTGGAGCGGTGTGTTTGCAGGCCCCGGTGCCGAGGAAATTGCCGGTATCGTATTTGTGGAAAGCGGAACGGTACGTGAAGTCGGTGGGGTGGTTGTGAATTGCACCTCAGCCGCATGTATCGACTGATGCGGCTTGCCCCGCTTGTTGCGTGGCTTTCGCTTGCGGGATTGGGGCTTGCTGGGTCGGGTCACGCCCAGACGACGCTGGGGCCCGAGCAAGCGCGCAAGGTCGCAGCACAGCTTTTGGTGGCGGGCCGACCCAAAGCGGCCAGCGACATAACCGCTGTTCTGCTTGAACGCGATGCCAATGATACGACGGGTTTGCTGATACACGCGCAGGCGATGCGGACGCTTCGGAAGTTTCCGCAGGCGAAAATTGCAGCCCGGCGGGCGTGGCAATCTGCGCAGACAGATCAAGACCGCTATGGTGCGGCGCTGACAATGGCGCAGGCGCTTTCCTCTGACGGGCAAAAAACCCGTGCGCAGTTCTGGCTGCGCCGTGCGACCCATGTGGCCCCCACCCCTGCGCTTCGCGCGCGCGCCATCCGCGACTACGGCTTTGTGCGCAAGACCAACCCCTGGTCGTTCCAGCTGTCGTTTGGGATCAGTCCGGGCAACAACGTCAATAATGCCCCGCGCGACAACACAATCGTTTTGGGCGGTCTGGCGTTTACCAACCCGACGGCGGTGCCCTTGTCGGGGGTAGAAGTAAGCAGCGACGTCAGCCTGCGTTACACGTTGAACCAAAGTCAGAAAAAACGCGATTTTGTGGCGCTGCGGTGGTCTGAAAGCCATGTGATCTTTACCGACGATGCCGTGCCAGCGGGCGTTCGCGAGTCGGATTTTTCCTATCGCAGGCTAGAGGGGACAGTCGGGCGCGATTTCGTTTTCGGACCAGATGCGCCCCGCCAAACCGTATCTGTCAGCTTTGGCAGGCTTTGGGCCAGTGAAACGGCTTTGGCAGACGAAGTGCGGGTGATGTGGAAGCAAACCTATCCGCGCCCCGAAAAGCGCGTCTTCTCGTGGGCCGGAACGCTTGGGTATTCCGACCGCAAGGATAATGCGCTGCGCTCGGGCATTACGGCCGACCTGAGCGCGCAGTGGTTTCGCCCCCTTGCAAACGGGTCTGCGCTGGCGTGGGATACCCGTCTTGGCCGCACGGATACCGACAGCAAGGCGCTGACCCACACCAAAGCCGGGCTTAATGCCAGCTATACCCACGGCACGCCGATCCTTGGCGGTCAGGGACAGATCGCCCTTGGCAGCAACATCAGCCAATATGATGACCCGCTGTACGGTCCTGACGCACGGCGTGACATTAAAACGACGATTTCCGCGTCTCTTTTGATGGTAGATTTTGACACTTACGGCTTCGCCCCTAGACTTACACTGGAAGCGAGCCAAACGAATTCAAACGTGACCCGCTTTGAGACAAGAAATCTAGGACTGCGGATCGGGGTGCAATCCCTTTTCTAGCGTCCGCTCACTGACCAGAAAGTAGGATCCTCATGCCGATCAAATATCTTCACACGATGGTTCGCGTCAAAGACCTTGATGCCTCCAAGGCGTTTTATGAAATGCTTGGCCTGCAAGAGCGGCGCCGCGTGGATCACGAGGGGGGCCGGTTTACACTGGTATTTATGTGCCCTCCGGGTCAGGCAGATGGCCATGCAGACGTCGAGCTGACCTATAACTGGGACGGTGATGACGCCCTGCCAGATGACAGCCGGCATTTTGGTCACCTCGCCTATACGGTCGAGAATATCTATGAGACCTGCCAGATGTTGCAAGACAACGGCGTGACCATCAACCGCCCGCCGCGGGACGGCCATATGGCCTTTGTCCGCTCGCCGGACAACGTGTCGATCGAGCTGCTGCAAGAAGGCGATAAACTGGAACCCGCAGAACCTTGGGCAAGCATGGAAAACACCGGCCACTGGTAAGCTTTATGCTGAAACTCGCTTCTTTGGCCACATCCCTGCTGGTCTTGCCTGTCGCCACATCGGCGGCAGGATGCAGGCTGGCCTTGGTGTTGGCGATGGACGTGTCCAGTTCGGTCGATGCGGCAGAGGACAGACTGCAGCGCGGGGGCATGGCCTTGGCGCTGCAGTCTGAGGAGGTGTCAAAGGCGTTCTTTTCTTCTGACCAGCCGGTTGCCTTGGCGGTTTACGAATGGTCGGGGCGATACAATCAAGAACTGATCTTGAATTGGACGATGATCAATAGCCAAGCGGATTTGTTGATTGCCGCCGAAACGGTGGCGAAAAGCACGCGAAGTCATAATGATTTTCCGACCGCGATGGGGTACGGGTTGGGGTATGGCGCGGGTTTGCTGGAGCAGGCGCCTGAGTGTTTGTACCAAACGCTGGATATGGCGGGTGACGGGCAGAACAACGAGGGGTTCGGGCCACAAGCAGCGTATGCAGAATTCCCCTTTGATGGGGTTACCGTGAACGGATTGGTTGTCAATGCCGCTGATTTCGAGGCCGAAGTCGGTCTGATTGCGTTTTACCAAGCAGAAGTTCTGCACGGGCCGGGCGCGTTTCTGGTCGTCGCAAACGGCTTTGATGATTATGAACGTGCAATGCGGATCAAGCTGGAACGAGAGCTGACCCCCCCTGCCATCGGGTCGCTTCGTTTGCCTGAAACCGCCGGATGATCCGGGCGCTGATCTGTGTGATGGCTTGCGCGTGCGCAAGCATGGCCGACGCCGCCTGCCGACAGGCTTTGGCGCTTGGATTGGATGTGTCAGGGTCGGTGGACGCACGCGAATACCGGTTGCAGATCAAGGGGCTGGCCGCTGCGTTTGACAATGTCGCCGTGCGCAGCGCGTTGTTGTCTGCGCCCGGTGCGCCCGTGTCGCTGTTAGTTTATGAATGGAGCGGCCCGTCAGATCAGGCGGTCATCGCGCCTTGGGCCTCGATGACAAGCGGTGCTGTTCTTGACGGGTTCATCGAAACGCTGCTGCAAACGACCCGGCGCGAGGCGTCTCCCGGAACGGCTTTGGGTGTCGCGATGAACCTTGGTGCGTATTACTTGGATCAAAGGTCGGAATGCTGGACGCGGACCCTTGATATTTCGGGTGACGGAAAATCCAACCTTGGCCCCCGTCCCCGCGATTTGAAAGACGCGCTTGGCGCGCGCGGCATCACGGTGAATGCTTTGGTGATTGGTGCGGATAACCCCAGTGCAGGCGATCAGCGTCAGGCCGAGATCGGCGCGCTTTCGTCCTATTTTCGCGCAGAAGTCATTGTTGGACCCGACGCCTTTGTCGAGACTGCTTTGGGCTTTGACGAATACGAGGCCGCAATGACGCGCAAACTGCTGCGCGAGCTTGAGGTCTTGGCGGTCTCTGACCTGTCGCTGGACTAAATCTGGCGCAACTTGCCCAAAACACGGTTGGACGCGCTTTTCTTATCAGGGGTTTCCACCTCGAAGCTGGATTTCGCCCCCCGTGTCCGCGCCCTTGGTCAAGGTAATCGCGCCGCCATGAGGCCAGCCGGTATCGCGTGGATATTCGGCAAGGGCGGCGATAGCGGAGTCGTCCAGCTCACCGCCTGATGCAAAGGCGGTGAGCATTTGGAAAAGCGGATCGCTTTGCACCTCATTCAGCGCGATGGTCAAAAGCGTATGATTTAAGATCAATCCGCGCCTTGATGGCACATCATAGGACATCGCTGCGCGTTTTTCACGGCTGCGCAGGACAAGAATCAAATGCGCCGCCCCGGCTTGCACGAATATGGGTGTAAACCTTTGGTCAAGATCGCCAGAGGCCGGCCTGAAAAGCGTCAGCGCATCCGTGTTACGCTGTGGCGTGATTTGGGTTTCGGCAGATTGCGGCGCTTCGTACATCTGACCGTTGTGATGATCCCCCTCAACCGTAGTGTTTGTCAGGATCAGGTGGAGTTTGAATTCTCCGTTCCTTTTTTACGCAGCCAAAGCTGCCCCCAAGGTCATGGTGGCGTGGCAACAAAAAGACACCTCTGACGGGTGACAGAAATTTCGCACCCGCCTTGCGTCCCTTGATGAGAAGTTAAATGCGGTTTCTGAATACCCTAGATCCGCCGTAGTCTTGCGCATCCCGTGTTGGGGCGGGTGCTGATCCGCGATCACCGCACCCGCAGGTTTTCCATCCGTGTGTTTGGTCGAAAAAGACGCAAGTCGAAGCGGCTGCATTTTTTGATCCGTTTTCAACAGAGCATGGCAGTGATCGCCAGCAATCGCACCGTACAAGCAATCGCGCAGCTATCACGTCACTTCTGGTTAATAGATATACCGGATCTGATCCGTCCAATATCTTTCCATACGCTTGAGCGAATGGGTGATCTCTTCTACCCCCTCCGGCCCCAGCACGCCCTTGCTTTCTAGTCCAATCGCGTGTCGCCCAAAAAGTTCAGAGACGACATTGCGGATGTGACGACCCTTTTCGGTCAGACGCACCCGGACAGAACGGCGGTCAATCTCGCACCGCTGATGGTGCATGTACCCCATATCAACCAGCTTCTTGAGGTTGTAGCTGACGTTGCTGCCTTGATAGTACCCACGGGTTTTCAGCTCTCCTGCGGTGACTTCATTGTCGCCAATGTTAAACAGCAAAAGCGCCTGAACCGCGTTGATTTCAAGGACGCTAACCCGTTCAAATTCGTCCTTGATCACATCAAGCAAAAGCCGATGCAGCCGCTCCACCAGACTTAGGGCTTCTAGGTAGCCGACCATGAAGCCCTTTTTCGTGCCTGGCAGGGCAATTGGGTCTTGGATGCTCATTCTTTCTCTCCGACTGAAACTGCTCAGCTGGAACTTGGACAAAAAAGAGAAATATATCGTTAAACCAGATAGATGGTCGTTCTGACTGCCAGATCAGCCCCGCCAAACCATGTTAAAGCGGGTTCGCAGCAAGGTGGGTTTTGATATCGGACACCAGCGCCACATAGGCGTCGGGTGGCAGGGTTTGTCCCGTAACCCATTGATATAGGTCATGATCATTTTCGCTGAGCATTTCATCATAAAGTGCCAAAGCGTCATCATCCATTTTTTCCAAACGGGTCGCAGAATAAGAGGGAAGGATCAAATCCATCTCTTTGATGCCGCGCCGCATCGACCGCATGTGCAGGCGTTTCACCTTGTGTTCACGTAATTCAGACATTGGAATCCCCATGTAGCGCTGTGCGAAGTCGTTTTTCCAGGCGGCCAAGTTGCTCTGCGCGCTTTAGTAAATCGACGCGCAACTCGCGCAGCTCGTTAAGCACTTCTTTGGCCCCGGCGTCCGCTGTTTGGCCCTCATCCGGGGCGTCCAGCCCCTCGCCTTCGCCATTGATCAACCACATCATCGACACGCCCAGAACGCCCGCCAATGTAGCAAGACGGTTCGCACGCGGTTCAGATAAATCATTTTCCCAACCGCGCAAGGTCGACTGTTTGATGCCCAATCGCTTGGACAATACGGCTTGGGACATCTGTGCGTTTTCGCGCGCGGCGGCGACTCGGTCACCAAATGTGGCCACGTCCGGGCCATACCAATCTTCGTTCTCAGCCATTGCTTCTCTCCTGAATGCCACCGAACGCGCTTGATCGGTGCGGGGGTCAGCCCTATGAATGTCCCGCATACATATCAAACTGAGGCCGAAATGGAACTGCTGTCCAAGACACTTGCACGCGTCAAACCGTCCCCCACCATCGCCGTGACCCAAAAAGCGGCTGAATTGAAGGCCTCGGGGCGTGATATTATCGGCCTTGGCGCTGGCGAACCGGATTTCGATACGCCCCAGAACATTCAGGATGCAGGCATTGCCGCGATAAAGTCTGGTAAGACCAGATATACCGCCGTTGACGGCATCCCAGAGCTGAAGCAAGCAATTTGCGCTAAATTCAAGCGTGATAACGGGTTGGATTATGTGCCTGCACAGGTCAGTGTCGGCACGGGCGGCAAACAGATTTTGTATAACGCGCTGATGGCCACGATGAATCCGGGCGAAGAGGTCGTGATTCCTGCCCCTTATTGGGTCAGCTACCCCGATATGGTGCTGCTGGCTGGCGGAGAGCCGGTGATCGCACCCGCGACGCTGGAAAATGATTTCAAACTGACGCCAGAGGCGCTTGAGGCCGCGATCACGCCCAAGACCAAGTGGTTTATCTTTAACTCACCGTCCAACCCAACGGGCGCGGGGTACAGTTGGGACGAGGTCAAGGCGCTGACCGATGTGTTGATGCGCCATCCCCATGTCTGGGTACTGACTGACGATATGTATGAACATCTGGCTTACGATGATTTCAAATTCTGCACGCCTGCGCAGGTCGAACCCGCGCTTTATGACCGTACATTGACGATGAACGGCGTGTCCAAGGCCTATGCCATGACAGGCTGGCGCATCGGCTATGCCGCCGGGCCGGAAAAGCTGATCGGGGCGATGCGCAAGGTGCAGTCGCAATCCACATCAAACCCTTGTTCGATCAGCCAATGGGCCGCGGTTGAGGCGTTGAACGGTACTCAGGATTTCATCCCGGAAAACAACAAGATGTTCGCGCGGCGCCGCGATCTGGTCGTCGGCATGCTGAACGAGATCGACGGGATGGTCTGCCCCAAGCCCGAAGGCGCGTTTTATGTCTATCCATCAATCAAAGGACTGATTGGCAAAACCTCTGCCAAGGGGACCGAAATCATCGATGACGAAGTGTTCGCAACGGCATTGCTGGAAGAAACCGGGGTGGCAGTTGTATTTGGTGCCGCCTTTGGCCTGTCGCCGAACTTTCGGATCAGCTATGCGACGTCGGACGCAGCCCTGAAAGAAGCCTGCACACGTATCCAGAATTTCTGCGCCGGATTAAGCTAAGCCCCAAAGGACACCCTTTTCTATGTCGAGCGAATTGCCAGACTATTATTTCCGTGTCCGTGAAAACGGTGCCGCTGTGTTTCGGATCGATACCGAGAACCGTCAACGGCGCATCGAGATGGATCAGATCGCCATTGCGAATATCCGCAATGGCGAGATCAAGCCACAAGGCGACCGCGTTCTGTCAGAAGAAGACATTGATCGCATCACGACATGGATGGCCGAGCGCAAAGAGGTGTTGGCGCATCGTGACATGGATGACATTCACCGCGCCGTTGATTACCTAAATCTGACGACGCAATGGGTACAATCGAAAGCGACCGATGATCAGCTTGAGAATGTGACGGACGCCTTGTTGCTGGCGATGCATGACCTGCGCAGCACGCTGGTGCGCAAGAAATCCGACCGTATGGCGTCAGGCTAAGCCGCCTGCTGGCGCAGGGTTTTCATCGAGATGCCCCAGAACCGCGCATTAAGCAAAACGGCTGCCACGCCCAGCCCGATCACCAGCCCCAGCCACACGCCAATACCATCAAGGCCCATACCGAATCCCAGCAAATAAGATACGGGGATGCCCACGAGCCAATAGCTGATCCCAGCGAGGATCATCGGTATTTTGGTATCTTGCACGCCGCGCAACAGCCCCAGTGCAACCGCCTGCGCCCCGTCCACAAGCTGGAACAGCGCCGCCATCGCCAAAAGCCCGACACCGACCGCCAATATCTGATCCCGTGCAGGTTCGTTTTCTTGCATGAACAGATCAATCAAGGCCTCGGGCCAGATGACAAAGCCCAAAATCGTCAGACTTGCGACAATCACGGACATTGCCGTGCCGGTAATGGCACCGCGTGCCAAATGACCCGGATCACGTCGACCGTAGGCATTACCCGCCCGGATCGTCGCGACATTGCTAATTCCTAGATGCACCATAAACGTTATGGACGCCAATTGCAGCGCAATGCCATGTGCGGCCAAGGCAATGGTCCCCAACCACCCCATCATCACGGCAGAGGCCGCGAACAGACCCACTTCGCTAAGCCCAGTAATACCGATGGGCAGGCCAAGGCGGAACACGCGGGCCAGCATTTCCCAGTCGGGCCGCCACAAGCGCACGAAAATTTGGTGCTGCGGCATGGCCTTGAGCACATAGATCACCACCGCCAGCAATGCGACCAAGTTTGACCCAAGCGACGCAATCGCCGCCCCGCGAATGCCCAATTCAGGCGCACCCCAGTTGCCAAAGATGAAAGCGTAATTTGCCAGTACATTTGCAATGGCGGCGACAATCGTGATCCAGAACACGACTTGGGTGCGTTCCAGTGCGGCCAGATAACTTTTCAGCACCATCACAAGCAGCGCCGGAATGATCCCCCAGCCCGCAATCGCCAGATACTGTCGGACCATCTCGGCCAGCGCGGGATCCTGGCCCATCAGCGCCATGACAGGGCGCGACCAGATCATCAGCGGCAATGCCAAGAGCGCGAACCCCACAGACAACCAAAGCCCCATACGCGTCGCGCGGCGCAGGCTGACCTCGTCGCCTTCGGCCTCGAAAGTCGCAACCATCGGCATCACGCCCCACGCAAAGCCCGACCCGAAAATCAAAAGGACTAGGAAATAGGTGCTGGCAAGGGTAACAGCGGCCAATTCATCAACGCCGTACCATCCCACCATAACCGTGTCGGTCACACCAATGGCGACTTGTCCCAGATGCCCGCCAACAAGCGGTAAGCCCATGACCGCAATGGCGCGGGCGTGGGCAGAATATGTCATGGTTGATTTCATAACGGTCTCATACGCCGACAAATGCCCAAGGGAAAGGGCCGCAAGACAGGGCCCAAAAGCATACGCTTCCCGCGCCGGAATGGTTCCAGCCGATGCCGGTCAAGATTGATTGGGGCGGTGGAAAACCCTTTTGCCGACTGCTGTTTCGCGCCGCGTCACGCTTGCCTAAAGCGGTGCCGCCCGTCACAGTCCCGGCAATTCCACTCAAAGGCTTATCCATGCAAAACCGTATCGACCTGATCCGCCCCGACGCGCCCGAACTTGCTGCACGAGGGCCCCATCCGGTGGGCGTAACAACGCATGAATTTGAAATCTCGGCTGGCAGGTCGCTGACCACGGAAATCTGGTATCCGGCGCACCCAGACACATCGCCCGGCACTGTTTACCACACGCTGATCCGCGATGGGGTGACGCCCACGACCCTGCACGGGTCTGCTTGCCGCAATGCGCAGCCTGCAAACGGCACCGCCCCCCTTATCGTCATATCGCACGGGTATCCCGGTAACCGCTTCCTTCTTGGCCATCTTGCCGAAAGCCTTGCCGCCAAGGGTTACGTCGTGGCCGCCCCCGATCATGCGGGCAGCACCTATGACGATCAGCAGGCGTTTGGTGTTACCTTGCTGAACCGTCCGTTGGATCAGCGCGGTGTGATTGACGGGATGGCGATGCTGGGTGGTGATCTGGGCGATCTGGTCGATAGCGAGAACGTCGGCCTGATCGGCTATTCGATGGGCGGGTACGGCGCGCTGATCTTTGGCGGCGCAGGCCTTGCGCCCTCGGCGTTGATCCATCCGCGTGCGGGAACAGAGGCGGGGCTGGCCGTACATCTGGCGGGGTCGGACAGCCATGCGTCGCTGCGCGACCCACGGCTGAAAGCGATCATTCCCATCGGTCCTTGGGGCAACGGTCAGCGCATGTGGGATGCGGACGGGCTGGCGCAGATGGATACCCCGATGCTGCTGATGGCCGGCACCGCTGACGACGTTTCAAACTACGCCGCGATGCGCACGGTATTCGAGGGCGCATCGGGCGCGCGCTATTTACTCAGCTTTCAGAATGCGGGTCACAATGCAGCGGCCCCCTATCCCGCGCCGACTGAAAGCTGGGCGATGTCAGATGTTTTGGGCTGGCCCCCGTTCGACCACTACGCAGATGCCGTGTGGGATACCTTGCGGATGAACAATATCGCCCAACATTTTGCAGCCGCCTTTATGGGGATGCACCTGCGCGGCGAGGATTTCATGCCGTATCTGGATGGCCAGACATGGCAAGGCTTTGCGCCCGGAACCCATATCGGTTTGTCGCTTGAACACTTGCCAGCGCGTTAAACCCCTAATCCAAGGAAGGCACGGCAGATGACAGCCCATTGGACCGAAACACACCAGATCAACGGCAACCCGATCCTGACACGACATTGGGGCCACAAAGACGCGCCGAAATTGCTGATGCTACACGGGTTTCCCGAATATTCGGTTGCATGGGCCGACCTTGCCCCGCTGCTGGCCGAACGGTTTCATTGCATCGCCCCCGACCAGCGCGGTTACGGGCAAAGCTGGCGACCGACCGAGGTTGAACACTACAAGACGTCCCACTTGGTGAGCGACATGGCGGCGCTGATCGGCACCGAACCGGTGATCTTGCTGGGGCATGATTGGGGGGCCTCTGTCGCCTATGCGCTGGCCATCGGGCGGCCCGAACTGGTGTCGAAACTGATCATCATGAACGGCGTCCACCCTGCCCCGTTCCAACGCGAACTGGCCAAGGGCGGGCCGCAAACCGACGCCTCACAATACATCCATTTCCTGCGCCGCGAAGGATCACAAGACATTCTGGCGGCGGATGATTTCGCCAAGCTGATGGGCCTGTTTTCCGCCCACATGGACATGGACTGGCTGCAAGGCGACACGCTGGCCGGATATAAGGCGGCATGGCGTGATGCGGCAGGCCTGCGCGGAATGATCAACTGGTATCGCGCCTCGCCGTTGCGCCTTGGCCAAACTGGAGAGGCGATAGAGGATGCGCTGGTGTTTGATCCGGCGCGTCTGCAAGTGCGCTGCCCGCATCTTCTGATCTGGGGGGAAAATGACACAGCACTTTTACCTGCCTCGACCGAAGGGCTTGAGGATTACGCCCCCGCTCTGACCCGCGTCGCAATAAAGGGTGCCGATCACTGGCTGCACCACCAAAAGCCCCAAGAGGTGGCGGATGCGATATTGGGGTGGCTATAAAGGGCAGCCTGCGCCCGACCGGATTTTTCGGTCCAAACTCGGGTGCAGGTAGTTTGATGATACAGGCCCATTTTCTTGGCCGTACCATTATACTTTGACTTAAATTTAGGCTCCAGACCCATAAATTTACCTGAGGCTGTCGGGCCTGCATGATTCAAGCTCCTCGAACTGGGGGGATTATGAGTAATTTTTACTGGCTGAGCGAAGATCAAATGGCGCGCCTTCAGCCGTAATTTTCCGAAGAGCCATGGTGTGCCGCGTGTTGATGACCGGCGCGTGCTCAGTGGGATTATCTTCATCAATCGCAATGGTTTCGGTGGTGTGATGCGCCGAAAGAGTATGGTCCTTGCAAGACACTTTACAATCGCTGGAAGCAGTGGAGCGATATGGGTGTTTTTGCTAGGATCATGACAGGACTGGCTGTTGGGGCACCTGATACTCAAACGATCTCGATCGACGCGACTTATCCACTGCCCGGCAATCGCTGCTTGCAGCTATGAGAGGGACAAAGCGCATCGCACGGCGTCAAGCCTGCGGTTAAAAAAGGGGGGCGTGGACGTCTGATCGGGCGGACAAAAGGTGGTATGAACACGAAGTTGCATGCCGTTACCGACACGCTTGGACGGCCGATCCGGTTCTTCATGACTGCAGGCCAAGTCAGTGACTACACTGGGGCCAGAGCCCTCGTGAGTAGCCTGCCAGCTGCCGGTTGGTTATTGGGAGACCGGGGCTATGACGCGGATTGGTTCCGTGAGGCCCTTATAGATAGGGGAATAACGCCCTGCATTCCGGCGCGGAAGTCGCGCGACAAGCCCGTCAAATATCCCTTTCGTGACATTGCTTTGCACTGCACTGACGGGCAGTGGAGTAGCGCCGCTACAAACGACGCAACCGCCCCTCTCGTGACATTGCTGCGCACTGCACTGTCAGGCAGTGATCGAGATCATGTTAGGTCGCTTAAAAGACTGGCCACGGATTGCCACCCGATACAACCGTTGTCCAAAGGTATTCCTGTCTGCAATCGCCCTCGCAGCAACCATCTTGTTCTGGTTATAAATCAATGAGTCTGGAGCCTAGGCAAATGGAGCGCATTCATCAGTGAATTTCTGATATGTGTCGAACCGCAAAACCAGCCGACGGTCTGCATATCAAACGGAAGTCATCACCTGGTCCGATTTATATATGCAGGCGCCGCTATTTCTTTCCCCGCGTGAACACCATTTTCTGTTCATGCAGGTCCGTGGGGGCCCCTAGCCAAGCATAGGCCAACAGGGCCGGTTCGCGGTCACCGACGGTGATGCGGTGCAGATGCTCGGGCGGGTTAAAAATCATTGATCCGGGCACATAGACGCCTTGATGGTTCTCGGACACCGCCCCCGAAAGACAGACATAGCTTTCGGTAATGCCTTTGTGGGAGTGCGCGGGATAGGTGCAGCCCGGGGCGAACAGGACAACGCCAAGAATGATCTCGTCGCTGATCACAGGGCCTTGGGCGCCTGCAATTTCCGCGTAGGCATAGGTGTTGGTCAGCCCTTTGGGCACTTTTTCATAGCCGTATTGCCAACTTAGCAGCGGCGCCACAGCGTCCAACGCACGTACCGCCGGGGCAAGCGCGCCCTGTCGCCCCTCGTCCAGCGCACGGCGCAAATGGGCGACGACAGGCTTTTCAGCGCGTGGCTGCAACCGGACCTCGGCGTTGCGTTTCAGCAGGCGCGCAATCGCCTCGCGGGCCTTGCGCTGGTGCGTCCTGATCTTGTCGCTGCCACCAGCTGGTAAAAAGCGATACAGCTCGTCGCATTCTTGCAGCATGTAGCGCCAGTTGGGCGCATCGCGCAGGGTGGTGATGTCTGTCATGGAAGATACTCTCAAACGCGTATTTACCACGCTGATAGCAAGATCACGCCGGAACGAAACGCCGAATTGCGACATGATCCGCCCTTCCCCCGCCCCCTGCGGTCTGGCATAGTCGGCGCCAATCAAAAGCAACAGACAGGCAGGCCCCACCATGTCCGATCTTCTTTCCGGCACGCAGTCCAAGGCTTCGGAATATGACGCCTCATCCATTCAGGTGCTTGAGGATATGGAGCACGTGCGCCTGCGCCCCGGTATGTATATCGGCGGCAAGGACGACCGTGCCTTGCACCATATGGTGGCAGAAATCATCGATAACTCCATGGACGAGGCCGTCGCGGGCCATGCCACATGGATCGAGCTTGAATTGCACGAAAACGGCCATGTCACCGTGCGCGATAACGGGCGCGGCATCCCGATCGATCCGCACCCCAAGGACCCCACCAAATCTGCGCTGGAAATCATCTTTTGCACGCTGAACGCGGGCGGCAAATTCTCTGGCGATTCGTACGAGACATCGGGCGGCTTGCACGGCGTGGGATCGTCAGTGGTGAACGCGCTGTCCGACCATCTGCGGGTCGAAGTCGCGCGCAACCGTGAACTTTTCGCGATGGAGTTTTCGCGCGGCATCCCCCAAGGCAAGCTTGAGAAAATCGGTGCCGCCCCAAACCGGCGCGGGACGGCGGTCACGTTTCATCCTGATCCCGACATCTTTGGCGCGTTGACGCTGAAACCTGCCCGCCTGTTCGCGATGGCGCGGTCCAAGGCCTATCTGTTTTCCGGCGTCGAAATTCGCTGGAAGACCGCGCAAAAAGACGGCACCACCCCGGCCGAGGCGACGTTCCACTTTCCGGGCGGCCTGTCGGATTATCTGAATGAAACGCTAAAGGGATCAACCACCTACGCCGAGGCCCCTTTTGGCGGCATGGTCGATTTCAAGGAAAAATTCGGCGTGCCCGGCAAGGTCGAATGGGCGATCAACTGGACGCCCTCGCGCGACGGTTTCATCCAATCCTATTGTAACACCATCCCCACCCCCGAAGGCGGCACCCACGAGGCCGGTTTCTGGGCGGCGATCCTGAAAGGCGTGAAGGCCTACGGCGAATTGGTTGGCAATAAAAAGGCCGCCACCATCACCCGCGAAGACCTGATCACGGGCGGCTGCGCGCTGGTGTCATGCTTTATCCGCGAGCCGGAATTCGTGGGCCAGACCAAGGACCGCCTTGCCACGGTCGATGCGCAACGACTGGTCGAAAACTCGGTCCGTGACCACTTTGACAACTGGCTGGCGTCCGACACGAAATCCGCAGGCGCGATCCTTGATTTCCTTGTACTGCGGGCCGAAGAACGCCTGCGCCGCCGTCAGGAAAAAGAAACCGCGCGCAAGACCGCCACCAAGAAACTGCGCCTGCCCGGCAAGCTGACCGATTGCACGTCAAAGACCCGCGAAGGCACCGAATTGTTCATCGTCGAAGGCGATTCGGCGGGGGGGTCCGGCAAGGGGGCGCGCAACCGCGTGAACCAAGCGCTGCTGCCGCTCAAGGGCAAGATCCTTAACGTGCTGGGCGCGGCATCCGGCAAGCTGAACACCAACGCCGAGATCAACGATCTGTGCGAGGCGCTTGGCGTGGGCATGGGCAGCAAATTCGTGCTGGACGATCTGCGCTATGACAAGATCATCATCATGACCGACGCGGATGTGGACGGCGCGCATATCGCGGCGCTGCTGATGACGTTCTTCTACACCCAGATGCGCCCGATGATCGACGCGGGCCACCTGTATCTGGCCTGCCCGCCGCTGTACCGCCTGACCCAAGGGGCCAAACGCGTTTACGTAGCGGATGAGGCGGGCAAGGAATACTGGCTTGAGAAAGGTCTGGGCGGCAAGGGCAAGATCGACCTGCAACGCTTTAAGGGCCTTGGTGAAATGGACGCCAAGGATTTGAAAGAAACCACAATGGACCCCGGCACCCGCAAGCTGATCCGCGTGACGGTCCAAGAGGACACCCCCGGCCAGACCGGCGATCTGGTGGAGCGTCTGATGGGCAAAAAGCCGGAGCTGCGCTATCAGTATATCCAAGAGAACGCGCAGTTTGTGGAGGAGTTGGATGTTTGAGGGGTTCGAGACATAGTGTCTGTACCAAAACAACATCACTCCATTCCAAGAGTTTATCTGGAGAACTTTGTAGAAAGTGATGGGCGATTAACGGTCTTCTCCAAGCGAAGATCGCAAACATTAAGGCCTAGACCTTCAAACGCGTTAACCAGTTTTCATTATTTCAGCCAGCCAGTTGAGGGTATAGAGAACGCTGACCAATCAATCGAATCTGTTCTGCTGAACAATATTGAAACAAGCTTCCCTGATCTTTTAAATTCGTTGCTCAAAAAAGAACAAGAGATAGACATCAAATTATTTGTTGAGACGATTCTATCCATGGCGATTAGAACGCCAAGTTTTCGTGAAGGTTTCGAAATCGGACTGGCAAACTACGTGAACCGGATCGCGAAACGGATACCTGCTACAGAGTTTCCCAAGCCACCTGCTGGGTTAGAAGATATAGCCGAACACTTGGTTGTTACGATTGATCCACATCGGTCACTCCATGCGATGATCCACTACTTGAGAAGATATGCTGGCGTCTTAGCTACATTGCAGTATCGAATCTTATACGTTCCAAAAGGACAGACCATCCTTACTTCAGACAATCCGATTGTTTGGTACGAATCTGGGTATGGGAAAAGATGGCCAAATATTTGCAATTTCTTGCCAACTAGAAAAACCAGAGCAATACTTCCTCTCTCACCACATGTTGCTCTGGTTGGCAGAAAGTCTCCAACAGGAGACTTTTCTTTTATCAGAAATACAAGATTTCTTAGTAGAATTGAAATTCGGGAAATTAATGAAATGCAACTTGCATGCGCTTGGCAGGGCAATCGCGTTTGGCTCATGTTGTTGCCAAGTCACTGAGAATGCTGCGTAAGAAGGTGGTGTCCCAGCCTGCCCGTTTGATTTTTATGGTGAGAGAGCCCTTGGATGTGTCTCGCCGCAGGACGTCGAGTGCGCG
>JAGXGZ010000004.1 GCA_024636495.1 Roseobacter sp. | reverse complement strand
TTCTGATGGCAGTTCGAATGGTACAACAGTAGATTTGGCCATGGTGGCATATCCTTTCTCTTTGAGACTGACGGCGTCTTTCAACACCGCCATGATATGCCGCCCGCTTCAGACCATCACCAACTTTCGGGCATAACTCGAAAGCATCACCAGCGAATTCATTTTGGACCCCCATTAGCAATATCTTGGACTGTTGCAACCGACGGCTGCTTATGTGGCCCAAGACGGCCACTAGCCCGGCGACAACGGCACCGCCCAGAACGAAAGACCCGAGCAACGGGTGGATCAGAAACAACACACAAAGAAAAAGGGGGACAAATGGCAGATCAAACAAGCTGGCTGCCGTTGGCCCAGACAGAAACTGCCGTAGCACGCCAAGGTGCTTTAGAGGTTCCGAATTCCTAACCACAGGCCCGATCGCGTCCTGCATCTGCGCGGCAAAACAGGCGCGGCCAAGTTCAAGGTCAAGGCGTGTCGCTATTCGGGACAAGAGCCGCTGGCGCAGCAGATCAAACACCCCGAAAAAGAGATACAATACGACAACAATGCTGAACAAACCGACCAGCGTCACGATCGACCCGCTAGAGAGAACCCGATCATACACCTGCAACATATAGATCGACCCGGTCAGCATTAAGACATTGATCAATCCGCTGAAGACAAGGACAAGGACAAATCCCAGATTTTGCTTTTTCAGCGCTGTGAGATACCCATTTAACCCGCCGTCGATCACCATTTCAACGCACCTATAGACTTAGTTGAAGTCTAATCTGCGTGAAACTTCTTAAAATATCACGTCCTAACACTGTTCAAAAACGAACAGGTTTATATAAACTGTCAGTCTGCCGTTTTATCCCATGTTAGGAACGAATTTAGGCT
Organism: Roseobacter sp.; assembly: GCA_024636495.1. Lineage (GTDB taxonomy): Bacteria > Pseudomonadota > Alphaproteobacteria > Rhodobacterales > Rhodobacteraceae > Sulfitobacter. The sequence continues at coordinate 67,954 of JAGXGZ010000004.1, read as the reverse complement.
CTAATTTGCCCAAAGCGATACTTCATATCTGATAGAAACGTCATCTTTTTGCCGCATCGGCGACGCCTTTTACCGCTGCCTTCAAGTCAAACTGCCTTGAAGCAGTAAGAGACAAAGGCGCACGCAGCAGATGGGAGAGGCAGTATTAATTTCAAACCGAGATGAGCTTTATGTGGCGTTGAACCTTGCTCAGGGTGGCGAAACGTTTTTTCTTGAGACGGGCAATTACGGATCGTTGATACTAAACGGCAAGCCAGGTTTTCCCAATCAGTTCGACACATCGGTAAGTATTGCCTCTTCAGACGCGCAACACCCGGCAGTTTTCAGCGGTATGGCCCTCCACGGGGCACACAATATCACGATCTCGGGTATAAATTTTGACTATTCTTATCAATCTGGCGATGCCGACTATGTGCGTCCTTTTGAGGTTAAGAACAGTCAGAACATCACGATCGAAAACTCTGTGTTCATAGGGGATCTTGTGAGGGGCGGGGTCGCCCAGAATGATGGTTTTGGCCATGGTTACGGTCTTTCTGTGCGCGATAGCACAGGTGTGACAATCGAGAATAACGAGTTTTTTCACTGGGGACGCGGCGCAATTTTCAGCCAGTCCCAAGACCTGCTCGTTCGTGCTAACGACATTCACAGCATCCGAAGTGACGGGATGAACTTTGCTGAAGTTAAAGACGTCTTGATCGAACAGAATCACCTTCATGACTTCAAGGCAGAGTATGGATCGCTCGACCATCGCGACATGATCCAGTTCTGGACCAATGGTACCAACACCCGGAGCGAAAACATATCAATCCAGCAGAACCGGCTGGACATGGCAGGCGGGTCATTTACGCAGGCTATTTTTATGCGGAACGAGGCTGTCGATTCTCAAAACGGCGGGGAAGGGATGTTTTACAAGAACCTTTCGATTGAGAATAACAGTATTTATAACAGTCACTTGCATGGAATTACTGTGGGTGAGGCTGATGGATTGTCCATCCGCGGCAATAGTTTGATCGCGGTGTCTGATCCGGGCAACGATGACCATGATCAAACGGCGCTTTGGATACCTTCGATCAATGTAGCAACGACTGCGAAAGATGTGACAATCACGTCGAATGTCACGAACACAGTAAATGGATTTGCCAGTCAACCTGACTGGCAAGTTGCTGATAATACATTGCTTCATCCTGATCTTTACGACGATTTTTTTATCAGCTCATTGCAATCGCTTCAAAACGGGGAGCACCATTTTATCGCACTGGATCACGCTGGGTTTAGGGCAGACTTTCAGCAATTTCAGATCGAAAACACCAATGCTTTGGCAAACGCACTTTTCCATGTCGAGAGGAGCGACCAGAATGAAAACACCAAAGTCTTTGACGCCGCATTGACCGCGAAAGCCTTGGGTCTGAGCGACAAAAATATTGCCAGCTATCATTGGGATTTTGGCGATGGTGCTGCGGCAAGCGGCATCAAAGTGCTCCATGAATTTTCCCATGCTGGTGTTCATAATGTGACTTTGAATGTGGATTTTCCGGACGGAAAACGGCTGGTGGCGGATAGCACCGTTGACATCCGTGGCGGGCAAATCATCGCGTTCGACAGTACCAAGGATGCGTTTTTCAAATACGGTTTTGGCGGTATACAACATGGCGGGCCGCTCGCATCTGCCAGCGACGGAGCGCTTGAGCTGAGCGGTAATTCTGCGGTTGCCGTTGTGGATCATCACGCGCTAGCGGGGTTGCGCGGAGCGGACGCATTGGTGATTGATTTCACCTTGCAAGGTGAAGGAACCGGCGACCTGTTCCGCAAACATCTGTCTTTCCAAGCAGAGGTGACGAAGGCGGGTGCCGTTTCGTTCCAACTTTTCAATGATCAGGGCAAAGCGGCTGTCGTTACGTCGCGGGGGATCTGTGTGAATGACGGATCACCTCATGATGTGTCGATAAGGCTAAGGGACGGGATGATGACCCTTGATATTGACGGCGTTGAGACTGCTATTTCAAGGTTTTCCGGAACTTTGCCTTCGGATGGCGACTGGGATTTAAGCTTTGGAAACCCTTGGGGGCAGAGGGCAAATTTTGATGGTGCTATTTTGGCATTTGACATGTCTGCGGGGCCGATTTTACCGCCTTTACCTTCGATCTCAGCAACGGGGGTAGGTGCCGTAGAAGATCGTTGGGATTTTGAGGATCTAATTGCGCCCTTACCTTCCTCAGAGGACGATTTCGTTCAGGATTTTATGGCGCTTGATTTGGCGAAGACTGAGCGAAGTGATTTGAACGCGCTTGGGTGCGGTCAAGACATGCTGTCTGGCGATAACTTATGCGCTTTGGATCTTGGTGATATTTTGGCAAGCCCGATGTTGGATGCTTTTGGGATGTAAAGTTTGGCTTTATACCCCGGTTGAAGAGAGCGGGTCTCAAAGCGCGGTTTAGCTGTTGGTTTTGTGGCCGCCAAAACGGCTTTCTGGCACGGTTCAGAGCAGCCTCTGGCGCATCTTTTTCTGACCTGCCGCTTTTGGGCACAAGCCACATGCCCGATCCAAAGAGAAAGAACACCAATGCATAGATCGAGCCCCAGACGTGTACGGTAGCCAATGTAAATGTCAGCCCGACAAAGCAAAACATCCACGCCCGGCGCAAGGACCAAGGCGTTGTATCTCTTTGCAAATCTCGGTGCCCGATCTGCCAAAGGGCATGGATGTAGCCAAATGCTAACAACCCGAAACCTGGCAAACCATAGCGCATAGCGACGAGCAGCCAAAAGTTGTCGACGCTTGATATGTGCATCCAGACGGGGCGCGCCCAATCCCCAAGCCCCAGCCCAAAGACTGGATGCGCCCATATATTCACCATACCCCATTCGAAAATTGTAGAACGCCAATAAGCGCTTTCGGCCGAGAATGTGGCATAGCTCATAAAGACTTGCAGCGGGGATCGGTTGGAGATCACATCGACGATGACATAACAGACGATACCAAGCGCCAATAGGATAACCCAACGCTTTGTATTCTCGCGAAAGATCACCGCCCAAACTATCAGACCCAGTTGCAAGGCGACTGCCAGAATTGCCCCGCTCGAAAAGGCAAGCGCGCCGGATAGGCAGATAAGTGTGGTAAGGATCAGACGAACCGCCAGGCTGGACTGCTGATTGAGTCCGACAAAGCACAATGCTGTGCTGACTGAACAAAATAGGCCCCAGTGTATCGGGTGTTCAAACCCAAGCTGGACACGCTCCAACCCAAGACGGCGGTCAATTGCAAGATCGGGCGGCGCTGAAATCAAAGGGAGTCTATCAACGAAATCAATCAATAAAGACGTCCCGGTTATTGCCTCGATAAGGGCTAAAGGGGAACAGATGATCACAATCGCGATCAGGGTGCGAACTAACGCCAGAAAGCTTTTGCTGTCGCGAATACATGCGCGGCCCAGCAGATACCCACCCAAAAACTCGATCCCGGTCGAGCCTGCGTTCTGAACCACTTTGTCAGGGTTGTTTACCCATAGCGCGATGATAATCCACACGAAATGCAGCGTGAAAAGGATATCAGTCAGCAAAAGCCTTCCGTAAAACCCGCGCAACAAGTTCACGGTAAGCGGGATGATCAGGGCGATCAACCAAATGCGAACGCCGGTCAGATATAGCGGCCCGACGTCTATCCCCATAGGAAGAATGACCAACGCCAGGAACACCGCAACAAGATATGTCGATACTTGTGTGGCAACAGGCCTATCTGTTGCGGTGTTGTCCGTGGGGCGCATAAATGACGCTTCGGCAAGGCTCATCCCTAATACCCCCTGGTGAAGCACTTAAATCCTTGGTTTTCATTCATCAGAAAGCCAGCAAGGACTTAAAATTCCATGAACATTAACACTGCCATCGGCCAAACTAACCGATCCGCAACGCATTTTGCACAATGCTATATCTGGCAGCCTTTAACGACTGAAAGCGGGAAGGTGTGCCATGCAAATGACAATCGGAATAGGGACGCAACTGGGGCAGACGGCAACTGGCGGCAGTGACGCCAAGCCCGTTGCCTTGCCCAAGACCAATCTGATTCAAATTCTAAGTGATGGCTGGCGCGGAGTTTTGCCCGAGGGTCACGACCTGTCTGCTGAACCGGAAACCTTTACAGTAAGCAGGCAGGGCTTTGACGCTTCTGCAAGTCCCGTCCTGCATGACGACATGGTTAATATCACAACCCGTGTCCGCCTGCCCTATCCTGAAGAGGCATTGATCACAGACAACCAAGTTGCTTTGTCTGATTTTATCTATGCGGGCGACATTCCGGATGGCGTCACCAACAATAGCAGCCGTGACTATCCCAAACCGATTGCGATGTGGCTGAACCACGACCGTGAACACGCAAAGATCGCGGTGCATACGCTGCGACTGGCGGTTGCACATGCCCATGCGAGAGGCGGTCGTCCGGTCGCTGCCGTTAAGTTTATCGCAACTGACGGGGAAAACACCGTCGAGCAGGTTGTTTCTACGATGACGGCGACGCGCTTTGACGCATCTGGGCTGACAATACCCCATTTCGCTGCTGATCTAGACCTTTCAGAGCTTGCCCAAGGTGCGCTTTTGACGATTGATGCTGCCATCTACCCATGGGTCGGTGACGCGTTTACCATTTCAGTTGATGCCGACAGCTATCCTTCGCCCAACCTGACGACATTGCGTTTGCTGAATGATCACTTGGGCGACTATGGCACAGCGTTCGCCTATGTGGACAGTTTCGCCGGCAATGACGTTACGGGACTTGCGTCTGCAACAGCGCCAAACGCGGAACTGGCCCCTTTTGCAACAATTCAAGCGGCTGTCACCGCGATAAGGGCCTTTAACGTGTCGGCTTTTGGCCGCGCAAATGATGCAGGTGGCGGGATTGTTCGGCTGGTTGAGGGTTTGCACAGCTTTAGCGCCTTCAAAAGCCAGGGGAGCAGTGTGGATGTGCCACTAATCATCGAAGCGGCGGACCCCACAAAGCGTGAGAACACCATTCTGTCAGATGGAGGCAGCAGCAAATTTAACGGCATTCCAGCCACGTTAAAGCTGCGCAACCTCACCCTGCGCAAGACCGGGGGCAGCGTAGTATTTCTTGACAGCGGCGCAAATTCTGTAAGCAGCCTTTTGGTGACTGACGGGTGTATCTGGGACGCAAATGGCACGTCAAATTACAGCGCTTGGGTCTATCGGGTCGGGCGGTTTTTCCAGATCAACTGCGCCATCGGTCAAGGTGGTGATCCACGGCAAGGTAACTTCTTTTCCACAGAAGCAACGATGGTCACGGCGGTCGGCTGCGAAAGCTGTGCAGGGACGATTACCTATCAGGCGGCGGGATGCTCGGATCTGCCAGAATTCACGTTGCGCGCGGCAACCGGTTCAAGACCTGATATGACAGGGCTTTTTCTGGGATGGAACGTCTTTTCAAACGGAACAACCAACAATCCGATCATCAGCATTGGCGCGCCAATTGGTCCGCGCGGTGCCGCGTTTGTTGGCAACATCGTCGAAAGCTGGGGCACTACAAGCAATGCAGCAATCAGGCTGAATGCGGATAGTGACGCAAACGCCGCCCAAAACGTGGTTGTTCAACATAACACTGTCGTCGGAGAGCGTACGAACCTGATGTATCTCGATGGTGCGGTGAATGTGCCAAAAACCGCCCATGTCAGGTTCAATTTGTTTGATCGGCTCAATATCAAGGGCGATGTCTTTGCCAGCCGGGGGGCGAATACAGGGAATTGGCCTGTCCGGTTCAAGGTAGGCTGGTCAGACAATGCAGTTCTGAATGGATCGGACAACGCAGCGAACTATGGTCCGGCGTCCTGGCTGGGGGAAATCACTTCGGCTGGGGAGGTGACGGGGATCACAGCTGCCTTTGAAAATGATGCATCACATCAAGGAACGAATGCGGGAAACGGCAACTATAGCCCAATCCCTGGTTCCGATATTCCCGTATTGCCTGTGGGTATGGCGGCCTATCCAGTGGACCTTATGGGGAACCAGACGGTCGAGGGGCAATCGCGTGTAGGTGCGATCACCATTGCCGTTTAAGAGAACTTCCTCTGCCAGGCCCGGCCCGCGCATGTTCCAGCGCGGGCCGTTCTATCCAATGCCAAGATGCTATTGCACAGATCAGTACAATCGGGAACGAGAACAGCACGTTCTCCAACGGGCTTTGCGGCCCCCAAAGCCAAACCGCCAGACCCTGCAAGGGAAACGAATAGATATAAATTCCGTAGGAATAATCCCCAAGACGATTGAACAAACGTATCTTCCCGTCAGGCACGTGGCCCAGCCAGAAAACGCTGTAACACAGCGCGACGATCAGCGCTGGATAGGCGAGCGCTGTTTCGTGAAACAGGCCCGCCATGACCGTCAGGATCACCAAAATTGGTAGCGACAAGGCGATCTTATCACGCCAAAGCCAGAATCCCGCACCGATAACAAAGGGTAGGGCAAGGCCCTGCAACTGGATCAAACGCAGGTGAAGCTCGAACGGGGCAAACCACGAAACGGCGTACAGAGCCAACACCAAAATCGGGGCAGAATACCGTGTCAAAAGGCCCGATATCCCGAGCAAAAAGATAAGCCCGTAACAGGCAACCTCGTGAAAAAGTGTCCAGATTGATCCTTCGACCTTGGGATAGGGAAGGTCTGTGAAGACACCGGGCAGGGTATATTGTGGAGTAACCAACATCATGTTTTGAAAAATGAAATTTAACGTTTCAGGCCTAGACAGGTACGCGTGCAACGGCAGGTCGGTCACGACGGGGCCGATGACCAACGCAACGAACAGCAACGACACTGCGAGGCCCGGGAAAAGCCGTGCAGCCCGCGCTGTGATAAAGGCCAATGGCGACCGAGATCGATCAAAGCTGGATGCAATAAAGAACCCGGAAAGCGCGAAAAAAACATAGACGGCAAGTTGGCCCATGGAATGGCCCAACATCTGTGTCAACGGCTCGACGGTTCCACGACCAAGCGAGACGGGCCAGGCATGCGAAACCAGCACCGCGATTGCCGCAATAAACCGGATCACATTAAAGTTGTTATCGCGTCCCCAAGATACGTCGCCCAGATTGATTTTTGCGCTTAGCATGATAGCAACGCTTGAGTTAATTCGCATCTCACGCTTCCCATCAGGTTTCACGCAGATGACCCGTTGCGGCATTGCGACGGGCATAAGCTTGCAAATCCGCCATCGTCAGCACCATTGCCGATAAAATCGCCATAAACACCATTGCTGTTTCAATCATTCCAAACCGAATATCCTGAACGCAAGCGACCACAAGCAAAGTCGCCGCAAGCATCAGAGGTGGCACAAGTGGCCGCAGCGGCAGGCCTTGTCTGCCAAGAACAAGGCCAAGGCCAATCGCAAAACCAGCCGCCTCGCCCACGATGCCGATCCAGATCACGGTCATGACCCCTTCCCCGTTCGTGACGACAACCCACGCAACCGGCAGAAGTGAGACCCGGACCACATTTACGAAGAGCTCATTCTTGGTGTGACCCGCAGCAAGGGCCAAGATTGCGCACCCCCCTTCAAAGACGCGAAACGCTTGCAGGGCGGCAAGCCACACCAGAAACGGCAGCGCTGCGGCGTATTTTTCGCCTAGAACCGCATTCAAAAAGGGTCCACCCAACAAGGCCACGGCGGCAACCATTCCCCCGCCAAGCAAGATATGGGATTGAAGAACCGCCATCGACAGACTTCGATAGCGATCGGTCCCAAATGCGGCGGATAGCTGCGGCAAGAAAAAGCTCATCGTGCTGCGCGACAGGACCAGCGCAGGCGTCAGGGTCAGCGACAGCGCCATTGAAAAAAGCGCGAGCGTCTCGAGCCCAAGCGCGCGACCAATGATTGCGCGTTCACCATTGAAGACCAAAAACATCAACGCGCCACTCACCATCAGCGGCCAGCCAAAACGCACAGATCCAAGGATGACGGCCCCATCAAATCGTAAACGATAGCGCCGTTTCGAGACGCCATGTGACACGACAACAGACAGCGCCATTTGCAAGATAATCGCGAACAGAAGTACAAGGTAATCACCAAACAGATGATAAAGAGGCACGACTGACAAAAGCGATCCCAAAGGGGGCAGCAATATGAGGATTACCGAGGGGGCAAACTGCATCCGCCGGCTTAACCGGTGTGCGTCGAAATGGAAAAACCCCGAAACGAGGGGCACCACCGCGATCAGTTGAAACGCCCAAGCCACGTCGGGAACAGCAAAAAGCGAGGAGATCGGCCCAGCCAATGCAAAAAGAACGACCCCCAAAATCACACCACGCAAAACCGAGAACCCTTGGACGGCCGCTTGAAATCGCTCCGAATCCCCATCGGGTGACTGAATGATCTGTTGTTGAAAGCCCAAGGTCGACATCATTTCGATCATCGCCAGAGCCAACAAAAACAGGGATCCCAGACCAAAGTCTTCGAGGCTGATCAGGCGCGATATCAATAGCGTTCTGATCATCATCAACACAGCGCTTGCGATATTGCCGGACAAAATCAAACCAATCGTTCGGGTCATCGCGCTAGCCTTTTCTGACGGTGCAGGCCGTTTGGTTGACAATTCTGGCAACTGCACACGCGGGAAGGTTAACTTGCATCGGACCGGTTCCAACGCCGCACGATATGATCCGCGTCCATCCCTACGAAAAACTGGATCATGCGCCCGGCCCGGTACAGCCGGATGCGTGTGAGCCCACCAAAGGCCAGCAGACGATTGCGCCAACCATTGATCCTAGAACAGGTGGCGATGCGCGGAATTTCTGCCAGCGGCGAAACAGACAGCGCCATTGCCTTGCCAAGCCAGCGCAGATGATCCCGCCATGTAATGCAGCCCTGCGTGTCATGCGCAATCTGACGGTCCCATTTGGCACGTAGCTCGGAAAAACTTTGGCGGGCTGGATGAAGCACCTTTAGATCGGGGCAGTACCTTATCCGATGGCCCAGCTTTGTTGCCCGCTGCCCCCAATCCCGGTCCTCTGCAAGCGACATGCCTGCAAAGGCACCGACCTGATCAAAGACATTTCGCCGGACAACAAGATTGCCCGTCCCGGTAAACCCTTGGCGCGCGATATAGCGGTCCATGCGATAGGCAAAGATGCTCTCGTAGGCCTCAAGAACGGTCAGCCTGTTTGGGTCGTCATATTCAATTCCAACGTTGCCACCCAGAATCCCAACATCGGGATCGCCCATTGCCTGCTCTGCGGTGGCAAGCCAATCATGGGCAGGGATGCAATCTGCATCGATGAATGCAAGGACATCGCCGGTCGACCGCGCAACGCCCAGATTTCTCGCTAAACCCGGTCCGGGCGCAGGTTGGTGCACCAACCTAACGCCTTCGAATTCAGCACAAATATCATCGGGCGGATGGCTTGACCCATTATCGACGACGATAATCTGATTTGCCGCTCTGGTGCCTGCATCAAGGGCGGCCAGACACCGCAGCAACCCACTGCGCTGGTTAAGATGCGGGATCACGACGGAAATAGAAAGGACTGAGGGCTTTGTCTTCATCCTCCCTTAAGAAACGATTTGGGTAAATTTTATCCTAACGTCTTCCAGCATTTGGCCTTCATCTGATCTATTCCCGAAACCCATGGCGCAGATGCGCCGTCAAAGGCTCTGTCAGGTAGCTTAAAACTGTCCTATCCGTCGTCCTTAGAAACGCCTCAAGCGGCATGCCCGGGATCAGCTTGGCCGTCGTGGGCAGTCGGTCGATCTGATCTTGCGGAATCTCCAGCGCGACCCGGTAGTATAGCTGACCGGTTTGAATATCCCGAATAGCCTCGGGCGAAATGGACCTGACCCAACCGCCCAGCTTTGGTGTGTTGCGCTGATCAAATGCGCCAAACACGATCTGCGCAGATTGGTTGTAATGCACCTTGTTGATGGATTGAGCCGGAACGCGCACTTCGAATTCAAAGCCTGCATCCTGCGGGACGATATCCAAAAGCGTACCCCCCGGCGCAATGATCCCCCCAACTGTAGTCATCTGCATTTCATGGACAACGCCACTTTCGGGCGCACGCACCTCTATCCGGTCAAGCTGGGCCTGCCGCGTGACAATCGACAACGCCAGCTCTTCGATCTCGGATGTCAGGGCGCGCAAATCGGTCACAATCTGTTCCTGAAACGACTTTTCATCTTGCGAGGCATCAAGCGCAACCTCAAGCCGACGGTTGTTCAGGCTTGCCAGCTCTGATCGCCGGCCCGCCAATTCCCCTTGCAACACTGCATGTCTGCGCATGGCGTCGGTCAACCGGTCATGACGGGCAAGGCCCTTGGCAACCAGTTCCGTGATATTGACAAGGTCCTGATCCAGAAGGGATATTTGCTGCTCCAAGGCCTTGATCTGGCCACGAACCCCCAAGGATTGACTGTCGAGTTCCGCCAGATAGCCATGCATTCTATCCAGACTGCCGCTGCGCATTGCCATTCGCACTTGAAATATCGCAACTTGTCCCGCCTCTGCCTTGGGCATTGCCAGATTCATATCGCTGATGGATTTCGGAAGATCATTATAGTCAAAGATGATGTCAACGTCCCCAACCCGCTCGGCCTCAAGCCGGGCGCGCAAACTAAGGGCTGACGCTAAACGGCTGCGGGCGATATCAAGGTTGATCTGCAAAAGGGTTGCATCAAATCGCGCCAACAGCTGTCCTTTTTCGACGTAGTCACCGTTGCGTACAGGCAGCTCTTCCAGAACACCCCCATCCAAGGTTTGTACCGTCTTGGGTTTTCCAGCCACCTCTACCTGCCCATTTGCAACGACCGCGCCACTGATCAGCGTCGTTGCCGACCAACCCCCAAGGATTCCAACCAGCACAAACACCGCCAAACACCCTGTCAGCATCAATTTGGTCAAACTTGTTTCGGGCCGCACCGGCATGATCGTTTGCATGGGTTCTCTTTCACACTGAAGGACACGGAAACTATGCGCTTTGCATTTGCCTGATAACGCCAAGCAGTTGTGTCATCTTCGCGGCAGACCCCTGTCAAACAGGGGCCTGTTTCCGCCAGTTTAATAATAATTTGAGCAGCATTTACTGAATATTCACTTCCGGCCACCCCTATAGAGGAAACCTTTTTCCAGCATAGTTGAGCCGATGACGACACCCCAAGATCACCACATCCTGATCGTTGTCGAAAACCTGCCTGTTCCGCTTGATCGCCGTGTCTGGCTCGAGGCGACTTCGCTAAGGAATGCAGGCTACGAGGTATCGATCATTTCCCCGATGGGGCGCGGCTGGGACGCACCCTACGAAGTCATCGAAGGCGTGCATATCTACCGCCATGCGATGCCGGTTGAAGCGCATTCAGGCGTTCGCGCCTATGTGCGCGAATATTCGCACGCCATTTGGCATTGGTTCAGGCTTGCACGGCTGGTTTGGAAAAGACGCCCTTTCGATGCGATCCAAGGCTGCAATCCGCCCGATTTGGTCTTTCTGCTCGCGCTTTTCTACCGCAGGCGCGGCGTACGTTATATGTTTGATCATCACGATGTCAGCCCCGAACTTTACGAGGTAAAATTCGGGAAACGCGGGCCCATTTACCACCTCATGCGCGTCCTTGAGCGTATCAGTTTCAAGGTTGCAGATGTGTCGATGGCAACAAATGACAGCTTTCGCGACATTGCAATCAACCGGGGTGATAAACACCCGCGTGATGTCTTTACCGTCCGATCCGCCCCCAGGGTCGAACATTTCCTGCCCGCAGCTGGCGATCAGACTTACCGCAAAGGGGCGCGCACGCTTATCGGATATGTCGGCGTGATCGGCCAGCAGGAAGGGATGGATCTATTGGTGCATGCCGCGGATCATCTGGTGAACACGCTCGCCGCCAGCGTCCATTTCCTGATTATCGGTTTCGGTCCGGCAAGGCGTGACATGGTCCGTGACGTCGCAGATCATGGGCTGGACGCCTATTTTACATTTGCCGGGCCGCTTTACGATTGCGATCTTCTTGCCGCGCTTAATGCAATCGACATCGGTGTGGCCCCGGACCCGAAGAACCCGATGAATGATATCTCGACGATGAACAAGGTCATGGAATACATGACCCTCGAAAAACCGGTTGTGCAATTTGACCTGACCGAAGGGCGGGTTTCTGCCATGCAGTCATCGCTTTATGCCACAGGGAATTGTCCGGTCCATTTCGCCCGACAGATCGATAAATTGATGAACGATTCCGGCTTGCGCCAACAGATGGGGCAATCAGGGCGCCAAAGGGTGATCAAAGAACTGTCTTGGGCACATTCAGAACCCCAACTTCTTGCGGCCTATGACCGTCTTTTCGCCAAGTAGTTTAAACTAGTGCCGTGATTTGAATTGACGCGTGACGGATAGATACAGTTCGTTCGACCGCGCGGTGCCCGTAATATCGTCACGAATATGACGCTGCCGTATCCCTAGATTAACCTTTGCTTCAGGGGTCAACGCCCTGCCATAAGCGACCCCGATCACGCGGTAGCTGCTGCCTTGACGCGTCCGGGTGTCTTTCACGTCTGACCAATCGATTACCAACTGCACGTCATCCATCGGGGTCAGGTCAATCTGGTACAAGATACCAAGATTAGTGGTAATTTGTTCGGCATCGTCCAGATCGCTGCTGGCGACATCCCGCCTGAGCGTTAAATCGAAGGCGCGATTATTTAGCCCAGTTTGAAACCGCAGCCCACCTGTAAGATAGCGGCGCCCCAGCGCGGTACGGGTAAGCCCCAAGCCAGTGATCAGTTTGCCCTTGGGCAGGGCATAATCACCCTGAACAAACCCGCTTAGCCGATACCCATCTTGCGTTTTGACATAGCCCGCCCTGATCTCCATCTGGCCTAAAGGCCGCTCGATCTCAAGCGTGGTTGCGATGTCAAAGCTGTCTTTTGCGCCTGTAACACCAGCCTCCCGAAAGGTCCGGTATTCCAGATCGGTGATCAGACGGGTTACAGCGTCCAGATTAAACCGCAGATTGATTTGGGCGCGTCCGCGGCCTGTGTCATTCAGCCGCCTGCCCCCCACGCCAAGGGCGATGCCATCTTGATAACTGACGTCGTTCCAAGCCGCCAAAAAACCAAAACCGAAAGGCGCATCTTCACGCAGCTTTATGACGATTTCCGCCCCGGTATTGCGCAGCTTTCCCGTCCCGCTGATCAACGGTGCGCCCAAAGCGCCTTGTCTCTCTTGGGAGTAGTCCGTTTCCCGGACCGTGGCAGCGAACGTCAAAGCGGCATTGCGGGCGATTCTTGAGTATTTCAGCGCCAGAAATGGATCAGCAAGACCACCTTTGACCCTTGTGCGCGCGCCACCCTGCGATTTGCGCAGGGATACCCCAGTCTCGGCAGTTAACGTCTGACTGCGGGTTTGCGTCGAAAAACTAAAACCAAGCGCGGTTTTCGCTTGTTGCAAAGCATCACCGCCAGTTGGCCGCAAACTAGGATTTGTTTGCGCCTCAACGCCTGTTTCAACCGTAAAACCAAGCTTTATTCCCCCGTCATTCTGCGCCTTCACAGAAAAAGGAATAAAGGTCGAGAAAGCCGCCAAGCATCCCGAAATAAGTACAGACTTATTCAAACAAGCGTCTTTGTGGCACCACGATCACATCGCCGTCTTCCAGCGTGGTGCGCGCACCGGATGCACCGGCTTCGATCTGGCGATAGTTCAGGGGCACGATCTTTTCCGCGCGGCGCAGCTGTATCCGTTTCACAGCGGCAAATTTGGTAAAGCCGCCCATCATCGCAAAGGCCTGCAAAACATTCGTCCCCGGTGGAATTTCGATCATGCCGGGTTTATTCGCCTCTCCCATAACAAAGACCGAGATCAGCTTTGGCCCGGTCGGTTGCTGGCTTTGCGGGCGCCGTTCTGCCAGCCGCTCGACCGAGACAAACACATTTGGCGGATTGGCAAAACTTCCAGCCAGTCGCTTGGTCAAGTTGCGCTGCACGTCTTCGACCGGCTGGCCAGAGGCCCGCAATGTCCCTGCCATAGGCACAGAAATACGCCCATCCGGGGTCACAAGGACAGACCGGTTCAATTCAGGATCTTCCAGCACCTCGATGCGCAAAATATCCCCCGCCCTGATCTGATAGGACTGCGCGCTGAGGGTGTCAGCGCTAAGCGATAGCGCAACAATCAACGTGGCCCCTAACAGCAAATGGGCAATCAAGCGTGGCATTTGTTTCCTTTCAGCCAGATCAATCTCTGACCGCCAGCTTGGACCTTTAAGAGTTAAGGAATTGTAAAGCCTTAACCATGATCTTGCGGGGCAATGGAACACGCGACACGAAAGGAGCCTTGGCCAAGGCATGGCATCACGCATCTTGTTGATCAAAGGCAAAGGCGGCTTGGGAAACCGGATCCTTTCGGCCGTCTGCGGGCTGGTTTTTGCAGACTTAACAGGGCGTCGCGCCATCATCGACTGGCGCGACGGCAGCTATGCACCCATTGGCACAAACGCCTATCCTTTGCTGTTCGACACTCCCCTAAAGCAGCCCTGCGAGGCTTTCGACGCAGTTGAAGCGCCCGTTTCCCCGGCGCTGTGGGCTGGTCATCTTGGCCTGACACCGCAAACCATGATCGACAAATTCATGCCCAAAAGCCATTCCAACCCGTTAGCGTACCGCAAGCTTTGCACCGACCTATCGCGTCTGGACACACCCGAAGATATCGCGGTTTTCTGGTCGTATCTGCCTAAGTTTGGCAGAATTTCACGCCACCTACGCCATACTCCGCGCTTTGCCGGAAAGCCGGAAAGCACCATAATAAAAGACTATCTTGACCGCTTCTTTATGCCGAATAGCCATATTCTTGGGCGGGTCAACGCTGTGGCGGGTCAGATTGAACAGCCCTGTATTGGCGTTCACATCCGCTATACCGACCGCAAAATCCCGCTTGAGCCAATAAAAACCCGGTTGCGGCGCAGGCTGCGCGCGATGCCAAACGCCGCGATTTTTCTGGCCACCGACAATGCTGACGTTCAACAACAAATTTCGGGCGAATTTGCCAATGTACACCACATTCAGAAATATCTGCCCGCCGATGGCAGCAGGTTGCACGTGCCTACGTCACATCAGTCCAGCCTGGCAGAGGCTGAAAACGCACTGATCGACATGTGGCTTCTGTCGCGCTGCGCCCACTTGATCTATTCGCGTCATTCGACGTTTTCGGTGACCTCGTCCTATCTGGGCCAAATGTCGCCCACGCAGCTGGATGACGTTGACAAATATGCGCCCGCTGTTGTGGCAAAACGGTGGATCCAAGCCTATGCGTAGCCTGATAACCATTCGTTGCGTCGGTGCCAGATTGCTTTCCAACGCGCGGCGCTTTGGCGTCTTTGAACGTGCATTGAATTGGCGAACGGGCGCGTAACTCCAAACCGCAATGCTGCCCATAGCCACATCAAACAAATGCCAATACCTATCTGCCCGTCTGCCCAGTGATCGCGGATCAGCGTGGCCCTTGATTTCATTACAAGGATCGCTTTTTCCTCGTTTTTAGGTGTCGAAGCCCCGACATGATGTGTGATCTGGGCGTCTGGCGTGATCGCAGGCCAAAACCCCAACTTGCGCGCGCGCAGACACAGGTCGGCATCTTCGCCATACATGTGATATTTTGCCCCGAACCCCCCGAGTTTCTCCCACAACGGCCGCCCGACCAGCAGAAAGCAACCCACAACGATGTCTACCTCGCGGATAGAGTCCCGTTGCCAAGACCCGTAGGTTTCGGGATTGATAAAGTGTGATCGCGGAAAGACCGTGGTCAGCCCCAGCGCCCTGAAAAATAGGCTGCGCAACGTTGGGGCCGCCCAGCAAGACGCAATGTTCAGGCCACCATCGGCAAACACTGTGCGCCCCCCCCATATCCCCGCCTGCGGACGTTTTTTTGCAAATTGCATCAGCGCATCAATGGCACCCGGATGGGTCTCGGTGTCGGGGTTAAGCAAAAGAAGGTATGGCGTAGTGCAGCTTTGCGCGACGGTGTTGTTCGCCTGTGCGAACCCGATGTTTTCGTCAGATGCAATCATCCGCACATCGGGAAATGCCTGCCTGATACGCTTTGCCGACCCGTCCACCGAAGCGTTATCGAACACCACACAGTCAAAACGGGTATGGAATGTGTTCTCATAAAGCGTTTCAATCGCTTTAAGCGTCATCTCAACGGTATTGTAGCTGATGATGATCACGGTCAATTCTGGCGGATCAGACCGCTTTGTCGCGTGATCAGGCCCCATCACTTTCAATGCCCGTTTGCACGCAGGACAACACCGACAGTCTTGACCAAGATGCGCAGATCCTCGCGCAGGGAAAGAGCCGCATGGTAGTGCGTATCGAAAATCGCGCGGTCAGCGAAATGCGCGTCATTGCGGGCGGACACCTGCCAGTTTCCACTGATACCCGGCAGCAAGTCATAGTAATCGCGGCCCGGATACAGCGGCTCTTGACTGATCATCATAGGACGGGGGCCAATCAGGCTCATATCTCCCCTCAAGACGTTCCAGATCTGTGGCAGTTCATCCATCGAGGACCGCCGCAACAATGATCCGAAAACTGTAATCCGTGGATCACGACGCAGTTTCTGGGCGCAATTCCACTCCATTCTGGCGACCGGATCACTTGCAAGATGCGATGCCAGAACCCTGTCACTATCACGGATCATAGACCGCAATTTCCACATTTTGAAAACACGCCCGTGCTTACCAATACGGTTCTGCATATAAAACGGTTTGCTTCCAGTCAGCCCGATCATTGCGGCAAGAAGACCGATCAGCGGCACCGCGAAAGGCAGCAAAATCAGGCAGATCACCAGATCAAAGATGCGCTTTCCGCCATTGCGGTAAAGATCCGTCGCCACCGGTTTGCCGCTTTGCGCGAACCCACAATCAGGCGTCATTTGAACCGCACGCGTTACCTCAAGCGAAGCCGTGGTCCCCTCAAAGGATTGAAAGATCATATGGCAGTACACCTTTGCAACAGCAGTCATCCACACTCGAGGGCAGTGAACGACGGGATTCTCATGGTTAAGCAATGCTAAAGTGCTAGGCTGACGAGGTTACCAGACCGTTAAAAACGCTGCCGTTTTCAATATTTTGCCAAAAACGACCTTACGGTGCGTTGGCGTTAACCGTCCCTTAACTGAGCGTCCGGCAAAAAAAGGGTGCCAAAGCTATCGTTTCTTGGATAATGCCCCTCCGACCGGAAAGATCTGAAATGACCGACGCATTGAAAAACACCCTGTCTTTGCGCCTTCCCTACCGGTCCGGTCGCTAGGCATGGATGTTCAATTCTATCTCTCACGGCTTTTACGGCGGCTACATTGGATCGTTTTCTTTGGCGTCGCTGGCCTGGCCTCTGGCATCGGTTTGGCGATGATGATGCCACCGGTTTATGTGGCCCAGGCGCGGCTGTTGGTCGAGGCCGAACAGATACCGGGCGATCTTGCCTTATCGACTGTGCGCACGCAGGCCTTGGCCCAACTGGAACTATCCTTGCAACGCATCCTTGGTCGCGAAAGCCTTTTGGATCTGGCGAAACGTCAAGATATCTACGAAGAAACCGAACAACAGCTGATCCAGCCGGACAACCTTGTGCAAGACATGCGATCAAGAATCGCCATGACGCAGGCCAATGGGCGCGACGCTCCTCCGCTTGTCAGCATCACGTTCAAAGCGTCGTCACCCGGTCTTGCCGCGAATGTGACAAATGACGTGGTGCGGCTGATCCTTGAGGAAGACATCGCCACGCGCACAAAAACCGCGCGCAAGACGCTTGAATTCTTTACCCAAGAAACGGCACGGCTGGAAAGCGAACTGGCTGCGCAAGACGACCGCATTCTGGCGTTCAGGCAGCAAAATTCAGATGCGCTGCCAGACAGCCTGACCTTTAGGCGCACCCAACTGACCACCGGACAGGAACGTCTTTTGCAGGTAGAGCGGCAGATCGGAAACCTGCAAGAGCGACGGGCCAAAATGGAGCGTCGTCAGGAAATTCTGCTCGCGTCTAGGTCTGGTGCTTCTAATGGCTTGCAAACACCGGAGCAGGTTCAGCTTGGGCAGATGCAGGAAGAGCTGGCAGTGCAATCGTCCTTGCTGTCGCCGCAAAACCCAAGGGTCAACATCTTGCGCGCGCAAGTTGACACGCTGAACCAAAGGGTCCTCTCGCAGGGCCGTGATCAAAAATTGCTTGGCGATGCGTCTGACGTTGTAAACGACTACGATCTTCAACGGGCTGAGATCGCCGGGGATTTGACCTTTCTGACCGAACAGAAAGATCGGATTAACGGCGCGCTTGATGTGCTTGAAACATCAATCGAAGCAACGACAGCCAATGCGATCACCCTGGGTAATCTTGAGCTTGATCAGGCAAACACAAGGCTGCAATATGATCAGGCCGTTGCCAACAGGGCGCGGGCTGAAACCGGCAAGACGATCGAGACGTTGCGCCAAGGCCAGCATATTTCACTTTTTGAACCCGCCACGGCACCGTTGCGACCCCAAGGTCCAAGCCCTACCCTTATCATCGCCGCTGGCGCTGTTGTCGGGCTTGTTACCGGGCTTGCCCTTGTGTTTTATCTTGAGGTCACAAGCAAGGGATTGCGCCGGGCAGAAGACCTGGCTGATGTATTGGGCATTACACCCTTTGCCACGCTGCCGTACCTGTCAACGCGCAACGAAATCCTGCGGCGGCGTGCCCTTGTCCTAGGCACCGCCGCCACGTTCGTCGTGGGAATACCTATCGGGATATGGGCCTTAAATAGCTACTCCGACGATGCCGTCTTGGTCCAAAAAGAGGCCCATCCAATTGGCGCAACACCAAATTTGCAAGCCCGGAAAGGCTAGCGTTCGGATGAATATGCCACTCCCCACCGAAGCCCAGGGACCCGGGAAATTCAAAGCCAAGCCGCGCTTTAATCCCCAACGCTCTGTTCAGGAAAACATTCGGATAAATGCTGCCTGGGACTCGATCCGTCGAATTGACCTTGATCCGGTACATCTTGAGCAGCACCGGATCATCGGACATCTGGCACAAAGCGAAGCACTTGCATTTGATATGATGCGCACGCGGCTTTTGCAGCACATGCGCGATCAGGGATGGCGTCGCGTCGCGATCACGTCCCCGACTGCGCAATGCGGAAAAAGCACAGTGGCGCTGAACCTTGCGCTTAGCCTTCAACGAGAACCGGAAACACGTACTGTTCTGCTAGACATGGATTTGCGCCGACCGTCCCTTGGTCAAATGATGGGCGCATCGGGCGATTGTGATCTGGGACCGTTCCTGACAGGTGAAGCCCGCTTTGACGAAAGCGCTGTCCGCGTGGGCGAAAACCTTGCCGTCGCGGCCAACCGCAAACCGGTTGCAGATGCGGCAAAGCTTATCGGGGGCAGCTATTTGCCGCTTTCCCTGAGAGCCCTTGAAGATACCTATGCGCCTGATCTGATGATTTTTGATACCCCTCCCATGTTATTGACCCATGATGTCATGACCTTGGCCAAACATGTGGATTGCGTCCTGTTGGTTGCCGGGGCCGAGGTCACAACTCCGAAACAGATCGATCAATGCGAACGCGATCTTGCGGGGCAAACACAAATGCTGGGCGTTATTCTGAACAAATGTCGCCATCACGGGCCCGGCTACGGCTATGGAACCTACGATTAACCAAGGGATGGCCGCGAAACCGCCCAATCCTTAGGCCCGGGCATCATCGGTGACCACCCGATTGGGGCGCGATCCCTTTGAAACACTTTGCTTTCTAGGCGCAGTGGTCCAAAATGATGCAATCACCAATCAAAGAGCACCCTTTCCATGGCTGAAAACCCCCCGTCACTAAGCGTGAAGGTCGCGCAGATTGTCCGGGGTATCTATCCCGATCTTGATGCCAATATTCTTGCAAGCATGATCATCGACGCGTTTTGGCCAGACGAGGCACCCCGGCGCAAGCGCGGGCGGGTGCGCGGTAACAATCTGTGGTCGGAAAAAGACGCGCTGGTCATCACCTATGGGAATTCGATCATCGACGGGGCGCACAAGCCTTTGGATCTGCTGCATGATTTCCTAGTGCGGTATCTTAAAGGCGCGGTTAACGCGGTCCATATCCTACCGTTCTTCCCCTACACTTCGGATGACGGGTTTGCCGTATCCGATTTTCGGGCGGTTAATCCGCAGCTCGGCGATTGGCCGGATATCAACCGGATTGCGGGTGACTTTACGCTGATGTCTGATCTGGTGCTGAACCACGTGTCCAGCCAAAGCAATTGGTTCAATGCCTACCGTCAAGGCAAAGCACCTTATGACACGTTTTTTTTCGAAGCCTCGCCCGAAGATAACCTGAGCATGGTGGTGCGCCCCCGGACGACGCCCTTGCTGCAAGAAGTAGAGACGGCAGATGGCATCCGGCACGTCTGGTGCACGTTCAGCCATGATCAGGTCGATCTTGATTTCCGCAATCCGCAGGTCTTGCTGGAATTCTTGCGCATCATTCGTCTGCATGTCGACAATGGCGTGCAGATCATCCGTCTGGATGCCGTTGCGTTTCTTTGGAAGGTGGTTGGCAGCCCGTCCATCCATCTGCCCCAAACCCACGCGATCATCAAACTGATGCGTCTGTTGTGCGATTATGCGCCGGAAAAGATCATTTTGCTGACCGAAACCAACGTGCCCAAAGCCGAAAACCTTAGCTATTTCGGAGAGGGGGACGAAGCGCATGCCATCTATAACTTCCCGCTTCCGCCACTGATTTTGCATGCGATGATGTCAGGTTCGGCCAAATATCTGCATAAATGGCAACGCGCCATGCCGCCGGCACCTTACGGATGCGCCTATCTGAACTTTACAGCCAGCCATGATGGCATCGGAATGCGCCCTGCCGAAGGCGTGTTGCCCGAGGCCGAAAAGGAAAAGGTGATCAAGACCGTGCGTGACCTAGGCGGGCTCGTTTCGATGCGGGCCCTGCCGGATGGCGGCGAATCCCCCTACGAGCTGAACACCACATTTTTCGAGGCGATGGGCAGGACGTTCAAGGGGACTGATGCGCATCACTTTGACCGGTTTATCTGCTCGCAAACCATCGTCATGTCGCTTGAAGGTATACCTGCGTTCTACATTCACTCGCTGCTTGCGACATCAAACGACCATGCTCAGGTTGAACACCGGGGCATGAACCGTGCCATCAACCGCCACCGCTGGGACTATCCGACTTTGGAAAGCCTGCTTGCCGATCCCACGACCATCCAGGCACGGGCCCTTGAAACCTTGACGAAAAGGTTGAAACTGCGCGGGCAGCAAACTGCATTTCACCCCAATGCGACGCAGTTTACCGTTAATCTAGAGCACGAGCGCGTCTTTGGTGTCTGGCGGCAAAGCCTTGACCGGCGGCAATCAATTTTTGCAATTCATAATGTCAGCGATGAAAACGTAGACGTGCACACCAACGCCCTCAATATGATCGAGGACGAAACCTGGACCGATCTTTTGTCAGGCGATCAGATTTCGGCCTCGGCTGAAACCATCACGCTTGAACCTTATCAATGCCGCTGGATCAGTAACCGAGGCTAAACAAATTCGGCTTCATCCGCTGCAGCCGCCGCATGAAGATCGGCCAGGAATCCAGGATCTGCAGAATGAACTCTGTTCCAGGTCGGGATAAATGGCGTCTCGTGCGGGTTTTCCAAAAAGAAACTGCCCGCACGCATGATGTTATCGGCAAAAAGCTCGATCGCCTGTTCTTCCTTGTGCCGATCAATCGTCAAACCGTTCATCACCGCATCAGCGTGATACGCTTCAAGCAGGTCCAGCGCCGTGCGATAGTAGGTGGCTTTCAGGGTGCGAAACACATTGTTGGTAAAGATCGTGCCATCGGCGGCCAGCTTGCGAAAGATGGCCTTGCAAATGTCGGTCGACATGCGGCTTAGCCCGGCACTGGCATCTTCGGGCGACAGGTCTTGGTGTTTGTGATCGTAGTTGTCACAAATCTCGACCTGACAAACGGCTTTTGGGGCCAGATTACGCCATGCTTCGGACAGAACGCCAATCTCAAGTCCCCAATCCGACGGAATGCGCAGATCAGGCAAGATACCCGTCCGCATCGCGAATTCACCGGACAAAGGATAGCGAAAACAGCGCAGGTAATCGATAAAGTCACGGTCGCCCACAACCTTTTTCAGCGCGATCAACAGCGGGCTGACCAACAGCCGCGTGACCCGCCCGTTCAGACTGTCATTGCCTACCCGCGCGTAATATCCCTTGGCAACCTGATAGGGGAAATTGGGGTTCGCCACCGGATAGATCAGCCGCGCAAGAAGTTCGTTGGTATAGGTGACGATGTCGCAATCATGCAGCGCCATCACGGAACTGTCCTGACATGACATCAGATACCCCAACGCTGTCCAGACGTTCTTGCCTTTGCCCTGCTCGGACGGGGCAAGACCCAAAGCATCCAGCCGCCCGCCAAGTTCCAGCATCCGGGGGCTGTCGTTCCAGATCACGATATGGTTCTGGTTCAGACCTTTGAAAAACTGTTTTGCGTGTCGAAATTGCGCTTCGTCTGCGCGATCAAGACCGATGATAATCCGGTGCAGATACTTTACCTTTGATAGCTCGGCGAGGATGTCGGGCATCGCATCGGTCTCAAGCTCTGAATAGAGACAGGGCAGGATAAGGGTCATTTTTCGGGTCTGTGCAAAGGTTTCAAGCTCGTATGTCAGCTCGTCCAGCGACCGCGTGCGCAGATTGTGCAGCGTCGCGATGTTACCATTTTGATGAAAGTCAGACATACGTCATCGATCCTATTCAATCTCAAGTTTTGAAAGTAGTGTCAGTACCGCAAGGTTCCAGCCATGCGGTCCCGGCAAAGTCGTCCGCATCATACGCCCTTGGTTTTCGCCTTTTAACGCGGGCAAAGCTGCGCGATGGGGGTTGGCGACAATCACGCCAAAATCAGCCGCCTCAAGCATTTCGATGTCATTGGGTGCGTCCCCCAGGGCGACCGTATGTTCGGGTTTGAACTGCGCAATCAGCGCTGCCATTCTGTCAGCCTTGGTCTGACCAAACGATAGGGTCAAAAAACGCCCCCCCTCACGCGCCGCCACGCCATGCTCTGTCAAATATGCCAGAAATTCGTGACGCTGGTCATCGTCTCCCAGCCATATCCCCGGTTCAGAAAAGGCGCGTTGGCATGCTAATCCTGCCGCATCGGCATCAAGGCCCGTTATCTGAGCCACCTCGGAAACGGTCATATCCCCAAAGCCGCGAAAATACTGTCGCAGGTCCTTTGGGGTCTTTGCCAAAACATCGCGCACTGCGTCATATTGCGATGTGTCGGCCTTTTGCAGTTGATCATCAGGGGACTGCGCCGCCAAAACACCCGCGCCGTTCTCAACAATTGCAGGCCAATCCGACCAGCCCAGCGCATCGCGGATTCGTGCGATTTCGGGGCCAGTCTTACTGCTGGCCATAATCAATCCACCACCAGACGCCCTAAGCGCATCAAGCGCAGGCTTGGCAGCATCCGCCTTGTAACGCACGTGATCAATCAAGGTGCCATCAAGGTCAGAAAACACTAAAATCGGAAACAAGGGTACAGATGACATGGAATATAGTTGTCAATTCGCTGGCATATTCACAACTGCGAAAGCGATAAAACTAGGCGCGCTGGTGCGCTATGCCTAAAATCGCGCCGTTTGCCAGCACAGCCGAACGCCGCATCTTGGTGAACGCGCCACTTGGCGAGGGTCAAGAACCTGCGTAGCATAAACCAAACCACACCCAAAAAAGGAGACACTCATGCGACTGACAGGAAAGACCGCAATCGTGACTGGGGGTGCCTCGGGGTTCGGGGCGGGGATTGTGCGCCGCTTTTTGCAAGAAGGCGCGCGGGTGATGGTGGCCGATATCAACGGCACTGCTGCCGTTCAGTTTGCCACCGAAATGGGCGATCACGCGGTCGCCCAACAAGTCGATGTCAGCGATGGTGCATCGGTTCAGGCGATGACGACCAGCGCGCTTGAAGGTTGGGGCCACATCGACATTTTGATCAACAACGCAGGCGTGTCGCACATGCCTGCCCCGCTTGAGACCATCACGGAAGATGACTTTGACAGGGTGTACCGGGTGAACATGAAGTCCGTTTACCTCACTGCGCGCAGCATCGTGCCACATATGAAAGAACGCAAAGCGGGGGCGATCCTGAATGTCGCCTCGACCGCGGGCGTGTCGCCGCGCCCCAACCTGAATTGGTACAATGCCTCAAAAGGCTGGATGATCACCGCGACCAAAACGATGGCGGTTGAACTGGCCCCTTATGGGATACGCGTAAACGCGATCAACCCCGTTGCGGGCGAAACGCCGTTGCTGAAAACCTTTATGGGGGAAGATACGCCTGAAATGCGGGCCAAGTTCATCGCGACCATCCCTTTGGGCCGCTTCAGCCAACCCGAGGATATGGGAAACGCTGCGCTTTTCTTGTGCTCGGGCGAGGCAAGCATGATCACCGGTGTCGCAATGGAGGTCGATGGTGGCCGGTGCATCTGATCGCACATTGAATTCCTTTTCCTTAAAGACAGGCTCTAATATATGCAGACCGGCCCCAAAAATCTGATCACTGACATCGCTGGCCTTCGTGTCGGCAATGCGCAGGACGATACGTTGAAATCCGGGGCAACTGTGCTGTTGGCTGACACGCCCTTTACCGCCTCTGTTCATGTGATGGGGGGCGCACCGGGGACACGCGAAACCGATCTGCTGGCCCCTGACAAATCCGTCGCCGCCGTTGATGCGCTGGTGCTTTCTGGGGGGTCGGCCTTCGGGTTGGATGCCTGCTCTGGTGTGGTGGACGGGCTGCGCGCTGCGGGCCGTGGCTTTCGCGTTGGCAGTGCTACGATCCCTTTGGTGCCGGGGGCGATCCTGTTTGATTTGCTCAATGGCGGCGAAAAAGACTGGACCGACAACCCTTACCGCGCCCTTGGCCGACGTGCGTATGACGCGGCCAGCGACAGTTTCCCGCTGGGCACCGTCGGAGCGGGCACTGGCGCGCTCAGCGCGATGCTTAAGGGAGGGCTTGGTTCTGCTTCTGTCCAATTGCCAGACGGCACGATGGTGGGGGCACTGGTTGCGGCAAATCCGGTGGGGGCAGTCACCACGCCCGGCGACAGGCATTTCTACGCCGCCCCCTTCGAGATGAACGGCGAATTCGGCGGTTTAGGGCCTGATCCCAGCAGCGGCTTGGGGTTCAGCATGGAAAGCCGCAAAGGCGCTGCGATGTCGCCGCGCGAAAACACGACGATTGCGATTGTGGCCACGGATGCGACCCTGACAAAGGCCCAATGCCAACGTATGGCCGTTGCCGCCCATGACGGTATCGGGCGCGCGACTGTGCCTGCGCATACGCCCCATGACGGCGATCTGGTGTTTGCGCTCAGCACCAGTGGGCATGAGGTCGATGCCAGCATTCTTGGGCTGATTGGCCATGCCGCATCGCTGTGCCTGGCGCGTGCCATTGGTCGCGCGATCTATCATGCAACCCCCGCGCCCGGTGACAAACTGCCGTGTTGGAGCGATCTAAATGCCTAGCCAGATCAAAGGTAGCTTATGAAAACTGATCTTTACGGTCTGCCAATCACCGCAAACACTGACGCGACGGTGCAAGGGATCAACGATTTCATCCACGGGTTTATCGCCTACGAATCGAAAGCGCCAAACATCATCCCCACCGCAGACGCTGATCCTGATTGCGGGCTGGCAAATGCCTATGCCGCGATGCTGTGGATGTTTCTGGAGGCACCTATCGCGCCTGCCAAAGCGGCACCCTATCTGGCGCGCGCCCGGGCCGCCGCCCATGGCACCCAGCGCGAGGCGCAGGTGATAAAAGCGATCGGCCACTGGGTTGATGGCGATATTCCCGCGATGTTGGAAAGCTGTGACGCTATCACGACCGAACACCCCCGTGACGTGGTCATGTTGAAGCTTGCACAGTATCACCTGTTCAACACTGGTGACGCCGCAGGGATGCTGCGCATGGCCCTGAAGGCGCTGCCAGAGGCTGCGGATATTGCCTATACCCACGGCATGATCGCTTTTGGCTTTGAACAATGCCACCTGCTGGAGGATGCTGAAACCGCAGCGCGACAGGCAATGTTACTGCGCCACGATGAACCTTGGGCGCATCACGCGTTGGCACATGTGATGCTGACCCAAGGCCGCGTGGCCGAAGGAGCGCAGTTTCTGGAAAGCGTGGCCGATACATGGCAGCCGCTTAATTCGTTCATGCGCAGCCATAACTGGTGGCATCTGGCGTTGTTCTATCTGTCGCAGGGGCGTCATCAAGATGTTCGTCGCGCCTATGACACGCATATATGGGGGTTGGCCAAAGATTATTCGCAAGATCAAGTCGGGGCCGTGTCATTGTTGGCGCGGATGGAATTCGCGGGCGTCGATGTTGGGGATCGGTGGGTCGATGTTGCAGATCATATCGCCTTGCGCGGCAAGGATACGGTAAACGCGTTCCTGACGCTGCAATACCTTTATGCTTTGGGGCGCACCGCGAGGCCCGAGGTAGACACGTTGATGGACGCCATCAAAGGTCGCGCCGCGGACACAGCGCATTACGATCACACCGCATGGGCCGAGGTGGCCTTGCCCGCTGCGCGCGGCATTATCGCCCACACCAAGGGGGATTGGCCCACGGCAATCACTGAACTTGGGCGCGCCCTGCCAAGGATGTCGGAATGTGGTGGCAGCCATGCCCAACGCGATTTATTCGAGCAGATACATCTGGACGCGTTGGTAAAAGACGGTCGTGCGTCCACCGCCCAGCAGGTGCTTGAGATGCGGCGCACCTATGATCCCGAGGGCGTTCCGTTGAACAGGCTTTTGGGGCAGGTTTATGATAGATCTGGCCTGCCGGATCAGGCTGCAAAGGCACGTGCGCGTGCAGACATAACCCTTGCGATGGCACATTCCAAATAGAAATGGCCCGCCCTGTCTTGCGATAGGGCGGGCCATTTAGATCAACCGACGGGCTGATTATTCTGTTTTAGGCTCTTCTTCTGCCATGCCTTCGCCCGCTGCCGGGGAAACGCTTGCCAGATAGGCCGCGACGTCTTCGCCACCTTTTCTAAGCTTGAATGCCATGTTCGAACGCGCTTTCTTGTCGTCCAGTGTTTTCACAAGGAACGCCTTGGGGTCTGTCACGTACTCGGTCAAAGATGCTTCATCCCAGACCAAGCCGCCTTCACCGGCCTCGACAAGTGACTTGCCGTATTTGAAGTCTTCTACCGAACCAGCCTGACGACCGACGACATTATAAAGGTTCGGACCAATTTGGCCGCCCTTTTGAATCATTTCGCCTGCGTCATCGACGATGGAGTGGCATGCTTTGCACTTGCCAAACTCTTTTTCGCCAGCGGCGGCATCGCCCATGCTGTGGCTTTCGGCAAAGGCCGGTGCGGCAAATGCAGTTACCAGAAGTGCGCTATAAATCAGTTTCATTTTTCTTCTCCCGTTTAGGTCTTTGGTAGTAAGATAGTGCTCTTTTCAGCGAGTCAACACGTCAATCAAAGATGAATTCGCAATGCATCCCCTTGAATGAAAGGTGACGTGTCGACAAACGCCGCAACAGCCATACCGTTTGAATAGACGCCCTGAATTGCTGAAGGAAGGGGCATATCCATTCGAAAACGCGTGTTGTCGATCACTTGTGCGTATAGGCAAAGATTAGCCAATCCAACCGTCCTGAACGGCAAGGTGGTTTACGACCTTGGGCCGATTGCCACCTCGATCGTACCAATTCCGTCAACGCCCCCGGTTATAACGTCACCGGCCACAATCGCACCGACGCCGGCTGGCGTTCCGGTCATGATGATGTCGCCCGGTGCCAATGTCATCGACTGAGACAAGATCGCTACGTGTTCGCGCACAGACCAGATCAGATCCGCAAGGTCGGCATCTTGTTTTGTCACACCGTTCACAGCCAGCCAGATACGGGCGCTCTCGACCGAGGGCACGTCGGCGACGGGCACAATCGGCCCGATCGGGGCTGAGTGATCGAACGCTTTGCCCCAATCCCACGGGCGTCCCATGGTCTTGGCCTCGTTTTGCAGATCGCGGCGTGTCAGATCGATACCCACAGACGCGCCCCAGACGTGATCCATCACATCGGCCTCAGCAATATTCGCGCCGCCTTTGCCGATGGCGATGATCAACTCGATCTCGTAATGCAGATTTTCGGTCAGCGGCGGATAGGGGATGGTACACGGAGTATCAAGCGCTGCATCAGCCGGTTTGGTAAAGAAAAAGGGGGCCTCGCGGCTTGGGTCTTTGCCCATCTCGATGGCGTGCGCTTCGTAATTGCGGCCCACGCAAAAGATGCGGCGAATGGGAAAACGGGCATCCGACCCCTGTATCGCAAGGCTGGCGCGTTCGGGCGGCGGGAAGGCATAATCAGTCATGAACGGATCCTTTGAATGTCGTTACACACAGACATAGCCACCATGCTTGCCCACGTCACCCAGTAAGCGCTAAACCTGCACTTTTAGCCGCCGCAATCGCAGCGCGTTGGTCAGCACAAACACCGATGAAAACGCCATCGCAGATGCCGCCAGGATCGGAGACAGCAAAATGCCGAAAAGCGGGTACAACGCGCCGGCTGCGACAGGGATCAGCGCGACATTATAGCCAAAAGCCCAAAACAGGTTTTGCCTAATGTTGCGCAGGGTTTCGTGCGACACGGCAATTGCGCTGTTCACGCCTGTTAAACTGCCCGACATCAACACCACATCAGCCGATTCTATCGCCACATCAGTGCCCGTGCCGATGGCAATACCCACATCGGCATGCGCCAGCGCAGGGGCGTCGTTGATACCGTCACCGACAAAAGCAACCTGCTTATCTGCGCCACGTAACTAATCCAGCGCGGCAATCTTGCCATCCGGCAACACGCCCGCAACGACATGGTCAATGCCAAGGGTTGCGGCAACGCTTTGCGCTGTTTTCGCGTCATCGCCGGTGATCATGGCCACTTTCAGCCCACGTTTATGAAGCGCTGCAATCGCCGCCTTGCTGTCGGCCTTGATCGGATCAGAGATCGCGACCAAACCTGCCAAGTTACCTTGCACAGACACGAAAAATACAGTCTCACCACGTGCTGCGCGGTCATCGAACTGATCTTGGAATATCTCGGTTTCAATATCCAAATCTGCCATCAATCGGGCATTCCCAATATGAATGTCCTGCCCGTTGACCGACGCGGTGACACCTTGCCCATTGATCGCGTGAAACCCCTTGGCATCCGGCAAGGTCATGTTCTTTGCCGCTGCAACAATTGCGCGTGCGATGGGGTGTTCCGATTGCACCTCGACGGCCGCGATCTGCGCCAGAAGCGTGTCACGCGAACGCCCCTGCACCGGCATCAACGCGGTCATCGCAGGGCGGCCTTCGGTCAATGTTCCGGTCTTGTCGAAGGCCACGATATCGACGCCGCTCAAGGCTTGCAGGGCATCACCTTTGCGAAACAGCACGCCCATTTCAGCGGCGCGACCGGTTCCAACCATGATCGACGTTGGCGTGGCAAGGCCCATTGCACAAGGGCAGGCAATAATCAAAACCGACACGCCCGCGACCAAGGCATGCGACAGAACCGGGGACGGACCGAAAATCGCCCAGACCAGCACGGTCACTGTCGCCAAAAGCAGAACGGCTGGCACAAACCACAGCGTCACCCGGTCGACCAGCCCTTGAATGGGCAGGCGGGCGCCTTGGGCCTGCTGCACCATGCGGATGATCTGCGCCAGCGTGGTATCATCGCCAACAGACGTAACCCGGCAGGTCAGGCTGCCCGAGCCATTGACGGTTCCACCCGTAACCTTGGCGCCCACGGTTTTGCGCAAAGGCATCGGTTCACCGGTGATCATACTTTCGTCAATGCGCGAGTCGCCCGCGATTATGGTCGCATCGGTGGGCAACCTTTCGCCCGGACGGATCAGAATTTCATCACCGACACGCAGATCAGCAATATCGACCTCTACCCAATCAGCCCCCCGTTTGACCCGCGCCGTTCGCGGCTGAAGGCCGATCAGCTTTTGAATAGCGGCCCCCGTACGCCCTTTTGCACGCGCTTCAAGCCAGCGGCCAAGCAGGATCAATGCAATAATCGCGGCGGCGGCCTCGAAATAGACTTCGCGCGCGATATCGGGCAGCACGGACGGCAAGAACAGCGCAACGGTCGAATAGGTGAACGCAGCACCCGTTCCCAAAGCCACAAGGCTGTTCATATCGGGGGCACCGCGCAACAAGGCGGGAATACCGATGGCATAGAACCGTCGGCCGGGGCCAAGAATAAGGATCGCGGTCAGCGCAAACTGGATCAGCCAGCTGCCCTGATGGCCAATCGTGTTGCCAATCAGCATGTGCACGCCGGGGATCATATGCGCACCCATGGCCAGCACGACGACCGGCAGCGCCAGCGCCGCCGCGATCTTGAAGGCACGTCCGACTTCGTCTGCCTCTTCACGTTTTAGGCTGGCATGATCTTGCGCTGTCGTTTTCGTGGCTGGTGTCGCGGGATAGCCTGCGTCGGTCGATGCTTTGGCCAGCGCCTCGATCCGCAACGCACCCTGTGGATGGGTAACCATCACCGTATCATCCGCCAGATTCACGCTAACCTCGGTCACGCCGGGCACAGCGCGCAGCGCTTTATCCACCCGCGCTGCACAGCCGCCGCAGGTCATCCCGCTGACAGAGAGCGTTTGTATTTGGTCCAGAGCCATCATCCGCGTCCTAATTTGACATGTCAGTGATATAAGTCCTCTGCCAGCCGATTGCACAGGGGATCGTTGGATCACGTCTTGTCCAACGCAAAAGGCCGACATCAGCATGGATCGCTGATATCGGCCTGATTTTCAACGGGCTTTACAGCTACTTTTCTGTAGCAGCGGCAGGTTCGTTGGGTTTTTCATCGCCGTCGACCGGGTCAACGATCAGCTCAGCGTCTTCGATGTCGGCCCGCGTGGCGACGGGGGGTTTGGCATCCGCACCGGAGTTATCTTCGAGCGTGCCAACGATCAGCGGTAGCATTTGCATCCCACCGGGCATCGCGACTTCGGACATAGGCGGCGTTTTCCACGCCAACGTATCAAAGCTTTGGCAATTTTCGCAGATCGGGTTCCAGGCCGCGTGGATATGTTGACAATTCTCGCAAATCCACTGCGGGCCGCGCGAAACGGTCAAAGCGCGGGCCAGCCAGCCTTTGACAACGGTATCAGACGCACCTTCGCCCCGTTCAATCGCAGCCATCAACGTGACAGAGCGTGCAGTCGGGTTGGTTTCGACCAGATCACCCAAAGATCGGCGGGCCTGAGGGAAGTCTTCGGCAGCGATGTTCAGTTCCGACAAAAGCATCTTGGTTTCCGCATGATCTGCCTGCACTTTCGTCAACATCGTGAACCGCTTCAGGCGTTCCTTGGGTGTCTCGTCGGGCTGAATTGCCGCAAACGCAGCAGCAAGATCAGGATGCGGCTGCACGCTCCATGCTTTTTTCAGAAGGCGGGCTGCGTATTTCGGTTTGCCCTGTTCGATAAAGCCGTGCGCGGCCATGACCGCTGCAGGAATCAAATCTGGCGAAAGCCTGTTCGCTTCGATCGCTGCTTCACGCGATTCGATGCTATTGCCATCGGCAAATACTTCTTTCGCCTCTGACAGGGCCAAAACCGCATCGCGGCGCTTGTGAACATCGCGGGGCAACTGGCCATTCTTCAGCTTGGTGTTCAGGGTCTCGCGTGCGCCTTTCCAATCTTCCTTTTCGGCTTGAAGCTTTAGCAAGACATCGCCGGTTTCTTCGTGCTTTGGCTTAAGCGCAAAAGCTTTCTGGGCCAGTTTCAACGCCGTGTCCGTATCCCCGTCAGCCAGCTTTTGCTTCATGATACCGCGCACACCCACAAAGCGGGTTGCCTCGTTTGTGATCATCTTGCGATACGATTCCTCGGCCTTGCGACGATCACCTGCCATCTCGGCCGCTTGGGCGATCAACAGGTTGGTCAGTTCGGGCTTTTCAAGATACTTATCCGCCTTCGCAGCCTTTGCCAGCGCCAACCGCCCCTCGCCACTGGCCAGCGCCATCAGCCCTTCCGACAGTGCCTCATAGCCCTTTTTCTCGCGGTTGCGGTCGAAATAACGCGTCAACGCCGTCTCGTCACCGTTCAGAAAATGCCAGATGGCTACCAGAAGCGCGAACACCTTAAGCAGTAACCACACCGCGATCACCAAAACGATGATTGCTATTACCGATTGCAGCGGACCAAAGTTAAATTCGGTCCCCATGACAGTAATCTGCAACCCGCCCGAGCTTTCCAACAGATAGCCAGCGCCCCATGTCAACGCGGCAATAACCGCAACAAACACAACGATCTTAATCAGTGACCAAAGCATATTCGTTTCCTTAGTTTGCCGTCAGGCGTTGTGTCAGGGTATCTACGGCATCTTGTGCGGCTTGGCGGGCCTGCGCATCGGCAATCCAGTCGGCCAATGGGGCTTTCGCCTCGTCGGGAAGGGCTTGAACCTCGGTCAGCGCGTCTTGCAGACGGCCATCGCGCATTGCCGCCTCGGCGCGGGACAAGACCGCATCGGGATCATCGCCTTCACGCGGGGTGACCGACCGGGCACCAAGCTGGTTTTTCAAAAAGCTGCCAATGCCGCCACCCGCATCTGCGGGCGCATTGGCCCGCGCCGCCGATAACGCAGCGCGGGCTGCATCCGGAAAGCGGTCTTGCAGATTGGCGCTGGTGGCAACTCCTGTTTCGGCGACATCGCGCAAGGCGGCAGGCAAATCTGGTATACCATTCGCCTGTAATTCAGTCACCTCGGCTGCGAAAGGCTGGCCTGTCGTAATCGCGGCAACGATCCGTGCAATAGCAGATTGCGCAGTGGCAGCCTGCGCGGCTTGGGCTGTCGCCTCTTCCACACTTAGCGCGTTTTCAAGCAGCTTTTGTATTTCGTCACGCTGGGTTTCGACCGATGTTTTCAGCCCGGCAAGCTCTGCCTCGAATGCGCTGGTGTCAACTTCGGGCGCATCGGGAACAGTCGGAGCAGGACGGTTTGCGATCTCGTCAACGCGGGCGGTGAGGGCCGCGACGTTTGCCGTGATTTCTTCCAAGGCCGCTTCGGTTGCAGACATGTCAGTCACTGCCAGAGTTTCAGACGTTGCCTGCTCCAGCGTTGCGATCCGGGCCTCTTGTGCGGCCAGGTCCGCCTCGAATGTGGTTTCAACGTCTGTTTGCGTCGCCGGATCTGACCGCAACCCCAGAACATTCATCTCTGCTGCGGCAAAGCCGATTGCCCCGGCGATGAACCCGCCCAGCAGCATTGGAACGAAAACGCTGCCGCTTTTATGCGGCTCGGCCTTTGTGGTTTTGGCGGGTGCCGGTGTGGTCGATTGCGGCGGCTGGCTTGCAGTCGGTGCAGCTTTGGGCGGTTGCGTATCCTTGGCCGGCTCTGCCTTGTTGTCGGCATTTTTAGCCACCGAAGCCGTTTCAACGTTGGCTTTGGTTTCTGCCGTAACCGCAGGCTTGGCGCTTTCCGCCTTGGCAGGATCAGCAACAGGGGCCACATCCTTCTTTGCATCAGGTGCCACGGATGTCGTGATATCTTGCGGCACCTTCGCGGCAGCCGACGTCTTGGCGGTCGGTTTAGCGGTCTGGGGTGTTTTATCCGGTGCTGCTTTGGCCGCTGACCCTGTTGCTTTCGTGGGTGCGTTTGCCGTCGTTTTGGGCTTGGAAGCAGCCGAAGACGCGCGCGAGGTGGAATTTTGCGTCGCTTTATCGCCGCCTGTACTTGGAGTTTTCGCTTTCGCCACGCTTAAAACCTTTCCGATTCTGACAGTTTGTCAGCTATTTTTACAATCTTAGACGGCATATGGGTCGATCTTCAAGCTAAGCTGCCCCATTAGATCAGAGTTTCAAGTGCTAAACGCATTGAAGCGGCTGTTGGGTTGTCTGCAATTAACAGTTGTTTCGGCCTTTTTTCGGCCAGTGCTTGTGCGACTGCAGGGCTAAGCGCCAGAATGCTTACGTTGCGCAGGTCATCCCATTGCGCAGCAAACTGTTCGGCTGTTCGTGGTGAAAATAGTGGCACAATGCAACGCGTACCACTGGCCAGCATGGACTTTGCCAACGCCGAAAGCGGCAAAAGCGCTTGCTTATATACAATCGCCGTTTCGGTCAGCAGGCCAACCCTGGTTAGTCTGGTTGCAATATCACCGCGCTGGTGTTCGCCACAGATATGTAACAGGGGAAAATTCGGTCGCATTGCCGTCAACGTTTCAACCAGTTCATCCGCATCCCGGCCCGCCGTTTGCGCAGGCCAGCCAATTTCCAACGCGGCCTGCGTTGTTTTTGACCCAACGCAGAAAGCCGGACAGGTTTGCGGCTTTGGGCCATGCGCGACACCGTTTGCCGATGTAAAGATCACGCCCTCAACCCCCGCCATATCGACCAAAGCATCTGTTGGGTTGATCTGTAACAGCGGGCTGATCACCACCGACAGCTTGGCGCGCACCTCAGGTGGCAACGATTGCAAGAACGCCTCAGCGCTTGGGGTGGGCCGGGTCATGATCAACACTGGCTTGGTCATCTGGCAGATTGGCCCCAAGGATTGTTCCACTTGCCCCAAGGTGTTACTTGCCTGCAAGCACCCTTGCAACGGATACGGCGATGATTGTTCTTGGATTGGAAAGCAGCTGCGACGACACCGCCGCAGCACTGGTAAGCCGCAAGCCGGGGGAAAAGCCTGTCGTTTTGTCATCCGTCGTGGTTGGGCAAACCAATCTTCACGCCGCGTTCGGTGGCGTGGTTCCTGAAATTGCAGCACGGGCCCATGCCGAAAAGCTGGACCTTTGTGCGGAGCAGGCCTTGTCAAAAGCGGGTCTAACACTGGCAGATGTCGATGCATTTGCGGTAACCGCTGGGCCGGGATTGATCGGTGGCGTTTTGTCAGGCGTGATGTGCGCCAAGGGGCTGGCAGCTGCAACGGGCAAGCCGCTTTACGGTGTAAACCATCTTGCGGGCCATGCACTGACACCACGTCTTACGGATGATGTCGCCTATCCGTATTTGATGCTTTTGGTATCAGGCGGGCATTGCCAGTTCTTGCTGGTGCACGCGCCTGACCACTTTGAGCGGCTGGGAGGCACGATCGATGACGCACCAGGCGAGGCGTTTGACAAGGTTGCACGGTTGATATCCTTGCCGCAACCCGGTGGTCCGGAAATTGAAAAGGCCGCATTGAAAGGTGATGCAAAACATTTTGCCTTTCCACGCCCTTTGCTGGATCGCGCCGATTGCGACATGTCCTTTTCAGGGTTGAAAACCGCAGTGCTGCGGATGCGTGACAAAATCATCGCTGAAAAAGGCGGGCTGACCGTTCAGGATCAAGCCAATCTAGCCGCCGGATTTCAAGCCGCAGTTGTGGATGTTCTGGCCGAGAAAACACGCCGCGCGATGAAAATTTACCTTGAGGCCGCGCCGATGACACCCAGCCTGTGTGTCGCGGGTGGCGTTGCAGCCAATAGCGCAATTCGGCAAGGATTAGAGACTGTTTCAAGCAGTTTTAACGCTGCCTTTATCGCACCGCCGCTTGCCCTTTGCACTGACAATGCCGCGATGATCGCTTTTGCCGCAATCGAGCAGAGCACTTTGCGCGGACCAGACGATTTAACCCTTTCGGCCCGACCCCGTTGGCCGCTGGATACCAGCCAACCTGCCATGTTGGGCAGTGGCAAGAAGGGTGCAAAAGCATGAGCATCGCGGTTCTGGGTGCCGGTGCCTTTGGCACAGCATTGGCGATTTCGTTGGCACATAAGGGGCCGGTTTGCCTTTGGGCGCGCACGATGGGCGGCATGGATAAGGCACGCGAGAATACCAACCGGTTGCCGGGATGTCCCTTTCCGACGGCGTTGTTCGTGACTGATACGCTGGCCGACGCGGCCAAAGCCGACATTCTGCTGGTTGCCGTGCCCATGCAAAAACTCCGCGCGTTTCTTACCGATCACGCGGGACTTCTAGACGGAAAAACCATTGTCGCCTGCTGCAAAGGGATCGAGCTTGAGACTGGCAAAGGCCCGCTGGCTGTTATCCGTGATACGCTTCCCACGGCGGTGCCAGCGATTTTGACCGGCCCGAGCTTTGGCGCGGATATCGCGCGCGGGCTTCCGACAGCGTTGACATTGGCCTGTGCGGATTCTGCTATCGGTGAAACGCTACAACAGGCTCTAACAACGCAAAACCTGCGGCTTTATCGCACTACCGACACAATCGGGGCGGAGCTGGGCGGTGCGCTGAAAAATGTGGTTGCGATTGCCTGCGGTGCGGCGATTGGTGCCGGTCTGGGGGAAAGCGCGCGGGCGGCTTTAATGACGCGCGGCTTTGCCGAGATGCAACGGCTTGCCGAGCATTTGCACGCCAAGCCCGATACATTGGCGGGGCTGTCGGGCTTTGGCGATCTTGTCTTGACCTGCACGTCTTCGCAATCGCGAAACTATCGGCTTGGGTTGGCGTTCGGTGAAAACCTTGCGTTTGACAGCAGCACAACGGTTGAAGGGGCGGCCACCGCCCGCGCCGTTGATGCGCTTGCGCAAAAGCAAGGGTTGGATTTGCCGATCACGGCAGCCGTTGCAGGGTTGGTCGAGAACAGATTAGATGTGCGCAGCGCGATGAAGGCGCTTTTGAACCGTCCGTTAAAGGAAGAATGATATGCTTGTTGCCCTATTCGCCCATGACAAACCCGGTGCGCTGCCCGTTCGCCAAGAAAACCGCCCCGCGCACGTCGATTATTTGAAATCAACCGGATGTGTCGCGCAAGCTGGCCCTTTGCTGGATGATGATGGGCAAATGTGCGGTTCGCTGGTGATTTTGGATGTGGCCGACATGGCTGCGGCGCAAGACTGGGCTGATAATGACCCCTACGCCAAGGCCGGGTTGTTTGCAGATGTGCAGCTTGTCGCGTGGAACAAGGTCATCGGCTGATGGCCTATTGGTTGTTCAAATCCGAACCGTCCACCTGGGGTTGGGATGATTAAATCGCCAAAGGCGATGCGGGCGAAGAATGGGACGGTGTCCGCAACTATCAAGCGCGCAATTTTATGCGCGACATGGCCTTGGGCGACCGTGGGTTTTTCTATCATTCCCAAGGGGAGCGCGCGATTGTCGGGATTGTCGAGGTGTGCGCCCAAGCGCATCAGGATAGCTCGACTGACGATGATCGATGGATCTGCGTTGACATCAAAGCGGTGCGCCCTTTTGCAAAGCTGGTGACGCTGGATCAGGTGAAATCGGATGGGCGGTTCGATGACATGCCGTTGGTCAAAAGCCCGCGCCTTTCGGTGCAACCGGTGACAAAGCAGCAATGGCAGCAGATCTGCGCATTGGGCGAAACCGAAGCTGATGTGTAAAAAGGGTTCCAGCACCCCGCCAGAACCCTTTCTCACCCCACGCTAATCCCTAAAGACCACCTTGCGTGTATCGAAATTTGTTCTGGCCATCCTGGCCGACTTGATTGGTATACTTCGTCAGGCGCTTCACCGCAACAATCGAGTAATTCAAAGGCCTTACAATAAAGAAACGCCCGATTAACCAATCGGGCGTTCTGGGCTTAAACTTCGGGTTTATTTGAAACGCTGGGCTTAGCCGTAAACGGCTTCTTTGCCGAAATGCTTGGTCAGCATATAATAGACCACTGCACGGTATTTGTTGCGTTCGGATTTGCCGTAAACCTCGATCACTTTATGGATGGCTTCCATCAGTTCAGGGCCGTCCGCCATGCCCAGCTTTTTCATCAAGAAGTTATTCTTGACCAGTTCAAGTTCGCTTTCTTGCGATCCTGCGACGGTCTGCGCATCAGCATTATAGATCGACGGCCCGCAGCCGATTGTAACCTTTGTCAGCAGATCCATGTCTGGCGTCATGCCGCACTTGTTTGTCAAATCATCCGCGTACTTCGCGATCCATTCGTCTCTTTTACCCACAACAATACTCCCACCGTTGGTTTTTGACCGATGTTTTCGGCCTTGGGGGAAACCCTAATCACATATTTGTCACCACAAAAGAAGTTTTTGTGACCCAGCCGGCGCTTTAAGTAAACCAATGCGGGGCTTTTTGCAGCGTGGGCCAATCTTCGGGGCTGTGACCAAAGATGATGAACGCATCCCGCTCGGTTGCCAGCTTCATTAAACGGTCTCCATGATGGATTGCCTGATCAACATCCCATGAACCTGCAAATTTCTCGTCAATCTCAGAGGCACGGCTGATAGCGTCTGACGTCAGCAAAACCCAGCCCGTTTCAGGCAAATGCACCATAAATGCCAGCTGACCCGGCGCGTGACCGGGGCAAAGCAACACGTCAAACCCATCACCCAAATTAAAATCATGTGAAACAAGCGCATAATTCGCATCAGGCCAGTCCATCGCCTGCTTGCCGGACCAATAAAGCGGCCTTGGCAAAGCACGTTCTGCCGCCGCAATCAGGATCGGGGCCTGCGGGTATCCGGCCATATCGCCCACATGATCGATATGGGTATGGCTTTGTATCATCAGCGTCACATCTTGTTTGGCCAGACCAAGTTTCGCCAGTTGCGGCCCCGGCATGTTTTCAGACGTCACCGACAGAACCTGGCCAAAGCTGCCAAGATCATCCTGAGCTGTTGCAGCATCAGCATCTTCGGCGTATTTTTGCGGAAATCCAGTGTCTATCAAGACGGTTTCGCCCGCATCTGTCTGAATGACATATCCACAAATGCCGATGTCGCGCGGGCCTGCATGCACACGAAAAAAGCCATAATCAAGCACCGCAAGCCGGACGGGTTTGCCTTTCAACGAAACTTGCATATTCATATAACTGCCCCTGTTTGCGGGCATGTTAGCCAGAGGGGCCGCATGAAAGTCAAGATACACACGCTGTTTCAATATTTGCTTGAAACAACCGATGCCGCCCCCGAAGCGATTGTCGGGTTTTCGTTATCAGGGTCGCCAAAGCTGGGCGATTATCTGGAAGATCTTGATCCAAACCAGTCTCTGGATTGGAATAATCGCGACTTTCGCGGCCTGCCCGAACTGCGTGATCACGTGCTGGAACAGGCTGGGCTGACTGGGATTTGTGCACGCGGCGATGTGCTGGTCACCGCCGGCGCTGCCGAGGCGAATTATCTGGCGATCATGCAACTGCTGCAACCCGGTGATGAGATCGTGATTGAAACACCCGGTTGGCCGCAGGCAGAGGTTCTGGCCAAAGCCATCGGGGCCAAGATCACGCGGGTCACACGGCACGAGACTGATGGCTGGCACCTGCCGATTGACCAGATTGCCGATGTCGTAACCGATCAGACCAAATTGATCTTTCTGACAAACCCCAACAATCCGACCGGCGATTTGCTGAACGCGGATGAGATCAGCCAGCTTGTGAAAATCGCCGACCGCGTTGGCGCGTGGTTGTTGATAGACGAGGTTTACGCCGGGCTTGAGTGGGACGGGCCGCGCGCACCATCGGTGGCGGGGATCTATCACAAAGGGATCACAACAGGATCTGTCTCGAAGGCTTTGGGGCTTCAGGGGTTGCGCACCGGATGGATGATTTGCCCCGATGCAGAGATGATCATGGATGCCGTGATCCTGCGCGAAAACTCATCCGAGATCATGAACATCATGGGCGAGGTAATTGCCGAGATTGCCCTGCGCCCCGCGCGCTATGCCACTTCGATGGACAAAGCCCGCAAGGAAGGGCGCGCGAACCTGTCCGAGATGAACGCATGGGTCGATGCACAAGACGGTCTAAGCTGGGTTTCCCCGCGTGCCGGTTTGATCGGACTTGCGCGGCTGCCGGACGAAATTGACAGCGATGCCTTTGCGCGCCGGTTGCTTGCTGACCCTTACCGGACGTTTCTATTGCCCGGCAGCGCCTATGATCAGCCGAACCACATCCGGCTGGGCGTGGGCGGCGGCGCTGCTGTCAACTTGCAAGACGGTCTCGCAAGGCTGTCACAGGCGCTGCGCGATTGGGCTTAGCTGTCTTGTCCGAAAGGCCGAATCGGGTAATGGTGATGGGATGACACTTGCACGCCCCTTCGCATTTCTTATGGCCGTTAGCGCAACGGCTGCATTTTCAGGCCCGATTCCTGACCCTGTTCAATCCTCGGCCTATGCTGCCGTCGACATAGACGAGGCGATCCTTGGGCAGTTGTTGTTCTACGATCCGATCCTGTCGGGCAATCGCAACATTGCCTGCGCCACCTGCCACCACCCAGATTTCGCGACCAGCGATGGTGTGTCATTGGGACTTGGCGAGGGGGGTATCGGTTTGGGGCTGGAACGGCGCGGTGCACCAGACAACATGCCGCCGCACCGGATTCCGCGCAATTCACCGGCGTTGTTCAATCTTGGGGCCTCCGAATTCAAGGTTTTGTTTCACGATGGCCGGATCGAAGTCGACCCCGCCATGGCGTCGGGTTTCAGAACACCGCTGGATGATGACATGCTGGACGGGTTCGCATCGCTTTTGTCGGCGCAAACCATGTTCCCTGTCCTAAGCCCCGATGAAATGGCAGGCCATGGCGCGGAAAACGACGTCTCAAAAGCTGTGCGTCAGGGTTTGATTACCGGCGAAGACGGTGCGTGGGATATCCTGTCGCGCAGGATCTCGGCGCTGCCTGACTATACGCAACGTTTTTCAGGGGTCTACGACCATATCAAAATCCCGGATGATATCTCGTTTACCGACATATCAAACGCAATTGCGGTGTTTATTGCGCATGAATGGCGGTCTGATACCTCGGGGTTTGACGCCTATCTGCGCGATCCTGCGATTGGACTGTCGTTAGAGGCGGAAAAGGGCATGAACCTGTTTTATGCAGATGCCGGGTGCAGTGTCTGCCATTCAGGGTCTTTTCAGACCGATCACAAATTTCACGCCATGGGCGCACCCCAGCTGGGCCCTGGCAAAGCCGCAGCATTCGAGGATCATGCCCATGATAGGGGGCGGATGGGGGTAACTGGCGATCCGGTTGATGCCTTTGCGTTTCGTACGCCGTCGCTGCGCAATGTGATGCAAACCGGGCCTTGGGGCCACGCAGGTGCGCACATGGTGATGGAGCGGTTTTTGCGCGATCACCTGGACCCTGTGGCAGCAGCTGACCATTATGCGGATGCGAAAACGCGACGTGCTGTCCGCCTGCCCCCGCTTGAAGGCGATGATTGGCGTGAAATGGATGACGCTTTGGCGCGCGACAATATTATTCAGGCCGCTTTGATTCGCGAACCCGTTGGTCTGGCATCCTCAGATATCGCTGCTTTAGTGTCGTTTTTGCGAACCTTGGATGACGAAACCGCGTTGTATGGCCGGCTTGGTATCCCACAATCGGTACCGAGCGGTTTAGCCGTGGGCGGTGCACCGAATTAATCAGTTTGCCGGATCGTCAAACGCTCTCCGGCCTTGGCAACGATGGTATCGCTTTGTGATCCATCCGGCCAGCGCACCGAGACCTGAGCTTGATCCCCCGTGCCAATCCCGAAATGCAGCGGCAAGGCCGTTCCACCCGCGTGGCCGCCGCCAATCGTGACCTGCTGGCTTTGAACCATATCGCTTGCTGTAACGCTTACCCGCGCGCCAACCGCAAATTTGTTACCGCCAGCACCTTCCAATGCGATGGTAATCGCATTTCCCACGTCTGCCGTCGCATTGCGGTAAAGACGCATGGGTGCGCGTCGGTTGACCACAGCCAGATCCAGCAGCCCATCGCCATCAAAATCAGCCAGCGCGGCACCGCGCGAGCGTGCTGTGTCCGCCAAACCAGCCCGTTCGCCCGCCTCGCTAAAGCGCCCGTTGGCATCCTGCATCAACAAGTTGTTCGGATCGCGCATCGCCATACCAGGCATCTGGTCAACGTTGCCTTTGGCGATGAACAAATCGGGACGGGCATCGTTGTTCACATCCCCAAATGTGGCATGCCAACCGGTC
Organism: Roseobacter sp.; assembly: GCA_024636495.1. Lineage (GTDB taxonomy): Bacteria > Pseudomonadota > Alphaproteobacteria > Rhodobacterales > Rhodobacteraceae > Sulfitobacter. The sequence continues at coordinate 25,970 of JAGXGZ010000004.1, read as the reverse complement.
GACGGGCGACCGTCACCCTTGAGATATGGATTGTGCGCGTAAGTGCCAAGATCATAGGGCGCGTTGGCATACGTACCGTCAGTCTGGGCAATCTGCATCAACTGATCGCCCATCGATGTCAGCATCAGCTCGTCCTTGCCATCGCCGTTCAAATCTTGGCTTGCAATGCCCATGCCCCACAAGGAAACTGTCGGAAAACCATCATCTGGGCCCAGAAACCGCCCCTCTTGAATGTCCCACAACTGTTCTGCCCCGCCCGACACATAGTAGTGTCTATCGTTGGAAATTCTAAGCGATTTACGCCCTCTTGCATCGACTGACGCCAACATCGAAAGGGTGCAAAAACCGGGGGCAAGTTCCTTGGACGTATAGCTTGGCGTGTCTGCACCGGTGGGGGTCAGAATTGTCTGCGTATCGCAGGTGCCAAAGGGGCCGTCGGGGTTGGCCCGGTCAACATAGTGGCCAACGGCAAGCGTTGGAAAATCGGCGCCATCATCCCACCACGCGGTAAACGCCGTCGTCCATTGGTCGGTCTGCGGAATATTCCACGCGACAGTCACGTCCGTAAAACTGCAATCAGGTCCGCCGCGCAAAACGCTGTCAGGCCCGACCCGCATCACATAAAGGTCAAGCAACGCATCCCCGTCGATGTCGATGGGATAGGCACCGGTGATACCCGTCATCTCATCCAAAAGCGGCATCGGTTCAAAAGCGATTTCGCCTTTATTAGAGACGTTTTTTAGCAAGATCGCCGGGGTCGTGCCGCCAGCAGCGACCAGATCGGGAAACCGATCCGCAGAACAGTCAAATGCAGACACGCCACCGCCCACGAAATGTTCCCATCCGCCGGTATACTGATGATCGGGCAGCGCACTGGTAATGTCCTCGAACACGGGATCCGCAAAGGCCACTGTTCCTGCTAATACGCCTAGAATTGATAAACGAAAAATCATACCGCCCCCTCGCCTAAAAGAGCGTCCGTAACCTCTGACAGCGCCAAGGCCGCAGCGCCCTTTGCCCAGACAGAACCGACCCAAGCGTGAATATCAACGGGTGTGGGCGCACGGCCCGAAGGAAGAATCATGCTGTTCATTTCAGCCAGCATATCGTCCGCTGTCAAATAGTCATAGCGCATCCGCTCACCGCTTAGGATGATGCGTTCAGGGTCAAACAATTGCACAATGTTGGCTAATCCCAAGCTTAGAAACCGCCCGGCGCGGCGGAAAATCGCTAGAGCGGCCTCGTTTCCGGCGTTCGCCTCATCATAAAGGGTTTCGATCATCGTCACGGCCGAGTTGTTTGCCCTGGGATCACGTTCAAGCGCGGTGCTGGCCTCGCGGACCAGCGCATAATCCGCGATATACGCCTCAAGGCAGCCGCGCTGGCCACATCTGCACAGCGCCCCGTCAAGCTGGACTTTGGTGTGACCCAGCTCCATTCCCGGACCCAAGGCACCCCGAAAAATTCGGTTGTTCAGCACAAGACCCATGCCAACGCCGCGTTCGATCGTCACAACCACAAAGTTTGATATCCCGCGACCGGCCCCGAACCATAATTCAGCCAAGGTCAAAAGGTTGGTGTCATTGTCCAGCGATACGGGCAGGTCCAGCGTTTGCATCAACATCTCGCGCAGGGGAACGTCGGTATCTGTGATCACGGGTGACCATTTCACCACGCCAGTACAGGCATCCACAATACCGGGCAGACCGATCCCCACGGCGCTGATCGTATCTTGGCGCTGACCGGATTTGGCTAAAAGCCGCTGGAACAGGGTCGAAACTTCGGCCAGAACCTCTTCGGGTGTCTGGCGCAAAGCGGCGCTGGTTAAATGCGCTTCGGCGATGACGGTGCCTGCAAGATCAATCAAAATAGCCGTGTGCCGTTCGTCCGACAGTTTCATCCCGATCACAAAGCGACTGCGCGGCGCAACACGCAGCGCGATCGGGGGGCGGCCACGGCTGGGGCCACGCTGGCTGTCCTCGACCTCTTGCAGCAGACCGCGCGCGATCAGATCAGAGGTGATCGTGGTGACAGACCCCGGGCTGATATCCAACGCGCGTGCAACATCCATCCGCGGCATATGACCGGCAGCGCGGACCTGTTCAAACACCTGTTGGCGCAGGGGCCGCGTGTCATCCTGGGTAGGCGTTAAACGTGGACCACAGCCCAAAGGGACCGTGTCAGTGCCTTCAAATGAGGCTTGTCGAATTAGTTCGCTAGCCAAACTTTATACCCCCATCAGATCGCTTAATCCAAAACCATGGATGCTCAACTCTCAAAATAGGCCGTGTTTTACCCGCGTCTGTCAAATTATTATTCAGTTATGTAAAAATTTATTTTGACAACTGAATTAAAAAGAGCAACCTCAGTGCACGAAGAATCCGGTGCCACCAACGACATCGGGAACATTTCATCTGGGAGGAAAGAAATGCGTAAACTCTTTATCGCAGCGGCTGTCGCCACTGCTGGTTTCACCACAGCCGCCACGGCCCAAGACATTACCGTTGGCGTAAGCTGGTCCAATTTCCAGGAAGAACGCTGGAAAACAGACGAAGCAGCCATCAAGGCGGCTCTTGAAGCTGCCGGCGCGAAATATGTCAGCGCCGATGCGCAATCGTCTTCCGCCAAGCAGCTTTCCGATGTGGAAAGCCTGATCGCGCAAGGCGTCGATGCCCTGATCATTCTGGCACAAGACAGCCAAGCGATTGGCCCCGCCATCACAGCCGCGGCTGACGAAGGCATTCCGGTGGTCGGCTATGACCGTCTGATCGAAGACCCTCGCGCGTTCTATCTGACCTTTGACAACGTCGAAGTCGGTCGCATGCAGGCCCAAGCCGTCATGAATGTTATGCCAAAGGGCAACTACGTGATGATCAAGGGTTCGCCAACAGATCCGAACGCTGATTTCCTGCGTGGCGGTCAGCAAGAAGTACTGCAAGCTGCCATTGATTCCGGCGATATCACCATCGTTGCCGAAGCCTACACAGATGGCTGGTTGCCTGCCAACGCGCAGCGCAACATGGAGCAGATCCTGACCGCGCAAGACAACAAGGTTGATGCAGTTGTTGCATCGAACGACGGCACAGCTGGCGGCACGATTGCAGCCCTGACAGCCCAAGGCATGGAAGGCACACCCGTGTCTGGCCAAGATGGCGATCACGCTGCGTTGAACCGCGTTGCCATGGGCACACAGACCGTCAGCGTTTGGAAAGACGCCCGCGATCTGGGTAAGAATGCTGCCGAAATCGCTGTTGCTCTTGCTGGCGGTACTGCCATGGCAGACGTTGATGGCGCATCCGAGTGGACATCGCCCGCTGGGACAGCCTTGTCGGCCAAGTTTCTTGCGCCAATGCCAATCACTATCGACAACCTGAATGCTGTTCTTGACGCTGGCTGGATCACCAAAGAAGCGCTGTGCCAAGGCGTTTCCGGTGTAGCTGCCTGCGAATAAACACGATCCGCGCATCCCGGCCCTGACGTCGGGATGCGCCCTTTTCCCTTTCAAGCGCGGGCAAACGCCCCTGACGCTGAAAGACCCTGCGTCCCAATCCGGAAGCCAATCATATGACAGACACCACAACAGAAACCGGCACCGACACCCGTCCGTCGCCAACCGCGCCCAAGCGTTCCTTTATGAACCAACTTGAGATCGACACACGCCTTTTGGGCATGATCGGAGCGTTCATTCTGGTTTGCCTTGTGTTCAACGTGCTGACCGATGGCCGCTTTCTGACACCGCGCAACATCTTTAACCTGACGATCCAGACCGTAAGCGTCGCCATCATGGCAACGGGCATGGTGTTCGTAATTGTCACCCGCCACATTGATCTTTCCGTCGGCGCAATGCTTGCCACATGTTCGGCGGCAATGGCCGTCACCCAAACAGATATCCTGCCCCAGGTTTTGGGGCTTGGTCTGGGCCATCCGCTCACTCCTTGGATTGCTATTGCAGTCGGTCTGATCGTTGGAACACTTATCGGCGCATTTCAGGGCTGGCTTGTCGGGTTTCTGACGATCCCCGCGTTCATCGTGACGCTTGGTGGTCTTTTGATCTGGCGCAACGTCGCGTGGTACATGACCGACGGCCAAACAATTGGACCCTTGGATGATACTTTTCAAAAATTCGGCGGCATTAACGGTACGCTGGGTGAAACATGGTCTTGGGTCATCGGTATTATTGCCGTGATCGTTGCACTTTGGGCGCTGTGGTCTTCGCGGCGCAACAAGATCAGCCACGAATTTCCAGTCAAGCCGCTTTGGGCCGAAGCGCTAGTGGCTGTGATTATCGCGGTCGGTATCCTGGGCTTTGTCGCGATCCTGAACTCATACGAAGTGCCGACCGCCCGCCTGCTGCGCGAATTCGAGGCACGCGGCGAGGTGATGCCAGACGGCTATGCAGCCGCTTACGGCATTCCTTATTCGGTTTTGCTGCTGATCGCGATCGCGATTGGGATGACTGTTTTGGCGAAACGCACGCGGCTGGGGCGCTATATCTTTGCGACAGGTGGAAACCCTGATGCGGCTGAACTGTCAGGAATCAACACGCGTTTGCTGACGGTCAAAATCTTTGCCCTGATGGGCGCGCTTGTGGCGTTGTCTGCGGTGGTTGCATCGGCCCGTTTGACGAACCATTCCAACGATATCGGTACGCTGGACGAACTGCGGGTGATCGCCGCGGCGGTCATCGGCGGAACAGCCCTTGCTGGCGGAATAGGGACTATTCACGGCGCAATCCTTGGCGCGCTGATCATGCAATCACTGCAATCGGGTATGGCGATGGTCGGCGTTGATGCGCCGCTGCAAAATATCGTTGTGGGGGCTGTTCTGGTCCTCGCTGTTTGGATCGACATTGTCTATCGCCGCCGCACAGGAGGAAAATCATGACACCTTTGGTCGAGCTCAAGAATATCTCGCTGTCGTTCGGCGGCGTGCGCGCTGTCGATAACGTCTCGCTTGATCTGCATCCCGGCGAAGTTGTCGGCCTGCTGGGTCACAACGGTGCTGGAAAATCGACGTTGATCAAGATTTTGGCCGGTGCGTACCAGATGGACGAAGGCGAAATCTGGATCGAGGGCAAGAAAGTCAACATCCAGTCCCCCCGCGATGCCCGCCGCCACAATATCGAGACGATTTACCAGACGCTTGCGCTGGCCGATAACCTTGATGCGCCCAGCAACCTGTTTCTGGGGCGCGAGTTGACCACCCGTTTCGGTCTGGTCGATGACGCCCAGATGGAGGCTGAGACGCGCAAGATCATGGCGCGTCTGAACCCAAATTTCAGAAAAATAAGCGAGCCTGTTTCAGCGCTTTCCGGGGGTCAGCGCCAATCGGTGGCGATTGCGCGGGCGGTATATTTCAACGCCAAGATCCTGATCATGGACGAACCCACCGCCGCCTTGGGTGTGCACGAAAGCAAGATGGTTGCCGATCTGATCAAAGAGCTAAAGGCCCAAGGCCTGGGCATCTTCCTGATCAGCCACGACACCCGCGAAATGTTGGATCTGTGCGACCGTGTGTCTGTGATGAAAAACGGCGCGCTGATCGGGACCGAAAAGGTCGGTGACGTGACCGAAGATGACATCTTGAGCATGATCATCATGGGCAAGGCGCGCGACGCTGCTTAGGCTCTGATAAAGGGGAAAAACATGTTTTTAGGCCTTGATCTGGGCACATCGGGGCTAAAGGCCCTGTTGGTCGACGAGAATGAACGGATCGTGGCAGAGGCGGTTGCGCCCTTGCAAGTGACGCGCCTTCATGATGGGTGGAGCGAACAAAACCCCGACGATTGGTTCACCGCCTGCGCCGCTGCAATCGCCGGTTTGGGCGTTGATCTAACCGGCGTGCGCGGCATCGGCCTTAGCGGGCACATGCACGGAGCGACGCTGATCTGCCGCGATGGCCACATGCTGCGCCCCTGTATGCTGTGGAATGACACCCGCGCGTCAGTCGAGGCGGCCAAGATGGACGGCGATCCCGCTTGGCGCGCTGTAACAGGAAATATCGTTTTCCCCGGATTTACCGCCCCCAAGGTTGAATGGGTCCGCCGGAACGAGCCCTTGGCGTTTGCGCAGATCGACAAGGTCCTGCTGCCCAAGGACGCATTGCGGTTCTGGCTGACGGGCGATGCGGTGTCGGATATGTCGGATGCGTCCGGTACGTCATGGCTGGATATGGGCAAACGCGACTGGTCCGATGATCTGCTGGCAAAGTCGGGGCTGACCCGTGCACAGATGCCAACGCTGGTTGAGGGGTCTGCGGTTTCTGGCACCCTTATCGGCTCTATTGCGGGGAAACTTGGCCTTCCTGCCGGTATTCCGGTCGCTGGCGGTGCCGGAGACAACGCCGCGTCTGCGATTGGTATGGGCGTTGTCAAACCGGGTCAGGCGTTTGTGTCGCTGGGTACGTCTGGTGTACTTTTCGCCGCCACGCCCGCCTATGCTGCCGCCCCTGAAAGCGCGCTGCACAGTTTTTGCCACGCGCTGCCGGGGCTTTGGCATCAGATGGGTGTGATCTTGTCGGCAACCGATGCGCTGAATTGGCTCGCAGGCGTATTGAACGTTCAGGCGCAGGCGCTGACCGCCGATCTGGGCACGCTGCAAGCGCCCGGTCGGACCATATTCATGCCGTACCTTGGCGGTGAACGAACACCACATAACGATGCGCAAATCAGGGCTGGTTTCCTGCATCTGGGTCACGCGACGGACCGCGCCGCCATGACCCGCGCCGTGATGGAGGGCGTAACCCACGCCCTGCGCGACAGTTTCGATGCGATGACGCAAACCGGCACGCAGATTGACAGCCTGATCGCGGTCGGGGGCGGGTCAAAGTCCGGCTATTGGCTGAAAGCAATTGCCACTTCGCTGAACATGCCGATCCAACTGCCCGCGGCCGGTGACTTTGGCGCCGCCCTTGGCGCTGCCCGTCTGGGCCGGATGGCCGCAACCGGTGAAGGGGCCGCCCTTGCCGTACCACCCCCAATATCGCATTTAATAGAGCCTGATCCCAGCTTGGTCCACGCCTTTGCTGACGCGCACGCCCGCTATTCCGAGACATATCGCGCAGTCAAAGACCTGCGCTGAACCACATCAAAGGATCCCACCCATGACTGACTTTTTCGACGGCATTCCGACAATCACCTTTGATCCCGACGCGACCCATGATTTCGCTTATCGCAGCTACAACCCTGATGAGGTGCTGATGGGCAAAACCATCGCCGAGCATCTGCGCTTTGCCGTCGCGTATTGGCACAGCTTTGCCTGGGAAGGCGGCGATCCGTTTGGCGGGCAGACATTCCTGCGCCCGTGGTTCGGCGACACGATGGACCATGCCAAAATCAAGGCGGATGCCGCGTTTGACATGTTCAAGATCTTGGGCCAGCCGTATTTCTGTTTCCACGACGCCGATGTACGCCCCGAAGGCGATACGTTTGCACAAAGCACTGCGCGCCTGCATGAGATTACCGATTATTTCGGCTCTAAAATGGAAGAAACAGGGACTAAACTGCTTTGGGGCACCGCAAACCTGTTTTCCAACCGCCGCTATTTGGCCGGTGCTGCGACGAACCCCGACCCTGATGTGTTTGCCTATGCCGCCGCGACGGTGAAGGAATGTATCGACGTTACGCACAAACTGGGCGGCGAAAACTACGTTCTTTGGGGCGGTCGCGAAGGTTATGAAACCTTGCTGAACACCGACATGAAGCGCGAGCGCGAACAGGCGGGCCGCTTCCTTCAAATGGCCGTCGATTATGCGCATAAGATTGGCTTCAAGGGCGCGATCCTGATCGAGCCTAAACCGCAGGAACCGACGAAACACCAGTACGACTATGACGTCGCTACGGTCTACGGTTTCCTCAAGGATTTCGGCCTTGAGGGCGAGGTGAAGGTCAATATCGAACAGGGCCACGCGATCTTGGCCGGGCATTCGTTTGAGCACGAGCTTGCGCTGGCCTCTGCGCTTGGCATCTTTGGGTCGATCGACATGAACCGGAACGATTACCAGTCTGGTTGGGATACCGATCAATTCCCGAACTCGGTCCCCGAGGTGGCGCTCGCCTATTACGAAGTGCTAAAAGCGGGCGGATTCACGACAGGCGGCACCAATTTCGACGCAAAGCTGCGCCGCCAATCGCTTGATGCACAAGATCTGATCCTGGCCCATGTCGGTGCGATGGATGTCTGCGTGCGGGGCCTGAAAGCCGCTGCCGCGATGCTGGAAGACGGCAAGCTGGAAGACGCACGCGCCGCGCGGTATGCCGGATGGGGATCGGCGCGCGGTCAGGGCTTGCTGCAAAGCGATCTTGAGACGATCAACGCGCAGGTCAAGGCTGATGGCCTGAACCCGCAACCCGCATCGGGGCGACAGGAAGCGCTGGAAAATCTGGTAAACCGCTATCTTTAAACTGCCACCTTTCCGGGGTTAGTTTGCGCCGGAAGGATTACCGCCATGTTCAACAGATACGCCATCTATTACACCCCCCCGCCCGGTGATCTGGCCCGCTTGGGTGCCGCCTGGCTGGGGTGGGACGTTGCGCGAGGTATCGCTGTGGCGCATCCCGCGCTTGCGGTGGACGTTGCAAAAGCGACTGACAGACCCCGCAAATACGGGCTGCACGGGACTGTGAAGGCCCCGTTTTTTCTGGCGGATGGCACAAGCGAGGCAGGGCTGGCAGAAGCGCTTACGGTGTTCTGCGCCGGTCGCGACGCGGTACAACTTGACGGTCTGGCGCTGTCCCAGATCGGTCGGTTTCTGGCGCTGACAACTGTCGGGGACGTGGACGCGCTAGGGGACCTTGCTGCAGCTACGGTCAAGACGCTGGACGGCTTTCGCGCGCCGATGACAGACGCGGAATATGCACGTAAGAACAGACCGCAACTTTCGCCACAGCAACGGCAGTACTTGCGGGAATGGGGTTATCCGCATGTGATGGAGCATTTCCGCTTTCACATTACCCTGACCGGCCCGCTTGCCGAAGCGGATCTGCAACCCGTCCGCGAGGCAGCGATGGATTATCTGGGCAATATGATACCGCAACCCTTTGTCATCGATAGCCTGACCCTATGTGGTGAGGATACGGACGGGCGGTTTGTTGAAGTTGCAAGGTTTGCGCTAGGCAAAGCTGCGGACAGTCTCTAACGCGCCGGAAAGTGCCTTGCCTTCGGGATCCTGAAGGGCTGCTTCGCGCAGGCGGGCGATCCATTGTGCGGCATCATCGCGCCCTTTCAGCAGATCGGCGGCGTTCATAACCGTGTCGAACTTTGTCAGCCCCCGCGCGTGGGTATCGGAATATCCCTTGATCAGACGGCGGCATTTGATCAGCTCGACCGACAAAGTATAATCATCGTTCAATGGCGCAAGGGCCCGGTCCAGCCACGTATCAAGATGGGTCATTTCAACAGCGTGACGGTGCGTTTTCAGGCGGTAGGATTTCAGCCCACCCAGCACGTGCAGCAGAACAAACGCGGGAAGGCTATCAGTGCGCAAACGACGCCCCTTGCCAAACCAACGATCCAGTCGCGCCATCACTTTGGGGTTCGCTTCAAACCGTTTGCCAAGGGATGCGGGTATAAGCCCTGCAATCTCCTCTGCACGGGGATGGAAGTATTCGGTCAGTTGCATCACCTGACCCGATGCCGCGCCCATCTCACCGCGGATCCGATCAAACCGGGGGCCGCGCGTTTTGATATCGGCCACACGGATGATGTCGTCATACGCCATCGCGTTGGCGATATATTTCGCGGCCTCGATGCTAAGATGCCAGTCAAATGCGTCACTATCACTGGCATTTATTGCATCTAACCGATCCAGATAGGCCGCGCCATAGGGGCCGTCTTGAAAATCGACCACCTTGCGCAATCCGGCCAAAGCCATCGCTTGCACGGGCTTTGGCAAACGTTCAATCCGACCCGTTAGATTTTGCCATTCAGCAAGTTTATCCTTTGGCCCAGTGATATGGGGCGTCGATTTCTGGGGGGCCTCAAGCATTGCCTCGCCGTGCGTTGCAGCGTCAAATCCGGCTGCAAAGGCGCGCAGGCTCGCCTTCACCCCCTTTCCACTGCTGCGGATGGCATTTTCGAATGCATCACGGGGAAAGGGTAACGTTTGCGATGCGGCAAGCGCCCCGAAAAGTGTCGCGGAAATGACGGAGCCTTGGGCCACGGCTAGCGCTTCCATATCCGCTAATATCAGTCTCTGTGCAGCGATTTCAGCGGCGGCGCGGACTTCGTCGGCGTTGGCGATCCCGTCACCCGGCACCGTCTTTTCCGACACGGCAAGGGCGCGATGGGTCGATCCGATCAGCGTGGTCCGGTCCGGCGTCACAAAACCGCGCAGCACGGCACGGCCCACCTCCATCATCTCGGCCGCGATCAGGATGTCGACGTCACCTGCCGAGGGCGCAAGGGCAAAGATCGGCTGTTGCGCGGTCTTGGGCGTCATCTCGATGTAATAGATCGTCGCACCTGTGCGCTGCGCGACACCCGCAACGCTGGTCGCCTGCACATCATAGCTTTGGGCGCGGGCCAGCGTTTCGATCCAATTGGTCAGTACGCCACCGCCCTGCCCGCCAACGGCCATCACCGCCAGCTTGGTGATCTGCGCCATGCGGGCGTCTTGCCGCTGTCCAGGTAGCAAGGCGTTCATAGTGCCAGCCGTTTCGCTGCACGGCGCGATTGCAGCCAACCGATCACCTTGCCGCGCTGTTTGGCACGCCATGCCTCAAACCCCGTGGGATTATGCACGACATCGGCCTGATAGAATGACGGGCATAGAATAGCGGTATCCGCCACCTCGCCACAGTTACCACAGCCGACACAGGTCTGGTCAATATGGGCTACGGGGTCATCGCGCAGGGGATCGTCCAGCTTTTTCAGCGACAGCGACGGACAACCCGACAGGCGGATGCAGGCGTGATCACCGGTGCATACATCGGGATCAACGCCAAAGCGGGGGATATCGACCCGCCGCCCTTCCTTGATCGCCTGATTGCGCAGTGGTTTTTCGCGCCGCTGCTTGTTCAGCATACATTCGGACGACGCAACGATGACTTTTGGCCCGGCGTAATCTGTAGTTAGCGCCTCACGCAGAACCTCGCGGACTTTGCCCACGTCATAGGTCCGGTCGATCTGGCGGATCCATTCGACACCAACACCCCTGAGCGCGGCCGAAATTGGGTTATTCGTCGATTTAGTGTCGTTTTTCGCGCGGCTCGACAGCACATCCTGTCCGCCCGTCGCGGCAGAATAGTAATTGTCGACGATCACCGCCACGGTGTCAGACTTGTTGAACACCATATTCCCGATCGAAGAACTCAGCCCGTTGTGCCAGAACCCGCCATCGCCGAGGATCGAGATCGCACGCCGTTCCCCGCCCCCATCAAACGCAGCATTGGACGCAGGGCCAAGGCCGTAGCCCATTGTCGACCCGCCGATTTCAAACGGGGGCAGTGCTGCAAACAGATGGCAGCCGATGTCGCCGCTGATCTGGTGCTTGCCCAGTTCCTGTTCGGTCAGCTTCATCGCGGCAAAGATGGGGCGTTCGGGGCAGCCGGTGCAAAACCCCGGCGGGCGGATCGGTACGGTTTTGGACAAATCCGGGATCTGCGGCACTTCGGCATTGGGTGCGCGCACCTTACCGGGCAATATATCGGGCGCTGCGGTTTTCAGAAATGCGGTGATGCCATCCAGCATCACCTGACCGGTGTATTCGCCAGCCATCGGCAGCATGTCCTTGCCGTGCAGGTTTACACTGCTGCGGGATTTGTAAAGGAAACTGCCAAGCTGTTGTTCGATGAAATCGGGCTGCCCTTCCTCGACCACCAGAACGTGATCCTTGCCTTTGCAGAACGCGTCAAATTCGTCTCTAACAAGCGGATAAGTGACGTTCAATACATAGAGCGGCACCTCGCTGTTGCCGTAGATATCCGCCAACCCCAGACGCTGCAACGCGCGGATCACGCCGTTATACATGCCCCCCTGCACAACGATGCCAAGCGGTGCCTTTTGGGGACCAAAGACTTCGTTCAGTTTGTTGTCGATGATGTACTTTTCGGCGGCGGGCCAACGGTTCCTGATCTTGTCCTGCTCGTGAAGATAGCTCATCGGGGGCAAGACGACGCGGGCGAAGTCACTCCGCGGGTTCGACAGCGCGTCACGCACGGAAAGCAGCGGGGGAACGTTATCGCGCGTCTCAAAGCTGCCGGTGACGTGGCAAGACCGGATGCGCACCATCAGCATCACGGGGGTATTGCTGGCCTCGGACAGTTCAAACCCGTCTTTCACAGCCTTGGTAATGCTGGGCAGGTTGGGGCGCGGGTCCAGCATCCAGAATTGCGATTTCATCGCAAAGCCGTGGGACCGTTCCTGCATGATCGACGATCCCTCGCCGTAATCCTCGCCCACGATGACCAGCGCACCCCCCGTGACACCGGAGGAGCTGAGGTTTGCCAGCGCGTCAGAGGCAACATTCACCCCCACTGGCCCCTTGAAGGTCACGGCACCGCGAATCGGATAGTGGACGGACGCGGCCAGCATCGCCGCGGCGGCGGCTTCGCTTGCGTTCGCCTCGAACCGGACGCCAAGTTCGCCAAGCAAATCCTGCGCGTCGGCCAGCACATCCATCAGGTGGCTGATCGGCGCACCCTGATAGCCACCCACATAACCGACGCCGTTTTCCAGCAACGCCTTGGTGATCGCCAGAATGCCTTCGCCGGTGAACACATCTCCGTCGCCTTTGCGCAGATGCTCTACCTCTTTTTTGAAGGATCGTTCAGCCATCTTATTCCCTTAGAAATCGTGCTTGCGGATGTTTTTCAACATCTTCTGCAATGTACCCACAAAGGCGCGTTTATCGCTGTCCCCAATCCCGGCGAACATCGCATCATAGGCGTCCGACATATGCGGCCACAGCCGTTCATAGGCGCGGCGGCCTTCGTCTGTCAGGTAAATACGGGTGGCGCGGCTATCGTCGGGATCTGGTTCGCGCCGGATCAGCCCGCCCTGCGCAAGCCCATCAAGGCCCCGACTTAGGGTCGATTGTTGCACAACCGCATAGACCGCCAGTTCGCGGATCAGGATGCCATCACGCACCGACAAAACCGCCAGCGCACGCATTTGGGGCGTGGTCAGGCCCAATTTTGCCATTTCTTCCTGCAAGGCCGCATTATAGCGCCCCATAATGCGATTCATGAGGTAGGGCGCAAAATTATCGAGGCCCAGCTGGTCGAGCGGCTGAAGCGTCTGTTTCACAGTCATTTGCGTGTCCTTCCTGCGGTCGCGCGGGCGGATTTTCAGCCTTTAGGGACCAAGGCAAGCGCGCGGATCGGGCTGCCGGTGCCGCGCTGAATCTTGAGCGGGGCGGCAATCAGGATCGCCCCTTTGGCAGGCAGCTTATCAAGGTTTGCAAGGCTCGCCAGACCAAAGCAGTTGTCCCGGTGCAGCAGGTTATGCGCTGGATAGGGCGGTTCCATCCCGCCCGCTTGTCCCGCATCTGTGCCGATACATTGCGTGCCCCAGCCAACGATCCCCTTGGACAGCAGATAGTCGATGCAATCAGGCGTCGGGCCGGGGCTGTGCGGGCCGGTATCATCGGCGTTCAAAAACTTGGCCTCGTCGTTCGCGCGCTTGTCCCAATCGGTACGCATGACGACCCATTCGCCTTTGCCGATCTCGCCATGTTCCGCCTCCCAAGCTTTCACGCCATCGGCGGTCAGCAGGAAATCCTCGTCTTCGGCAGACTGCTTTGAACAGTCGATGACATTGACCGGCGCGACAAGCCGCTGCACATCCAGCGTGTCGGTGAACCCGTCTTCGTAATCCTTGCCGGTGATCCAGTGATGCGGCGCGTCGAAATGGGTGCCGGAATGTTCGCCCAGCTTCATCCAGTTCCAGGCAAAGAACGGGCCGTCGTTGTCGTATTCGCTGATTTTGTGAATTTCGACCTTGGGGGTGTTCTTGGCAAAATCCTCGGGCAGTTGAAGGATAGGCGTGTCGGGGCCCAGTGTGCCCGTGCAATCCACGACTTCAACGCTGCCAGAGGCCAACATCATCGCCAGGTTCGTCAGTGTATCTGCGCCGCTCATCTTCATCGCTCCCCTTTGGTGTGTGATAGGAAGATGCTAGGCAGCGTTATATGCGTTTGCAACTAAAATTGCATCTGGCATAGTGAGGCCAACATTTTGGGGCTGCCAATGACCGATCACGCTTATTTTCTGTATCACTCCATCGGCCAATATCCGAACAAGGCGCAAGACATGGCGGGGGCACTGGCGAGTTTCGCGGTTGCCTGGGGTCAGCCGGACGACGCGCAATGGCCGACGGTGCTGCAGCAGCGGCAAGAGTTTCTGTCTCTCTGGCGGGGGCTGATCGATGCGCCAGACAGCACGCTGACCAGCGCCGATAATGTGACGGTCGCGCTTTATTCCATCCTCGGTGGCCTGCCTGACGGTCAATTGCGCGGCAAACGCGTGCTGGTGGCGGCTGATTGCTTTCCGTCCCTGCATTTCCTGCTGAACGGGCTGGCGGACCGGATGGGGTTTACCCTGCACACCGTTTCGGTGCGCGACGGCGCGTTCTGGGTCACGGATGATGACATGATCGACGCGTGGGGGCCGGATGTGGGGTTGGCATTGCTGACTTTCGTCACCTCGACCAGTTCGCACCGCTGTGATCTGGGCCGGCTGATCGCGCATGGACGTGAGATGGGGTCTCTGGTCGGGGTGGACCTGACCCAAGGCATCGGGATTATCCCGTTCTCACTGAACGATCATCCGGCAGATTTCGTGATTTCCACCAGCCTCAAATGGCTTTGCGGAACGCCAGGGGCCGGGATCATCCAGATGGACGCTGGCCTGATGGATCAGGTCACGCCCGAACTGCGTGGTTGGTTTTCGCAGGACAATCCGTTCTCGTGGGATCTGGATGCGTTCGCCTACGCCCCCGACGCGCGGCGGTTCGACCATGGCACACCGTCCGTTATGGCTTGTTTAGGGTCTATACCAGCCTTGCGTTGGCATGCAGGGCAGACCGATCTGCTGACGCATAATCGCGCGTTGACCGATCAGATTATTGCATTGGCGGACGATGCCGGGCTTATGCTGGCAACCCCGCCCGAGGACGCGCGGCGCGGTGGATCGGTGATGGTCCAGCTACCGAAATCCACGGATGCGCAGGCGCTTGTTGGCACGTTGCGGGGGCAGAACATCCATGTCGATTGCAGGGGGCAAATCCTGCGGCTATCGCCCGGTGTCATCACAACACCAGCGCATGTCGACAGGCTGTTCGAAGCACTGAAGCCTCTTATTTAGAGACTGTTGAAAAAGCGCTGCATCCGGTCCATCGCATCAGTCAACACGTCAATCTCGGCGCAGCCAAAGCACACCCTTAGATGCCCTTCACCCGCATCGCCATAGAAACTGCCTGCCTCGACAACCACGCCCGTTTCAGCCAGCAGCCGGTCGGCGCAGTCCTGCGCATTCAGCCCCGTAGCGCTGATATTTGGGAAGGCATAGATCGTCCCTTCAACCGGGGCGCAGGTCACGCCGGGCATCTGGTTCAGCCGACCGACCACCAGATCGCGGCGTTCACGATCCCGCGCGACCATGCCTGCCAGCACGGCAGGGTCGCCTGTCACCGCCGCCAGCGCGCCGTGTTGGATGAAGGTATTTACATGGGTCACTTCGTTCGTGGTGATCTTCATCAGCGGCCCCATCAGCGCGCTGTCGGCGACGACATAACCCAAACGCCAACCATCCATCGCATAGGCTTTGGTAAAGGCGAACATTGAAATCGTGCGTTCCGCCATCCCGGGCAGTGACGCGATTGATATGTGCTGCGCGTCATAGGTAATCTCTTCATACACCTCGTCCGAGATCACCAGAAGATCGTGTTCTTGCGCCAGATCGGCAATGATCTGGAGTTCATCGCGGGTGTAGATGCGCCCCGTCGGATTGCAGGGATTAATCAGCGCGATAACGCGGGTCGCAGGGGTGATATGCGGCTCTATCAGGGCGCGTTTGATGGAAAACCCGTCCTCAGCATCCAGCGGCGCAATGGTCACTTTTGCACCCGCAAGTTCGGCCTTGCCGATGTGTTGGGGGTAATAGGGGGCAAGCAGCAGCGCCTCGTCTCCGTCATCAAGAAAGGCCATGAAGGCGGCAAATGACCCCTGCGTGAGGCCGTTGGTGATCAACACATTATCTGCCGTTACATCCATGCCGTTCTGCCGATTGAGCTTGTCGGCAAGCGCCTGCCGCAGTTCGGGCAAGCCGCGCAGGTCCGAATAATGCACGGCACCGCCCTGCAACGCCGCAATCGTCGCATCCTTGATATGCTGCGGCGTGTCTTCGGCAGGCATTCCCAGTTCCAGATGGATCAAATCGCCCTCCATCCCCACAGCCTTTGCGAACATGCCGAAATTCTTGGGGCTGGTGTCGGTGATCCGGCGGGCGGGGCGAATGGGCATCGTGCTCTCCTTGCATGGTGAAATACATGCGTTTACATCTATTTTGATAGCGTGACAGAAGATCAAAAGCCATGGGGGAAAGATGACAAAGATTGCAGTCGTAACCGGGGCCGCCGGAGGTATGGGGCGGGCCATTGTGGATCGTCTGGTTGGGGATAGGTTTCACGTCATTGGGTTCGACATTGATGAAGCAGGCCTGAACAGCATGGCCCGTAACAGATTCGAGGGAATGACCGTCGATCTGACGAGCGCCGGTGCGATTGCCAGCGCGTTTGACCGGATCAAGGCGCAGCATGGCGGTGTAGATGCGCTGGTGAACAACGCCGGCACCTGTTTCATGTCGGAATTCCCAGATATCCCCGAGGCAGAGTTCGAGCGTCAGATGGCGCTGAATTTCTCGGGTGCGTTTCACTGCTGTCAGGCGGCGATCAAGCTGATGGCGGGGCGCGAGGGTGTGCGCAAGATCGTCAATATCAGCTCGAACGGGGCGTATAATTTCGACGCCTTCGATCCGCCGCACTACCGCGCATCAAAGGCTGCACTTGATACGCTGACCAAGGATCTGGCCCGACGCTATGCCACCGACAAGATTGCCGTGAATTCCATCGCGCCCGCGATGACAGAAACGCCGCTGTTCGGTGTGGTCAGCGAAGAAGTGCTGGCAAAAGCCATCGCGCAGATGCCGCATGGCCGTGCGATGCAACCGTCCGAGATTGCCGCGTGGGTGGGTTTTCTGATCTCGCCCGCCGGGGATGTCTCAAGCGGGAATGTGATCATCCTGAACCAAGGTCGCGATGTAAGATAAAAGAAACGCCGCCCGAACGGATGTTCAGGCGGCGCTATCTCAGGCGATTTGACCTGAATTAGTAACGATAATGCTCTGGCTTGAACGGGCCATCGGCGGATACGCCGATATAGGATGCCTGTTCGTTGCTAAGCTGCGTCAGCTTCACGCCGATACGGTCAAGGTGCAAACGTGCAACCTTTTCATCCAGATGCTTGGGCAGAATATACACTTCGTTCTTATACTTGCCGTTGTTTTCCCACAGCTCGATCTGCGCCAAGACCTGGTTGGTAAAGGACGCGGACATCACAAACGAAGGGTGGCCCGTGGCGTTGCCAAGGTTCAGCAAACGACCTTCCGAGAGCAGGATCATGCGATTGCCGTTTGGCATTTCGATCATGTCTACCTGTTCTTTGATGTTGGTCCATTTGTGGTTCTTCAACGCGGCAACCTGAATTTCGTTGTCAAAGTGACCGATGTTTCCAACGATCGCCATATCCTTCATCTCGCGCATATGCTCGATCCGGATGACGTCTTTGTTGCCAGTTGTGGTGATGAAGATGTCAGCAGTTGCCAAAACGTCTTCCAACAGAACAACTTCGAAACCGTCCATTGCGGCTTGCAGCGCGCAGATAGGGTCGACTTCGGTCACTTTAACGCGGGCACCGGCACCGGCCAGCGATGCAGCGGAGCCTTTGCCAACGTCGCCGTAACCCATAACAACCGCAACTTTACCGGCCATCATGGTGTCGGTGGCGCGGCGGATACCGTCGACCAGCGATTCTTTACAGCCGTACTTGTTGTCGAACTTCGACTTGGTAACGCTGTCGTTTACGTTGATCGCAGGGAAAGGCAACTGGCCGTTCTTAACCAGTTCATACAGGCGGTGAACGCCTGTGGTTGTTTCTTCGGAAACACCTTTGATCTGGTCACGCATTTTGGTGAACCAACCCGGGGACGCTTCCATACGCTTTTTGATCTGCGCTTTGATTGCGACCTCTTCTTCGGATTCTGGCACGGGGATGATTTCTTCGCCTGCTTCGGCGCGGGCACCCAACAGGATGTACAATGTCGCATCGCCACCATCATCAAGGATCAGGTTCGGGCCATCCTCGAACATGAAGGATTTATCAAGATAATCCCAATGCTCTTCCAGCGACTGACCTTTGATCGCGAAAACAGGTGTGCCGCCAGCAGCAATCGCAGCCGCAGCGTGATCTTGGGTCGAGAAGATGTTGCACGATGCCCAGCGCACGTCTGCACCCAAAGCATTGAGTGTTTCGATCAGAACAGCCGTCTGGATCGTCATGTGCAGCGAACCCACGATGCGCGCGCCTTTAAGCGGCTTTTTCTCGCCGTATTCCTCGCGCAGCGCCATCAGGCCTGGCATTTCTGTTTCGGCAATATCAAGTTCCTTGCGGCCGTATGCGGCAAGGTTAATGTCTTTAACGATATAATCGTTGGCCATGTGGCTTCCTTTGTTCAAAAAGTCGAATATTTGCCAGTCGCGTAGCACTTTAGTTCTACAATCTCAACGGTCATTGGTGACGCAGGTAAATACCTGTTATTTTTATACATCATTGCGCAGCATTCAACGTAGGTTTTGCTTTCGTGCATTTCCGGTTTCATGATTGTTTGCTTCATGGGAAGTTAGCCCGACCCTGAACGATGGAGCAATTGAATGGCGCAACAGCCCCGTGCATGGCAGCGCATGTTATCTGGCCGCAGGCTTGACCTGCTGGACCCCACGCCAGTCGATATTGAGATCGAAGATATCGCTCATGGTTTGGCGTTTGTCGCGCGATGGAATGGCCAAACGATGGGCGACTATGCTTATTCCGTTGCTGAACATTCGCTATTGGTAGAGACGCTTTTTACCCGCCTGAATCCCAAAGCAGCGGTGAAATGGCAATTGGCCGCGTTGCTGCACGACGCGCCTGAATATGTTATCGGTGACATGATTTCGCCCGTTAAGGCCGCGGTCGGGCCCGGCTATGGCGCGCTAGATGAACGGTTGATGGCTGCGATACACATCAGGTTCGGGCTGCCCGCTGCCCTGCCAAAGACCATCAAACAGCAGATCAAAAAAGCCGATAAGATAAGCGCCTGGATGGAGGCCACTCAGATCGCGGGATTTTCCAATGACGAGGCCACCAAATTTTTCGGTAAACCGGACCCTGCCGTTCTGGCGGGGCTTACCATTGTGTTGCGCCCTCCCGTTGAGACACGCAACGATTTTACCGAACGCCATGCAAGTTTGCTAAAGGACGTATAATGATCAAGGTCAGAAATCCTATTCCACTGGATGCCCCGCACATGGCGCGGCTTTTGAACGAGATTATCGAAATCGGTGGGACGACCGCGATGACAAGACCAATTACCGGTGATGACCTGCTCGAACGTATGGCGGCAAACCCGGGGAAAAGCGCATGGCAAGTCGCTTTGGATGACACCGAAACGGTTGTCGGTTTTCAATGGATTGGCCCCCATACCGAGTTGCCAACGGAATCTTGCGATATCGCCACGTTTGTTCAGGTTGGGCGGACCCAGCTGGGTATCGGATCAGCCCTATTTGATGCAACAACAGCCGCAGCAAAAGCTTTGGGCTATGTTTGGATCAATGCGACCATTCGGGCAGATAACACAGGCGGGCTGACATATTATCAAAGCCGGGGATTCCGCGACTGGCATTTTGATCAAGGTGTAACGCTTGCATCCGGTCAGGTCGTGGACAAGATCAGCAAGCGCTACGATATCTAGACCCTAACGCGGGCTTCTTTTGGCCAAAATGCGCTGCAAGGTCCGGCGGTGCATGTTCAGGCGGCGGGCGGTCTCGGACACATTCCGATCACACAGTTCATAGACCCTCTGGATATGCTCCCACCGCACGCGATCCGCGCTCATGGGGTTTTCTGGCGGAGGCGGCAAATCATCCCCCTTCGCCAAAAGAGCATTGGTGATGTCATTGGCGTCTGCTGGTTTTGAAAGATAGTCCGTCGCACCGATCTTGACCGCAGCAACCGCCGTCGCAATCGCACCATATCCCGTTAGAACAACGACGCGGGCGTCAGGGCGCTTTTCGCGCAAGACTTCGACCACGTCCAAGCCATTCCCGTCTTCAAGCCGAAGGTCGATTACGGCATAAGCCGGCGGTCGTGCGGTAGCAATAGCGCTGCCCCCCGCGACAGAGCCAGACGTTTCCACTTCAAATCCGCGCTTTTCCATGGCTTTGGCCAAGCGCCGCAAAAATGGCTCGTCATCGTCTACCAACAGCAAAGACCGATCTTCACCCAGATCAAGCGCCTTATCCTCAGCCATTTTGTGCCTCACGGTTATCGGGTTCGTTGTCATATCCATACCATGCTATGTAGCGCGGCATCGGGCAGGTCAAATTTTCTACTGGTTTTCAATGAAACAGCCGATTGTATCGGCCATCTGGTCCGGGGTGATTTCGCGCCGAAAGAAGTCAACGAACCCCTCGCCGGGCATGACAAGATAGCTGAACGTCGAATGATCAACGAGATAATAGTCATCCACGGCTTCATGCGCTTTGTAATAGGTCCGATAGGTTTCACTGGCGGCTTTGACCTGTTCGGGTGATCCCGTCAGACCAATCATCTTGGGGTGCATATTATCCGCAAATTCGCCGACCACTTGGGGGGTGTCTCGGGCCGGATCGACCGAGATAAAGATCGGCGTAAGGGACATGCCACGCTCTTCCAGAACATCGGTTGCAGCGGCGTTTCTACTCACGTCAAGCGGACACACGTCAGGGCAAAAGGTATAGCCAAAATATAACAAGCTGGGTTCGGTAATCACATCAACATCGGTCACGGTTTGCCCGGCAGCATTTACCAACTCGAACGGGCCACCCAGATCGGCACCCCCAGCGACTGCCGAATTTTTGCACTGGGCGTATTTATCATCATCACCAGAGCCAAAACCGACGACATAGGTGATTGCCATGAACCCCAGTGCAGCAATTGCCGCACAAATCGCAATTATCCTGGTCATCATCTTTCTCCTGCGCCAATTGGTGCTCTTGATCCCTGTTTATAGCAGACCTAAGCATGCGTGCTATCTATGCAATGAACGAAATTGAAAAGGTGCGCCGATGACGCAGGCCACAATCAGACCCTTGGGCGATCGTACCCGTGCAAACTGGATCAGACTGCGCACCATGATTGTGCTTCGCTGGGTCGCCATCGCCGGGCAGTTAACTGCGATCACTGTGGCAGAGCGGATGTTTGGCCTGCAGCTTGAACTGGGGCTGTGTTATTTGGCGATCGGCGTATCGCTTGTGGGTAATCTGGTTGCCATTTTCGTGTTCCCGGAAAGCAAGCGCCTTTCCGAATATGAAAACTTGTCGATGGTGATGTTCGATCTGCTGCAACTTAGCTTTTTGCTGTTTTTGACTGGCGGCTTGCACAATCCGTTTTGCCTGCTGCTTTTGGGCCCCGTGACGATTTCTGCCACCGCCCTAAGCCTAAGATCGACTGTGATCTTGTGTGGAACAGCGATCATTCTTGCGACGCTGTTGTCGCTGTATCATCTGCCCCTGATCGCACAAAATGGTGGGTCGCTGGAAATTCCGGGGATCTTCGTGTTCGGGCATTGGGTGGCCCTTGTGATCTCGATCCTGTTTTCGACGTCCTATTCGCGCAGGGTTACGACTGAAATCCATTCGATGTCCGATGCGCTGGTCGCGACGCAAATGGCGCTGGCGCGTGAACAAAAGCTAACCGATCTGGGCGGTGTGGTTGCCGCCGCAGCGCATGAGCTTGGCACGCCGCTTGCGACCATCAAACTGGTCAGCACCGAACTGCTGGACGAGCTTAGCGATAGGCCCGATCTTGCCGAAGATGCCGCCCTGATCCGTGATCAGGCGGACCGCTGCCGTGACATTCTGCGCGACATGGGACGCGCAGGCAAAGACGATTTGCATTTGCGCCAAGCGCCGCTGATCGCCGTGCTGGAGGAGGCGGCAGAGCCGCACCGTGGCCGCGGCAAGACGATTGAATTCTTGCACGCAGAAGCAGCCGGCCTGACGACAACCCAACCGTCGATCCTGCGCAAGCCCGAGATTATTCATGGCTTGCGCAATCTGATTCAAAACGCTGTCGATTTTGCCCATACCACCGTCTGGATCGAGGCAAACTGGACAGAAACCCAAGTGTCCGTCCGCATCCTGGATGATGGCAAGGGGTTTCCCCCGCATCTGATTGGCCGGATCGGCGACCCGTTCATGCGCAGACGCCCGGCTGAAAAAGCTTCAACCGAACGGCCTGAATATGAAGGGATGGGCCTTGGACTGTTTATCGCCAAGACCCTGCTGGAACGCTCCGGGGCCGAGCTTACTTTTGCAAACGGATCAGACGGGATGGCGAACTCCGGCAGCCCGCAATTGGGTGCGGTGGTCGAAGTGGTCTGGCCACGGCGCAAACTTGATGCGGTCAGTGGCGAAACCCCTGTGCCACAGGGCGAAAACACGCCAATTACGGCCTAGGTGTTACCTGAATTGAATTTGCCTAAAGCCTAAGTGCTTTAAGGTGTCGCGGTAAGATACCTTTGACATCAAAGATCACCGAATTTGGCTTGGCGTAAAACGCCATATTTTCTTCCCCCAAGAACGCATCATGGGCCACAGCGACGATCACAGCATCATAGATTTCCGGATCGGGTTTAACGGTCATATCTAATCCGTATTCGCGCTGGGCCTCGGCCGCATCAACCCAAGGATCGTGGATATCGGCATCTATGCCATAGCTCTCAAGTTCTTTCATGATGTCCACCACGCGGGTGTTGCGCAGGTCCGGGCAGTTCTCCTTAAAGGCCAAGCCCATCACAAGCACGCGCGCACCTTTTACAGGGATATCGCGCGCAATCATTTCGCGGACGGTACGGCTGACCACATAACAGCCCATACCGTCATTGATCCGGCGCCCCGCAAGAACGACTTCGGGGTAATAGCCGACAGACTGCGCCTTTTGGGTCAGATAATAGGGATCAACGCCAATGCAGTGTCCCCCAACCAGACCGGGGCGGAACGGCAGGAAGTTCCATTTGGTGCCCGCCGCATCAAGCACATCCTGCGTGTCGATATCGAGCTTGTTAAAGATCAACGCCAGTTCGTTGATCAACGCGATGTTCACGTCACGTTGGGTATTTTCGATCACCTTGGCGGCCTCTGCCACCCGAATTGAGGGGGCTTTATGCGTGCCCGCCGTGATGATCGACGCATAAAGCGCATCGACCTTATCCGCGATTTCCGGCGTAGAGCCGGAGGTCACTTTGACGATGTTCGGCAAACGGTGGGTTTTGTCAGCAGGGTTGATGCGTTCAGGCGAGTATCCGGCAAAGAAGTCCTTGTTAAAGATCAGCCCAGAGGTTTTTTCGAGCACTGGAACGCAGTCTTCCTCGGTTGCACCCGGATAAACCGTGGACTCGTAGATCACGGTATCGCCGCGCTTTAGAACTTTGCCAATTGTTTCAGACGCTTTAAGCAGCGGGGTTAGATCGGGGCGTTTGTGCGCATCAATTGGCGTGGGCACAGTAACAATGAAGATCGTGCAGTCAGCCATATCAGCCACCTGATCCGTAAACGACAGATGCGCGGCCTTAGCCATTTCCTCCGGCTCTACTTCAAGCGTATTGTCTTTGCCGCCGCGCAAGTCAGCGATACGCGTAGCATTTATGTCAAAGCCAATAACTTTGCGCTGCTTGCCGAATTCTACGGCCAAAGGCAGCCCAACATAGCCCAAGCCGATCACGGCGATTGGGGCATCTTTCTGGGTCGGCATCGCAAGCTCCTCGTCTAAGACCTACTTGGCATAGTAGTCGCGGAACCAGGCGACAAACTCCCGAATACCGTCCTTGATATCGGTCTGGGGTTTGTAACCCGTCAGGGTTTGTAACAGTTCCGCATTGGCCCAAGTGGCGGGCACATCGCCCATCTGCATGGGCATGTAGTTGCGAATTGCCTTTTGACCAAGCTCCTCCTCGATCGCGTCGACGAAATCTAGCAGACGCACTTTGTCGGAATTGCCAATGTTAACGATTCTGTAGGGTGCTACGGGCGACAGGCTGTCGCCTTCGGGCACCTCGCGGTTGTCAGGGCGGACGGGGGGCGTGTCGATCAGCAACCGGATGCCGCGCACCAGATCGGTGACATAGGTAAAGTCGCGGTACATGTCCCCGTGATTGTAGATATCGATGGGACGTCCATCAAGGATCGCGTCGACAAATTTGAACAGCGCAAGATCGGGACGCCCGTAGGGGCCATAGACCGTGAAAAAGCGGAACATCGTCGTCGGCAAATCCCACAGATGGGCGTAGGAATGCGCCATACTTTCGTTCGCCTTCTTTGTGGCGGCATAGAAAGTGAGGGCGGTATCGGCTTTTTCCGTCTCGATAAAGGGCATTTCTTCATTGGCACCATAAACGGACGAGGTCGATGCCATCAGCAGATGATCGACCTTCAGCCGTCGTGCGGCCTCCATCACGTTGAAGGTTCCGACGATATTACTATCGAGATACGCGCGCGGATTCTCAAGCGAGTAGCGCACACCGGCTTGGCCAGCGAGGTGCACGATCACATCAGGGGCAAAGTCATCCGTCACTTGGGTGATCAGCGCATCATCCTCAAGCATGCCTTCGGTCATGGAAAAATGCGGGTTCTGCAGCAGTATCTGGTGACGGCGCTGTTTCAACGTCACATCATAATAGTCCGTCATGCCGTCAAAACCATGGACGCGAAAGCCTTCGGCAAGCAACAGCTGCGCGAGGTGAAAACCGATGAAGCCAGCGGTGCCGGTGATGAAGATTTTTTTCACGTTTGGAGAATCCAGTTTTATTTGTTTTGTCACAATTAGGTAGGTTGGTTTTAGACGCTAGAAAGCGACTATCATCTTATCACAATTCTTGGCTGAAGTCATATGGCGTTTTTTGTCAATGGGTTAGTCCAAATATCAATCCGATCTGAGACCCCAAGAAAACACACGCCTGAATACTTGAACGCACATACGTTCTGGCGGTTAGCGGAGCTAACAGTGATGGGTTCAAATCATTGTTGGTTTTAGCATTGTGTGATGTGAGGGCTCAAAAAGTCTGAGCGTCTAGCAGATCACCTGACATACCATGCCATCTTATCCCCCACATGCTGGCGGGCGTCGCTTATCTATTGCAGCTCATGTTGGTTTCTCGCGAACACGATCGCGTTTATTGGTCAGACAGGTTTTGAGTATTCGACCGGATGACTTTCGTCCCGTGTGTTTCAGGCCCCGCGCCGACAAGCCACGGTCTGAAGCGTTCTCCAAAAAATCCACGTATCAAGGCGAAAGCACCGATTCTGGATGTACTCTAGATCGGCGGCGACCTTTAGGCGTGTTCCGTCAACACCTTCTACATACCCAACTTCGGTCTGCGCCAAGCCGGTGATACCAGGAAGGATTACATGACGTTCTTTATAACCAGGGACCAAATCAACATAGGTTTTGGCGTGTTCATAACTGTCAGGACGGGGGCCAATAAGGCTCATCTCGCCCCGTAAAACATTAATAATCTGCGGTATTTCATCCAACCGCGCCTTACGCAAAAAGCTCCCAAGCCGCGTAATCCTGTTAACTTCAAGAGGATCATGTGCCCCACGGATGGCTTCTGTCGTGCAGGTCATCGTCCTGAATTTGATCGCCTTGAAAGGAGCACAATTCAAACCCATCCGGCTTTGTAC